>NZ_JBCHAA010000020.1:0-155889 GCF_053525655.1 Trinickia camelliae
CCGGTCCCGGGGAGGGACGGACTATACGGACCGGCGCGAATTCAAAGTTTCCACGAAAACCTAAACGGCAAAGTTTCCACGAAAGCCTGAACGGCAAGAACAAAGCTGCCAGTCGCGATTATTCGCGAAGCGCAAATACCGTAATCGCCCCACCACCGGTTGTTCCCACCCCGCTACGCTCCTAAAGTGAAACCCAACGACACTTCAATAACGTTCCAGGAGACAGCAATGACCGAGTCCTCATTCCACACCTTCTTTGGCTCGCTAGACGCCTACGACAAAGGCGAGATCGAAATCACGAGCGGCGAAGCCCGCCACTATGTCTTCTCCAATGTCTTCGAAGTGGCCTCACAGTCGGCGCCCTATGAAAAGGTCGTCGTCGGCAAGAACCTCGAATACGTGATCGAGACGCTGCGCACGGAAGGGCAGTCCGAATGGTTCGCCTGTGCGCACGATGAGTTCGTCATCCTCATGGACGGCGAGCTGCGCGTCGACTTCATCAAGCTCGATGCGCCGCCAAAGAGCGGCACAGGCACCGTCCGCGCTGGCGACGAGCCAGAGGGCAGGCCAATGGGCCATGTCGTGCTGCGCCGCGGTCATCAGGCGCTACTGCCGGCCGGCTGCGCTTACCGCTTCAGCGCGCGGAAAGCGGGCGTGGCGCTCGTGCAGACGATGCTCGGCGAGCTCTCCGTGCAGAAGTGGGCCGACATCTGCCTGCACTGAAACACGGAAACACCAGATCACTTATCCGCTGAGGGCCTGGAGTAAGCGCTAAAGCGCTAACTCCAGACAACCTCAGCATGGGGCCAGAGTAAGCGCTGAAGCGCTAACTCTGGCCGACAGGAGACACAACATGGCAACCCTTGAGTCCTTCGACCTGACAGGCGGCTTCGCCGCCGACACCGTGCGCGCGAGCGAGCCCGATGCCGTGACCGGCTATCGCCGCTTCACGCTCGGCGAGTTCGAGTTCACACGCGACGAGTACTTCGTCAAGATCCACTGGCCCGCGAAAGGCCAGACGCGCACCCACGCAATCCCCGCCGACGCGTTTCTGCGCGCGATGATGCGCGACGTCGCATGGGGTTTCTTCTACGGCTGGGTCAACTTCGACCACGTGTTCGGCACGCGCAATCACTACGGCAAGGTCGACGCGTACGCCGGTTCGTTCAACGGCATCATGAAAGAGGCAGGCGTCGATTACACGGAGACGTTCGAGACGCCGACGATCATGGCGACCTTCAAGGCGATCCTGCACGACTGGACCAACGAAGGCTTCGACCCGTTCGCGGCGCCCGAGGAAACCGGCACGGCATTCGGCCGCAAGCATGGCGAGAACGACGCCGCGATCGAGCGCACGCGCATCGCGACGCGCCGCATGCCGGGCCTCGAAGGCGACTCGCCACTGCGCGACGACCTGCCCGTGAATCGCGCGTTCGCCGATGTGCAGCAGGACGAGCCCGAAGTGCACGTCGAGCCCGGCTTCGAGGGCCAGCTGCACGCGTTCAGTCTGTTCAAGTATCTGTCGCGCTCGGACGTCACGTGGAATCCCTCGGTGACCTCGGTATGCGGCCAGAGCCTGTTCTGCCCGACCACCGAGGAATTCATCCTGCCGGTCTTTCATGGCAACGATCGCGTCGAGTGGTTCCTGCAGCTCTCCGACGAAATCGTCTGGGACATCGGCGACAAGAACACCGGCGCGCCGCGCGCACGCATCACGATGCGCGCGGGCGACATCTGCGCGATGCCGGCAGATATCCGTCACCAAGGCTATTCGACGAAGCGCTCGATGTTGCTGGTCTGGGAGAACGCGACGCCCGGCCTGCCCAAGCGCTACGAGAGCGGCGAGCTGAAGCCGTATCCGGTCGAATTCTGAAGCCGCCTCGCCTGCCCGCATCTACCAAGGTCCATCTATGCAAACCCAACTTTTCATCGACGGCCGCTTCATCGATGCCGTCGAAGGCGGCACGATCGACGTGCTCAATCCGCACGACGGTTCGCTGATCGCGAAGATCGCCGCAGCCACCGCCGCCGACGTCGATCTCGCAGTGAACGCCGCCGCGCGCGCGTTCCCGAAGTGGTCCGCGCTGGCCGCCGCCGAGCGCGGCCGTCTGCTACTGCGTCTGGCCGATGCCATCGAAGCAAACGCCGAAGAGCTCGCGCAGCTCGAATCGCTCGACACGGGCCATCCGATCCGCGACTCGCGCGCGCTCGACGTGCCCCGCACGGCCGCCTGCTTTCGCTACTTCGGCGGCATGGCCGACAAGCTGCAAGGCTCGGTGATTCCCGTCGAAACGGGCTTTCTCAACTACGTGCAGCGCGCGCCGATCGGCGTGGTGGGCCAGATCGTGCCGTGGAATTTTCCGCTCATGTTCACGAGCTGGAAGATGGGCCCGGCACTCGCGGCCGGTAACACGGTCGTGCTGAAGCCGTCCGAGATCACGCCGCTTTCCACGCTGCGCATCGTCGAGTTGATGGCCGAAGTCGGTTTTCCGGCGGGCGTCGTCAATATCGTTCCGGGCTATGGGCATACCGCGGGTCAGCGGCTCGCGGAGCACGAAGGCGTCGGCAAGATCGCGTTCACGGGTTCGACGGCGACGGGGCGGCGCATTGTCGAGGCGTCCCAGGGCAATCTCAAACGCGTGCAGCTCGAACTGGGCGGCAAGGGCGCCAACATCGTGTTCGACGATGCCGATCTCGACGCGGCGATCAACGGCGCAGCCTGGGCGATCTTCCACAACCAGGGCCAGGCGTGCATTGCCGGCTCGCGCCTCATCCTGCACGAGCGCATCGCCGACGCATTCCTCGAGCGTTTCACTTCGCTCGCTTCTTCGATCCGAGTCGGCAATCCGCTCGACCCCGAGACGGAGATGGGCCCGCTCACCTCGAAGCAGCATCAGGACCGCGTGCTGGCGTTCGTCGACGTGGCGCGCGAAGAGGGTGGCCGCGTGCTCGCGGGCGGCAGCGCCCCGCATGATGCGGCGCTGGCGAACGGCTACTACGTGCGCCCGACGGTGGTCGAAGCCGCCGGCCCGAACGACCGCGTGGCGCAGGAGGAAGTGTTCGGCCCGTTCGTGACGGTGCTGCGTTTTCGCACCGACGAGGAGGCGTTGGCCATTGCCAACGGCACGGCATACGGTCTCGGCAGCGGCCTCTGGACGCGTGACCTCTCGCGCGCGCATCGGATGGCCGGTCAGATTCATGCGGGCATGTGCTGGATCAACTGCTACAAGCGCGTCAATCCGGGCAGCCCGTTCGGCGGCGTGGGTCAGTCGGGCTATGGCCGCGAAATGGGCTTCGAGGCCATGCACGATTACACGGAAGCCCGTTCGGTCTGGGTCAACGTCGACGGCCACGTGCCGCCGCACTTCAAGCGCTGAGGCCGTCGATGGAGCACTTCGTCTATCAGGGCATGCCTTCGCGCGTGGTCTTCGCCTGGGATTCGCTCGCCACGCTGCCGGCGGAAGTCGAGCGGCTCGGGGTGCGGCGCGCGCTGATCCTGGCGACGCCCGAACAGCGTGCGCTGGCCGACCGGGTGGCGGATGTGCTCGGCGCGCGCGCAGCGGGTGTTCACGCGCAGGCCGTCATGCATGTGCCGATCGAGGTGGCGCGCGCTGCGCGCGACGCTGCAGCGGCACTCGATGCGGACTGTTGCATCGCCGTGGGCGGCGGCTCGACGATCGGGCTCGGCAAGGCGATCGCGCTCGAGTCGCCGCTGCCGATCGTCGCGGTGCCCACGACCTACGCGGGCTCGGAGATGACGCCGATCTACGGCCTGACAGAAGGGCGCCTCAAGCGGACCGGCCGCGATATGCGCGTGTTGCCGCGCACGGTGATCTACGATCCGTCGCTCACGCTTTCGCTGCCGGCCGACATCTCGGCGGCGTCGGGTGTGAACGCCATGGCGCACGCGGTGGAAGCGCTCTACGCCGAAGATGCGAATCCGGTTATCAGCCTGATGGCCGAGGAGTCGATTCGCGCGCTGGGCGAGGCGCTCCCCGCCATCGTCCGGGCGCCGGACGATGCGGCGATGCGAAGCCGCGCCCTGTACGGCGCATGGCTCGCCGGAGTGTGCCTCGGCGCGGTCGGCATGGCCCTGCACCACAAGCTTTGCCATACGCTCGGCGGCACGTTCAATCTGCCGCACGCGCAGACACACGCGGCGATGTTGCCGCATACCGCGCACTACAACCACACTGCGGCGCCGCAAGCGCTTGCGCGCGTGGCGCGCGCGCTGGGCGGCAGCGACGCCCCCGAGGCGGGGGCACGGCTCTACGCGTTGAACCGCGCGCTCGGCGTTCCGACGTCGCTTGCGGCGCTCGGTATGCCGGAGCAAGGGCTCGACGAGGCTGCGGATATTGCATGCAAAAGTCCGTATGCCAACCCGCGTCCGGTGGAACGCGAGGCGATCCGCGCGCTGCTCCAGCGGGCATGGCAGGGTGTGGCGCCAGCGTGAGCGCCGCGCCGATTGCATAGGAGAAGTCATGTCGACGAACGTCGTTCTGGATCGGAGCTGAAAGCGATGGGACGCTACTTCGCGGTTTTCGCAACCGACAAACCCGGCATGCGCGATGTGCGCGAGCGTGTCCGTTCAGTGCATCGCACCTACTTGCGGAGCGCTTTGAAGCACGGCGTGTTCGTCCGTCTCGGCGGACCCACGCTCGCACCGCAATGCGACGCGATGAACGGCACCTTGCTCGTGATCGAAGCGGAAGCCATCGACGACGTCATGGCGTTCGTCAGCAATGACCCGTACATGCAGGCGGGATTGTTCGAGCGGGTCGAAGTCCGCCCGTGGGATTGGAGCCTTGGCAATCCCGAGGGGAGGGTGTGAGGCGATGGACGCAATACCGTTGTGCCGTGTCGACGACGTTCCCGACGGTGGCGCGCGGGTCGTCGCGCGAGCGGAGGCGGAGCGCTCGATTGTGGTCGTGCGGCGGGGCGAGCAGGTGTGGGCTTACGTCAACCGTTGTCCGCATTTTTCGGTGCCGCTCGACTTCGAGCCTGGGGAGATATCGTGCTATCGGGCCCAAGTCTTGATGTGCGCGCATCATAGCGCGCTGTTTCGTTTCGAGGATGGGCACTGCATAGAAGGACCCTGTGCCGGGGCGAAGCTTGAAACGGTGACCGTCGAGGTGGATTCGGACGGTGAGATTTACGCCTAGGTTTCAAAGCCGGCCACGATCTCGTCGATCATCGCGCGGATGCGCGCGGTGTGGCGTAAGTCCTGATGCGTGACGAGCCACACCTCATAGGGCACGTTGCGTGTATGGCCCGGCCAAAGGTGCACGAGGCCGTCGCGCTCGCCGAGCGGAACCGGTATTTCGCCGATGCCGAGCCCCGCCTTGATCTGCGAGCGCAGCATCAGATTCGAATTGACGGCCGAGACGATCCGGCCCGCGTGGATCGGCTCGCCCGCGAGCGTCGGTGCGCGGTTGCCCGTCATGTACGGGTGATACATGACGAGTTCATGGCCGGCGAACGCGGTTCCAGGCTCCGGCTCGCCGTGCTTCTTCAAGTAGCTCTTTGATGCAAAGAGCCCCGTCGGCCAGCGCGCGAGCCGCCGCGCGATCAGATCGGGATTCTCGGGCTTCATCGTTCGCACCGCGATATCGGCCTCGCGCTTCGCGAGATTGAGCACCTGCGTCGACGTGCTCATCAGGACCCGCACATCGGGATGCTTGGCATGTAGGCGCGTGATCGCTGGAATCAGGAATTCGAGCGCGAGAGAATCTGTGGTGGTCACGCGGACATCGCCTTCGAGGCGCGTGTCGACGCCTTGCGTCTGGCGCACGAGATCGTGCGCAAACTGCTCCATTTTCTCGGCCGCTTTTAGCGCGAGCTCTCCGGCGGGCGTCAGCACGTAGCCGTCCGAGGTGCGCAAAAACAGTGTCGCGCCCAATACGCTCTCTAGCGCGGCGATGCGGCGTCCAACGGTGGCTTGATCGATATCGAGGGTTTTGGCGGCGCCTCTGAGCGTGCGTTCGCGCTGCACGGCGAGGAAGATGCGGGTGTCGTCCCAGTTCATGAGGGGGTCTCCGTGGGTGATGCGAATTTGCATCGATCAATGGGAGTATTGCAGCATAAATTCATCCTCTTGCGAACCTTTGCTTGCATCCCCTGCCGGAAGCAGCAATCGACGCTGCCCGAGTTTTTACCCAGCTTAACTTTACGATTGAATTCTGCTCCTGGGACAACCTCGGAGGCGAGCGTTTGATCAGTTTTCCTTTAGAACGGAAAGCAACGAATGCACACCGGCGGAGAGATTGTCACCACGCCACGCTGCGGCAATCTTGAGTTCGAGGTGCTCGGAATCATTGTCGAGATCCTTGTACACGACACCCGGGTTCGGGCTGTTTCGCACCTGTGCGGGCAGCAACGCGACACCCATCCCCGCAGCGACCAGGCTCACCATACTCGCCATTTGCCACGCCTCGTGAGCGATCCGTGGGCTGAATCCGGCTTGGTCGCAAGCCATCAGGAATTTCGCGTGGAGGCTCGGACTCTTGTCCGCTGGGAAAATCATGAACGGCGCATCTGACAGGTCCTCCAGGCGCAACGATCGGCAAGCAGCAAGCCGATGATCTCGCGGCAGGACCGCGATGAAACGCTCGACCTCGATGATGCGCATGTTGAGGTCGGCCGCGTTGACGAGCGGCACCCGGACAAGGCCAAGATCGAGCTTGCCGGCGTGCAGGCTCTCTATCTGTTCAACCGAGGTCTGTTCGCGCAGATCCACATGTATCGCCGGGAACTGTGTCCGGAACTCGCGCAGGATTCGCGGCAGTAACTCATAGCTCACCGATCCCATGAAACCGATCGCGATTCTGCCCGTGAGCCCTTCGCTTGCGCGCCGGGCGATATCGATCGCCCGCTGTCCGTGTGCGATCAATTCTCGTGCTTCCTCCAGGAATGCTCTCCCAGCCGGTGTCAGCGACACAGCATGTTTCGAGCGGGCGAGAAGTTGCACCCCGATCATTTCCTCCAGATTCTTGATCGCCTGACTGAGGGGAGGCTGCGCCATATGCAGTCTCGCGGCGGCGCGCGCGAAGTGCAGTTCTTCGGCGACGGCAATGAACTGGTTGAGCAGGCGGCCGGGAATCATGGTGAGATAAAAAAAATATTAAAAACTAGAAATTACGTATTGGACGAATCTTACCAGCTATCCGACACTGCAGTTCATCGAAACCCCATCAACGCTTCAAGACGCTTCCCGCGCCTTAGCCAGGGCAGCCGGAAACGCAGCGAGCAAAGGAGACCGTCCATGACATGCCGTTCCCTCACCCAGCCATGCATCGAACCGGAGTTCAGGCCATGAAGACCGGGCGTGGCGGGCCGCTCGCCGGCATCAGGATTCTCGACCTCACCACGGTGATCATGGGCCCATTCGCCACCCAGATCCTCGCGGCGCTCGGTGCCGAGGTCATCAAGATCGAGTCCCCCGAAGGCGACAACATGCGTCATGTCGGGCCGATGAATCACGCGGGCATGGGGCACCTCTTCCTGCACGCCAACCAGGGCAAACGCAGCGTCGTGCTGGATCTCAAGCAGCCAGCGGCGCATGAAGCGATGTTGAGGCTGGTAGACGGCTGCGATGTACTGATCTCGAACATTCGCCCCAAGGCGCTGGCACGTCTTGGCCTCGACTACGAGTCGGTGCGGGCTCGCAATCCTCGCCTGGTCCACGTGTCGTGCTGTGGCTTCGGGCAGGATGGCCCGTATGCGGCCCGGTCTGCGTATGACGACCTGATCCAGGGTGCGACGGGGTTGCCCTGGCTGATGAGCCAGTACGGCGCCGACACGCCTTGCTATGCGCCGGTGACACTGGCGGACCGCGTGACCGGCTTGCATGCGGTCTATGCGGTGACTGCTGCGCTTTACGAGCGCGAACGCTCGGGCATCGGGCAGTCGATCGTGGTGCCGATGTTCGAGGCCATGGCGCAGTTCGTACTCGGCGATCACCTTGGAGGGCTCAGCTTCGATCCGTCGAACGGCGACCCTGGTTACGCCAGGCTGCTCACAGCAAATCGTCGACCCTACGAGACGAAGGATGGCCATCTTTGCGTGCTGATCTACAACGACAAGCACTGGAAAGCCTTCTTCGCTGCAACCGGCCAGAGTGAACGTTTCGAGTGCGATACCCGCTTCTCGAATCACACGAATCGGGCCCAGCACATCGACGAGATCTATGCGCAGGTGGCCGAGCTGATGCGCACGCGCACGACGCACGAGTGGCGGCAACTGCTCGATGCCGCGGATATTCCCAACATGCCGATGAATACGCCGCTCGACCTGCTGGACGATCCGCACCTGAACGCGGTGGGATTCATCAAGCGAGTCGAGCATCCGACGGAGGGGTGCTTGCGCACCCCCGGCAATCCGACAGCATGGTCGCGCAGCGCGTGCCCCGACGTATCACCCTCGCCACGCCTTGGCGAGCACTCGATCGAGGTGCTCGAGGAACTGGGCTACTCCGCCGCACAGATTGCCGAGCTTCAGGCCTCTGGAGTGACCGGAGAGCGGACCTCAACCATGACCTCAGCATTCACTGAAGCACAGGAACAGAGATGAACTTCGAACTGACTGAAGACCAGGAACAGATCTGCGACGCAGTTCTGCGCGTGTGTGCCCCCTTCGACGCCGACTACTGGCTGCGCAAGGACCGTGAAGGGGGATTTCCGGAAGACTTTCACCGCGCGCTGGCCGACGCTGGCTGGCTCGGCATCGCGATGCCGCAGGAGTATGGGGGCGCCGGGCTGGGCATCACCGAAGCAGCGCTGATGATGCAGACCATCTCGGCGACGGGTGCCGGCCTGTCTGGCGCCTCAGCCGTTCACATGAACATCTTCGGCTTGCACCCTGTCGTCGTGTACGGCACGGACGAACAGAAGCGGCGCTGGCTGCCGCCACTCATCGAGGGCAGAGACAAGGCCTGCTTTGCGGTGACGGAACCGAATACCGGCTTGAACACGCTCAAGCTCAGGACACGAGCGACGCGGCGCGGCGACCACTACGTCGTGTCCGGTCAAAAGGTGTGGATCTCCACCGCGCAGGTGGCAAACAAGATATTGCTGCTGGCGCGCACGACCCCGATCGAGGAGGCGAGTGGGACACAAGGCTTGTCGCTTTTCTATACCGATCTCGATCGCGCTCGCATCGAGGTTCGGGAAATCGAGAAGATGGGCCGCAAGTGCGTCGACTCGAACCAGGTGTTCATCGATGAACTGATCATCCCGGTCGCCGACCGGATCGGCGAGGAAGGCAAGGGATTCGAGTACATCCTGCACGGCATGAATCCCGAGCGCATCCTGATTGCTTCCGAAGCGGTAGGACTCGGCCGTGCGGCTCTTCAGCGGGCCGCGCAGTATGCGAACGAACGCGTTGTGTTCGACCGTCCGATCGGAAAGAACCAGGGCATCCAGCATCCCCTCGCGCGCTCATGGATCGAGCTGGAAGCAGCGAACCTGATGGTGCTGAAGGCCGCGTCGCGATACGACGCTAACAGGACCTGCGCCGCCGAAGCCAACGCCGCCAAATTCCTGGCCGGGGAAGCCTGCTTCGACGCTTGCCAGAACGCGATCCTCACGCACGGCGGCATGGGATACGCGAAGGAATATCACGTCGAACGATACATGCGCGAGGCCTGGATTCCGCGCCTTGCGCCCGTCAGCCCGCAACTGATCTTGTGCTTCATTGCCGAGAAGGCATTGGGGCTGCCGAAATCTTACTGAGACCGTGTCATGAGCTATAGAAGCGCACAGCCACATGGGCTTGTCTTTGAATGGCAAGCAAAGGAAATCAAATGAAGGTGTTAGTTCCCGTAAAGCGGGTTGTCGACTTCAACGTGAAGGTCCGCGTGAAGTCGGACAACACGGGTGTCGACATTGCGAATGTGAAGATGTCGATGAATCCGTTCGACGAAATCGCGGTGGAAGAGGCGGTGCGCCTGAAGGAAGCGGGCGTGGCGACGGAAGTGATCGCGGTGTCGGCGGGCGTCGCGCAATGTCAGGAAACGCTGCGCACGGCGCTGGCGATCGGCGCGGACCGCGCGATCCTGATCGAATCGAATGAAGACCTGCAGCCGCTGGCTGTCGCGAAGCTTCTGAAAGCGCTGGTCGACAAGGAGCAGCCGCAACTGGTGATCCTCGGCAAGCAAGCAATCGACGACGACTCGAACCAGACCGGCCAGATGCTGGCTGCGCAGGCGAATCTGCCGCAGGCGACGTTTGCATCGAAAGTCGTCGTGGCTGACGGCAAGGCGACCGTGTCGCGTGAAGTGGATGGCGGTGCGGAAACGCTGTCGCTGACGCTGCCCGCAGTGGTCACCACCGATCTGCGCCTGAACGAGCCGCGCTACGTGACGCTGCCGAACATCATGAAGGCGAAGAAGAAGCCGCTGGAAACGCTGAAGCCTGAAGACCTCGGCGTGGACGTGAGCCCGCGCCTGAAAACGCTCAAGGTGGTCGAGCCGCCCAGGCGCAGCGCCGGTGTGAAGGTTGCCGACGTGAAGACGCTGGTCGAGAAGCTCAAGACGGAAGCCAACGTGCTGTGATTTTTCGGGCACACGGAGACGAATGAAATGACGATTCTGGTAATTGCTGAACAAGACAATACGGCGCTCAAGGCAGCGACGTTGAATACGATTGCTGCTGCACGGAAGATCGGTGGTGACGTGCACGTGCTGGTGGCTGGCCACAATGCGCAAGGCGCGGCTGACGCGGCAGCGAAGGTGGCAGGTGTGTCGATGGTGCTGCTGGCTGACGCGCCGCAACTGGCTGAAGGCCTTGCGGAAAACGTCGAGGCGACGGTGTTGAACGTAGCGAAGGATTACTCGCACATCCTCGCGCCGGCTACTGCCTACGGCAAGAACATCGCGCCGCGTATCGCAGCCAAGCTCGACGTCGCGCAGATCAGCGAGATCACGGCTGTCGTCAGCGCCGACACTTTCGAACGCCCGATCTACGCGGGCAATGCAATAGCGACGGTTCAATCACAAGACGCGATCAAGGTCATCACGGTTCGCGCAACTGGCTTTGATCCCGTCGCGGCCGAAGGCGGCAGCGCAGCCTTGGAGAAGATCGAAGCAGCGGCTGACGCAGGCATCTCGCAGTTCGTGAGCCGTGAAGTGACGAAGCTCGACCGTCCGGAACTGACGTCGGCGAACATCATCGTGTCGGGTGGCCGTGGTCTCGGCAGCGGCGAGAACTACACGCGGGTGCTCGAGCCGCTGGCGGACAAGCTCGGCGCCGCGCTGGGCGCATCGCGCGCAGCGGTGGATGCTGGCTACGTGCCGAACGACTATCAGGTCGGCCAGACGGGCAAGATCGTCGCGCCGCAACTGTATATCGCCGTCGGTATCTCGGGCGCGATCCAGCATCTGGCCGGCATGAAGGACTCGAAGGTGATCGTCGCGATCAACAAGGACGAAGAAGCGCCGATCTTCAGCGTGGCCGATTATGGGCTGGTAGGCGACCTGTTTGCCGTGGTCCCTGAACTGACGGCGGCACTGGGGGAGTAACAGGATGCACAGGAACGAGATAGTACGGATCGTGGAGGCGGGTCCCCGCGATGGACTGCAGAACGAGCCAAACCGCCGTTGAACTTTGGAAACGGCCATTGCTTTCATGAAGACTCGAACGACGTCAAGGAGTCTGCGAGGCGCCCGACAGATTGATGTCCCTTTGTCTGGTCTAGGTCTTAGGCGCTTAGCTGTTGTTTGAATGGCTGTACGTCAGCTCGCCGACCAAGCGTGGGTCCAGTTCGACGCTCGAGCGATTCCTTGCGTTTTTCTTCAGCGTTCGCAATGAAGTCGGACAGTTCGCGCTCCATGGCCGAATCTTTGACACCTGGCTTCCATGTCGCAGCTCCGTGCCGTCGGCGCGTGGTCCGAGCCAGTGCTAACGCTGCCATCGCGGCTTTCGCACATTCGTATTCGACCTGACCGCAAAGGTCGATCGGCTCACCGAATTCGCGGAATGCTTCCACATATTCCCGGGCGGCATGGGCCATTGCCGGGTATTCGCGCAACTCGGAGATCACTTTGCGGCTCAGGACATCCCACTGCAACTTGTCCGGGTAGGCAAAAGCGGGAATGGACACGCTCTTGCAGGCTTCGCCGCTCGCCGTGCCGACCGGCTCCGACGCCGCCCAAGCGGCCTTATGCATCATTGTCCGGCAGGTTCTGGCGTAGCTCTCGAGCGATAGCGCCAGCTCCAGTGCCGTGTGGTGTCGGCACCGCTTGCGCGCCCGGGCATCCCGCGCGGCGATCCAAAACAGCGTGACAACCGAGCCGACCGTCGCTGACGCTAGCGCCAAGGCTATCGGGGTGTTCCAGCTCAGTTGCCGGAGATATTCAAGCCATTCCTGCCGCATACGATGCGCCTCGAAAAGAGAGGTGCACAGAGTATAAGCAATCGTTTGCGGGCGTTCTCGGATCAAAAATGCGGCGTGTATTTTCGCCACAAACGCGTCAGTCGGGCGGCGCCTATCTTGACAGATCGGGCCGAACCGAGGCACTCGTCCGCCCAGCACCGAGGCACGAGTCGTCAAAGGTTTTAGGTTGATTCGCTGCTAACGCAGGCGGGTAGGCGACGTTGGCCCAGACGGCGGCAACGGACCCACCTGGTTAGGATAAGTTTTCCTGCCGGAACTTAGACATCGGAGTATTGAAGCGGAGGCCGTAGTTTCGTTCACCTGTCAGAGTTCCCAGTTACGTGTTTGGAACCGCCAAGTTGTAATGGCGCGAACTTATAACACGCCTTTAAGCCTTGCTACCGGGTCGTTCCCCAGTCGTATCCGGCAATCTGATCGACTGGGCGGAGCATTGTGCAATACAACGGTAAGTCAGAAATAAAAACGTAATAAGACATACCTGCATCCGTAATCGAGTTTAAACGCGGCATGGCCAATCGACGCGCGCCGCGGCAATTGCGGGAAGTGCATTCCATTCGGGGGACGTGATGGCAAGCGAGTCTGATGGGCAGCAATCGCGCTGGGCGCGCGACTACGTATTCGATGCACTGCGTGAGCTGGGCATTCACTACATCTTCGGCGTACCCGGGACCAACGAGATCCCGATCATCGACGGTACGTCTTATCCAGAGAATCAAGTCGAGTACATCGAGTGCCTGCACGAAAACATCGCCATCGGAGCGGCGATGGGTTCGGCGCGGATGACGAACAAGCCCGGCGTGGTGGTCGTCCATGTCACGCCCGGCATCGCGCATGCTGTCGGCAATCTCTTCAATGCGGCGCGCTCCCAAGTGCCGCTCGTGATCCTCTGCTGCCAGCAGCAGAACGAGTTGGTGACCCAGGAGCCGCTGCTCGCGTCCAATCTGGTCGATATCGCGCGGCAGTACACGAAGTGGGCCCACGAAGTGCGGGCCGCCGAAGAATTGCCGCTGGTGCTGCAGCGGGCCTTCAAGGAGGCGATGGCGCCGCCCGCCGGGCCGGTATTCGTGTCGATTCCGTGGGAGTTCACGATGCGCCGCATCGGCGACGCGGACCGCTTGCCCGGCATCACGCAGATCTCGCCGCGCTTCACCGCGGACGCCGAGGCCATCCGCGAGGCGGCGACGCTGCTCGCCCAGGCCAAGAATCCGCTCATCGTCGGCGGCGACGCGGTCGGCTATGCCGGCGCATGGCGCGAACTGCAGCAACTGGCGGAGCTGATCGGCGCGCCGGTGGTGCTGCAAAGCTTCAGCAGCCTCGCCAACTATCCGAACGACGACTTCCACTGGCAGGGCGAGCTGCCCGGCACCCAGCTGGGCGTCCAGCAGACCTTTGCCAAGCACGACGTCGCGTTCCTGGTCGGCTTCAGCAACCAGGCGCAGGTGACGATCTTCAAGTATTCCGACGGGCCGTTGATCCCGCCGAGCGTCAAGCAGGTCTACCTGACCAACAACACGTGGGACATCGGCAAGAACTATTTCGGCGAAGTAGCGCTGTTCGGCGACATCAAGAGCACGCTGCCGCTCCTCAACGATATCGTGCGCAGGAATCCGCCGCCCGGCGCCGGCGCGCGTAACGACCGGCTGCGCGAGCTGGACGCCGAGCGGCGTGTCAAATGGGACCGGTATCTCTCGCTCGCCATGCAGCAGGACGAGATCTGGGCCGTCGTCGTCGCCGATGCACTGCGCCGGGAGGTTCAGGCTCGCGGCCTCGGCAGGAAGTTCGTCTATGTCCACGAAGCCGTCTCCGATCCGGCGCCGTTCCAGTACCTGCTGCCGCTCGGCACCGAAGGGGCCGAGCCGATCAGCTACTACTGTGTCGGCGGCGGCTCGCTTGGCTGGTCGATGCCGGCCTCGCTCGGCATCAAGCTCGAGCGGGACGGCTGGCAGAGCATCGAGACAAGCCTGGTGGTGAACGCGATCGGCGACGGCTCGTCGCTGTTCTATCCGCAGACCTGGTGGACCGCCGGCCATCGCGAGCTGGGCGTGCTCTACATCGTCACCAACAATCACGAGTACCACACGCTGCAGCTGGGACTGCAGCAGGTGGTGCAGGCGTACGGCTCGGCGCCCGACTATGGCTGGAAGCCGAAGACGAACGATCCCGACTACTTGCGGATCCAGCGGCCCGCTCCCGACTTCGTGTCGATCGCGCAAGCCATGGGCGGCGTCGCCGGCGAGGTCGTCAAGCACCCGGAGAGCGTCCATGCCGCCGTGAAACGCGGCATCGACCACGTGCTGCAGTCGCGCCGTCCGTACGTGCTCGACGTGCGCACCGCCGGCGATCCGCCGCCCACGCCACCGATCCAACAGCAGGCCTACGCCAAGGCGCTGCGGCGCTTCATCGCCCAGCCGCCCCTCGACGTGTTCCACGAACAGGCGTCGTTCGCTCTGTCCGCGAACAGCGAAGGGTCGCAGCAGCTGCCGAACCTGCACTTGATCTTCTGACCGCCGGGCGCCCCCGCACGCGCCGTTCGGCGCCGGGGCGCAGTGCGCGCAATCGTCCGGGATCGGCGCCGGCCGGCTATCGAAGCACCCTCAATCAGGTTCCGACAATCAGGAGGCAGGACCATGGCTGACGAACATATCGACATCGCTATCGTGGGCGGGGGCGTATCGGGCGTCTACAGCGCCTGGCGCCTGCAGCAGGCCGATTCGAAGCACAAGATCGTCGTGTTCGAACAAAGCGAGCGCATCGGCGGACGGCTCCTCTCGGTCGCACCGCCGGATAATCCGCACATGGTGGCGGAGCTCGGCGGCATGCGCATCCTGCCGGCGGTGCAGCCGCTCATCAATAAGCTGCTCGATACGCTGAACCACACGCTGCCCCCGAGTCAGCAAATCGAAACCTACAAGTTTCCGGTCGACGAGGGGGTGAACCTCGCGTATCTGCGTGGCGTGCATCTGCGGCTGTCCGACTTCACCAATGAACCGTTCAAGGTCCCGTACCAGTTGTCCTTCCTCGATCGCGGCCAAACTGCGGGCGCCATCATCGTCAATGCGATCGAGCAGATCGTGCCGGGCATCACCGACGCGGGGCTGACCGAAGAGAAGCGCAGAGAGATGGCCCAGCAGGCGAGCTTCGACGGGGTGCCGCTCTACAAGCAAGGGTTCTGGAACGTGCTGATGCGCGTGATCGACGGCGAAGCGTATCAGCTCGGCGTCGATGCGGGCGGCTACAACACGACGCTGACCAATTGGAACGCGGCCGACGCGATTCCCTGGTTTCTGTCCGACTTCGGCGTCAATCCGGAGTACAGAGGGTTCAAGAAGGGCTTTCAGGAAGTGCCGACGACCGTCGCCGGGCTGTTCGTGAAGGCGGGCGGCGAGGTGCGGCTCGGCGCGTCGGTGTCGTCGCTCGAGTGGGTGGATGGCGCATTCGAGTTCAAGGCGAAGGGCAAGCGGGTGCGTGCGCGCAACGTCATCCTGGCCATGCCGCGGCGCGCGCTCGACCTGCTGGCGCAAAGCAGCCCCGTGCTCGGCGACGTGCAGGGGCTCACGTCGAGCGTGACGCCACGGCCGTTGTTCAAGCTGTTCACGACCTACGCCAACCCCTGGTGGCGCGCGGCGGGCGGCAATCAGACGGATGACAAGGGCAAGACGAGTTACGTTCCGTTGGAAGCGGGCAGGTCGGTGACGGACTTGCCGGTGCGGCAGGTTTATTACTGGCCGAAGTCGGACGGTCTCCCCTCGACAGGTGGACCGTCGATGCTGCTCGCGAGCTACGACGACGGCACCAACATCGGCTTCTGGGACGGCTTGCGGCCGCAGCGCCGGCAGCCCAAGCCGGACAACCGGGAAGTGGCGGAGCTGGCGGATCCATTCATCGGCGCCGACGGCGGCGACAGCGGCAAGCGCACGGAGTTGCCCTGGTTCGAGTACGCGGCGCCTCGGCCGATGGTCGCGGAAGTGGCGCGGCAATTGGCGACGATGCACGGCTTGTCGTACACGCCCGAGGTCAGGAATGCCGCGTTCCGCGACTGGGGCGACGATCCGTACGGTGGTGGATGGAACAGCTGGAACATCGGCGTGAAGAGCTGGGAAGTGAAGCAGCAGATCGTGCAGCCGATGGGGAACAAGCCGCTCTACATTTGCGGGGAAGCGTATTCGGATGCGCAAGGCTGGGTCGAAGGTGCCTTGCAGACGGCGGACCTCGTGCTGCGCAAGTTCGGCATCGGCGCGCTGTGATCGGCTTGACCAGGTGCTGATTTTTGCAATCGCGATAGCCCTCTGGTCCGATGCCGGGGGGCTCCGTCGCGGCGGCCACTACTGCCCACAGGAGGAGACGATGGCGCTGTTGCCAAGATTAGTATTACTCGCGTCTAAAACGGAGAATAGCCCTTCCTATTGGATTTCCTCGTACTAACGGATTCAGCATCCAGGCCGTACTGACCTCGAGTGTGTCTCCGTCAAGCTTGTAGAAGCGTTCCTGCTCAGTGCCGTTCCAGGCTTCATTCCAAGATGAGTCAATCTTTGTGATGAACCGATCCGCCTCTATCCGATAGCGTCCTGTATAGGCCATCGCCGTACGGAAAAGCGCCACCAGCTTCTCATCTGTATTCCCTGGCTCCCGCGCCCTTGCGGTAACCAGGACCATCATTCGCCCATCAGAGCCGAAAATAAGGTACCCGTTGGGGTCAGCGCCCCACGGTTGAGTGCGCTCCTTTGAATCCTGAAGCTCGGTATCAAAGGAAACCAACCGCCAGCAACCGTGGAGCTTTGTCGCGCGCTCAGACATATTCCCTCCTGTGATTGATGAACTCCCCTCATGAGTCTTAGCGCATTTTAGCGGCTAGTCGTCCGGCACCGTCGGCCGCACAATTTTTCGTCGTGTCATCCGCCATTTCGAAGCAAGGAGAAGTGCAGTCCAAGAAGCCTACCGCCGCGCGCCAGTTTATCTTCAGGAAGCGTTTTCGGAAGACAAGAGCTTGCATGTGCCGCGGGAGGCATTGGACCCTTATATCGCGTGAGGTGGGTTCATCCGGACCGATTGAGATGAGGCGGAGCCATGACTATCCACAAGCTGAGGGTTCGCACACTCGCGCTCTGCGTGACGCTCGCGTTGCTGGGCCAGAGCGCGGCATTGGCAGGCGAAGTCAAGGTAATGATCTCGGGCTGGTTTGCGCCAGCGTATCGCGAACTGGGACCGCAATTCGAGGAAGCGACCGGCGATACACTGGTCACCATCTGGGGGCCCGCGGTGGGCACGGCCGTGAATGCCTTCCCCGTGCGGCTTGCGCGTGGCGAGTGGGCCGACGTGCTAATTGTGGTCAGTTATGCGCTCGACGATCAGATCAAGGCCGGCACGGTGGCGCCTGACAGCAAGGTGGACTTTGCGCGCTCGCCAATCGGCATGGTGGTTCGCGAGGGGGCGCCGAAACCGGACATCAGCTCTGCCGATGCATTGCGCCGCACGCTGCTCGCGGCGAAGTCAATCGTCTATCCGGACAGTGCGAGTGGAGTCTATATCGGCAGTGAACTGTTTACGCGTCTTGGCATTGATGGGCTTGTAAAAAGCAAGAGCCGCATGGTTCCGGACGAGCGGGTGGCTATTATTGTGGCGAACGGCGAAGCGGAGCTCGGGCTTCAGCAGGTCGTGGAACTGTTGCCGGTGAAGGGAGTGACGGTGGTCGGCAGTTTGCCCGCGGAAATACAAAGCTACACGGTGTTCTCCGGGGGCATCGCCACCTCTGCGAAAAATCCAGCCGGCGCAGAGGCGCTGATCCGGTTTCTGTCGTCGCCGGAGGCGGCGCCGGCGATTGCGAGGACCGGGCTCGAACCGCTCACGGCAGCGCCTGCGAACTAAGCGAAGCAGCAGGGCTGCCGACAAGCGAGCACCGAAAGGGCTGCCGCCATGGGATAGATCAGCTTTTTCCGTCGGCGGCCGCACATTCTTCTGCGCTCGACTGCAGACAGTATGTTTGCACGATCATGGTGGGTTGACCACCAAACAGGGAGCGCTTCATGAAAACGAATTACAAAGTAGCTATCGCACTCGTCGCTGGCGCTGCTATCGGGGGCGCTGCGATCCAAGGACTTCATGCTCAGGCTAAGCCAATCGCCTACGTCGTTGCAGAAGTCGACGTAACAAACTCAGAGGGTTACGCGAAGGAGTTTCTTCCACTCGCGACGAAAGCACTTAGCGACGGCGGGTCCGGTTTCAAGGTGGTTGCTGGAGGGAAAAACGTCACGATTGAAGGCACACCGCCCAAGGCGCGCTATGTGATCGTCAGCTACGAAAACATGGACAAGGCTATCGCTGCCTACAATTCGCCGGCCTTCAAAGAGGCGAGAAAGATTGGCGACAAATATGCTTCCTCGTTCCGCGTCATCGCCGTAGAAGCCCCGCAATAGTTCGCGTTAGTCGCACTGCAGCTCGGCATGGTGATGCAAATCTGCATCAGTCAGTATGAAAATTGAAGCATAAATTCATCCTCTTGCGAACCTATACTTGCGTCCATGCATCAGCCGATGCTTTTAACGGTCACTTTAAGTAAGAGGATTCCATGTCGCAAACCTACAACCTGCCGTCCTCGATGACGGCAATCGAGATCAGTCAACCCGGTGGTCCCGAAGTGCTCACGGCAGTCACGCGCAACGTGCCGCAGCCGGGGGCCGACGAAGTGTTGATCCGCATCCACGCCGCAGGCGTGAACGGACCGGACGTCCTGCAGCGCAAGGGTCTCTACGCGCCGCCTCCCGGGGCCTCCGATATTCCCGGGCTCGAAGTGGCGGGCGAGGTGGTGGCCGTCGGCAGCGGCGTCACGCGCTTTCAGCCGGGCGAAATCGTGTCCGCGTTGATTACGGGCGGCGGGTATGCCGAATACACCGTGGCGAATGAAAATGCCACGTTGCACATTCCCAAGGGATTGAGCGTGGTCGAAGCGGCCGCGATGCCCGAGACCTTCTTGACGGTGTGGCTGAACTTGTTCGAGCGCGGCCGGTTGCAAAAGGGGGAAACCGTCCTGATTCACGGCGGCGCATCCGGCATCGGCACCACGGCGACGATGCTCGCCAAGGCGTTCGGCGCATCGAAGATCATCACGACCGTGGGCTCGGAAGCGCACCTGCAAGCGAGCCTGCGCCTGGGCGCGGACCTGGCGATCAACTACCACGAGGCGGATTTCGTCGAAGAGGTGAAGCGCTTCACCGATGGCAAGGGTGTCGACGTGATCCTCGACATCATCGCGGGCGACTACGTCGCGCGCAACTATCAGGCCGCAGCGATGCACGGGCGCATCGTCCAGGTGAGCGCGTTAGCCGGTCCTGCGAAGGACTTGAACATCTGGCCGCTGATGCAAAAACAGCTCACGCATATCGGCTCGACGCTGCGTGCGCGCAGCTACGCGGAGAAGGCGCGCATCATTCGCGATCTGGAGCAGAACGTGTGGCCGTTCATCGAAGCGGGGACGGTCAAGCCACAAGTCTTCAAAGCGTTCTCGCTCGAAGATGCGCGCAGCGCTCACGAGCTGATCGATTCGTCGCAACATATCGGCAAGATCGTGCTGACGACGAGCGCGTATCGCGCTGCGTGATCAGGGCCTGATTTGCCAATCAATGCGCGCCGCTCAATGCGGCTTGCCGAAAAAGGCCGTGGCCCCTTCGCTCGGCGTGAGGCCGACGCTGTAATAGCCTTCGAGCTTGGCGGCGGCCTCGTCTTTCAGCACGAACGGTGGCCGGACAAACCCCACGGCCACAGCATGATCGAACCACGCGCTCATCCACGCGCGCAGATTGGCCTCGTGCTCGCTGGAGGGAGCGGATGAATCGGCGAGTTGAGCGGACATGGACTCTCTCCTTCGCTGGGTGAGCGTCAGCAGGCGCTCATGGCAGGCCTTGTCGTCTCGGGCGGAATGACATGCCACGAACCGTCGTCGTGGCGAAAGAAAAATAGCATGAACATGCCGGCTGGCCGTTCGAGGTGAATGCAGACGCAGCGTCTTCGCCTGACTGACCCATGCACCATCAGCGATACGCGCACCGATGTCGCTCCCGTGCTGCCGATCCATTTGTCGATCAGCATGCGCAAGGACCTTTCCGCGACTGCCATCTCCGTCTCCAACCTGCCTAATGGGCCATGGAATCATCGTAGTCACGCACAATCCAAGTGCGAAGTCGGGGCAGGCGGAATGTCCCCTCGGAATAGCTTGTATCCGCTGTCAGGAAATCCTGACGGCGAATGTCAGCGTTCTGGCCCGTTATTCCGCGACGAGCCCGTGCTTGATTGCGTAGCGAATCAACTCAGCGTTGTTGCCGAGATTGAGCTTCTGCATGAGCCGCATTTTGTGCGTGCTGATGGTCTTGGCGCTCAATGCGAACGATTCGGCGATGTCGTTGATGCTCTTGCCGGCGGCGAGCATCTGCAAGACCTGGAACTCGCGGTCCGACAGCACCTCGTGCGGCGGCGCCTCGCCCGCATGCGTTTCGAACACGATCGCATCGACAAGTTTCGGATCGATGAACCGTCCGCCTGCCGCGAGCTTGCGGATCGCCGCGAGCAGGATCTCGGGGTCGCTGTCCTTGGTGACGTAGCCCGTTGCGCCGGCCCGCAACGCACGCGACACCACCTGTGCCTCGTTGTGAATGCTGAGCACGAGTATCGGCAGCGCGGGCTGTTCGGTGCGCACGCGCCGGATCAGCCCGATGCCGCTGATGCCCGGCATCGTCATGTCGAGCAGCAGGATGTCGACTTGCAAGATCCGCAGCTTGTCGATCACTTCGGCGCCGTGCGCCGCTTCGCCGGCCACGACGATGTCGGTCGTGGTGGCGATGATTTGTTTGAGGCCGCCGCGAACGATGGCGTGGTCGTCTGCAATGAGAATATGGATCATGTCGTAGAGCCGCCTGTGAGCGGCATATGGATCGAAACTACCGTGCCCGTGCCTGGCGCACTGTCTATTTGCAGCGAAGCCCCGATGAGCCGCGCGCGCTCCTGCATGCCGAGCAGGCCGTAGGAGTACCCCTTCTTCGCTTCGTCGGGATCGAAACCGCACCCGTCGTCGCCGATTTGCAGCGCG
Organism: Trinickia camelliae; assembly: GCF_053525655.1. NCBI lineage: Bacteria > Pseudomonadati > Pseudomonadota > Betaproteobacteria > Burkholderiales > Burkholderiaceae > Trinickia > Trinickia camelliae. Next base: position 21,464 of record NZ_JBCHAA010000020.1, read on the forward strand.
AGCGAGGCGCCGTCGTTGTCGAGCGTCACGTCGACGCGCGAGGCGCCCGCGTGGCGCGCGACGTTGGTGAGCGACGCCTGCACGATGCGGAACACCGCGGTCGCATGCGCGTCGTTCAGCGCCGGTTCGCCGCCGCGCACCCGGACGCGGCATGCGATGCCCGTGCGCCGGCCGAAGTCTTCGGCGAGCCATTCGAGCGCCGACACGATGCCGAAATTGAGCGCGGCGGGGCGCAGATGGCTCGCCACGTTGCGCACCATCCAGATCGTTTTTTCGACGAGTTCGCGCATGTCGTCCGATTTGCGTTTCGCCTCGGCGTCGCCGTCGCCCAGACGCATGCGCATGAGCGCCACGTCCATCTTCAGCGCGGTCAATAGTTGGCCGAGTTCGTCATGGATCTCCATCGCGATGCGCTTGCGCTCTTCCTCGCGAATGCCTTCCATGTAGTTCGAGAGTTCGCGCAACTGCTCGCGCGATTCGATCAGCTCCTGTTCGATGCGCTTGCGTTCGGTAATGTCCTGAATCGTGCCGACGAGCTTCGACGGCCGTAGTGTTTCGTCTGGCGCGTATAGCGCTTCGGCCTGCAAGCGCACGATGCGGATCGCGCCGCCTGGGCAGACGACGCGAAGATCGATGCCCTCCGCGCGGGTGCCGCGAACGAGCGCGCGCAGCGTCTGCCGCAACGCGTTGCGATCGTCGGGATGCACGGCGGAGACGAAGGTGCGATAGCTGGGCCGCGGCTTGTGCGCTTCATTGAGCGTCTCATCGAGCGTTTCAGTCAGGCCGAGAATGTTGTAGACCTCGTCGGACCAGTGCGTCATCCCCAAGCGCGCATCCCATCCCCAATCGCCGAGATGCGCGAGCCGCTGCGCGTTCGCCAAGCTCGCCGCGCTCTTGCGCAGCGCTTCGTCCTGCGCGCGGCGCGCGGTGACGTCGTTCATGCCGACGTAGATCGCCGGGGCGTCGTCGTAGGTCGCGACGCGCGCCGTGACGGTCGCCCAGAACATCGTGCCGTTCGGACGCTTGAACTGCACTTCGAAATTGCGAAACGCGCCTTCGCGGCGCAAGTGCTGCACAAGTTGATCGCGCAGCGCCGCATCGACGTAGAAATCGCCCATGTTGATGCCGCGGCTCGTCGTGTCTTCGAAACCGAACAACTGCCGCATCGGCTCATTGCTGAAGAGCAGCTCGCCACAGGGCATCGACGTGATGCAAAACGGCACCGGGCTCGTCTCGACGATCGTCCGAAAGCGCGCCTCGCTCGCCACGCGCTTCGCTTCGACACGCCGCCGTTCGTCGATTTCGAGCGTGAGGCTGGCGTTCGCGCGCGCAAGCTCCTCGGTGCGCTTGACGACGCGTGCTTCGAGTTCGTCGCGCACGCGCGAGAGCGCGATCTCGGCTCGCTCGCGCACGGCGATTTCGTTTTGCAGTTGCTTGTTCTGCGCGACGAGTTGCTTGTACATGGCGCGCAGCGCGAGATGCGTGCCGATGCGCGCCATCATCTCGGCGACTTGCACGGGCTTCGTGATGTAGTCGACGCCGCCCGCCGAGAAACCTTCGAGCAAATGCGCCGTGCCGGTCAGCGACGTCATGAAGATCACGGCGATATCGCGCGTGCGCGGATCGGCCTTGAGACGCCGGCAGGTTTCGAAGCCGTCGATGCCGGGCATCTTCACGTCGAGCAGAATCAAATCGGGCTGCGAGAACTGCGCGCGCTCGAGCGCTTCGTTGCCGTCGAGTGCGACCAGCACGCGAAAGCCCTTGTCGGCGAGGCTGTCCATCACGACGCCGAGGTTCGCGGGGGTATCGTCGACGATGAGGATCGACGGCGGTTCGGTCGTCACGTCGACCGCGATCGCTTCCACGGTGTTCATGATGTGTGCCCCTCATCGAGATGCCGCTCGACAAGCTGGAGGATCGCTTGCGATTGATAGCCCTTGGCGAGCGCGCGCAATTGCGAGGCGAACGGAAGATAGCGTTCGTCGAGCGACGCGACGCGGTCCGCCCATTGCTGGATTTCGCGCATGTTGCCGAGGCGCGCGAGGCGATGCAGCGTCTGCATCTCGGCGCCCGGAACGGTGTAGTGCTCGGTTGCGGGACGCGGCGCGTTCGAATCGGCGAGCGGCGCGTGCGTCCAATCCAATTGCAGCAGCAAGCCCATTTGCGCGACGAGCTTGTCGAAGTCGACCGGCTTGGAGAGGAACGCGTTCGCGCCCGCTTCGAGGCTCTTCTGCTCGTCGGCGCCGGAGGGGCTCGCCGAAACCGCGATGACCGGCACTTCGTCGAACCCGGGCAGGCGTCGCAGCCGCCGTGTCGCATCAAGGCCGTCGAGCACGGGCATCACGATATCGGTCAGCACGAGCGCCGGTTTTTCGGCGAGCGCCTGATCGAGACCTTCGAGACCGTTGACGGCTTCCGTCGTGACGAAGCCGAGCCCGTTCAGAAAATCGCGCGCGACTTTGCGATTGGTCGCATCGTCGTCGACGATCAAGACTTTCACGCGAGGCCCCTCGTAGCCGATGACGGTGCGCTCGGGTAGTTCGGCGGAGCCGGTGGAGACCTTCAGCGCCGGCATCAGCCGGAACCAGAACGCGCTGCCGCTGCCCACTTCGCTCTCGACGCGAATCTCGCCGCCCATTGCGCGCACGAGCTGGCGGCTGATCGCGAGGCCGAGGCCGGTGCCGTCGACGCGATGCCCGGGGCCGCGCGCCTGCTCGAACGGTTCGAAGATCGTCTCGAGTTGATCGGCGGCAATGCCGATGCCGGTATCGCGAACCTCGAAGCGCGCCGTGCCGAACGACGAGCGCGTCACGCGCAGGGTGATGCGGCCGCGCTGCGTGAACTTCACCGCGTTCGCGAGCAGATTGAGCAGCACCTGACGCAAGCGCCGCTCGTCCGCGCGCACGCCGAGCGGGGCATCGTCGGCGAGTTCGCACACGAATTCGAGCGCCTTTTGCTCCGCCTTCACGCCGATGATTTCGCGGATCATCGGCAACAGGCTCGCGAGCGGCACGTCGGACATCTCCAGCCGCAGCTTGCCCGCTTCGATCTTCGCGAAGTCGAGAATGTCTTCGATCAGCACGAGCAGATGCTCGCCGCTTTTTTGAATCACTTCGATGCCGTCACGCTGTTTCTCGCCCAGCGTGTTGTCGCGCCGCAGGATCTGCGCGTAACCGAGGATGCCGTTCAACGGCGTGCGCAATTCGTGGCTCATGCTCGCCAGGAATTCGCCCTTCGCGCGATTGGCCGCTTCCGCGAGACGCCGCGCCTCGCGCTCGGCCGCGGCCTCCTGCTCGTCGAGATAGGCGCGATAGAGCCGCGAGCCCATGCCGTTGAACGCGGTGACGACGCGATCGAGTTCGTCCGGCTGATGGTGCGCGGGCCGCTGCAGCGCCAGCGTTTGCGGCGGCTGGCGGAAGTCGTAATGGCCGACGAAGCGCGCGATCGTCGCGAGGTGGCGCGTGACGAGCACGTAGACGATCGAGATCGTGAAGAGCGAGACGAGAAACGTATTCGCGGCCTGGCTCATCAGGATCACGAACGCGGTGCGCTTGAGTCCGGCGTACAAGTCGGCGAGCGTCGCTTCGACGTGAAGCGTGCCGATCTGCTGCAGCTTGCCCGCCACGCGATAATCGAGCGGAAACTCGCGGACGATCGCCGCGCTCGTTGCACGCTGCCCCGCGGTGACCACCATCGGCGTCTCCGAGCCGGCCTCGCGTACCTCTGCTGCGCGGACGTCCGCGAGGCGCAAGATACCGTCGAGCTCGAGCTGCAGCTGGTCGCGGTCGAGCCGCCAGAGCGCCTCGCTGAGACTGTCGCGATAGCTGCGGTCGATATCGACGAGCTGGTTTTCAATCCGCGCCGCGCCGCGGTGATAATCGCGGTAGAGCTGCACAGCAGTCAGCAGCAGCGTGACGACGACGCTGAACAGCAACACGGTCGCGAGCAGCCGCAGCAGCACGCTATGGCGCGAGCGCTGGACCGGATTCCACAGCACGCCGAACGTATTGAGCGTCATATCTTCCCGCGAGTGTCCGGGTTATTTTTGCCATTATGTGCCACCTGCAAGCCGACTATCATGCGCAAAATGCTTTGCGGACTGTTGTTCTGGTCTCTCCTGAGTTCATCGGTGTTCGCGGCCGACGTGGTGCGTCCGCTGAAATCCGAGGAATACCGCGTTCGCTACGCGTATCCCTTCGAGCTGCTGACGGAGGTGCTGAAAGTCACCACGCCAACTTACGGCCCCTACGTCGAGATCCCCTATACCGATCCGATTTCGATCGCGCGCTCGCACACCGAAGCGCTAAAGGGGGATCGCATCAACATCATGATCAGCGACGCCGGCCATGAAGACTTCGACGAAGGGATGATTCCGATTCCCTTTCCGATCGACCGCGGCTTGCTCGGCTATCGCGTCGCGCTGATCGACAGGCACAGCCAGGCGAAGATCGACACCGTGACGACGCTCGAGCAGCTACGGTCGCTTTCCGTCGGCCAAGGCAGCAATTGGGGCGACGTGCGCGTGTATCAGTACAACCGCGTCCCCGTCACGACTGCCGAAACCTACGACTCGCTTTTTCTGATGCTTCTTCATGGCCGTTTTGATCTCTTCCCCCGCGGCGTTCTCGAGGCACCGGAGGAAGAGCGGGCTTACGGGCCCCGTTATCCGAATCTGGCGATCGACCGGCATCTCCTGATCAAGTACCCGTTCGCGCAGTTCTTCTATGTCAGCAAATCGCAGCCTCGTCTCGCCGCGCGAATCCGTGACGGGCTCGAACTGATGCAAAAAAACGGCAGCTTCCAGGCGTTTTTCAACCGGCACTTCGCCGGCCAGTTGTCGGACCTCGATCTGCCCCATCGGACCATCATCGAACTTCAAAACCCCTATCTGCCGGCTTGGGTGCCGCGCGAGCGCAAGGAACTGTGGTTCGATCCGGCCTCTTTGCGCTAGGCCCCAATCCGTTCACCTGTTCAGGCGTTCGCGGTGCGCCGCGTGCGCTCGGGCAAATAGACGAGGACCTCGTTCGCTCGGTCGACCAGTTCGGCAAGCGCCGGCGCCAGCCCTTGATCCAGCGTTTCAGGGTGGAATTTCTTCAATTCGGACAGCGTTTCGACGAGCCGCTTAATCGACGCCGAGTCGCTGTCGAGCAGCGGCCAGCAATGCATCAGGTAAACCAGCGGCGTCACGCTTCTGGATTCGCACCAGCTATCGAACAGACGCAGGCAGATGCCGTTGATGTGTTCGAGAGCCTGTTCGCGCTCGGACGGATGGAGAGTCATGGGGGCGACCGCGGATCAAGAGTGACCGTACCCGAATGGGCCAATCCCGACGGACCGTGCCGAGGCGCGGTCCGTTCAGGGTTGCATTCCATGGTAGGCGCGCTGGTATACGAATGCCGTCGGGAAACGCGGAAATCGGTTGAGGGGCATTCTGCAATTGAGGTCAGGAAATCCTGACACGCCGCCGCGAAAGTTGTTAACCGAGATGTTGCTGATAATGTCGTTGTTTGCCTTACAATCCAGTACTACCGTGACAAGTGGGCGTCTCCCCGTGATAACGACCGAACGCAAATCGCCCGGCATGCCGGGGCGCATCTACAGCGACATCCTGAACCGCATCATCGACGGCGAATACAAGGAAGGGGATCGCCTGCCGACCGAGCATGCGCTCGCCGAGCGCTTCGCCACCTCGCGCCCGACCGTGCGCGAGGCGCTCGCGCAACTGCGCGCCGACGGCATCATCGCGACGCGCCACGGCTCGGGCACGACGGTCGTGCGCCGCCCGGACCCGAACGTGAAGCGCTTCGCGCCGCTCGAAAGCCTGTCGGACATCAAACGCTGCTACGAATACCGCGTGGTGACCGAATCGGGCGCCGCGGCGCTCGCGGCCGAGAAGGCCGACGACGACGACATCGCCGCGATCCAGCATGAATGGGACAACCTGCAGACGGTGGTCGAAACCGAAGGCATCGGCGCGAAGGACGATTTCGCGTTTCATCTGGCCATTGCGCGCGCGTCGAAGAACCAGTTCTTCATCACGGCGATCTCGTTCATTCAGGAGCAGGTCGTGTTCAGCATGAACCTTTCGCGCAATTTGTCGCTGGTGAAATCCGTCGAGCGCCAGCGGCTCGTGCAACAGGAGCATCTCGCGGTGCTGGAGGCGATCCGCCAACGCGATCCGCAAGCAGCCGCGCATGCGATGCGCCAGCATCTCGAACGGGCGGTCGAGCGGATGTTTGGGTCCTGAGCGGGCCGGACCGCAGAAGTTGTAAGGGGGAGTTGCGCAGATGGTTGGATGTTGTTTGACGACATGGAATCGGCGGTGCTACCTTGAGGGCCGTCGCCCGCTCGACCTCCAGGCAACATGAACGGTTTCCCGATTGTTGAACAAGAAGCAGGCGAGTGAGACGAAGGCAATAAATCCAAGAAGATTTCCATCACGAGAAGTGAGGAGACGAAATGTCTTTTCCAGGCAGGTTGTCAGTCAAGCTGGCGGCCCTCGGCGCCGTCTTCGTTGCGGTGCTCGGCAGCGTTGCCGCCCACGCCGACCCGGTCACACTGAACATCGTCGACGTCGCGGGCAATCTGCAGCTCACGCAAAAGGGCTTCGAGGCGTTCAAGGCGAAGTATCCGAATCTTGTCTCCAACATTACGTATACCAATGCGCCAGCGCCGCAATTGCCGGGCAAGATCAAGGCGATGCAGGCGGCCGGGCGCTCCGATATCGATCTCGTCCTGACCGGCACCGACGCGCTCGCGGCCGGCATCGAACAGAACCTGTGGCTCAAGCTCTTGCCCGATAACGCCGGCGCGTTTCCGGGCCTGCTCGACAAATACGCGCCCGGTCCGCGCAAGATGCAGGACCTGGCGCAGGGCTACGGGATCGAGGTCGCGTATATGCCGGCCGGTCCGCTGATCGAGTACAACCCCGCCAAAGTCAGCGATCCGCCAAAGACGCCCGAGCAACTGCTGCAATGGTGCAAGGCGCATCCGAACAAGCTGATCTATGCGCGTCCGGCGAATTCCGGCCCGGGCCGCACGTTCCTGATGGGCCTGCCTTACGTGCTCGGCGACAAGAACCCACAGGACCCGATCAACGGCTGGGACAAGACCTGGGCGTTCCTCAAGGCGTTGAACGAGTGCATCCCGTACTACCCGGGCGGCACCTCGGCGGTGATGAAGGAGCTGGGCGAGGGCACGCGCGACATGACCGTGACGGTGACGGGCTGGGACCTCAATCCGCGCGCGCTCGGCATCGTGCCGGCCGACTTCAAGGTGCAGGCGTTCGACAACATGACGTGGGTGAACGACGCGCACTACATGGTGATTCCGAAGGGCGTGCCGAAGGACAAGGTTGCGGTACTCCTCAAGCTGATGAACTTCATGCTCGAGCCCGCGCAGCAGGCGTTGACTTACGACGACGGCTACTTCTATCCGGGGCCGGCTGTGAAGGACGTCACGCTGGCCCAGGCCTCCGCGCATAGCCAGGACGTGATCAAGAAGTACGGCCGTCCGGAGTACGACAAGTGGATCGCCGATCGTCCGCATCAGGTACCGCTTTCCGCGCAGGCGATGGTCGCCGCATTTCAGAAATGGGACCGCGAAATCGGCGCGCAGAAGACGAAGTAGGGCCATCACCATCATGAAGCATTCCTTCGAGCGGTTGCGGCTCGACTCGGTATGCCGCAGCTTCACGAATGCGGAAGGCGAGCCGGTCGCCGCGCTCTCCAATCTCGATCTGGAAATCGGGCGCGGCGAGTTCATCGCGCTGCTGGGGCCGTCCGGCTGCGGCAAATCGACGGCGCTCAATTGCATCGCCGGATTGCAGCCGCTCACGGCAGGCGGCATCTGGCTCGACGACGAACGCATCGACGTGCTGCCGCCCGAGAAGCGCGGCTTCGGCATGGTGTTCCAGAACTACGCGCTGTTCCCGCATATGTCGGTGCTGAACAACGTCGGCTTCGGCCTCAAGATGCGCGGCGTGCCGAAGGCGGAAGCGCATCGGCGCGCGCGTGAAGCGCTGCAACTCGTGCAGCTCGTCGGACATGACAACAAGCTGCCGGGGCAGTTGTCCGGCGGGCAGCAGCAGCGTGTCGCGATCGCGCGCGCGATCGTCATCGAGCCGCCGCTCGTGCTCATGGACGAACCGCTGTCGAATCTCGACACGAAGCTGCGCATCGAAATGCGCGCCGAGATCCGGCGCATTCACACGAGCCTCGAGCGCGCGACGATTTATGTGACGCACGACCAGGACGAGGCGCTTTCGATGGCGGACCGCATCGTCGTCATGAAGGAGGGCATCGTGCAGCAGGTTGGTATACCGCAGGCGGTATACGGTCGACCAACGAACCTGCATGTCGCGCGCTTCATGGGCTATCGCAACGTGGTGCCGTTCACGCTCGATGGGACGCTCGGGGAATACGTCACGATGTCGGCACAGGGCGTGCGGCTCGCCGGCGTGGCGATGGCCGGCTACGATCGCAAGGCGGTCGCGCTGGCGATGCGGCCCGACGACTTTGAACTCGCCGCGACCGGCGACGAAAACGCGTTCGACGTGCAAATCGAAACCGTCGAATATGGCGGGCGCGATTCGCTCGTGCTCGCGAATGCGCCGTTCGGCAAGCTGTGGGCGCGCATGCCGGGGGAATTCAGCGAAGGCGAGTGTGTGACGCTGAGAATCGCACCGTCGCGTGTGCTGGTCTACGAGACGGAAGCGCAACGATGAGCACGCTGCCCGTATCTCGCTCGCGGCGCGACGCGAAAGGCTGGCTCGTCGCACCGGCGCTCGCGTTCATCGTTGCGCTCTTCATCTATCCGTTCGCATACGGATTGATGTTGTCGTTTCAGCCGATGAACGGCGGTGGCGCGCTCGCGAACTACGTCACGTTCTTTACTGATACGTCGATGTGGCCGACGATCTTCGTCACCTTGAAGCTCGCGGTGCCCGCGACGCTCATCAACGTCGGCGCATCGGTGCCGGTCGCGTTCGCGCTCCGGCGCAAGTCGCCGTATCAGAAGCTCGTGACCACGCTGCTCGTGATTCCGGTCACGCTCGGCACCGTGCTGATCGCGGACGGCATGCTCACGTACTTCGGCCCGAACGGCTGGTTTTCGCAAGCGGTGACGGGACTGCATCTGGTGTCCGACGAGGTGCGGCTCACGCACAACTATTGGGGCGTGTTGATCTCGCTCGTCGTATCGGGTTTTCCGTTCGCGTTCTTGCTCATGCTCTCGTATGTGACCGGTATCGATCCGACGCTCGCGCGCGCCGCGGCGACGTTGGGTGCGAGCCCGTGGCAGCAGTTCCGGCAGATCTATTTGCCGCTCCTGGTGCCGGGGCTGACGATGGCCGCATGCTTGTCGTTCGTGCAGGCCTTCTCGGTGTTTCCGTCGGCGGTGCTGCTCGGTGCGCCGGCGGGGCCGACGCGCGTGATGTCGATTGCGGCGTCCGAGGCCGCGTTCGAGAGCTACGACTACTCGCTGGCCTCGACGATCGCGATCGTGATGGGCTTCGTGCAGTTGCTCGTCGTCGTGGCGATGCTCGGCGCGCGGCGCTTCTTCTACGCGGGTCCGGTGAGCGGAGGGAAGGGCTGATGGCGATCGACGGCCTCATCGACCGAGCGTGGAAGACGCTGGTCTGGGCCGCGGTGGTGTTCTTCCTGCTGAACATTCTGATGTTGATCGCGACGGTCGCGGTCAATTCCGTCGCCACGCGCTGGTTCGGCACGCCGCTGCCCGAGGGCTTCACGCTGCACTGGTACGGGCAGGCATGGAGCGACTTCCAGCTCGCGAGCGTGCTCTGGGTGACGCTCGAAGTGGTGGGCGCGGTCGTGGTGCTATCGATCGTGCTCGGTGTGCCGGCTGCTTATGCGCTTGCGCGCGTCCGGTTTCCCGGCAAGCGGCTTGCGATGCTCGTATTTCTGCTGCCTTTGATGGTGCCGCCGGTCACCTACGGCATTCCCATGGCGACGGCGATGTACAAGTTCGGTCTCGCAGGCACGCTGCCCGGCGTGATTCTCGCGAACCTGGTGCCCGCGCTGCCGTTCGTGGTTCTCGTGATGACGCCGTTCATCGAGCAGATCGACCCGAATCTCGAATCGGCCGCGCGCATTTTTGGCGCGAATACATTCCGCTATTTCATTCATGTGCTGCTGCCGCTGCTCGTGCCCGGCATGCTCGCGGCGGGCTTGCTCGTGCTCGTGCGCACGATCGGCTTGTTCGAACTGACCTTCTTTACCGCCGGGCCGACCACGCAGACGCTCGTGGTCGCGCTGTACTACGCCGCATTTTCGACCGGCGTGCGCGCCCCGCAATCGATTGACGCGATGGCGATGATCTATATGGCGATCACGCTGATCTGGGTGCTGATCGCGCTGCAATTCGTCAGCCCGACGCAGCTCGTGTCGCGAGTCAACGAACAGCGCTGAGGGACGTATTGCGCGCACGTCGCGCCCGAGTCGTTCAGCGCGGATCGCCGCCTCTTGTCCAAAACGGCCACGTGAATCAGAGCCGCACGCGTAGTACAGCGTGCGGCTCTTGCCGTTTGCAGCCAGCACTCGACGCCGCCTTGCGCCGCCGCTCATGTGCGGTTGCAACAACTTGGCGGAATCGATCACGAGCGTGACGGAATTTGACATTCACGTTCCCGTACGCTTCCAGCCTGACAGAACTGTTTGCGGCAAGTGATGCAAGCGCTTGAAATAAGGCGCTTTCGTGACTTGCGGAAATTCCGATTCGCCTCGCACGAACGCGTGACGAGGCGGACTCCAAAGCGTCGCCGCACCGCACGCGAATCAGCGCGCTGGTCGCCGGACGGCCGCGCGAGTGCTTCGCGCGGTCGCGATAACAGCATGCATAGGAGTACAGAAATTGAGCCAAGAGATCGAGAATGTTCAGACACGCGCTGACGGGCATGCGGACGCGGCATTGCGCATCGCGCCGGTCGTGCTTGCCGGCGGCTCCGGAAGCCGCTTGTGGCCGATGTCACGCGAACAGTTTCCGAAGCAGTTGATCGGGATCGTCGGCCCGGCATCGCTGCTGCAATCGACGGTGCAGCGTATGCGCGATTTCTCGGGCGCACGTGATGTCGTGGCCGCGCCGATTGTGGTCTGCGGCGACGACCATCGTTTCGTGACCGCCGAGCAGCTTCAGGCGAGCGGCGCGCAGGCCCGCATCATCGCCGAGCCCGCGCGGCGCGGTACGGCGCCGGCATTGACGCTGGCGGCGTTGGCGGCGTGCGCGAGCAGCGGCGATGCGATTGTGGTGGCGATGCCCGCCGACCACGCAATTTCGGATACGCCCGCATTCCAGCGTGCGATCGAACGCGCGGCGGACCACGCCGAACGAGGTGCGGTCGTGACGCTCGGGGTGCCGCCTGCGCGTCCCGATACGGGTTTCGGTTATATCCGGCTTGGCGCGGCGCTGGACGGCGGAGCGCACTGCATCGAGCGCTTCGTCGAGAAGCCCGCCGAAGAGCTGGCGGCGCAATACGTCGAATCGGGCGAGTACTGGTGGAACAGCGGCATTTTTGTCGTGCGGGCGAGCATCTGGCTGGACACGCTCGAGCGGCTTCAGCCGCAGATGCACGAGGCGTGCGTCGCCGCGTTTGCGAACGGCCAGGGTGACGGTCCCTTCTTCCGTCCGGCGCTCGAGGACTTCGAGCGCTCGCCGTCCGACTCGATCGACTACGCGGTGATGGAACACCTCGGCTCGAACGCGGCGCCCGCGCAAGGTGTGGTTGTGCCGCTCGAAGCGGGCTGGTCGGATCTCGGGTCATGGGACGCCGTGTGGGACGCGCTCGACAAGGACGCCGACGGCAACGTGGCGCGCGGCCGCGTCGTGTTCGAAGGGTCGACGGCAAGCCTTGCGCATTCCGAGGGACGCCTGGTTGCGTGCGTTGGCGTGACCAACGTCGTGGTGGTCGAGACAGATGATGCGGTGCTCGTCGTCGACCGTTCGCGCGTGCAGGACGTGAAGGGCGTGGTCGAGCGCATCAAGGCAGGCCACGGACCGGAAGCGAACGCGCATCGCAAGGTACGGCGCCCCTGGGGCTACTACGACTCGATCGATCAGGGCGAGCGCTTTCAGGTAAAGCGCATCGTGGTTCAGCCAGGTGCGCGTCTCTCGCTGCAGTTGCATCACCACCGTGCGGAGCATTGGATCGTCGTGCGCGGCACCGCGCTCGTCGTTCGCGGCGAAGAGCAGTTCCTGCTGAGCGAAAACGAATCCACGTTCATTCCCCTGGGCATTCAGCACCGGCTCGAGAACCCCGGCAAGGTGCCGCTCGAGATCATCGAAGTGCAGTCAGGCTCGTATCTGGGTGAAGACGACATCGTGCGTTTTGACGATACCTACGGGCGCGCGTGACGCACGAACGTTGCGGCACACGTTTCCAACCTTGTCAAAGGACAACGGAAAAATGCACGGACCTCGAGGGTTGATGACGCGCGTCCTGGACGTCGTCTTGGTGGTCGGCGGCGCGGTGGCGGCGTCCCAGGTTCGCTTCGAGGACCTGACCGAAAGCCATTTCGATGCGGCGTTCATTGCGTTTGCCGCCGCGTTCGCGCTCGTGCTGTTTCCGGCGTTCGGCGTCTACCAGTCGTGGCGAGGCCGTTCGAAGCTCCGGCTGACCGGGCAAATTTCGCTGGCCTGGCTCGTGGTCCAGGGGTGCGGCTTGGCGCTGATGTTCGCGCTGCACCGGACCGACCTGATTTCGCGGCTGTGGTTCGCGTATTGGACCGGCACGACCGGCGGCGCGCTGATCGTGTCGAGGCTGACCGCGCATACGGTTCTGGCTCGCATTCGCTACGCGGGCTTGAATTTGCGCAAGGTCGCGATCGTTGGCTGCGGTGCGCATTCGGCGCTCGTCATGCACAAGCTCGACGCCTCGCCGGCGAGCGGTTTTCGTGCCTGCGCGATTTTCAACGTGCGCCCTGAGGCTTGCGTCGCGAAGAAGGACGTGCCGGTGTTCGACGACCTTGGCGCGTTCGGCGCGCACGTACGCGCTGAAGGCATGCAGGAGCTTTGGCTGACGTTGCCGCTTTCGGAAGAAAGCACGATCTTGCGCGTGGTCGACGAGTTTCGAGACGACCTCGTGAATATCCGCTACATGCCGGACGTCAGCAGCGTGGCGCTCTTCGACAGCAGCATGACGGATCTGATCGGCGTACCCGCGATCAACTTGGCCGCATCGCCGTTGCCGCATCACGCGATGCTGAAGAAAGAAACGTTCGACCGCGTATTTGCCGCAGTCGCGTTGATGTTGCTGACGCCGCTGCTGATTGCGATTGCGCTTGCCGTCAAGTGCTCGTCGCGCGGCCCGGTGCTCTTCACGCAAAAGCGCAAAGGCGCGGATGGACGCGTGTTCAAGATCTACAAGTTCCGCACGATGCGCCTGCATAGCGAAGAGAAAGGCGTCGTCAAGCAGGCCACTCGCAACGATGTCCGCATTACGCGTGTCGGCGCGTTCCTGCGGCGCACGAGTCTCGACGAGCTGCCGCAATTCTTCAACGTGCTGCGCGGCGAGATGTCGGTGGTCGGACCGCGCCCGCATGCGATCGAGCATGACGAGCTCTATCAGAAGATCGTGAGCGGTTATATCCATCGCTATCGGATCAAGCCTGGCATCACGGGGTGGGCGCAGGTGAACGGCTATCGAGGCGAGACTGATCGGCTCGAGAAGATGCAAGGGCGCGTCGAGTACGACCTTTATTACTTGAGGAATTGGTCGTTTGCGCTGGATATGCGGATTGTGATGGCGACGATCGCTAAAGGCTTCATACACCGTAACGCTTATTGAAGCTGACGCGATGTAACAGAAATCGCTGCGGCGGTTAAAGCAGCGAAATTGCAATATGGGGGAATAACCAATGGGGTTGCTGTACGAAAGGCTTTTCGAGAATAAGCGGACTTTGGGTTGTCGCTGTAGCGGTTTCGTGATGGGCGCCTTGGCAAGCGTGATGCTTTCGGCGTGCGCGATCGCGCCCGGGATGCGGATGGCCACACCTGCCACGCTGCCCGTCACGAGCGGAGACAAGGATACGCCGCCGGCCGAGTTGCAGATTCCGGTGGCCGATATCAACGCCGCGTTGATCAGGCAAATGCGCGATGCGCAGGAACAAGCGAACGCCAATCAGATTCAAGGGCTGATCGCCAAGGCAAGCCCCTATACGCTCGGCGCCGGCGACGTCCTGCAAATCACGGTGTGGGACCACCCCGAATTGGTGGCGGCGCTCGGCGCTCAGCCGCAGACGAACAGCCGTCCCTACGATCCCGCGCAAGGGTTCTTGATCGACGACAACGGGGATGTACAGGTGCCTTACGCCGGCAGCATTCATGTTGGCGGCTTGCGCATTGAGCAGGCTCAGCAAAAGATTTCCGCAGCGTTGTCGAACGGGGTCTACAAGGACCCCCAGGTCACGGTGCGTGTCGCGTCGTTCCGCGCGAAGCAGGTCTATGTCGACGGCGAGGTGCATACGCCCGGCGCCGTGCCGATCAACGACGTGCCGATGACGCTCTATGAGGCGGTCAATCGCGCAGGCGGATTCAGTCCGACGGCGGACCAAAGCCGTCTCGTGCTCGTGCGCGACGGCGTGTCCTACAAGCTGAATCTGCCGAGCATGCTCGATCGCAACGTGAGCCCGTCCAGCATCTTGCTGAGAAATGGCGACTTGCTGCGCGTCGTGTCCCGCGACGACAACGGCGTCTATGTGATGGGCGAGGTCAACAAGCCCGTCACGGCAATTCCGATGAAGGACGGCAAGCTCACGCTGAGCGACGCCATTTCGCAAGCGGGGAGTTTGAACACCAGCACGGCCGACGCCGCGCAGGTCTACGTGGTTCGCGGCGCGCTCGGCACGACGCCGCAAGTGTTCCACCTCAACGCACATTCGCCCGTTTCGATGGTGCTCGCGAATCAATTCGAGCTGCAGCCGAAGGACGTTGTGTACGTGGACGGCAACGGTCTCGTTCGGATCAGCCGCGTGCTGAGCTTGTTGCTGCCGGCGATCAACGCGGGTCTGACCGGGGCGGTGCTAACGAAATGATCGACAGCATTCTCGTAGTGTGCGAGGGCAACATCTGCCGCAGCCCGATGGCGCAAGCGTTGTTGGCGCGTCGGCTGCCGGGCGTGCGCGTGATGTCGGCCGGATGGGCCGCGCTTGCCGGACGCCGCGCCGACCCGATCGCCGTGGAATTGATGGCAGAGCGCGAAATCGACATCGGCGGGCATGTCGCCGCGAACTTGAACCTTCATCAAATGCGCGCGGCGCAATTGGTGCTCGCGATGACGCGAGCGCAATGCCAAAGGATCGAAAAGAGCTATCCGTTCGCCAAGGGCAAGGTCTATCGCATCGGCCAGTACGAGCGCATCGACATAGACGACCCGTACCGCAAAGGACGTGAAGCGTTCGAAATCGCCTTGGCGCAGATCGAGCACAGCTTGGCGCGCTGGTTTGAAGCATTGGTCCGACTGACTCACTAATCGCATGGCATCCATCAATCAACCTCGATTCATCGATTCGTCGACCGGCGACGAGATTCACCTGTCCGACTATTTGTCGGTCGTCGTCGAAAGCTGGAAGCTGATCGCCGTCGTGGCGTCGACGGTGCTTCTGCTCGGCATCCTCTACGCGTTTGTCGCGAAGCCCGTTTATCGCGCGGACGCCATGATCCAAGTGGAAGACAACGCCAACTCGACCAAAGACGCGCTAGGCGAATTGGCCTCGATCTTCGACACGAAGCAGACCGCCGACGCCGAAATCGAACTGATCCGCTCAAGGCTCGTCGTGGGGCAGACGGTGCAGACGCTGCACCTCGATATCAGCGCCCAGCCGCGCTATTTCCCGATCATCGGCCCCATGCTGGCGCGTCGCGCCGGCAGCGATACGCTCGCTTCGCCGCTGTTGGGCATGGCGCGCTTTGCGTGGGGCGGGGAACGCATCGAGGTGACGCAGTTCGATGTGCCCAAGGTCAGATACGACGCCAAGTACACGCTGATAGTGCGCGAAGGCGATAGCTTCGATCTGCTCGACCCGGAGGGCAATGTCGTCCTGCATGGAAAGGCAGGCGAAACGGCTCAGGGCGTCGACTCGCAAGGCGCTGCCGTCCGCGTGCTCGTCGCACGCTTGAGAGCGCGGCCCGATACGCAATTCATTCTGAAGCGGGCGTCGACGCTCGCGACGATTTCGGAGCTGCAGGATGCGCTCGTCATTGCGGAAAAGACCAAGCAATCGGGTGTGATCGGCGTTTCGCTCGACGGCGCGGATAGCAAGCGCACGGCGGAGATCATCAACACGATCGCCTCTGCCTATGTTCAGCAGAACATCGATCGCAAGTCGGCGGAAGCCGAGCATACGCTCGCGTTCCTCGATCAGCAGCTGCCGCAGCTGCGCGCCCAGCTCGATCAAGCCGAGGATCGCTATAACGCATTCCGGAACCACAAGGGCACCGTCGACTTGAGCGAGGAAAGCCGCTTGCTGTTGCAGCAGATCGTCGACGGCAAAGCGAAGCAAGTCGAATTGGAGCAGCAGCGGATCGAAATGACGCAACGCTTTGCCGCCACCCACCCGGCGGTGACGGCGCTGAACTCGCAGATCGCCGCATTGCAGGCGCAGCAGGATCAGCTGAATCAGCGCGTATCGGCGTTGCCGGATACCGAGCAATCCGCGCTGCGCTTGTTGCGCGACGTTCGGGTCGACACCGAGCTCTATACGAACCTGCTCGACAGCGCTCAACAGCTGCGCATCGTGAAGGCGGGCGAAGTCGGCAATGTCCGCGTGGTCGACTTCGCGGTTGCCGAAGATACGCCGGTCAGGCCCAAGCGTCCGCTCGTCATCGCGTTGGCGCTTGTCTTGGGCTTGATCGCGGGCACCGCGGCGGCGTTCGTCAAGCGCGCACTCTTCGGTGGAGTCGAGCATAGCGAGGAAATCGAGCAGGCGCTGGGCTTGCCGGTGTACGCGACGGTGCCGCACAGCGAGACGCAAGTGCGCCTCCAGCAGAACGTGCGGCGCGGCAGCGGCGGGCAGCACGTGCTGGCATCGGTGGCGTCGCACGACGTGGCGATCGAAGGGATTCGCAGCTTGCGCACCGCGTTGCAGTTCGGCTTGCTCGATACCGCCAATAACGTGGTCGTGATCACCGGGCCCAAGCCGGAGGTCGGGAAATCGTTCATGTCGGTGAATCTGGCGGCGGTGCTCGCCAGTGGCGGAAAACGCGTCTTGCTGATCGACGGCGACATGCGGCGCGGCGACGTGCACGGCTATTTCGGCTTGACGAGGCAACCGGGTCTTTCGGACGTGATCGCCGGACTCGACAGCGACGCCGCCGTGATGCGCGATGCCTTGCCGGATGTCGACGTGCTGCCGCGCGGCTCGCTGCCGCCCAATCCAGCCGAGCTGCTGATGAGCGAGCGCTTCAAGAAGCTGCTCGACGATTTCTCGAGCCGCTACGACGTCGTGATCGTCGATACGCCGCCTGTCCTGGCCGTGACCGATTCGGCGCTGATCGGCAAGCACGCGGGCGCAACGTTGCTGGTGGTGCGTCACGGCCGCCATCCGATGGCGGAGATCGTGGAAACCAGCACGCGTTTGCGCAATGGCGGCGTGACGCTCAAGGGCGTGCTGTTCACCGACGTGCCGCAAAGGCGTATCGGCTATGGCGCGTACTACTCCGGTTACTACGGCTACGAAAGCGCTTCGGATTAACGGCCTAAAGCCAAAAAGCCCTAAAGCCAACTACGACGAATTGAAGGATCGCGCAGGAACGCGTGCGGCGCATCGACTATGAGGAGCATCAAATCATGAAACGAAAAATCGCCCTGATTACCGGCGTGACCGGTCAGGATGGTTCCTATCTGGCCGAGCTGCTGTTGAACAAGGGCTACGAGGTTCACGGCATCAAACGGCGCGCGTCCTTGTTCAATACGGACCGGATCGATCATCTGTATCAGGACCCTCACGCGTCGGACGGCCGCTTCGTATTGCATCACGGCGACCTGACCGATTCGACGAGCCTCGTGCGGATCATTCAGCGTGTGCAGCCGGACGAGATCTACAATCTCGCGGCGCAAAGCCACGTTGCCGTGTCGTTCGAGGAGCCGGAATATACCGCTAACGCAGACGGCATCGGCGCGCTGCGCATTCTCGAAGCTATTCGGATTCTGGGCCTCGAAAAGAAGACGCGGTTCTATCAGGCTTCGACATCGGAACTCTACGGGCTCGTGCAGGAGACTCCGCAGAAGGAGACGACGCCTTTCTATCCGCGCAGCCCGTATGCCGTGGCGAAGCTCTACGCCTACTGGATCACGGTCAACTACCGCGAGGCATACGGCATCTACGCCTGCAACGGCATTCTGTTCAATCACGAATCGCCGGTGCGAGGCGAGACGTTCGTCACGCGCAAGATCACGCGAGCGATCGCCCGCATTGCGGCGGGCCTGCAAGATTGCCTCTATCTCGGCAACCTCTCCGCCCTGCGCGATTGGGGGCACGCTCGCGACTACGTCGAAATGCAGTGGCTCATGCTGCAACAAGAGCAGCCCGAAGACTTTGTGATCGCAACCGGCGTGCAGTACAGCGTGCGTCAGTTCGTTCAGTACGCGGCCGCGGAGTTGGGCATCACGGTGCGCTTCGAAGGCGAGGGCGTCGACGAGATTGGGATCGTCGAGAGCGTCAGCGGTTCCGAAGCGAAACTGAAGCCTGGCAGCGTAATCGTGCGCGTGGACCCGCGTTACTTCCGGCCGACCGAAGTCGAGACGCTGCTCGGGGACCCGACGCGCGCTCACGAAAAGCTCGGCTGGGCGCCGGTGACGCCGTTCGAGTCTCTCGTCAAGGAAATGGTGCGGGCCGATTACCAGGTTGCCAAGCGCGACGCGCTCGTAACGCTGGCCGGTTTCCAGACCTTCGAATACAACGAGTGAACGCCATGGACAAAAGCGCTCGAATTTTCGTGGCGGGACACCGGGGCATGGCCGGCTCGGCGCTGGTGCGCACGCTTGCCGCGCGCGGCTATGACAACGTCGTGACGCGCGGCCGCGCCGAATTGGATCTGACCCACCAGACCGCCGTGGAAGCGTTCTTCCGCGAAGAGGCAATCGACGTCGTGCTGCTTGCGGCCGCTAAAGTCGGCGGCATTCTTGCCAACGACACCTATCCGGCAGATTTCCTCTACCAGAACCTGGCCATTGAAACCAATGTGATCCAAGCGGCCTATCGGGCGGGCGTCGATAGGC
Organism: Trinickia camelliae; assembly: GCF_053525655.1. NCBI lineage: Bacteria > Pseudomonadati > Pseudomonadota > Betaproteobacteria > Burkholderiales > Burkholderiaceae > Trinickia > Trinickia camelliae. The sequence continues at coordinate 40,692 of NZ_JBCHAA010000020.1, forward strand.
TCGTGTTTCTCGGCTCGTCGTGCATCTATCCGCGCGATTGTCCTCAGCCGATCAAGGAGGACTATCTGCTGACCGGCCCGCTTGAAAGGACGAATGAAGCCTACGCCATTGCCAAGATTGCCGGCATCAAGCTGTGCGAGGCGTTCAACCGTCAACACGGCACGCGCTATGTCTCGCTGATGCCGACGAATCTTTACGGACCGAACGACAACTACGACTTGAAGACGAGTCACGTTCTGCCGGCGCTGCTGCGCAAGGCGCATGAAGCGAAGCAGAGCGGAGCCGGCAGCTTCGAAGTTTGGGGCACCGGGCGTGTCCGCCGCGAATTCCTGCACGTCGATGACATGGCCGATGCCGCGGTGTTCGTGCTCGAGCGCGGTATCGAATCCGGCTTGTTCAACGTTGGTTGCGGAGAGGACGTCACGATCGAGGAGCTGGCGCGCGCGACGATGCGAGCGGTCGGTTTCGACGGCCGCATCGTGTTCGACACCAGCAAGCCGGACGGCACGCCGCAAAAGCGCTTGGACGTCAACAAGCTGGGCGAGCTTGGCTGGCGTGCTCAGATCGGCTTGGAGGAAGGTTTGAGAGCGACCTACCAGGACTTTCTGGGCCGCTTTGAAGAGCCAGTCCTCGAACGGGCCTAGTCACATTCGAAGGCCAAACGCTAATGATTCGACTAGACGAAAGCAGTGCGACTTGGGTCTTCGCGCAGCAGGCGGTGTCGCGCTTGCTGGTGGCGTTCAAGTTCTTTTTGCTCGCGCGCTTGCTGGGTCCGCATTCGATCGGGTTGATCGCGGCTTGCCTGATGGCGCTCTCGATTGCGGAGTCGCTGACCGAAATGGGCATGAGCCATGCCTTGATTCAGCGGCGGGAATTGCTCGATCCAAAGAGCCTCGACGCACTATGGACCGCGACCGCGGTGCGCGGCGTCTTGCTCAGCGCCGTGCTGTTTGCGGCATCTGGGTGGATTGCGAGGCTGATCAATATTCCGGAGGGCACCACCGTCTTGCAGATGGTCGCACTGGTGCCGCTCGCGCGATGCCTGGTGAGCGTGCGGGTCGTGATCGCGCAGCGCGAGCGGCGCTTCCGCACGGTCGGGCTGTTGACGACGACGTTTGTCATGGCCGACTTCGTCATGTCATCCGTGGCTGCGCTCGTGTATCGCGATGTCGTCTGGGTGCTCGCAGCGCTGCCGCTCTCCGAATTCATGAGGGCGGTCGCGTCCCACATCGTGCTGAAGACGAGGCCGCGCCTGAACTTCGACACGAAACCGCTTGGCGAAATCATGGAATTTGGCCGATGGGTATGGGCAAGCAGCTTGCTCACCGTGATCGTCAATCAACTGGACCGCATCATCACCGTCAAGGTATTCGGCGTGCAGACACTCGGGCTTTACCAGACCGCGAGCCGTCTTGCGCAATTCGGCGTGGCCGACTTCGGCATCGCGCTGAGTCAATACCTGTTTCCGAATTTTTCGGAGATCGCGCGCCGCGATAAAGGCCGCGCCGTGAGTCATGCGCTGGCCTTGTTCAGTCACCTGGGCACGATCGCGCTGGTCGTCGCGACGTTTCTTGCCGTTGCCGCGCGCGACATCATCCGGCTCGCGCTTGGCGCGCAATGGGACGGCGCCGTGCCGTTCTTTCGCGTGTTCGTCTTTCTCATGGCGGCCGGCGTGCTGGTCGGATTGCTGACCGCGTACTTGCGCGGCACCGGCAAGCCAAGCCGCGTGACGCGCGCAACCGTCGTGCAATTGGCGGTGCTGCTCGCGATGTCGGCGGCTCTGGTGCCGTGGCTGGGTGCGATCGGCGTGGCGATCGCCGCGGCGGTCTCGGTGTTTTCGTGCGCTGTCTTGATGCTTTGGGACGTGATGGCGGATGCGCGCGGACAAGTGCGGCACCTGCTGCCGATCGCCACGCTGGGCTTGCCCGTGACGGCGATGATCGTCGTGCTTGACCAGCTGCTGTCATCCATCCCTTACCACGCAATCGGTCTCGGGCTGGTCAGCGCCGCTGCGCTCATCTTGCCGCTGCAGCGATTGCGGGCGGGTTTTTCGTTAACGGCTTGAGGAACGATACCGTGCGTATTTTGCATGTTGTCCTGACGCCTCGACATTCGGGAGCCGAAGTGCTTGCGGCCGCGCTGGCTCAGGCGCACGCGGCGAGCCGCTTTGGCGCCACGGGGGTGCTTGGGGTGAATCCCTGCGAGGAACGCTTCGAGCCGGTCTGGGCGGAGCTCAAGGAACAGGGCGTCTGGTGCGAGGCGCCGGCGAGGAAACTCGGGCGCTTAGGGCGGGTTCGCTACATGTTGTCGGCGCTGCGCGCCTTTCAACCCGATGTGGTCGTCGCGCATTCCGTCATTCCGGCGGCTTATGCGCGCCTTGCCACACGATTGACCGCAGCGGTGCCGGTGGTGACCGTGCTGCACGCGGCCACCAACGACGATTACGCGGGAACGCTTCTAAGGTGGAGCGAGCGTGTGCTCGGGCCGTTGGCGGCCGCCGTCGTCACCGTGACCGAGACGGCGGCGAGCAACTATCGCGTGCGATGTGGACAGCCGCGCAGGCTCATGACCATTCCGAACGGCACCGATCTCGACCGCTATGCCTTCGATGCCAAGGCGCGAAGCCGGCTGCGTTCGGAGCTTGGCGTAAGCGACAACACGCAGGTCGTGCTTCAGGTAGGGAGGCTTACGCCGGTGAAGAATCAGGCGGCCAGCGTTTTGGCGCTGAAGGAGGCCGTTCGTGCAGGCCGGCCGATGGAGCTTTGGCTGGCGGGGTTGACCGAAGACGCGGCTTACGAAGCACAGGTCAGGCAGTTGGTTGCCGATCACGAGCTGCAAGGACGAGTCCTGTTTCTCGGCAGCCGCACCGATGTCGCCTCGCTGCTGTCCGCCGCCGACGTGTACGTCATGCCGTCGGAGCGTGAAGCGCACAGCGTGGCGATGATCGAAGCACTGGCGAGCGGTGTGCCGATCGTGGCGTCGGCTATTCCCGTCTTCGAGTTCGCCCGGCGCTTCGAAGGCTTCTCGATGATCGATCCGGACAATCACGCGGCGTTTGCACAGGCGATCGATCGCGCTAGCGCCACCGGTTACGCGCGCTACGAGCGCGATTTGTTTTCGTATTCGATGACTCATGTCGCCAATCGATACGCCGCGTTGTTTCGTGAAGTGACTTCGCCGACGCTAATCGATGCCCACGCTAGAGAGAGGGTGATGTGACGAGGCTACTCATTGTCGAACCCGAAGCGACGGGACATCGAATGGTGCTGTACGTGCGCCTGATCGCCGAAGAGGCGTTGAGTCGCGGCTGGCACGTGACGCTGATGACGACGGAGTCCGCGCGTCAGCATGCCGCGTATTGTGCGGTGAAATCCGCGCTGGGCGATCAGCTGAACGTTGTAACGATGCCTGAGCGCGTGCAGGGCACGGGCAGCGGGAAGCTCAAGTTCCTTTTCGGGCAGCGCGCTTATCTGCGTGCGTTCGAACAGGGCTACCTCGAATTTAAAAAGGCAGCGACGGCCGATTTCATCTACGTTCCCTACCTCAACTACATCGACAAGATCGCCGGACTGTCGGGGTCACCGTTCGGTGGCACGTCTTTCGGCGGCATGATTCTTAGCGCGAAGTTTCATCATCACGAGTGCGGCATCGCCGGGCCGAGCGGCAAGCAGGACGTCCTGAGCAGAATGCTGTTCCAGCGCTTGCTTCGTCTGCGAACGCTTTCGCTCGCGACGACGATCGACGAACCGCTTCCGCAGTATGTCGAGCAGAGGATGCCAGCCCTCGCGCAGAAAGTCCGATACGTACCCGATGCGTCGTCCATTCATCGGCCGTCCGGGCGTCGCGAAGGGAGGCAGGCGTTGGGTCTGGACGACGATCACTTCGTCGTTGCCGCATACGGCTCCCTTAGTCCCAGGAAAGGTCTTTCGCGTTTGATGAGCCTATTTTCCGCCTCGGACCTTCCGAAGCATTTTCGGCTCGTGCTGGCGGGCTTGCAGGATTCCGGCGCGGCGCGGATCGTTCAGCAGTTCATGCAGACAGCGGGCGAGCGGCGCGCTCAGGTGATCGTCCTCGACCGGTTTTGCTCCGAGATCGAGGAAGGGCAGGTATTCGCGGCGGCGGACGTCATGTGGATCTGCTACGAAAACTTCAGCGGAATGAGCGGTGTGCTGATTCAGTCCGCGCAGGCCGGGCTGCCCGTCATCACCGCCAACTACGGCCTGATCGAGCATTACCGGGCGAATCGATCGCTCGGTTTGCGCTGGGACGATATTGCCCATGCAGGGGCTCCGGCGCCTCGTTTCGACTGGGAGAAACTGGAGGCTCTCGTGCGCGCCATGCGAGGTTCGGCGAGTCTAGCGGCATTCGCGGCGGAACACAGTCCGGATCAATTCGGGCGCAACGTGATCAATGAAATTGCGGAAGCATGTATTCGAGAGGGGGTACTCCGTGAATTTGCGTAGCCCCGAGATTCGCACGCGGTATTCGCTCCCTTCCGCGGGCCGAGAGCAGAGCGGAAAGCGGCGCCTTCGAGTCGCCATCGTGTATCACTTCTTCCCGCACTACCGAAAGGGTGTGTTCGATGCGATCCATCATCTCGATGTCGATCTGACCTATTTCGCCGATCCCGTCGAACGCTATCAAGGGATCCCTTCGTTGCACTTCGGCGCCGATCGGGATTTCCGGCCGGCCTCTGTCAGTGCGCTCAAAAGCGTGTCGTTTCAATGGCGCGCGGTGACCGCGGCATTGTCACCGGAATTCGATGTGCTGGTGCTGCTGGCTAATCCGAACTTTCTGACCACGTGGCTCGCGGCTCTGGCCGGGCGCGTGACCGGGAAGCGCGTGCTGTTCTGGGGGCACGGGTTCCTGTCTGCGAAGCGTTCGATCAAGAACTACGTCAGGAAGCTCTTCTTCTCGCTTGCGCACGGGCAGTATCTGTACGGGTACCGCGCCAAATGCATTGCGCAGGAGTTCGGCTTTCGTTCCGAGAATCTGTACGTCGGATTCAACAGCTTGGACTATCAACTGCAGCTGATGGCGCGTCGTCAGTTGCTGGGCAATTGGAAATCGCGCGAACCGACGGAGGAGGTCAGGCTGCTCGGCGTGTCCCGCTTGACGGATCGATGCGAATACGACCTTTTGTTGAACGCTCTTTCGCTCGCTGAACGCAGGTCGGGACGCAAGTTCAATCTCACGCTTATCGGCAGCGGGCCGGCGGAAAAGAAGTTGAGAGAGTTGGCGGTAGCACTCGAGCTGAAGGTCACGTTCGTCGGCGAGCTCTACGACGAAAACGCCGTCGCGCAGCATATCTTCGAAGCGGATGCGGTGGTGTCGCCGGGGAAGGTCGGCTTGACGGCGATGCACGCGCTGATGTTCGGTACGCCGGTCATTACCCATTCCGATATGGATCGCCAGATGCCGGAGGTTGAGGCGATCGTGCATGGCATATCCGGGCTGATGTTCGAGTACGGCGACTTGCAAGGACTTGCCGAGTGTCTGATATCCGTTCCGGACGTGTTTCCGGAACGGGACGCAGCGCGTGAGCAATGCTTCAGAGTCGTGGACGAAATCTACAATCCGCGCAAGCAATGCGAAGTGCTTGCCGATGCGATCCATGGAAATCCCGCGCGCAAAGGCGACGACATGCATTGCCTCTACGGGCCCGCGTATGACTGACATGCTACGTGGACTGTTTCGCGCCACTCGAAGAATGCTGTGGCGCAGGCTGATGCGGCTCAATCGCGTGCATTCGACGGTGCTGTTCGGCGGCTACGGCGATATCAGCCGTGATTTCCGCGCGGATGAATACGTCTATGTGGGACCGGGCTGCCGCATCAATCCGGGTGTGAGCGTCGGGCGCTATTCGATGCTGGGGCCGGACGTGCAAATCATCGGCAACGATCACGTCTTCGATCGTCCCGGCGTGCCGATCATCTTTAGCGGAAGGCCGGCGTTTCGCCAGACGGAGATCGGCAAAGACGTGTGGATCGGCGCGGGCGCAACCATTCTTTGCGGAACGACGATCGGCGACGGCGCGGTCGTCGCCGCGGGGGCGGTGGTCACTCGCGACGTCGAGCCGTTCACGGTCGTGGCGGGGGTTCCGGCGCGCGTCATTAAAAAACGCTTCGAGAGCTTGCAAGACGAGTTGACTCACACGGGGATGCTGGAAGCGCCGGCGTCGTCCGGCGCGTATTGCACGCCTGTATCGGCCACGCAAGAGGTTTGACGGATGATTCTGCAAGGTGTGGATTCAAAGACCGCGCCGTCGTTTTCGCTGGGAAATCGACTGGCGCGTGTGGTTTGGGGCGTGGCTTATGTGCTGCTGTTCCTGCCTTCGCCGCGTATTTGTCACGGATGGCGCCGAGGCATCTTGCGGCTGTTCGGCGCCAAGGTGGGCGCCGGCGCGCATGTCTATCCGCGCGTGAAAATCTGGGCGCCGTGGAATGTATCGGTAGGCGCTTTGGCGGGGGTGGCCGACGGCGTCACGCTTTATTCGATGGGAAGAATTTCGTTGGGTGAGCGTTGCGTCATTTCACAAGGATCGCATCTGTGCGCCGGGAGTCACGACTTCAATGACCCGTTGTTTCAATTGATCGCCGGACCGATCACCGTCGGCCGGGACGTTTGGGTTTGCGCTGAAGCGTTCGTCTGCCCCGGCGCGGAGATCGCCGACGGTGCCGTAGTGGGAGCCAGATCCGTGGTCACACGCAGCCTTCTCGATCCGTGGACAGTCTATGCCGGCATGCCGGCCAAGAAAATTGCCAACCGTTCCAGGCCGGGGGAAACACGATGAGCCGCTTCTCAGTGCTCGTTTTGACGAAGGACGAAGAGAAAGATCTTCCGGGGTGCCTCGAGAGCGTCATCGAGTGGTGCGATGACATCCACGTCTATGACTCGCTCAGTACGGATCGCACCGTTGAGATTGCCAACCGGCTCGGAGCGAAGGTCACCTCGAGGAAGTTCGACAATTGGGCCGCTCACCAGAATTGGGGGCTGGCGAACATCACGTTCAAGCACGACTGGGTGCTTTACATCGATGCGGACGAACGCGTGACGCCTGAATTGGCTCGCGCGGCGCTCGAGATCGTGGAGCGATCCACCGATTGCGTTGCGTTCGAAGTCCGGCGCCGCGATTTCTTCAACGATCGCTGGCTCAAGCACGTCCAGGTCTCACCTTATTACGTGCGCTTATTCAAGCCGGCCTACATTCGATACGAACGGGTCGTCAATCCGGTTACGGTTGTCAACGGCCAGACGGGCCGGCTTGAGGCATTCCTCGATCATCATCCATTCAGCAAGGGCATCTCGCACTGGCTCGCGCGGCACAATTCGTATAGCTCGCTTGAAGCGGAGCAGTTTGCGATCAATGCGGAAAAGGGTGAGAAGTTCAAGCTGTCTCAAGCATTGCTGGCGAAGGACTTTCAGGTGCGCCGGTACCACCAAAAGGGCATTTTCTATAAGCTGCCTTTCCGCCCGCTCGTCAAATTTCTGTTGCTCTACGTAGTCAGGCAAGGGTTCCTGGACGGAAGGCCGGGCTTCGTCTATGCGGTTTTGCAGTCGGTGTACGAGTATTTCATTGTGTTGAAAGTGAGAGAGCGAACCAGGGCATCGAAGGTGTGACCATTTCTTTATTCGATACCAGAGGTTACTTTTCTCACGGCGCAACGCAATGAAGATACTGATTTATGGGCTCAACTACGCCCCCGAACTGACCGGCATCGGGAAATACAGCGCCGAGATGGCGGAGTCGCTTTCAGCGTGCGGCCACGAAGTGCGGATGGTTTGCGCGCCCCCTTACTATCCGGCCTGGCGAATTGGCGAGGGATATTCGGCATGGCGCTATCGAAGCGAGAAGCGTGGGGCGGTGCGCGTGCTGCGCACACCCGTCTGGGTCCCCCGTCAGCCCAAGGGGCTCAAGCGCATCTTGCATCTTGCGAGTTTCGCCGCTTCGAGCCTTCCGATTGTGCTGACGCAAGCGTTCTGGCGGCCGGACGTCGTCATTGCCGTCGCTCCGAGCTTGCTGAGCGCACCGGCTGCCTGGCTCATGGGCCGGCTGGTTCGGGCTCGCACCTGGCTCCATATACAGGACTATGAAGTCGACGCCGCGTTCGACCTTGGCATGCTGAAAGGGCAACGCTTGAGGTCGGTTGCCCTGAGCTTGGAAAAGTCGCTGATGCGCAGATTCGATGTCGTGTCGACGATCTCGGGAAAGATGATCGAACATGGACGGAGAAAAGGTGTCGATCCGAAAAGGTTGTATGAGCTGCCCAATTGGGTCGACGTCGACGCCATTTTTCCGCTCGATCGGCCGAGCCGATACCGGGAGGCGCTGAACATACCCGAGGGCTCCATCGTCGTTCTTTATTCAGGGAACATGGGGCAAAAGCAGGGCATCGAAGTGCTGGCACAAGCGGCGCAGTCGCTCGCGTCGCGGGAGGACATCCACTTTGTGTTTTGCGGGGAGGGTCCTTCACAAGCGAGCCTTGTGTTGCAATGCAGGGATCTTCCAAATTGCCATTTTTTATCGCTGCAACCGCTCGAACATCTGAACGATCTGTTGAACCTGGCGGATATTCATGTGCTTCCTCAGCGGGCCGATGCCGCCGACCTCGTGATGCCTTCGAAGCTCACTGGAATGCTTGCGAGCGGCCGGTCGATTGTCGCGATGGCTCGGCCGGGAACGGAGCTGTTTGACGTGGTGTCGCCGAGAGGGGTGGTGGTGGAGCCGGAGGATGTGGGGGCGTTGGTTGGAGCGATTGAGCGGCTGGTGGACTGCGTGTCGGATCGAACTCGGCTTGGCGCTGCTGCGCGTGAATATGCTGAAGCCGCGTTGGCGCGCGGGACGGTGATGCAGAGGCTGGACGGCAAGGTGCGGATGCTATGCCGCGTGGGCTCCTTTGACGCAGTGCAGGAGCTTCCGCAGCCGAACGTTGGACAGGCTGCGAAACAAGACAATGCGCCGGTGTCCTCGGCGACATCCGATTGAGGCCCTCATGCATCGAAGGATTTTTGATGTCACTTTTGCGCTGGGTCTGATTTGCTGGACATCGCATGCCAGTTCTCAAGTGGCTCACTCTGACCGGCCCAAATCCGCAGCATCCGAGGAATCAGACGCCACGGTTTTGATGCCCATGCGCTTTGGCGCACGGGGAGATGGATCGAGCGACGACACGGCGGCGCTGAACTCGACGTACGCAGCGGCACGCGAGAAGCACGAAAACGTATTTCTTCGTGGCCGGCTATACAACGTCAGCGGACAAATCGACGCTCGCGGTGTCTCAACTATCGGGGAAGGCGCGACGCTTGTCTTTAGGCTAAACAGCGCAAGAAGCCCAAATGCATTTGTATGGGGTGGCTCCGACACGGTTGTCACCGGCGTGAGGTTCGATCTATCGAACAGCGGTGCAGCGACTATGCAGGGGATCTTGGATCCGGTCGACGACGCGGCCGATCAGCGCTTCTATCAAAATCGCATCGTGTGCCATACAACCGATCAGTCGAGCGTCAAATCGAATATCTACGGCTTGTGGATAACCGGAAGTGGCTTGAGCGGGTTGGATGTAGAGGACAACCAGTTCGACACCTGCACGTACGGTGTCCAGGTGAACATTCAAAACGGCATGCAGCAAGATGTCCGGACGAATCCCCTAGGTAAGCCATCTGCGAACATCCACATTTCGAACAACACCTTTACTGACGCGACGTTGGGTGTCAACACACCTCACATAGAAGTGTCCGACGTTGTGATCGAAGGCAATGTGATTGCTCCTCGGAAGCTCCGGCTCGATCTTCCCCTCAATGTTGCGCACGTCACACGTCTTGCGATTATCGGTAACACGGTAACGTCGAACGCTTCGAGCGCCAATGGCACGTTGCACGTTGAAGACGCGAGCGGAGCAGTAACCATTACTGGAAACGTTGTAGTCGCGCAGGGCAAGAACAATGGTATCCAGGTCGGCGTCGATCCCAGTGTTAGTCACGACTTGCCGCCGACGAATCGCGTCACGATCACGGGAAATCACGTAACTGGACCGGGAGCGGACATTGTGGACTCGGTCGGCATACTCTTGCCGGATAAAAATACGATCGACACCACGGTATCGGGAAACTACATCGCAGATTTCGCGCAATGCGTCACGGCTTCGGGTCAGTCAAACATAAGCGGCAATACGCTGGTTCGTTGCCCTACACCCGTGAAAAGCCCAAAGAGCCAGGTTTTTACAAACATGGTCAAAGAATAGGCGCGGCAGTCTTTGGAGCTACGCGGCTAGCCGGTAGCTGCGCCAATTCGGCTTTGCGCCGATGAACAAGTGCGGGTACGGAAGCCATCACCAGAACGTACGTCATTCCTGAACCTGCTATTGGCTGTGAGACTAGCGCCGTCATCATTAGAGGAAAGCAGAGGATCGCTTGAGGATTGTTGATCTTGGCTCCCGGCCGATACCCGGAGAGCAGGGCAAACTGAATCAGGAATCCGACTACGCCGATTGCCGCGATCGCAGCGATCAAACAAATGCTATCACCGCTCTCCTTTTCGCTGAACAGACCGGTGCCTAGCGGATCGCTTAATATCGCGGCGGCACCTCGACTCATGGCATCCGATCTGTCTGTAACAGATGTTCCGTGGGTGTCAAGTTTATCTGCGAGGCCAACCGCAGGAGTAAACACAAGAGCGAGGCAAGCGACGATACCGAACACTCCCAGCGAAGCGATCCGCAAAATACTCAATCGCCGCCTTGCGACATAAACTAGGCCACCGGTAATCGGCAACAGAACTAAGCCGAGCGTCGAGAGCGTCGACAATGCTCCCGCGACGAGGCCCAGCGTGACGAACAAGGAACGACGCGTGAACCGCTCGTAAGCGAAGCAGAAAATCGAAACGGCCTGGTAAATACCCGCTTCGCGAAAGAAGTTCGAATAACGGTTTAGCTGCAAACTTCCAGATGTGTAGACACTGTAGAGCATCGAAAACGGGAAATAGACGGCGCCAGTCGTCGAACTATCGCCGGCGATTGCTGCACTGTCGTAGCCTTTTACCGTGACCGGGAACAGGTATAAATGATCCAGACCGACGATGCCGGAAAGGACGAGTGTCACGACACTTGACCAGCCGAGCAGTGCCACGACAGTCGTGAAAATCCGGAAAAAAGCATTGTTCGTCTTGTCCTCCATAAGAAAGATCGCGTAGCAGAAAACCACGACCAAACTCGAGAAGAAGTCCTTGGCCAGCAATACATCATCGGCGCGCTGTGTCAGACTAAGTGGAACCTCATATAGCCAGTAGATCGTGACGAGACATGCCACGAACATGATGTCTTTGCGGCTACTCGATGAAACAACGCGCGCGCCTCGACCGAGTATCAGGAGATAGGCTGTTACCAGCACGAGACTCAAAACCATGGCAACGGAAACGTATTGTTGGCCAAGCGCCGCGGGGCGAAGCAGGAATGTATTGAGAACTAGTGCCGCGCTAAAGATCCATCGAAGAGAAGATTTTTTCATGCTGCTGAGGTGATCCACGCGAGAGGATATAGAGCAATTAGGCAATCTTGAGCGTACATGACCGCAGAGATGACAGCGCGGTAATGGATTGGAGTAATCCGCCAATCTATTGCGTGTATCCGCCACCGGCGCAAGGTACACACCATAGATGCGGTGCCTATTCGTATATTGCTCTAATAAGTGGCGGAATGCCGCTATAAGGAATCTACGTTTTTTCAAAAATACCTCAACAGGCCACGCTCTCCCCCGAAGCCTTCCTAACGGTAATCACCTCCACCCCTCTGATAGCGATCGACCTGATCATCGAGAACAACGAGGGTCGCTACCTTCTCGGCCGTCGCGTCAACCGGTCTGCTCAGGGCTTCTGGTTCGTTCCCGGGGGACGCATTCGAAAAAACGAGCCCATAGACGACGCCTTTCGGCGCATTGCGCACGACGAACTCGTTAGGCGCTTTAATCGAGCGGGCTTTGAAGTAACCGCTCACCAAGGCGAACGATAGATCGCCGAGGCCGGATCCATACGCGCTTGCCCGCTTAGCGCACGAAGTGAGGTGGCAGCGGACAGGTTGGTTTTGTTTGTTGCCGTTTCCCGCTCTTGAGAATTGCCATGCAACGAAACAACACTCGAGCCCGTGACCGTTTTCCGCGGAGCGGTGTCTTCCGACGACGAACTGGAATCGCCGGAGGAGTCAGGGGACGCCAACTGCTCTACCGGCGTGAGCCTATAACTCGTCAACTGCGCTTCCGAAGCTTGCCCGCGACGTCCGCTGTCACTCTTCGAGAGATAACTGTCTTCATAGTCTTCGGGGGCGCCGAGCACGGGACTCAGTGGCGATGCGGATGTCGCTTCTTCGCCGCGCCGTTCGCCGCCGCGCGATGAACCGTGGTTCTCCGTCGAATGTGAGACGCCGAGGCTCGAGAGGTAGCTGTCGTCATAGTCCCGAGGCGCACCCAGTAGCGGGTTCGCAACCGCCTCGGAAGCCGCGCGCGGACTTTGCCCCGCGCGATGTGCGGCAGACCGGACCTGTGCGGGATTGAGGCTCTCTTGCGCTGCGGCCGACGCACAATAAAGCGCGCATGCCGCAGCAAGGAGCGCTGCGTACTGGGTCGTCTTTTCCATAAGCGCTTGTCGTGTCAAGACGTGCAAAGGAGACGGCCGATCGCCGCGCGGGTTATCACCACGAGCCGTTCTTCGCAGCATCGCGTCCGATCGTGTAGTAGGTCCAGCCGTCTCTCTTCATCGCAACCGGGTCGTACAGATTCCGTCCGTCAAACACGACGGTGTCTTTTAGTGCGGCCTTCATATGCTCGAAGTCCGGGCTGCGGAACTCCTTCCACTCGGTCAGAATCACGAGGGCGTCGGCATCGTGCAGGGTGGCATCGCGGTCCTTCGAGAAGCGGATGCCCTCATAGGTATCGGGGTCGAGATCTACCGCGAGCGCCCGCCTGGCCTCGTCCAGTGCCACTGGGTCATACACGCTCACCGAAGCGCCCGCGCGCAGCAACTCCGCAATCAGCGTCCTGCTGGTCGCCTGCCGCATGTCATCGGTATTGGGCTTGAAGGCGAGACCCCAAACGGCAAAGCGTTTACCTTCGAGCTCGCGATTGAAGTGACGCCGGATCTTGTCGAACAGCACCATCTTCTGCTGCTCGTTGACGAACTCCGCCGACGCCAGGATGTTCAATTCCATATCGTGCTCACCGGCCGTATGCATCAACGCGCGCACATCCTTTGGAAAACACGAGCCGCCATAGCCGCATCCCGCATAGAGAAAGCTATAACCGATACGCGGATCGGAACCGATGCCCCTGCGGACTTGCTCGATGTCGGCGCCGACGCGATCGGCGAGGTTGGCGAGCTCGTTGATGAACGAAATCCGCGTCGCCAGCATCGCATTGGCGGCGTATTTGGTGAATTCGGCCGAGCGCACCTCCATGAAAAGCGTGCGCTGATGATTGCGATTGAATGGCGCGTACAGCTGCTCGATCAAGCTCTTCGCGCGCAAACCGGGCACGTCGGCATCGCAGCCGATCACGATGCGATCCGGACGCATGAAGTCTTCGACCGCGGCCCCTTCCTTCAGGAACTCGGGGTTGGAGATCACCGCGAACTGCAAGTCGACGCCGCGCTCCGCCAGTTCGGCTGCGATGACATTGCGAACCTTGTCTGCCGTGCCCACCGGCACCGTCGACTTATCGACGATCACTTTGAAGCCGGTCATATGCCGTGCGATGCTGCGCGCGGCGGCGAGCACATACTGCAGATCGGCTGAACCGTCCTCATCCGGCGGCGTGCCCACGGCGATGAATTGGATATCGCCGTGCGCGACGGCCTCGGGAATGTCGGTGGAAAAGCGAAGACGTCCTGCATCGCGGTTGCGCTCGATCACATCCGACAATCCGGGCTCGTAGATCGGTACGACGCCGTTATTGAGCTGATCGATCTTGGCCGAGTCGACATCCAGACACAGCACATCGTTGCCTAATTCCGCCAAGCATGCTCCGGTGACGAGCCCGACATAGCCTGTTCCGACAATAGTGACTTTCATGTGTCCGAGGTGCAAAAAGAAGGGATGGCGAGGAGTAGCGGGCTGCTCTATGTCCGCTGCTCGTGAATACGAATAGAAGACCGACAAGCACGCATCTTTACCGAAAGAATTGGCGTTTAGGGCAGGGTGGCGAAAGGAGACCAGATATTTTCATTTTTCGCCAAATCCACCGCCATGGCTGCGAATGGAGATGTCGAAAAAGACAAGAAAATTCGCATAAGGATATTTCCAAAATTTATAAAAAAAACCCGCCGATGAAACTGGCGGGCAAAATGGGGGAAATGGACCCCTCTGGAATAGCAATCGCTGGGCGCCTGATTGGCGGGCGTCCTACGTGGATTTCGCCATCGGCCGTTTGCTCGCGCGGTATTCCGTCGGTGTCGTTTCGAGGTGCTTGCGGAACAGCTTCGAGAGACGTCCACCGCTGCCGATGCCGCAACGCCGTGCAATCTTGTCGACCGGCAAATTGGTTTCGACGAGCAGGCGGCAGCTCATGTCGAGCCGCACGTACAAGAGGTAATCGGATGGCGTGACCCCCATCTCCATCTTGAAGCGCCGCAGGAAATTGCGCTCGCTCATAGCGGCGATTTGCGCGGCGTCGTCGATGGCGATGGGCCGGTCGCCGTTTGCCTCGAGCCACCGAGCCGATTCCTGGATCTTCTCGCTGACGCAAACCGACGCGTTCTTGCGCACGATGGAGGTGAATTGCGTTTCAGCAGGAGGCGCAACCCAGTTCGAGATCTGGCGCGCGGTCTCCGCGCCGAGGTCCTCTTGAACCACCGACAGCGCGATACGCAGCGGGTCCGCGGGCTCAGCCATTGGGGAGGCGCTGGCGACATTGCGCAAGGACTTGGCGACGCGCTCGCCATACCCCCGCCCATTGGCGGCCTGTCCGAAACCGGCAGCTTCGAGGAGCAAGCGGCCTTCGGCGATCGGGAATATCAGCTCGGTGCGGGGATAGGCGCGGCGCAGCCACGTGACCAGCCGCTCGTCGCGCAATGCGTTGGCTGCTCCGATGCCGCCGACGATGAAGAGCGCGTGGAAATCGTCGGTATTGCGCAGTGTCTCGACGCTGTCTGTCCAGACGAAGACAGACGACGCGCTGGCGATTCTTCCGCCGGCCGCTGATAGCAAACAGACTTCGTAGCGCGCGCTACCACGCTGCGCCGAGCCGGCAAAGGCATTTGCCGAGTGGAATACCTCTACGATCGCTGCCGCACCGGGAAGTGCAAAGCCGTTGAACAACGCCACGCCAATACGCTTTGCAAAGCGCGTGTCAGGCAGGGCAATCGGCAATACGGAATTCCGTTGAATTTCGGCAAAGCACTGCATCTGACTTTCCCCGGCAAATTGGTGGTCTCGTTCCGATCGTCTTTGAGTCGGATTAATCGAACGAGGCGATCCTACCTAGGGATAGCCCTTATCAATATTTAATGGCCGAAATTGCCAACAAGTTGTCGGATAGCGTCAATCCATAAAAAAATGGCAATTCGCCTCGTAAATCAATGCGCATAAGTGATGTTTAAAATTGCGCGCAAACGTTTTCGTAATAATTCGAAATATTTGTTTTCGGCTTTACATCGCTTTAGAACTACTAATCTAGCGTGGTCTCTTTGGATGCACACAACGAAGGTGCGATGAAGGAACGCACCGATTCCTGGAGGCCAGCCAGAAAGTCGTATAGGTAGGCATTGAACTCGGCGTTCACTTCCGGGTGCCTTAGCGCAAATTCGACCGTTGCCTTCAAGTAGCCGAGCTTGCTGCCGCAATCGAAGCGCGTGCCGTGGTACTTGTACGCAAGCACTTGCTCGTCGGCGAGCAGCGACTGGATCGCGTCGGTCAATTGCAGCTCACCGCCCGCGCCCGGCTTCAACGCGCGCAGGTGATCGAAGATGCGCGGCTTCAGCACATAGCGGCCCACCACGCCCAAATTCGACGGCGCGACTTCAGGCGTCGGCTTCTCGACGATGCCGGTCATTTTGATGATCGAGTCTTCCCATTTCTTACCCGCCACGATCCCGTACGATTTTGTCTCCGACGGCGGGATCTCTTCGACGCCGATCACCGAGCTGTGATAGTGGTCGAACATTTCGATCATCTGCTGCATCACGGGCGGCTCGCCATACAGCAAGTCGTCCGCGAGGATCACCGCGAACGGATGGTCTCCGACGAGCTTCTCGGCGCACAGCACCGCATGGCCGAGGCCGAGTGCTTCGGGCTGGCGCACGTAGAAGCAGTCGACATGGCTCGGCTTGATGCTGCGCACGAGCTCGAGCAGCTTGTCCTTGCCGCGCGCTTCGAGTTCGGCTTCGATTTCATACGACTTATCGAAGTGGTCCTCAATGGCGCGCTTGCTGCGGCCCGTGACGAAGATCATTTCGGTGATGCCGGCGGCCATCGCTTCTTCGACCGCGTATTGGATCAGCGGCTTGTCGACGACCGGCAGCATTTCCTTCGGGCTCGCCTTGGTCGCAGGCAGGAAGCGGGTACCGAGTCCAGCTACAGGAAATACGGCTTTCTTAACCTTGAACATGCAAGTTCCCGAATGTCGTCACCGTGATTGAAACCGGAAGCGCGCTTGCGTGTGCCTATGCCATGGCAAGCCCGGATTCCGGAAATGTGCCGGTCAAGCGGTCAGTGTTCACACGCTTGCCGTAAGAGCCGGGGTGAGCATAGAACGTTAGATGGGGGCTCGTGCTGCATGTGGCGGAAAGCATGCCGATTTTGACGGAAACGGCCACAACGCAGATTTAGCGAAGGAAAGAATCGGTAAGCGAGCGAGCCTTAGGCATGGTCGGCAAGCGAAATGGCCGAAAGGAAGCGCTTGCGGAATACGCTAAGCAGGCGATCCTGAGCGAGGCGGTCAAGAGCGCCTCTTAACGCGGTCATCTCTTGGATCGAAAAGCGATGCAGGAACTCCACGCTATTCGTTATCTGCCGCATGGCTTCTCTATCGAAGGCAACGCCAAAACCGGCGGTGCGGGCATGCAGCGCACGTGACGAAGGTGCCTTGGCGTGCGTGGAATCGCTGAGCTGTGCGCTCTCGAGCGCAACGGTGCGAGGTATGAGTACGACGTCCGCGGCGGCCAAGAGCCACCGGTGCTTGGCGTCGTCCGATAGCGAGCCCATTTGCGTGACCCGGTTGCCGAAGCTCTCGAGCATCGGTTGATGGGCCATCTCGACGCGGCCGACGAGCGCGAGATGCGTATGGGGTGATCTGGCGAGTATTTGAGCGGCGCGGACCCATGGCGCCGCATTGCCGGTCGAGGATGGTTCGGTAAATGCCACCATGACCAGCGTCTCGTCAGCAAAGCCGAACAGCTGGCGCGCCCGGTTACGCTGTTCGGGCGCCAGGTGTCCGTGCCATGGATCTGGAAGCACGATGACGGGGCGGCGTCCTATCGCTTGCCCTTCCAGACTCTCGTGAAAGGCAATCAACGTGACATCGGCGTCGGCAAGCGACGCAATCGCGTCCTTAGCGATGCGGCTCGATTCCGCAGGCGTGCGCCGAGCTGCAAACAAGTCTTCGCTGCGGTGTCTGACGGCGAAGCAGTGAGCCTTTGCAAATCGCTGCTTCAGCGCCGCTGCACTGGCAACGAAGGCATCGAAGTAGTCATCCGCACTCAAGAAGATGAGGTTGGCGAGATCGTCAGGGCCAACGATTTCTGAGCAGGTGTCAAGCAACGATTCGAACTGCGCGAGTTCGAGGGGGCCTGTAGTGGCGCTCAGATCGACACTCGACGGGATGAAATGGAGATTCGGGCAGGCCGAATCCAGCCATTTCGTCAATTCGGCCGTAGCGTAATCCGCGCGAGTAACGATGTAAATCGGGCTGGTTGAACGTTTGCGCAGTGCCGATATGGCATTGGAAAGGATCTCAAGGCGAACGCCGCGTGCCACCGGTTCAATCAGTATTGTTGGAGCGATCACGGTGAGTTCCACTATAGCAATTCCGCAACAGAGCAGTTGCGCATTGTTTGCTGATATGTAAAAAGGAATCTGACGCGCGCGAATAATAGAATGGCGAGCGCCATACTTTTTTTGATCAATTAAGGGTAAGCCAAAGCAATTGCCTTATTCAGACAAATTGTTGCCGATTTCTCCCGCGCTATCGAATCGAAGCCTTGACATTGCCGGTCCGGTTTTTTCGATGAGGCAGGTGCGGCGCCGGGCCGCTCGGTCGTCGCGTCACGTTGCCCAGAATGCAGTGCTCCGCGCAAACGGCGCTGGTTCTCATCGCCCTGCGAAGCGAAAGTGGGGTTGCGCCTGAAATTCAATAAGGCGGTGAATTTAATTGCGGTTTCTTTCGGAATCAAGGGTTTAACCAATTCGGACAAAACCTTGCCAAATGTCGCCAGCTGCAATCGACGGCATTGGCGGGGTGGGTAAGATGCGCTTCACAAGAAAAGAGGAAGCTGATCGATTGCGCCACGGGGGCAGTATGCAAGCACAAACAAGCCACACGAGATATCGCCAAGCGATATCGCAATGCTCGGCGCCTCTTGCCCCAGAGGCCGAGTCGAAGATCGCAGTAGTCGTATTCGATGGGTTTTCGGTGATGGAGGTTGGCCTGGTCGTCGAGGTTTTTCATCGCGCAAACCGGGCCAGCGAGACCATGTCCATGCGACGGGGAGACAAGCAGTTCTCGGTCACGGTGTTGTCCGTCAGAGGCGGGTACGTGATCGATTCGTTATCGATTCAGGTGTGGACCGAGTCGATCCGCGACTGGCCGGCGGAGAAGCTGGATGGCGTCTTCGTGATCGGAGGCGGCCATGCGTCGCGCGCGGCCGAGGACCCGCACGTCATTGAATCCTTGCGCCGATTCTTGGCAAAGGCGGGTGTCGTCAAGTGGGACCGCGACGGGAAACTGCACGCGGCGGTGACGTCTACGGTGGCCGTGACGGCAGAAGCGGCAGCGCCAGTCGGCCCGCCTGTGAAGCGTGTGCGCAGCCGCGCGGGCGGGCGGACCTTTCCCTTTGGCGGCGACGTCGAGAGTTCTCTTGCCGTTGCACTGTCGCTCGTCAAAGGCGATCTGAGAAAGCAAATCGAGTCGCAGATGCTGCAGCGAATGAAATCGCTGCACGTCGGCGTGGGCGAGGCTGGCCCGAGCGAGCGCGATGAATCGGATTGGACGGACCGCATACGGGCTGGCGCGAAGTGGCTGCGCGAAAACTACAAGCGGTCCATTTCAATCGCGCAAGCCGCGGAGGGCGCTGGCATGAGCGAGCGCACCTTCTTGCGCCGCTTTAAAGCTGAGACCTCAATAACGCCTTCGGAATATTTGCTAGGCATTCGTCTTGAGGCGGTGTGCCGCTTGCTGATCGAGACCACCTTGCCGGTGGACAAAATCGCGCGTCGCTGCGGAATGGGCGGCGGCGAGCGGCTGTCGCGCGTCTTTAGGCGCCGGTTTTCGCTAACGCCGACCGAGTATCGCGCTGCCAATTCGGGCGTGACCGATTCGGAGCAACCAGACGCGGCATGACGGGCAGCACACGCAATCGAATGATGTGCCGTGCTTGCCGTCATTGCGCCGTCTTTCTAGTTTGACGACAAACGTGGCGTGCCTCGGCTTAGCGGCCGATATCGGCCGTTGATCAAGTCGCCAAAAGATCCCGAGAGATCGAGTAGCCACGTTATTCCTGACAGAACTACCAGTTGCGCAACGAAGGAAAAAAACCATGCGTCGATTCCTGCCGCGCTTAGCGTGTGGGTGACGGCGGCATTCACCACGCCGTTGAATCCGAGAATCGGCAACGTGTGTCGTCCTAGCCACCGTAGCGTGCACATGCGATGCAGGATGAGAGCGAGATAGCGCAGCATCAGCGCGCCGACAATCGCCGCCGTAACGTTCACAACGACGAACGGCAACTGCGTGCCGAATGTGCTTGCCGGCATGTTCACCGGATCGCCCGACGAAAGCACCAAGGCTGCCCAGATCGCGCCGGTGAGGCACAGACCTTCTGCTTGCCGTGCAGTCAGTCCGCCCGGAGAAAACGGCAATGACCCGGTGAGCCGTGCCAGCGAGCCCAAGCCGAAGAACAAGGCCGCGGAAACCGCAATGTGCAAATCGAATGCAATGAACGGCAAGAGGCGCAAGCAGCACGTGCCGACTGCGCCGGCCGCGATCAACACGAACGGGGTAAGCGCAAGGGAGAGATGGGTCAATGCGGCAGCGGCGACTTCGATGCTGAACAAGCAGAACAGAAACCAAAGAGGCGAGCAAAGAAAATTGCCTTGCTCGTAGGGGTCGCCAACGGCCGTGCCAATCAACAACGAGAAGAACGTGTGGCCATCGATGTCGCCGGCGACCAGCTTGGCGGCAAAGATCAATCCGCAAATCGCGCCGATTGTCCATGCCGGTGCGATAAGGCGCGCAAATCGGCGCCTTATATATTCGACCGCTGCGTGATTCGCCAGCTCAGCATTGAACAAATATCCCGAGAGCAGGAAGAACGCCGGAATATGAAACGAATAAATGTAGCGATGAAGTTCGGCGGGCAATCCTTTAGTGTCCCCGAGCACGGCAAGCAGAATGCCGAGGCCGCGGAACGTGTCGATCGCACGGTTGCGCTTCGTTGCCACTGGCTTGCCCCGTATCGTGTAGCGATTGAGGGATGCTAGACGAACGCATGGCGGAATACGTCATGAAAACCGCATATGACGGATTGCGCCAACTGTTTGACTGAATAGGCCCTATCTCGCCTTTTACCATGCGAACCGTTATCCGCATTTATCGTGCAACGCATCAATTGTTGTACGCGAGGTCGGGCATACGCATATTTCGGGCGCTCATTCGATGTGCTCATGCGAATGCCAATGCGTTGGACTGGTTGAAACTTTAAAGCGTGTCTCGGTGAATTGGCTGCCGCTGAATGGCGGACCGTTCGGTTGCGGGCACGATGAACTCGAGATAGTTCCCCATTCCGCTTGTCGGCGGCACTACGGCCGCGTGGACTCGCTTTGCCGGCTCGGAACGAGGGGGACGGTCGATCAACGTAAGCAACTCCCAGGATAGATGCCTAATAGATTGCGCGCACAACGACCACCCTCGGCACCGAAAGCGCTGGCTCTCGGGGCGGCCTTGGCGCTTTCGGCGTCGGCACATGCCGCCGACCCAGCGCTGAATGCCTTCGGTCAAGCCGGCGGATTGGTGATTCCGTACGCGTTTGGCTTGCCTGAGGGCGTTGCGGAGGGGCAGTACAACAACTACATCGATCCGCGCTACGGGAAGCAGGCTACGAACTCGCAGGTCTACTGGGGTGCGGTCGGCTTGCTGCCTTACGTCGAAGCGTCCGGCGGATTGGTGAACTATCCGGGCGATGTGACCGCGCGTTTGCCCGGTGCCGACCACATCGTCCTCCGGCACTTGATGGCGAACGTCAAGCTCGAGGTGCCCAAGTTATTCGAGTACCAGCCGGCGATCGCGTTTGGCATGACGGATGTCGGTGGACAGACGCACTATTTCCGCTCGACGTATGGCGTCGTGTCGCAAACCTTTGGTCCCGCGACGCTGACGGTCGGCTACGGCACGGGCGATCGCCTAAACGGCGTGTTCGGTGGCGCGCAACTGTCGCTTTGGAACACGGGCATTTCGCTGCTTGCGGAAGACGACTCGAAGACCCCGTATGCCGGCGTACGCTATCAGTCACCTGCAATCCACTGGCTCGCGGACGCGAGCGTGGTCGGCACGGTCATGCGTTCGATTCGAAAAACAGACGGCGTAGCGCCTCGCACGTCGTTCTCGATCGGCATTCAGATCCCGCTCGGCAAGCGGTTCACCGCACAAGGTTGTGAGGACGGTCTTTGCAAGGTGACGCAGGCCCGGCAGAACGTCGACGTGTCGAACTCTTATCAGGCAGAGACGCTTAAGCTCGGGAAGCTTCCGCTCCCCGCTGTGTCGACGGTCACGGCCGATGCGGGCACCCTCACGCAAGACGTGAAGCCGTCCGTGCCAACAACGCAATCTTATGCCTCGACCGTCGTCAACGACGCAACGCCGCAGATTGCCGACGCTCGCACATCACCGATTCCCGACGCGCTCGAAAGTTCGGCATTCGACTCGATCTTCCGCAAGCTGACTGGTGCCGGACTGGAGCGCGTGCGTGTCGGCGTCAGCGGCAAGGATTTGATCGTCGAATACGAAAACCACCGCTACAACCAAAATGAAGCCGACGCGCTAGGTATCGTGCTGGGCGTGGCGAGCGCCAACGCGCCGATTGGTATCGAGCGGATTCACGCGGTGATCAAGAAGGCCAATGAACCGCTTGGCGAAGTGATCGTCGACCGTGCCGCGTACGCGCAATTCATCGCAGGAGGTGCAGCGGGTCCGGCCAGTACTTCGATGACGATGACGACTCGCCTGACCTACGACGCCAGTTCGATCGTGTGGTACGGCAACGAGCATGCCCACGGACTGACGCGCATTCGCATTTCACCGATTGCGAGCTATCTGTACGGCACCGAGTACGGCAATTTCGACTTGTCGCTCGGCGCGAACATCGAAGGGTTCGTACCGCTTTGGCGTGGTGCGGAACTTTATGCGAACTACGTTGCGCCGCTTTACAACACAAAGAACATGGACGCCGGCCGCGTCTTTAGCCAATACCGCTTGAAAGGCGGGCTCGAGTCGGTCGCCTTGACACAAGGCTTCTGGGTGATACCGCAGATCTTCAACTTGGCGGCTGTCGGCAAGTTCGACTACAGCTATGTCGGCGTCGAAAACGAGACCACAGCGTTCGTGCCGGGACGTCCCGATCTCGTGCGTCTGCGCCTCGCGTATCTGCATCACGAGCCGGGTCACGACGCGCTGCCGAGCGAGAAAAATGCCGAGCTCACTTACCGCTGGGTCCAGCCTTCGTGGAAGGTCTGGGTGGAGGCGGGCGTCGCGCGCTACGTCGGCGGAGACAAAGGTCCGCTCATTACGCTCACACGCTGGTTCGACGACGTCGCGATCAGCGTGCATGGCGAGCACAGCGGTCAAGGCAGCTTCGTCGGCGCGACGATCAGCTTCCCGCTCACACCGCGCCAGGGCATGAAGCCCGGCATCACTCAGGTTTCCGGAGACGAGCAGTTCTCGCTCGACTTCCGCACGCGGGTCGGCTCGACCAACTACTTGAGCGGCAACGCCGCCGAGAACCTGAGTTTCGCGTACAGCACGCAACAGAATTTGCTCAATCAAGGGCGCTTCAGCGGCGCGTATTTCAGCACGCAGATGTACCGGATGCGCGATGCGTATTTGCGCTACGCCGCGCCAAACGGCGACGCGCCGAAGCCGGACGTGCATCCGGCGACGCTCGATGGATCGATTGCTGCCGAGTCATCGCACGGCTGTGGCGGCGGTTTGCAAGGTGTAGGCGAGGGGCAGGCGCGGGTGCCTGCCAGTTGCAAGTGATTTCTTCCTGGGAGAGAAACGATGAAGCTTTTTCATGGTGCTAAGCAGCGCACGCTGCAGCTCGGGGCCGTTGCGCTCGCAACCAGTTTGCTGGCCGCTTGCGGCGGCGGCAACAGCAGTGGAAGCGCGCCGTCGGCCACGGTGAGCGGTACGGCGGCAGTTGGGGCGCCTATGGCCAATGCGTCGATCACGCTGAGCTGCAAGAGTGGCGCGTCGAGCGCGACCGCCAATTCCAACGGGGCCTATACGGCGACATTCGCGTTCGACGGCCCGTGCGTGATCACGGCGACGAATGGCACGGCCACGCTGCACTCGTTCGCCTCGGGCGCCGGAACATACAACGTGACGCCGCTGACGGAGCTGCTGTTGAGCTATATGGCCGGACAGCTCGGCACGACGCTCAACGGGCTACTGGGCGCAATCACGACGAATACGACGTATCAAAGCGCTTTGACGAACAGCACGGTGATCGCCAACGCGCAGAACAGCGTCGCGCAGCTCATCAAGACCCAGTACGGCGTGACGCTCTCGACGAACTCGTTCCTGACGGTGTCGTTCACGCCGGGCCAGGCGGGCGCCGACTCGGATCTCGACACGCTGCAAACGAAGGGTGCAATTACGAGCAGCGGGCAGCCGGCATCGAGCTTGTCGAGCGCTGCTGTTTCGGCTGGCGCATCGTCGCCGCTCGGCAGCGGTTCGAGCGGCGGCACGACGGGCTCGGGCAGTGCGACGGGCGGCACGGGCGGAACCGGGACGACGGGCTGACGGGCTGACGCGCTTGCGCTCGGCAATACGTCGATTCTGTTTGTCAGGCCCGCCTTCCGCTCACGAAGGCGGGCACATCAACACACGTTGTGCAACATTCTGACTAGCTGAACCTTGCTGGCACGCCGATTCCCGGGCGGCCGGAGAACTCACATGCGCATCGGCAAAATGGAAGATCGCGTCGCCCGCCTCGAACGAGGCATCGAGCATTTAGCGGCTTGCCTGGCGGTGCAGGCTGCATTCGCTCAGGCGCTCGCCGAAAACTCCAATCAGACCGCGCAAGTCGCGCAAGTATTCAAGCACGCTGTCGATATCCTGCTTTCAATGCAGGACGAACGGCCGGTCTCCGCGGATTTCGAAGAGACGGTAGCGCTTCAAGCCAACGCGTTACTGGAATCCCTCGCCAAGTCGCGCGGCGCACCTAAAGGCAGGCCCTAAGAAGGCCAAGCTGTACTGTGACGCTAAACAGAACGAGTCAAGCGTGAGCGGCTTGGGTTTTGACGGTGCGCCGCGAGACCCTCCCGATCGTCGCTTGCGGCAGCGTCGCAATCAACGTGTGCAACGTGAAGTCGAAGTCTTCCGCAGCGATGTCGAAGGTCACGCGCACGTCGCCGCGTATGGCTTCGATGCCTGCTACGTACACGCCAAGCGGGCAGTGCAGCAGCGCCCGGATTTGCGCGCGCGATTGTTCGGGCGACGCAAAGTGGAGGCTTACCGGCAACAACACACGCTGAGATGAAGGAAACGGGATGACGTTGTTGCGCGAGACCGATTGTGCCGGCACGCTGGATTCAGCGTGGACGACCTTGAGCAATTGTGTGGAAGCCATGGTAGGTAACGAAAACGCCCTGGTTGATCAGCTTGATTTCAGAGTACGCACAGCCGGATAAACGTGGTGCAAAAATGCGGGCGTTGCATGGAAAAATGCGGTACCGCTCCCGTCAATACTTCAACGCGGCCGGTGTTGCGAAGGCGTTGTTGCGTGCCGTAGCGCTGAAAGCCGTCTTAATCACGCTCATGCGATCGGACACTCTTCTAGCGTAGCCTCTCGCACCACCGCTATAGCGAACCAGCGCGTCGTGGACATCGCCGTCCGATGCCTCGATATAGTCGCGCAGGATCGTGGACCCGATGCTGACGTTGGTGCTCGCGTCGGTGAGATCGGAGGTGCGCTGCACGAGGTCTCGATGCTGCGAAGGCAGCACTTGCATGAGGCCCTTCGCGCCGACCACGCTTACCGCAAAGCGGTCGAAATTGGATTCGACCGCAATCACCGCGAGCAGCAGCAATGGCGAAATCGTGTCGCGTTTCGCTGCGTTCAGTACCGCATGTCCGATTTTCAACGACTCCTGCAGGCCGATATGAAACCGGACGTTGAGTACCGTCGCGATGTCTTCGGCAGTGGGAAGGCCGTCTTGCGACGTGTCGGATGCCGGCGCGAGCGGTGAGCTCGAGGGCGACGCGATATCGGATGCGGCGGCACCCGATGTATCCGCGCCATAACTGATTCCGTGACTCAAGCTGACGGCTACGATTGCCGCAAAAACAAAACTGCGAAGGCTGCGCGAACGCGCGCTTAGCCGATCGCCGAAATTGTTGTTCATGGGTGATAGCGTTTTCGTCGATGTAACTGACGAAAACATTACCCGCCGATGCCGATCGATTTCAGAAAAAGGCGGCCGTCGTTCGCAAAAATTGCATAAAGATTTCAATGCGCGGCGGCATTGTTTACACCGGCTTTACGGTCCATCAGCGAGTCTTTACGAATTCCCCATTCGTCCAGGGCGAGAATGTCTCTCATATCGTGGGGGAAAGTCATGCTGGGCCTGACGTTTTGGAAGTACGCGAGCGAAGAGAAGGACCATGAAAATGGTGGCGGGTCGCCGGCGCCGCTGTCCCCACTCGCAGCGAAGCACCGGCGTCAGCAGAAACTGCGAGTGCTCGTCTTGACGGGCGCGGCCCTTGCCGCTGTCGCAATCGCGCTCGGATTGCCGGTGATCGGCCTGACCGTCTATCTCATGGCGACGCTGCCGTTCATCCTCTTTGCCTCCTGACTGCGTCTTCTGATCCTCCATCCGTTCCATCGCCTAGATCGCTGATCGCGACGCTCTAGCAGGGTGTCGCGATGCGCGCGTCTGACTCGCACGCCTGCCAATCCACAGCCGTTCATCTTTTCGAGGCCGACGCTGAACCCCGCGTGGCGTTGTTTCTATGCGCCGCTTCCGGATGCGTCCTGCCTTGCCCTTCACGCACTCGAACCCGTTTCCGGCACCCGTTCAGCGTTTTCCCTTAGTGCCGTGCGCTTGCTTTCGCGCGTAAACAACTTATGATCTATAACGAATATCAAAAATAACTATATCAGCCGGGACAACGATTGGAGACGCTCACATGAACCTTAATCCGCAGCACGACACTGCCTACGAGCGCAAAACGCTCATCCTTCTGGCGCTGGGCTTCGGCCTCGTCGGCCTCGACCGCTGGATCGTCGCACCGCTGTTTCCGCACATGATGCG
This sequence comes from Trinickia camelliae, assembly GCF_053525655.1. Classification (NCBI taxonomy): domain Bacteria; kingdom Pseudomonadati; phylum Pseudomonadota; class Betaproteobacteria; order Burkholderiales; family Burkholderiaceae; genus Trinickia; species Trinickia camelliae. The sequence continues at coordinate 67,412 of NZ_JBCHAA010000020.1, forward strand.
CGACTTGGGGCTCGATTTTCAGCAACTCGGCAGCCTGATCGGCATTCTCAGCGTCGCATGGGGCGTATGGGCGATCGCGATGGGACCCGTGTCCGATCGGATTGGACGCAAGAAAATTCTCGTCGTCACGATGATCGCGTTTTCGCTGCTGTCGAGCCTGTCGGGTCTCGCCGCAAGCTTCGGAAGCCTGATGCTGATCCGCGCGGTCATGGGCGTCGCGGAAGGCGCGTTCACGCCCGCAAGCGTGGCGGCCACCGGCGAGGCGTCGCTACCGTCACGGCGCGGCTTCAATCAGGGCTTGCAGCTAAGCATGTTCTCGCTGCTGGGCCTGGGCGTCGCGCCAATCATCGCGACGCAGCTCCTGCGCGTCGTGCCGTCGTGGCATTGGGTCTTCATGATCTCGGCGATACCGGGACTGATCGTCGCCGCGTTGATTGCGGCCATGCTGCGGGAGCATCCGAAGAGCGAGTTGCCGGGATCGGAAGCGGGGCACGTCAAGCCGCGCTGGATTGCGCTCTTCGGCAGCCGTAACGTTCTGCTTGCGACGCTCGCCATTCTCTGTGCGATGGCCGGCATCTTCGTCGTCAGCGCGATGGTGCCTACGTACCTCGTCGAAGTGCTGCATCTCGACACGCAAAGCATGGGTTTTGTCGTATCAGCAATCGGCTTTGGCGGCTTTATCGGCTCGTTCGGCGTGGCGGGCGTCTCGGACTTTATCGGGCGGCGTGCCGCAGCGTTCATCGCGTTCGTCGGGGCCGCGGTGCTGCTCTACGTCTTCTCGCAGACTGGCGCCAATCCGCAGCTTCTGTTCGCGCTGTTGTTCGGTATCTCGGTGTTCGCGCTCGGTTTGCTGGGGCTGTTGAGCGGGCCTATTGCGACGGAAGCGGCGCCGTTGGGGCTCGTTGCGTCGTCAGTTGGGTTCGTGTCCGGCACCGGGGAGATTTTCGGTGGCGGTATGGCGCCTGTGATCGCGGGTTATATCGCGCAGCATTTCGGGCTTGCGTTCACGCTCGACTTTGCGCTCGCCGGGCTGATCGGCGGCGCGGTGGTGTCGCTGTTTCTCGTCGAAACGGCGCCGCGCAAACGCGAAGCCCACCTTGCCGAAACGCTGGGCGTGTCGCGCGACACGGTCTGAGCCGCACGCGCACTAGCGCGAATCATCGCATGCAGGGTAATCGATAGCCCGCGCTTCGCAGCGATCCACACGTTTTTCCAAGCAAGCAGTTGAAGCGGCCTGAGCCGGACTGCGGCGCACTCGCGTGCCCGCACGGGCCGCTTCGTCTCATCGAAATCGCACCAAGCACCAGGCACTAAGCAAACCGGCGGCGAACGACTGCCGGACTTTCATATCAGGCAAGGAGAATCCGATGAAGTTGAAAGCAGTCTGTGCGGCGGCCTGCGCGCTGTTCGCGTGCCACGCGTTCGCGCAGAGTAGCGTGACCTTGAGCGGCTTGATCGATGGCGGCGTTTCCTACGTCAGCAATCAAGGCGGAAGCAGCGTCGTCAAGTTCGACGACGGGATCGAAGTGCCGAATTTGCTCAAGATCGACGGCAGGGAAGATTTGGGTGGCGGTCTGAAAGCGGTGTTCGATTTGACGAACCAGTTCACGCTCGGCACGGGTTCGTTCATGCCGGGGCAAAGTCTCTTCGGACGCAACGCTTACGTCGGTCTCGACGATCAGCAGTGGGGGCGCATCACGCTCGGCAATCAATACGATTTCATGACCGATTCGCTGTTCTTCGGCCTCGACGACGCGGCGTTTTACGCGCAAGGGATCTATGACTTTCGCAACGGTCCGTTCGCGAAGCTTGCGTTGCCAAACAATCCGACCGGCGCGTTCGACTGGGACCGCATGGCCGGCGAGCGAGTGCAGAACTCGGTGAAGTACCTGAGCCCCACCATCGGCGGATTTTCGGCGGGCGCAATGTACGGCTTCGGCAATGTGGCCGGATCGATCGGCGCGGGCAATGCGCAAAGCTTCGGGCTCAACTACGTGAATGGGCCGTTCGGCGCCAACGCGGCATACACGCTCACGAAAACGGCAGTCGACGGCGTGCAGGACAGCGTGCGCAACTGGGGCGTCGGCGCGCACTATCACATCGGCAATGTCGTCACGACCGCGCTTTTCACGACGGTGCACAACAATCTGAACGGTGCGGGCGTGTGGCAGGTCGAGGTGGGCGCGGCGTATTCGTTCAACAGCCCGTGGCTGATCAGCGGCGTGTATTCGTACATGAAGGGCAATAGCGTCGTCGACGACAACCACGCGCATCAGGTGACGGCGGAGGTGCAGTACAACTTCTCCAAGCGCACCAACGTGTATGTCGCGGCCGTCTATCAGCGGGCCAACGCAGGAGCGAACGCGCAGATCAACGACGTGATGGTCGCGTCGAGCTCGCCGTCGCAGTTCATCGGGCGCATCGGCTTGCAAACGCGTTTCTAACCACGCACCCGCAAACTGAACCCGCAATCCGCCTTCGATCACCAGTCAATGCCGAAAGGCTGGTTCTCGAAGGCAGCTTGCCGTTTATTCCGTGAAGATCTTGCGCAGTAGGGCTTTTAATTGTGCGCGTTCGGAGTCGCTGAGTTTTTCTATTGCTGTATCGTCCGCGCTTGCCGCGGACCTCAGTGCGCGCCCATAGAGCCGCGCGCCTTGCGTGGTCAATCCAACGTGCTGGACGCGCTTGTCATCGGTGCTGCGCTGGCGGGTCAGAAGGCCGCGCGCTTCGAGACGATCGAGCAGGGTCGCGAGGTTGGGCGGGGCCACCGCGAGCGCTTCAGCGAGGGCCCTCTGGTTGATGCCGGGATTACCCTTGAGGACCGACAACACGCTGAACTCCGCCTGCCGCAGATCGTGCTTTTCCATCTCCTTGTCGAACAACGCCTGGATCACGATGTAGGCGCGTCGAATGTTGTAGCCGACGAGATCGAGCAATTCGGATTGATCGGCTTGCCCGCTGGCATCGTAGTCGGAGGAGGGCGGCATCGAGGACATGGAGTAGGCGAGTTGGCAGAAAAGCATCGGGAAGAACGCGCCGATCATAACACGCAGCCCTAAAAGCGAAGCGGCCTGACGCGTGTCGCATACCGTCGATTTCTTGTTGCCAAAATAGTTATGTGATATAACAATAAGCACGGTAACCGATACTCGATTGGTGATGAATATGACGCAACCCTCCTACGAATTCTTGAAGGTCGAATACGCCGATCCTTTAGCATTCGTTTGTCTGAACCGCCCCGCGAAGCGCAATGCGATCAGCGATCCGCTGGTAGCCGAACTGCGGCGCGCGTTCGAGACGATGCCGGACACGGTCCGCGCAATCGTCCTCCACGCCGAAGGCGAACATTTCTGCGCCGGGCTCGACCTTTCCGAAATGCGCGAGCGCGGCACCGTCGAAGCGATGCATCACTCGCGGATGTGGCATGCGGCGTTCGAACAGATCCAGTTCGGCCGCGCGCCCGTCGTCGCTGTGCTCAAAGGCGCGGCGATCGGCGGCGGGCTCGAGCTGGCGTCGGCGTGTCACGTGCGCGTCGCCGAGGAATCCGCGTTCTTCGCGCTTCCCGAGGGCAGCCGCGGCCTGTTCGTCGGCGGCGGTGCATCGGTGCGCGTACCGCGCCTGATCGGCGTCGCGCGCATGGCCGACATGATGCTGACCGGCCGCGTGTACGACTCGCGCGAAGGCTACGACGCCGGCATCGCTCAATACCGGGTGAGCAACGGCGAAGGGCTCGCGAAGGCGCGCGAACTCGCGGAGCGCATCGCTCAGAATTCGCGAACCACCAACTACGCGGTGACACACGTGCTGCCGCGTATTGCCGATCAATCGATTCAGGATGGCTTGTTGACCGAATCGCTGATGGCGTCGGTGGCGCTATCCGATCCGCAGACACAGGACCGGCTCGCCGCGTTTCTCGAGCACAAGTCGGGCCGCGTGTGGCCGAAGTGAATCGGTTTTGAACGCGACGCGCTAAACAAGACGGCAAGCAAGACCGCGGCAATTAGCAAAGAAGACGGAGACATTCGATGCAAGCACACCCTTATCGACGCGTGGATTTCGGCGTCGGCCCCATCGACGTGACCGAAAACCGCGATGGCACGTTGCGCGTTCGCTCGACGACGCCGCTCGGTGCATTTCCGGCACGCGTCATCGATCGGCTGTTCGAACATGCGGCGGCCGCGCCGGAGCGCACGTTTATCGCGCGTCGCGGCGCGGACGGGCAGTGGCAGCGCGTGAGCTACGAGGAAGCCGCGCGCGCGGCGCGCAGCATCGGCGAGGCGCTGCTGTCGCGCGGGCTGAGCGCCGAGCGTCCGGTGGCGATTCTCTCGGGCAATTCAATCGAACATGCGCTCATCGCGCTCGGCTGCTTGTGTTCGGGCGTGCCCTATGCGCCGGTGTCTCCCGCGTATTCGCTGCTCGATAAGAGTTACGGCAAGCTGCGCCATATTCTTGCGCTGCTTACGCCGGGCCTGGTCTTTACCGACGACGGCAGCCGTTTCGCCTCGGCCATCGCCGAAGCCGTACCGGCCGATGTCGAAATCGTGATTGCGGATGCGCCAGGTGCCGCTCGCGCGAGCACGCCGCTTGCCGCATTGCTGGCAACGCAGCCGAGCGCCGCCATCGATGCCGCGCGCTCAGCGACCGATGCCGACACGATCGTCAAATTCCTCTGCACGTCCGGTTCGACGAAGATGCCGAAGGCGGTGATCAACACGAACCGGATGTGGGCGAGCAACCTCGTGATGGAAACGGCGGCGTGGCCGTTCCTCGCGGACGAGCCGCCCGTCTTTCTCGACTGGCTGCCGTGGCATCACACGTTCGGCGGCAACCAGAACTTCGGGCTCACGCTCTTTCACGGCGGTTCGCTCTACATCGACGACGGCAAGCCCACTGCCGACGGCATCGCCACCACGCTTGCGAATCTGCGTGAGATTTCGCCGACGGTCTATTTCAACGTGCCCAAGGGCTGGGAAGAAATCGCACGCGCGCTGGAAGTCGACGCCGCGCTGCGCGAGACCTTCTATCGCCGCTTGCGCATGCAGTTCTACGCGGGGGCGGCGCTCGAGCAGCCGGTCTGGGATCGCCTTCACGCAAGCGCAATCGCGCACTGCGGCGAGCGGATCGTGATGAACACGGGCCTGGGGATGACCGAAACCGCGCCGTCCGCGCTGATGGTCGTCGAGACCGAAGTGATGGCGGGTCAGATCGGCGTGCCGCTGCCGGGTACGGAGCTCAAGCTCGTGCCAGTCGGAGACGGTGCGAGCCGCAAGCTCGAAGTGCGCTATCGCGGCCCGAACGTGACGCCTGGCTACTGGCGCGCGCCTGAGCAAACCACCGAAGCGTTCGACGAAGAGGGCTTTTTCCGCTCCGGCGACGCGGTGCGCTGGCTCGATGCGTCGCGGCCGAATCGCGGCTTCGTATTCGACGGACGCGTTGCGGAGGATTTCAAGCTCAGCACGGGCACCTGGGTCAGCGTCGGGCCGCTGCGGCAGCGCGTGATTGCGGCGGGCAGCCCGTATGTGGCCGACGTGGTGGTCACGGGTCACGATCGCGATGAAATCGGCGTGCTGATCGTGCCGAATCTGGCGGCGTGTCGCGCGCTGGCCGGCTTGCCCGAAGCAAGCGCCATGCAGGTGTTTGCGCACGCAACCGTTGCCGAAGCGTTTCAGACGATGCTCGATACGCTGTACGCGGGGGGAACGGGCAGCGCGAACCGGGTCGCGCGTGCGGCGCTGCTCGACCCGCCGCCGTCGCTCGCGGCCGGCGAAGTGACCGACAAAGGATCGATCAACCAGCGCGCCGTGCTCGCACAGCGTGCCGCGACGGTCGAAGCGCTGCACCGGGGCGGCGGCTCGCTGACCGTCTGGCTGCCGAGCCGGTAGAGACATCGTTTGGGAGAATGCTGAGGCGTAGTCAATATGAAGGAATGCAAAATATGGAGACGATGAGATGGATATCGACAACCTGATCGCAATCGATACGCACGTTCATGCGGAAGTCTCATGCTGTCAGCCCCCCGATCTGTTCGGCAAGGAATTCGATGACGCGGCGGACAAATACTTCGGCACCGTATTGCGCCAAGGGCGGCGTCCCACGATTCCCGAAACGATCGAGTACTACCGTGAACGCAAGATCGGTTTCGTGATGTTTACGGTCGACGCCGAAAGCCAGATGGGCCGCCGCCGCATACCGAACGAGGAGATCGCCGAATTCGCCGCAAATAACCGAGACATCATGATCGCATTCGCGAGCATCGATCCGCACAAGGGCAAGATGGGTGCGCGCGAGGCGCGGCGCTTGATAGAGGAATACGGCGTGCGCGGCTTCAAGTTTCATCCGACCGTGCAGGGCTTTTACGCCAACGACCGGATGGCCTATCCGCTTTACGAGGTGATCGCCGAATACGGACTGCCGGCGGTGTTTCATAGCGGGCACTCCGGCATCGGCAGCGGCATGCCGGGCGGCGGCGGCCTGCGGCTCAAATATTCGGAGCCGATCCATCTCGACGACGTAGCGGCGGATTTCCCCGACATGAAAGTGGTGATCGCGCACCCGTCGTGGCCGTGGCAGGACGAGGCGTTGTCGATCTGCCTGCACAAGCCGAACGTGTACATCGATTTGTCCGGATGGTCGCCGAAGTATTTTCCGCCGCAACTCGTGCAGTACGCGAATTCGCTGTTGAAAGAGCGGATGTTGTTCGCCTCGGACTTTCCATTGATTCGCCCTGACCGATGGCTCGACGACTTTCAGAAGGCGGGTTTCAAGCCGGAAGTGCATCCGTTGCTGTTGAAGGACAACGCGGTGCGTTTGCTCGGGCTGGGCAATGCAACGCCGGCGCAGGCGGCGTGATCGATACCTGATCGACTTACTGTTGAGGACACTCCATGCAAGCAAAAGGACAGGCGGCGCTCGTCACTGGGGCAGCGTCGGGATTGGGCGCGCAGACGGCGCGCGCGTTGGTGGCGGCAGGCGCGCGGGTGACGCTGCTCGACGTAAACGATGGGGCGCTGGAGGCGCTTGCCGAAGAGCTCGGACACGGGGTGGCGCTCGCACAGCGATGCGATATCACCGATACGGCGTCGGTCGAAGCGGCGCTGGAAGCGGGCGAACGCGCACACGGTACGGCGCGCATCCTGGTGAATTGCGCGGGCATCGGCGGCGCCAGGCGGCTGGTTGGACGGGACGGCGCGGCGATGCCGCAGGAAGATTTCGCCCGGATCATCAATGTGAATTTGCTCGGCACGTTCAACATGATCCGCCTTGCGGCTGCGCGGATGACGCGAACGGAACCGCTCGAAGACGGTGAACGCGGGGTGATCGTCTGCACGGCGTCGGTCGCGGCGTATGACGGGCAAGTGGGGCAGGCTGCCTATGCTGCGTCAAAGGGCGGGCTCGTGTCGCTGACTTTGCCGCTGGCGCGCGATCTGGCGCAGTTCGGCGTGCGCGTCGTGACGATTGCGCCGGGGCTGTTCCTCACGCCGTTGCTTTATGCGTTGCCCGAGGACGTGCAGCAATCGCTCGCGGCTTCGATTCCGTTCCCGAAGCGTTTGGGCAAACCGGAAGAGTTTGCGGATCTGGCCTTGCACGTGGTCGGCAATGCGGCGTTGAATGGCGAAGTGATTCGACTCGACGGCGCGCTGCGGCTGCCGCCGCGGTGAAATCAATCGAACACTGCGCACTCGTTGCCTCGATGCCCGCCGGACGAATAGCGTTGCGGCGGGCATCGAGCATCACATCCTCACAATCGGCTTGATCGTCCGCCCCTCGAGCGAATCCGCAATCGCGACATTGATGTCCTTGAACGGATAGAACTTAACCATCCGCTCGAATGGGAACATCCCTAGCTGGTGCAATTTGATCAACGTGGGAATGAACGTATCGGGTGCCGACTCGCCTTCAACGATTCCCATCAGCCGCCGTCCGCCGCTCATGAAATGCACTTCGTCGAGCACGATCTCCGTACCCGGTGCGGAAGCGCCAAGCACGCCACAGGTGCCGCGCGGCGCGAGCGCATCGGTGGCCTGCCGAATGACTTTGGCGACACCGGTCGTATCGAGCGCATAGTCGATGCCATACCCGGTCAACTCGATCAGTGCGGCGACCACATCGTCACGCGCCGGATTCAGCGTATGCGTCGCGCCCACGCTGCGAGCGAAATCCAGCCGCTCGTCGTGCAGATCGATGGCGACGATCGTCGTTGCCCCGACGACACGCGCGGCCATGACAGCCGACAGCCCGACCGACCCCGCGCCAAACACCGCAAACGAAGCTCCCGCGGCCACACGCAGCGCGTTCATCACGGCGCCCGCGCCGGTCTGCACCCCGCAGGCGAGCGGACCGAGAAATTCGAGCGGCGCGTCGGAAGGCACCTTGACGACATTGCTTGCGCGGCAAAGCGCATGCGTCGCAAACGACGACTGCCCGAAGAAATTGCCATGAATCCGCGTGCCGTCTTTCGATAGCGCGCTGCTGCCGTCGGGGCGCGTAGCAAAGAAGTTGCGCGGGAAAAACGCGTGGCAATAGCTTTGCGCGTGTGCGGCGCATGCGGGGCAACTGCCGCACGAATCGTAGGTCATGACGACGGCGTCCCCCGGCGCGACCTTCGTGACGTTGCGCCCGACGCGCTCGACGATGCCTGCGCCCTCGTGCCCGAGCACGACCGGATGCGGTGTCGGCAGCAGGCCATCGCGCACGACGACATCGGTGTGGCACACGCCGGTCGCGACGACGCGCACGAGAATCTCGTCGTCGCGCGGCTCCTCGAGCTCCAGCGTTTCGATCGTGAGCGGCCCGCCTTTTTCGCGGGCGACCGCGGCTTTGATCTTCATTTTTCGTCTCCTGTCGTGATGCCCAATGTTTTCGCGCTTCAAAACGGCGTGCGCTCGGCCGCTTCCTTGACCGTCACCCATTGCCATTGCGTGTATTCGTCGACATCCGCGGGACCGCCCATGCTGCCGCCGTTGCCCGAGTCGCCGCGTCCGCCGAACGGATTCACGCACTCGTCGGCGACGGTTTGGCCGTTGATGTGCAGGAGGCCGCATTTGAGCCGCTCGCCGATGGCGTTCGCGCGCTGGACCGACGCACCGATGACCGCGCACGACAGGCCGTATTCGGTCCGGTTGGCAAGCGCAATGGCTTCGTCGTCGCTGTCGAACGGCGTGATCGCGGCGACGGGGCCGAAAATTTCCTCGTCGAACGCGCGCATGCCGGGCTGCACGTTCGACAGCACGGTCGGCTTGTAGAACAGGCGTTCGTGCGTGCCGCCGGCTTCGAGCACCGCACCGGCCTCGATCGACGCACGGACGATCGCATCGACGTTCTGCAGTTGCCGCGCGTTGATGAGCGGCCCGAGCGCGACGGTGCCGCTCGCCGGGTCGCCCACGGGCAGCGTGTTGGCCTTCTCGACGAGGCGCCGCGTCAACTCGGCGGCGATCTTGCGATGCGCGACGATGCGGCCGGTCGCCATGCAGATCTGCCCTTGATGAAAGAACGCGCCGAACGCGGCGTTGCTGGCCGCGATGTCGAGGTCCGCGTCGTCTAGCACGATCAACGTGTTCTTGCCGCCGAGTTCGAGCGACACCTTCTTCAGCAAGCGTCCGGCGAGCTCGCCGACCTTGCGGCCCGCGGCCGTCGAGCCGGTGAACGCAATCATCCGAACCTCGGGGGCTTCGACGACGGCCGCGCCCGCATCGGCGTCGCCCGGCAGCACTTGCAGCACGCCTGGCGGCAAGCCGGCTTCCTCGAACGCGCGCGCGATCAGAAAGCCGCCGCTGACCGGCGTCTGCGGATCGGGCTTGAGCACGACGGCGTTGCCGGTGGCGAGCGCCGGTGCGACTGAGCGCATCGACAGGATCAGCGGAAAGTTGAACGGCGAGATCACGCCGACGACCCCATGCGGCACGCGCCGCGCGTAGCTCAAGCGTCCCGCGACGGACGGCAACACGAGCCCCTGCGGTTGAAGTGGCAGGCCGGCGGCGATATGCAGTTGCGTCGCGGCTTCGGCCACTTCGAGTTGGGCTTTCGCCAGGATGCCGCCCGTTTCGCGCGCGATATAGCGTGCGGCGGGCTCGAGGTCGCGCTCGAGCGCGGCGGCCGCGCGGCGCAGGATGGCGGCGCGTTCGCGCGGCGCGAGCGCGGCCCATGCCGGCTGGGCGGCTGCCGCGGCTTGGGCGGCGCGAGCCACGTCCGCCGCCCGCGCCAGGCCGACTTGCGTGAGGCGCTCGCCGGTGGCCGGTTCGATGACATCGCGTATTTCGTGTGCGGTATACCAAATACCATCTGCGCCGCCAAAAAGGCGGCCGGCCCAGGCGTCGTGATCGATGAGCGGCTTCGCCGGACTGTCTGTCATGTTGTTCGTCTCCGTGTTTGAAGTGTCGTGAAGTGCCCGGGGGTAGCCGCGTGCACGGCGCTTGTCTTTGCAATCGGCGTGCCATCGGCGCCGCGCGAGTGGGATTGCTGTACTGCGCAAGGACGCGAGCAGCCTCGGCAGGCAAGGGATGGATGGACTTTCGAGCGCGCGGCCCATGGCCGCGGATGCTGCCTTGCAGTGTCCTTTGCGGGCTCTCCGCAACTTGCGCATTTGATAAAAGTTATATCAAATAATAAATATTGAATTTGATCATTTCATCCAATAACGATCTATCTGGAGACTTCATGAACGGCACGACGCCCCCGCTGGTTTCCGATCCGTCGCGCGTGTCGCTAGCCGACGCCGCGCGTCTGTCGGGCGCGCTCCTGCAACGCGGCCACAGCGCCGAGTTCGATACCGGCGCGGCGCCGACGCTTGCCGATCTTGCCGAGTGTCTGTTCTTCTCGCCGGGCGATGGGCGCATCTGGCTCAACGACCAGCGGATGCTGCTCGTGCATGCCGCCGCGATCGGCACGTTGAGGCGCGAGTTGATCGATTGCGTCGGTTCGCAGCGCGCGCGGCGGCTCTTGACGCGCGCCGGCTACGCCTCGGGCGCGCGGGACGCGGAGTTGGTGCGGCAGCGCTGGCCGAACGCCGACGGCGCGTCGATTCTCGCCGCGGGCACGCGTCTTCATGCGCTCGAAGGCGTCGTCAAGGTGGAACCCGTGCATTTCTCGTTCGATGCGGCCAGTGGCCGCTACGATGGCGAGTTTCTCTGGCATCACTCTTCGGAGGCGGACGAGCACATCGCGGCTTATGGCATCGGCACCGAGCCCGCGTGCTGGATGGAGCTTGGCTATGCGATGGGCTACGTCACAGGGTTGACGGGGACGCTCGTGATTTTTCGGGAGGTGGAGTGCCGCGCGATGGGCAGCGCGGCGTGTCGTGTGATTGGCCGCAACGCCGCGCGTTGGGAAGATGTCGCGGACGATCTGCGCTACCTCGATCTACCTGCGGCGAATGCGGACGAGCACGTTGCAGACGAGGCCAAGCGCTTGAACGCAACCGTGCGCGCGCCATTCGCGAGGTCCAAGGGCGACCCCGATAGCGCCTTCGGTTTCAAGGCGCCGCTTCAGCCCGCTTCGGCCCCCGCACCGAGCGAGCCCCACCGGGCACAGGTCGCGGAGCGCCCGGGCCTCGTCGGCCGCTCAGCCGCCTTTGCCGCGTCCTGCGATGCGCTGATGCGCGTCGCCCCGACCGACACGGCCGTGCTGCTGACCGGCGAATCGGGCGTCGGCAAGGAGCTGTTCGCCGCCACGCTGCACCGGCAGAGCCGGCGCTCGGCGCGGACATTCGTCGCGGTGAACTGCGCGGCGCTGCCGGATACGCTCGTCGAGGCCGAGCTGTTCGGGGTCGAGCGCGGCGCGTTCACGGGCGCGCTGCAGGCGCGCGCGGGGCGGTTCGAGCGCGCGTCGGGCGGCACGCTGTTTCTCGACGAAATCGGCAGCCTGCCGTATCCCGCGCAGGGCAAGCTGCTGCGCGCGCTGCAGGAGCGCGAGATCGAGCGTGTGGGCGGCGGGCAGACGCTGCGCGTCGACGTTCGCGTGATCGCGGCGACCAACGTCGACCTTCGTGAAGAAGTGCGGCGCGGGCGTTTTCGCGAGGACCTGTTTTTCCGGCTCAACGTGTTTCCGATCGTGATTCCGCCGCTGCGCGAGCGGCGCGATGACATCGCGCTCCTGATCGACAGCTTCCTGCAGCAGTTCTGCCGCGAGCACGGCCGCTCGACACCCGGCCTCACGCAGCGCGCGCACCGCGTGCTCTTGAACTACGCATTTCCGGGCAACATCCGCGAACTGCGCAACATGATGGAGCGCGGCGTGATCGCGGTCGACGACGGCCAGCCGATCGATCTGCCGCATCTCTTTCGCCACGAGCCCCTGCCGGTTGCGGAGTTGTATGCCGTCAGCGACGGCGCGCTAAAGATCGAATCCGTGACCGGTCACGAGACGGCGCGAAGCGCGCCATCAACCGCGCATGGGGTTGCCGCAGCGGCGATGCCCGCGCCCATGTCGATCGATGCACTCGAAGAGCAGGTCTTGGCCGAAGCGCTCGCACGCACGCGCGGCAATGTTTCGGCGGCGGCGCGGCTGGTCGGTCTCACGCGCGCGCAATTCGCCTATCGAACCAAGAAGCGAGGCGGCGCAGGTAAAACGTAGGGCGTTTTCCGGCCCGTGAGAACGCATAGTTGTTTACCCGGGTTCGAATTCAAACGAGTAGCCAATCTCAAATCAATGTATACAATCGGAGCCGAGGTTGCCGCTCGGGCTATTAGAGTGAAAGCCCTGACGAGCCAATAATTCCCAATATAAAGCAACATTCTGGCCGGTGGCTAGCGGCGACGCGCACGGCTGCATGAACAATTCGATCAAAATTGTATACATAGGAGGAGAGATGTTCCTGAAAAACACGTGGTACGTCGCCTGTACCCCGGACGAAATCGCGGGCAAGCCGCTCGGCCGCCGGATCTGCAACGAGAAGATGGTGTTGTTCCGCGGCGCTGACGGCGCGGTCGCCGCGCTCGAGGACTTTTGCCCGCATCGCGGCGCGCCGCTCTCGCTCGGCTTCATGCGCGACGGCCAACTGGTGTGCGGCTATCACGGCCTCGTGATGGGCGCCGAAGGCAAATGCGCGTCGATGCCGGGCCAGCGCGTGGGCGGGTTTCCGTCGATCCGGCGCTTTCCCGCGGTCGAACGCTACGGCTTCATCTGGGTCTGGCCGGGCGATCCGGCGCTGGCCGATCCCGCGGCGATCCATCATCTCGAGTGGGCCGACAACCCGGAGTGGGCGCACGGCGGCGGCCTTTATCACATTCACTGCGACTACCGCCTGATGATCGACAACCTGATGGACCTCACGCACGAGACCTATGTGCACGCGTCGAGCATCGGGCAGGCCGAGATCGAGGAAGCCGCGCCGCAGACGAAGGTGGAAGGCGACAGTGTCGTCACGAGCCGCTTCATGGAGAACATCATGCCGCCGCCGTTCTGGGCCGCCGCGCTGCGCGGCAATGGCCTCGCGGACAACGTTGCGTGCGATCGCTGGCAGATCTGCCGCTTCACGCCGCCGAGCCACGTGATGATCGAAGTCGGCGTGGCGCTCGCGGGACACGGCGGCTATCACGCGGATGCACGGCACAAGGCGTCGAGCATCGTCGTGGATTTCATCACGCCGGAAACGGAGACCTCGATCTGGTACTTCTGGGGCATGGCGCGCAACTTCAAGCCGCAGGACGCGCAGCTCACGGAGACGATACGCGAGGGCCAAGGCAAGATCTTCGGCGAGGATCTCGAGATGCTCGAAGCGCAGCAGCGCAATTTGCTCGCCAACTCCGAGCGCAATCTGCTGAAGCTCAATATCGATGCGGGCGGGGTGCAGTCGCGCCGCGTGCTCGACAGGCTGATCGCGCAAGAGCAGCAGGCGGCTCAATCCGTTCCAGCCGTTGCGCGAGGTTGAGCATGCAAGTCAGAATCGCCCGTAAATTTCCGGTCGCCACCGACATCTGCGGGTTCGAACTCGTGCATCCGGATGGCGCCGCGCTGCCGGGCTTCTCAGCCGGCGCGCACATCGATGTGCAGCTCGACGGCGGCATCGTTCGCCAGTATTCGCTGTGCAATCGACCTGGCGCGACGCATCGCTATCTGATCGCTGTGCTGCGCGATGCGAATTCGCGCGGCGGTTCGCTCGCGATGCATGCGTTGGAGGAGGGCAGCTTGCTCGAGATCAGCGAGCCGAGGAATCACTTTCCATTGAGCGAGAACGCGGGACACTCGTTGCTCCTCGCAGGCGGCATCGGCGTGACGCCGATTATGTGCATGGCCGAAGCGTTGGCTCACGCGGGCGCTTCGTTCGAGATGCACTATTGCACGCGCAATGCTGCGCGCACCGCGTTTCAGGAGCGGCTCGCCGATGCGCGGTTTGCTGAGCGCGTTCATCTATACTTCGACGACGCTCGCGACGAGGCCCGTATCGATCTCGACGCCTTGCTTGCCAAACCCGCACCGGATACGCACCTCTACGTTTGCGGTCCATCCGGTTTCATCGCAGCGGTGTTGGATGCCGCCAAAGCCGCGGGCTGGAACGCTGCATGCGTGCATCGCGAATTCTTCGCAGCGGCGCCACAGGAAGGCAGTAACGGCGCGTTTCAAATCAAGCTGTCGAGCGATGGCCGCGTGATCGAGGTTGCGCACGACGTGACGGTTGCCTCCGCACTCTTGGCTGCCGGAGTCGATTTGCCGACTTCGTGCGAGCAGGGCGTATGCGGCACGTGCCTGACCCGCGTGCTCGCCGGCGAGCCCGATCATCGCGATTGTTATCTGACGGATGACGAGAAGGCCGCGAACGACCAGTTCCTGCCATGCTGTTCGCGCTCGAAGTCGCCGCTGTTGGTGTTGGATCTGTGACGGCGCGAGCCTGAAGCGGTTAATAGAGGGCGCTTGTAGTCACACAACGATTGAGGGTTTCGATGGAGCAACACGACGCGATGCCAGGCGACGCAGGAACATCGGCGGCATCGTCGCAAACGGTCAAGGCGCAGTTGGGACTGCGCGAGCTGATTCTCGCGGGCGAAGTCGCGCCCGGCGCTCGCATCACCGAACTGTGGGCGGTGGACCGGCTCGGCATGTCGCGCACGCCGGTGCGCGCCGCGCTGATGCGTTTGCAGGACGAAGGTCTGCTGGACCCGGTGCCGTCGGGCGGCTACGCGGTGCGCTCGTTCAGCAGCGCCGAGATCTACGACGCCATCGAATTGCGCGGCACGATGGAAGGCATGGCCGCACGGCTCGCGGCGGAGCGGGGCGTGGAACCCGAGTTGATGGTGTCGCTGCGCGAATGCGTGTCGGACATCGACCTCTTGCTCGAAGACCCAGCCATGACCGAAGCGAAATTTTCGCAATACGTTGAGCTCAACGAGCGGTTTCATCGCTTGCTTGCGTCGGCGTGCAACAGCAGCGTCGTTGAACGGCAGCTCGCGAAGGCGATGGCGCTGCCGTTCGCGTCGCCGAGCGGGTTCGTCAAAGTGCAGGCGGTCGCGCCCGACGCTTATCAAGTGCTCGTTGTCGCGCAAGCGCAGCATCGCGCCGTGCTCGATGCGATCGAGCGCCGCGAAGGGGCGCGCGCCGAAGCGCTGATGCGCGAGCATGCGCGTATCGCGCACCGTAATCTGGAGAACGCACTGAAGAATCAGACGGCGTTGTCGCAGTTGTTCGGGGCCAATCTGATTCGGCAGTGGAGTGCCGCGGTTTGAAGCGCATGACCGGCCCCCAGCTGATTGGGGGCCGGCCGCGTGAATTCGCGCTGACTGAATTTAGCCGTCGCGGAAGATAAAGCTATAGGCGCTCAAAGCGGGAACCCCGCCGAGGTGCGCATACAGCACTTTCGAGCCCTCCGGAAACTCGCCGTTGCGCACCATGTCGATCATCCCGTGCATCGACTTGCCTTCATAGACCGGGTCCGTCAGCATGCCTTCGAAGCGCGCGCATAGCCTGATGGCTTCGAGCGTGCCTTCGTTCGGCAAACCATATTCCGGACCGCCGTAGCGCGTATCGAGAACGACATCGCGCTCGGTGATGTCGCGCTTGAGATCGACCGCCTCGGCCGTGCGCTTGGCAATCCGCAGGATTTGCTCGCGCGTCGCTTCGGGCTTGGCGGATGCGTCGATGCCGATCACGCGCTCGGCGCGTCCGTCTTCCGCGAAGCCGACGATCATGCCGGCCTGCGTGCTGCCCGTCACCGAGCAGACGACGACATAGTCGAACTTGAACCCGAGCTCCGCTTCCTGCTGGCGCACTTCCTCCGCGAAGCCGACGAAGCCGAGGCCGCCCAGCGGGTGGTCGGAGCAGCCTGCCGGAATGGCGTAGGGCTTGCCGCCTGCTTGGCGGACGCTCTCCAACGCGTCTTCCCAACTCTTGCGAAAGCCGATGTCGAAACCGTCGGGCACGAGGCGCACGTCCGCGCCCATCATGCGCGACATTTGGATGTTGCCGACGCGGTCGTACACGGCGTCGTAGTAGTTGACCCAGTTCTCCTGCACGAGCACGCACTTCATGCCGAGATGCGCGGCGACGGCGGCGACCTGCCGGGTCTGGTTCGATTGAATGCCGCCGATCGAGACGAGCGTGTCGCAGCCTTGCGCGAGCGCTTCGGGAATCAGGTATTCGAGCTTGCGGGTCTTGTTGCCGCCGAACGCGAGGCCGCTGTTGCAGTCTTCGCGTTTGGCGAACAACTGGACTTTGCCTCCCAGGTGATCGCTCAGACGTTTCAACGGCTGAATGGGCGTCGGGCCGAAAGTCAGCGGATAGCGCGGAAATCGTTGCAGGTTCATGGCGGGTCTCACTCGGGTGGGAATGAGGAAATGATAGGGAATGTGCCGCGAAATGAGGTTGCGAAATAATTTTCGAAGGCGTACTTTGACCGCTATCAAAGCCGCATCGACCTAATTAAATTTCTAGAAGAAAGCCATGTGCGCAACAAAACGACGTAACGAATCGACGAGCGAGACCGACGCGTTCCAGCAACTCGACCGTATCGACCGCGCGATCCTCAAGCAGCTCCAAATCGATGCCTCGATCTCCAACGTCAGCCTTGCCGCGAAGGTCAAGCTCAGTGCGCCCGCATGCTTGCGGCGCGTGGAGCGCTTGAAGGAGATGGGGCTGATCCGGAGTGTGGTGGCGCTGCTCGACCCGAAAGCACTCGGCGCGGGGATGCTCGTCGTGATCGGCGTGGTGCTCGACCGCTCGACGCCGGAATCGTTTGCGGAGTTCGAGAAGGCGGCGCAGAAGGTGTCCGGCTGCATGGAGTGCCATGTCGTGACCGGAGAGTTCGATTACTTCATGCTCGTGCGCACGCGCGACAGCGAGAGTTTCAATCGCCTGCACGCGGAGCAATTGCTGTATTTGCCAGGCGTGCGCCAGATTCGCAGCTTCATGGTGCTCAAGGAAATTCTGTCGACGACGAAGATCCCGCTTTAAATCGGCTACGTCTCATCCTCAACGGCTGCGAGACCACGGATGAGTCCGGACAACGCCTTGGCCGGCTCGCTCAGATTCGGGCTCGCGCGATGGACGAGTCCGATTTCACGGTGAAACGTGTGAGGCCCAAGGTCGATCGCACGCACGGACGCGGGCCAGCGGCTGCGTGTCGCTTGAGGTATCAACGCGACACCCAAGCCGTTTGCCACCAACTTCACGATTGCCTCGAGTTCATCGACCTCGCAGACTTCACGCGCCGTGAAATGCATGCTGCGCAGGAATTTGTCGACCTGTCGACCGCCGAATGAGGAGCGGTCGTAGCGGATGAACGGTTGCGTCGAAAGCAACGCTTCCCAATCGTCACCGCGCACGCCGCGAGGGACGAGCAGGCGGTAGGGCTCGCTGGCAAGCAGCGTCCAACGCAGATCCTTTTGCAGCGAGAAGGGCGGCCGGATGATGATCGCCATATCGATCTCGCCGGCGTCGACGACGTTGACGAGTTGCGCGGAGAGCCCGGGGATGACGCGGCTCCTGCATTGCGGATACTGCTTATGGAACTTCGTCAACGCGTCGGGAAGCAGGGACCGCTGGACCGATGCGATCGCGCCTACGCTAACGAGCACGGACGGCGCTGCGCCGGCGGCGGGCGCGCCCAGATTGTCGTATAGACGGATCAGCTCCTGCGCCTGGAGGAGTATCTGCTGCCCGGCAGAATTCAGGCGAGCCGAGCGTCCCTGGCGGTCGAACAGCGCGACGCCGAGCTCCGACTCCAGCCGCTGCATCTGCGCGCTCACGGCGGCCTGCGTCAGTCCGATTTTGTCGGCTGCCGCAGCGAAGGTGCCTTCGCGAGCGACCGCGACAAGGGTCTTGAGCTCTCTGAGCATAGACAAATCCTATTTGTGGTTTTCACAAAAATATATTGATTTTATTTAATATGGACCATCTTTACGATGGCGGGAGAGGAACCCGGCCATTTCATTCTTACGGAGCATTCGATGAGTCTTTCCCCGTTCCACCTGGCGATTCCGGTCTATGACCTCCCGGCCGCACGACGCTTCTACGGCGAGGTGTTCGGCCTCGAAGAAGGCCGCTCGGATACACAGTGGGTCGATTTCAATTTCTTCGGCCATCAGTTGGTCATTCACGAGCAGGCCAAAACCGCGGCGCAGGAGCGGCCGTCGTCGAACCCGGTCGACGGCCACGATGTGCCTGTCCCGCACTTCGGCGTCGTACTGGAGTGGGATCAATGGGAGGCGCTGGCGGAACGCCTGAAATCGTTCGGCACCGAGTTCGTCATCGAACCCTACGTTCGTTTCAAAGGGCAGGTCGGCGAGCAGGCGACGATGTTCTTGCTCGATCCTTGCGGAAACGCGCTCGAGTTCAAGGCTTTCAAGGACATCGGTCAGCTGTTTGCGAAGTAAGGCGCTGGCCGATTGTGTCGATACCGTGTCCGCGATGCGCAAAAAATGCGCATAACGTCCGTTGTGCGTGAACGGATTGCCTACAATCAATTCACGCGCACGGCGGTTTCGTAAGCAACACGGTAGTCATCAATGGCGGGTCCGCTTTGCGTCTTCCGTTCCCATCGCAAGGAGGGCTGCCATGGCGACCTATGTGGTCCTTTTCAAATTCACGGATCAGGGCATCCGCGCCGTCAAAAACACCTCGCAAAGGGCCTCTCAGGCGGCCGAAATGGCCAAGAGTTTCGGCTGCGAAATGACGAGCATCTACTGGACGCTGGGCGAATACGACATCGTCGCGACCGTCACCGCGCCCGACGATCAGAGCCTGTGCGCATTCGGCCTGGCAATTGGCTCGGCGGGCAACGTCCACACTCAGACGCTGCGCGCATTCACGAAAGACGAAATGGGCGCGATCCTTGCGAAGCTGCCATAGGGCGTTAGCCCATTTCAACCGTTTCTCTTTGCCGCGCCGGTTTTCCCGCGCGGCATTTCCGTTATGGAGGTCACGATGAATGCAGAAACTCACGCAGACTTGAAGGCGTTCGTGCAAACGGCCGAACGCTCGGGTGGATTCGTCTGGGTAATCGCGCTGGTCGACTTTGCCGCGCGCGACGTGAGGCGCGCGCTGGTGTCGGATGAATCGTATTCGACGTCCGCCGCCGCCAAAGATGCGGGTGTGGCGCGCTTAGCCGCGCTGACGGCCGATCGCACAGCGCACGCATAGCGCAGACTTGTTTTTGCGCCACAACATACTAACTTTCATCATATGAGGGTCGGAAAGAGGAGACGGTCATGTCCTCCACGCCACGCGCTTCGGATTCCGCTTTTGGCGCATCGGTCGAAGCCGGCAGTTTTCGCGTGAACCGGCCGCAAAGCGCGGGCGACGTGATCGAGTTGCTGGGCAAGCGCGGCATTCAAATCGTCGATCTGAAATTCACGGATCTGCCGGGGCTTTGGCAGCATTTCTCGATCACGCTCCCCGAGGTGCACGCAGGGCTTTTCGAGGCCGGCATCGGCTTTGACGGCTCGTCGATTCGCGGCTTTCAGGAGATCCACGAATCGGACATGCTGCTCAAGCCCGACCCTGCCACCGCGTTTGTCGATCCGATTTGCGGCACGCCGACGCTCTCGATGATCTGCGACGTTGTCGACCCCGTGCTGCGCCAGCCGTACTCGCGCGATCCGCGCTATGTCGCGAAGAAGGCCGAGAACTATCTGCGCCAAACGGGCATTGCGACCACCTGCTATTTCGGCCCGGAATTGGAGTTCTTCATTTTCGATTCGATCCGCTTCGGACAGGAGCCGCATTGCGGCTTCTACTATGTTGAATCGGCCGAAGGCGATTGGACGACGGGGCGCGACGAAGGCGCATACGGCGGCGGCAATCTCGGCTACAAGGCGCGCTACAAAGAAGGCTATTTTCCGGTGCCGCCGCAGGACACCCTGCAGGAAATCCGTTCGGAAATCGCGCTGACGCTCCAGCACGCCGGCGTGCAGGTGGAGGTGCACCACCACGAAGTGGCGACCGCCGGACAGAACGAAATCGACATGCGCTTTGCGACGCTCACGCGCATGGCCGACAACGTGATGATCTACAAATACATCTGCAAGAACATCGCGCGGCGGCACGGCAAAGTCGCGACCTTCATGCCGAAGCCGCTCTTTGCCGACAACGCGAGCGGCATGCACTGCCACCAGAGCCTCTGGAACGACGAACACAATCTCTTTTACGACGCGAGCGGCTGGGCACTGACATCGGAGACTTGCCGCTGGTATATCGGCGGGCTGTTGCAGCATGCGCCCGCGCTGATGGCGTTTTGCGCGCCGTCGACGAATTCGTACAAGCGTTTGGTTCCGGGCTATGAGGCGCCGGTGAACCTCGCGATGTCGCAGCGCAATCGCTCGGCCGCCGCACGCATTCCGATGTATTCGGATTCGCCGAACGCGCGGCGCGTCGAGTTCCGTTGCCCGGACCCGTCGGCGAATGCGTACCTGGCGTTTGCCGCAATGCTGATGGCGGGAATCGACGGCATCGAAAACAAGATCGACCCGGGGCCTCCGCTGGACCGGAACATCTACGACCTGCCGCTAGAGGAAGCGAAGAACATCCGCCAGGTTCCAGGCTCGCTTGAAGCCTCGCTTGCGGCGCTCGAAGTGGATAACGCGTTCTTGCGAAAGGGCGACGTGTTTACCGAAGACATCGTCGAGACCTGGATTGACTACAAGCGCAAACACGAAATCGATCCGGTGAAGTTGCGCCCGCATCCATGGGAGTTTTACTTGTACTTCGATATTTGATACGGGGCGCCGCGTTCGATTCAAGGCTTCCAAAGATGTTCGATGACGGCGTCGGCCACTGCGTGCGGCGCCTCCCTTAGCGGGAAATGCCCGGCGCCGTCGATGACGATGCGCCGATACCCCGCGTCGAAATAGCGGTCCTGGCCTTCCGACGTTGCGGGCTCGTCGCATAGATCCGAGCCGCCTTGAATCATCAGCGTGGGGACGTGGACCTTATCGACAGTGCGCAATTTCGCGTGCAGCGCGTCGTACCGCGGATCGGACAGTTCGTCTTGGCGCCATCTGCGCCGATAGCCGTTCAGCGTGATCGCCACCCAGTCGGGATTGTCGAAGCTCTCAGCGGTGCGAGCGAATTCGTCCTCGTCGAACCAACCGGCGGGCGACCACGTGTCCCACTGAATCCGCGCGAAGCCTTTGGGGTCGCGACGCACTGCATCCGGGCCGCTGTCGAGCGACATGAACCACTGATACCAGAAGCGTCGCGCCTGCGAGAAATCGGGTAGAACGAAAGCGCCTTTCGGTTGAAACGCTAGCGCGATAGCGGCGATGCGCTGAACGCGATCGGGGAAGAGGGCGGCCATCGTGTACGCGGCGCGTGCGCCCCAATCGTGGCCGACTACTTGGAATTGGGTGAAGCCGAGCGTGTCGGCTAATTCGAGCGCGTCTTGCGCGAGTGCGACGCCCGAGCCGTCGCGTACCGTATCGGGCGACAGGAACGATGTTTGCCCGCTGCCGCGCAGGCTTGGCGTGACGGTTTTGAAACCGGCTTGATTCAGGCGGGCCGCTACGGGAGTCCACGCGCGTGCTGCGTCCGGCCAGCCGTGCAGGAGGATGACGGGCGGGCCGTCGTCGGGGCCGGCGATTTTATAGGCGATGTCTAATACGTCCGTTAGTGCGTGTTCGAGGCGCTCGCTCATCTTCGACTCTCTTAGGCCGACGTGTGGAGGTTTAGCTTACTGCTAAGCGGTGAGTCGTGTGCGGGGTGTTGTTGTTGTTGTTCGCTAAGGCTTTCGCGAAAACTTTGATTTCGCGCCGGTACGTATAGTCCGTCCCTCCCCGGGACCGGGGTCACTTTGGTCCTTGCCCAAAGTAACCAAAAGCGCGTCCTGGGCGGACGGCCTTAGCCCGGAGGCACTCAACCCTGTTAGTACCGGTGTCCCGAGCGCAAGCGTGGGAAACCGTTACCACTCGCCGTACGTCCCATCAGCACGCGGCACAGAATTGCGCCCATACGAATCAAACTGAAGCTACTGATTTGGGCACGCCCCACGTTGCCTACGATTGGAAGCAAGCCCAGCGCATGGGCTCATTGCAAGACAGCCTCTTTGACTCTCCTGACCTTCAGCGCCGATTTGACGCGAGCGGACTTCATTCCGTGCCGCGTGTTACTGGGCCGTGCGGCGAGTAGTAACGGTTTCCCACGGTTGAGTTCGGGACACCGGTACTAACAGGGTTGAGTGCCTCCGGGCTAGGCCGTCCGCCGAGGACGCGCTTTTGGTTACTTTGGGCAAGGACCAAAGTGACCCCGGTCCCGGGGAGGGACGGACTAAACGGACCGCCGCGAAATCAAAGTTATCGCGAAAGCAAAAGTCACCCCTCGTCCTCGGCCAGAATGCCGATCAACACCGCCCCACCCTCGACGCGCACCGGATACGTGCGCAACCGCTCGCATACGGGCGCGCACAGCGGCTTGCCGGTCGCAATATCGAAACGCCCTTGATGGCGCGGACATTCGATCTCGTTGCCGAGCACGAACCCGTCGGCAAGATGCGCTTGTTCGTGCGTGCACCAGCCGTCGGTCGCGTGGAAGTTGCCGTCGATGCGATAGACGGCGAACGTCGCGCTGCCGTGGTCGAAACGGATCACGTCTTCTTCTTCGATGTCGTCCGTGCTGCACGCGACGACCCACTCTCGTTGATCGAGCATTTCGTGTCTCCTTTAACGTTATCCGTTGTGGCGTTGCGCCAGGTTTCGCATCAAGCGGCAGGGCGCTGCGGGTCGCCTTCTTTCACTTCGCGTCGAATGAAGTGCGAGCTGTCGCGCGTCTGCCTGATCAATGCGGGCACCATCTCGCGATACGCCGACCATAGGGTCGGATACGGCGCCGGCGTTTGCGAGCGGACCGCTTCGTGCAAGCGAGGCAGCGCGTGGTACGGCACCATCGGAAACACGTGATGCTCGAGGTGGTAGTTCATGTTCATGTAGAGAAAGCGGAACACCGGATTGATGTAGACGGTGCGCGTATTGAGCCGATGGTCGGTCACGTTCATCGCGAGACCCGCGTGTTGCGTGAGCCCAAGTGTTTGATGGAACCAGCCGCAATAGAAGCGCGGCGTCCACACGAACAGTAGCGGCAGGATGCTTTGGATCGACACGCACCATGCGATCAACGCGACGACGATGGCGACGTACGCGCGGCTCGTCCAAATCAACTTGCGGCGCTCGCTGACCGGCACGAAGTCGGCGATCTCCGGCGCGATCGCGCCGCATGCGTGGCGGACGATCTTGATGATTTCCTTGGTGCCGCCCACGAGATAGAAGAAGTCGAGTGCGATTTCGAAGAGCCGCGGCGGACGCTCGACTTGAATCTCGGGATCGCGGCCCGTGATGATCGTATGCGTGTGATGGCGCGCATGGCTCCATTTCCACAACGTCGCCTCGCGGATCGTCATGAACGAGCACAGCTGATAGAAGACCTGGTTGAGCCAGGTCGTCTTGAACGGCGTGCCGTGGCTCAGTTCGTGCCAGCGCGCGTCGCTCGAGCAATAGATCGTGCCGTAGACGAAGAGCGCCGGAATCGCCCACCACGTGCCCCAGCTATAGATGGCTAGCGCACCCGAAGCGATGAGCAGCACACACCACAGGCTGAAGTTCTTGAGGCTTTCGGCGTCGCTGCGCTTCATCAGCTGCTTCAGCGCTGGACGGGCAATGGCCGGGCGGAACCAGACTGCTTCGCCGCCTTCGATGCCTGCGGATGGCGCCGGTTCGGCTGTGCGGGCCGTGCCACCGGGTGCCGTGGCGCGGTGTGGTGTGCTCATCGCCCCTGTCTCCTGAGATTTTCGATTTCGGATGTGTGCAGCGTAGGTCCGCCGAGCGGCCTTCTCAACGAAAAGATTGACGATTTTTCGTCAAGCTCTTAGCGTCACGGAAAAACACATCTAGGTCGGTGCGCCACATCACGGAGCGCTGAAAACAAACCGAAAGCTTTGCAAGGGAAATGAGACAAACGTGAAGAAACCCGGCGAGAGCAAGCCCCGCACACGGCGCAAACGCAGCGCGCGTTTCGAGGAGATCGGCGCGGAGGCGGGCGTGAGCGTCGCGACCGTCGACCGCGTGCTCAACGAGCGCGGCAGCGTATCGGCGACGACGCGTGCACGGGTCGTCGCCGCGGCGAAGCGGCTCGCGGTGCCGCGCATCCTGCCGGACACCCGGCATGGGCTGCTGCACATTGACGTGCTGCTGCCGAACAACAGCTCGCCGTTCTTTCAGCGCCTGACGCTCG
The DNA here is from genome assembly GCF_053525655.1 of Trinickia camelliae. Classification (NCBI taxonomy): domain Bacteria; kingdom Pseudomonadati; phylum Pseudomonadota; class Betaproteobacteria; order Burkholderiales; family Burkholderiaceae; genus Trinickia; species Trinickia camelliae. Next base: position 92,051 of record NZ_JBCHAA010000020.1, read on the forward strand.
CGCTGCAGCGTTCGATGCAGATGCTCGACAGGCGCATCGTCGTGCATCGGACGCTCCTTCCCGAGGCCGACGACGCCGTGATCGCCGCCGCGATTCTCGAGCCTCGCCACAAGCGCGCGGGGCTGATCGTGACGACGCACGACACGGCGCCCGTGCGCGATGCGCTCGCCGCCGTGATCGAGCGCGGCGAGCACGTGGTGACGATGGTGACGGACGTCGCGACACCCGGACGCCTCCACTACGCGGGCATCGACAATGTCGCGGCGGGCCGCACAGCGGGCTACTTCGTGGGACGTCTCGCGAAACGTCCCGGGCGTGTGCTGCTGCTCGCGAGCCGCATGGACTATCGCGCGCACATCGACCGCATCGGCGGCTGTCGTGCGGCGCTCGAGGCGTTCCCGGAGTTGGAGTGCACGCCGCTCGTCACCGAGATGTACGACGATGCCGACCGCTGCTATCGCGCGGTGGTGGCAGCGCTCAAGGAGGGCGGGCTTACGGGCATCTACAACAGCGGTTACGGGTCGCCGGGCGTGGAAGCGGCGCTACGGCAATACGGCGCGCACGGCGACGTGGTGTGGGTCGGCCATGAAATGCTCGACACGCACCGCGCGTATATCGAGGAAGGGCTGATGGATGTCGCGATCGATCAGGACCCGGACGGACAGGTGATTTCAGCGCTGCAACATCTGTTGCACGCATGCGGCGTGGTCGAGGATGCGCCGCCGGAGGGGCCGGTGGAGTTTCGTATCTTCTGTCCCGCGAATGTGAGGCGCGGCGCTTATTTGCCGGCGGCTTAGTGCGAAATCAGCGCCCAGTCTCCGTTACGCAAACCTCGCAGGCCGATACGGACGCGCGTCGGTAAACGGCGTTTCGCCCGTCATCATCTCCGCGAGCAAGCGCCCTGTCACAGGTCCCAGCGTCAAGCCATGATGATTGTGGCCGAACGCGAACCATAAACCCCGATGCCTCGGCGCGGGGCCAATGATTGGGCGCATGTCGGGCGTGCACGGCCGTCTGCCGAGCCACGGCTCAGGATCGATACGATCGCCAAGCCCGAACAGCGGTTTGGCGAGCCGCTCGGCGCGTTCGAGTTGAATGCCGGTCGGCGGCGCGTCGCGCTTGGCGATTTCGACGCCGGTGGTGAGACGCAGCCGGCCGCCTTGCATCGGGGCGACCACGTAGCCCTGTTCGATATCGACGACCGGCATCGACAGCATCGTCCGCGCCGGCTGGTAGTGCATGTGATACCCGCGCTTCGCGCGCAGCGGAATGCGGTAGCCGAGCGGGGCGAACACGGTGTCCGACCATGGGCCGAGCGCCACGACGATTTCTTTCGCGCTGATGCGGCCTTCGTTCGTGTCGAGCGTCCAAACATGGTCGCCTTCGCATAGCGACGCGGCATCGCCTCTGAGCAACGTGCCGCCCTCGGCGACGAAGAGGCGCGCATAGCCTTGCGTCAACGCGCCGGGATTCTGTACGCTCTTCGGGTCCTCCCAATGCAGCCCGCCATAGAAGCCTTCACCGATCGCAGGTTCTTTCGCGCGCAGCGCGGCCGCATCGAGCGGCGCCATTCTCAGGCCATGCTCGCGCGCGACGGCCTCCAATACCGGCGCTTCGCTTTCGAACGCCTCGCGCGAGCGAAACGCTTCGATCCAGCCGCTGTCGCGCACGAGTTCGCCAATACCCGCGCGAGCGATCAGCGCATCGTGCTCGATCACGCTTTGGCGAATCAACGGCAGCATGTCGCGCGCGGCGGCGGCGAGCCGCTCAGGCGACGACTCCCACCAGAAGCGCGCGAGCCACGTCGCAAACGAGGGCAGCGCTTTGTAATCCCAGTAGAGATCGGTCGAGTGATTGCGTGCATAGCGCAGCAGCGTGCCGAGCTTGCGCGGGAACGCATACGGCACGACCGACGAGCGCTCGATCAGGCCAGCGTTGCCGAAGCTGGTTTCCTCGCCTGGACCGCGCCGGTCGACGAGCGCGACGCGCCGTCCGCGGTCCTGCAGATGCAGCGCGGACGATACGCCGACAATGCCTGCGCCCAACACGATGACGTCGAAATCCATAGGTTCCTTCAACTGGTACTGATCGAACGCTGCGAGACGGCTGCTTACTTCGCGATGATGTCACGCTGGAAGTACTTCTGCGAGAGCGCCGAGAGCGTGCCGTCTTTCTTGAGCGCATCGAGCGCGCCGTCGACCTTCGCCTGGAGCGCCTTGTCGCCCTTGCGCATGCCGAAGCCCGTGCCTTCGCCGAGCGTCGCCGGGTCTTGCAGCGGATCACCCGCGATCACGTAATCGTGGCCCGCGGGCTTCTTCAGGAAGCCGTCCTCGGCGGTCTGCGCTTCCTGCACGGCGGCGTCGAGTCGTCCGGCGACGAGATCGGCGTACACCTGGTCCTGATCCTGATAGGAGACGACCGTCACGCCTGCGTTCGCCCAATGGGCCTTGAGGAAATCCTCTTGCGACGACCCCTGCAGCACGCCGACGCGCTTGCCTTGCAAGCTCTTCGTATCCGGCATGAGCGGCGAGCCGCGCTTGGCGATCATCACGATCGGCACGACATAGATGGCCGGCGTGAACGTGATGCTCTCCTTGCGCTTCGCGGTGATGTTCATCGCCGAGTTGATGACGTCGAACTTGCGGGCCTGCAGCGCGGGAATCAACCCGTCGAACGCGTTCTCGACCCACACGCACTTCATTTTCAGCTTGGTGCAGACCGCATTGCCGATGTCGATATCGAAGCCTTGCAACTGGCCCGACGGCGACTTGCTTTCAAACGGAGGGTACGAGGCTTCGATGCCGAAGCGCAGCGTATCGGACGACTGGGCGTGGGCGGCGCCGGCGATGCCTGCGAACGCGGCGGCGATGCAGAAAGTGAGCTTCAGGTTCATGGCGGGTCCTGTCTTGGGTAGGGGTACGGCGTAGGCAGAATATAGACGAAGTGTCTACGATGGACTATAGGGGATACGATAATTCCGGGCAACGTTTGGTCAAAAAAGACGGCGTTGGCGCTACGCGAACCGGGAAAAAGAGCCAGAACGCCGGGTCTTTTGCGTCGCTCATCGAGAAAAAGACGGGTACACGAAGATCGCAATCCGCGGTTTTTCGGTGTAACCTAGAAAAGTCTAAATTGGACTGAAAGTCCACATTCACGCATCATGGAGAGAACCGCATGAAAGCAACCGCGACCGTCAATACCGCTCCGCTGCTGGTCAACGAAGAGACCGTGCGCAGCGCGCTTTCCGCGCTCGACATGCGCGGCGCGCTGACGCAAATGTTTCGTGCGCTCGGCAGCGGCAACGCCGTGCAGCCGTCGCAAACGCTGACCTTGTTCCCCGCGAACGCGGGCGACTTCATCACCTACGCGGGCGCCATCGCCGACGCGAAAGTCTTCGGCGCGAAGCTCTCGCCGTATATCGTGACGGGCGCGCGGCCGATCGTGACGGCCTGGACGGCGCTGATGTCGATGGAGACCGGTGAGCCGCTGATGTGGTGCGATGCGGGCTTGCTCACGATCGAGCGCACGGCTGGAACGACTGCGCTTGCCGTCGATACGCTCGCACGCGCCGACGCGCGCCGGCTGGCAGTGGTGGGCGCGGGTGCGGCGGGTCTCGCGCATCTGCGGCACGTTGCGCCGTTGCGCGCGTGGGAGTCGATTCGCGTGTTCTCGCCGGGGCTTGCGCAGGACGCGGAAAAACAAGCGGCGGTATCCAGCATCGATGCACGCGCGGTGGCGAGCGCGAGCGTCGAAGACTGCGTGCGCGATGCCGATGTCGTGATGCTGTGCACGTCGTCGGGCACACCGGTGCTCACCGACGGCATGCTCACGCATCCGGCGCTCGTCACGTCGATCAGCACGAACGTGGCGAACGCGCATGAGATTCCGCCCTCATGGCTGCCCGGCATGGACGTGTATTGCGACTACAAGCGCACGGCGCCCCTTAGCGCTGGCGAGATGAAGCTGGCGACGCAGCATCACGGCTGGCATGCGGAGAAAATCGCGGGCGACCTGCCGGATCTCGTCACGGGCCAGTGCGAAAAACCCGCGTACCAACGGCACGCGTTCTTCCGCTCGATCGGCCAGGGCCTAGAGGATGTCGCGATCGCCTACGAGCTGTACCGCTATTTGACACGGTAGTATTACGGCCGGCTCTCCCGTATCCGCTCACCGAAGACACGCCATTTCCAATGCGCAAGAAAAAAGTCTCGCCCGTCAAAGACCTGCTGCTGACCCGCTATGCGCCGATCGCGGACGGCATCGCCACGCTGTTCTTCCCCTATGCGGAGGTCGTGATCCACGACCTGCACGACCAGACGGTGCTGTACCTTGCGAACAATCTGTCGAAGCGCGAAGTCGGCGACGATTCCGCGCTAGAGGAAATCGATCATTCGGCGCGTGAACGCGTGATCGGTCCTTACGAAAAGCTCAATTGGGACGGCAGGCGCATGCGTTGCGTGAGCAACGTCTTGTTCGACGATCGCGGGGTGCCGGCCGGCATGATGTGCATTAACTTCAACATCGCGGTGTTCGAGGAAGTGCGCTCGACACTCGATCTCTTCATCAAAGGCGCGGGCATCGTCGCGCCGCCCGAAGAACTGTTCCGCGACGACTGGCAGGACCGCATCAACACATTCCTGCACAACTGGCTGCGCGAGCGGCAGATCGGCCTCAACGGTCTGACGCGCGAGCATCGGCGCGAACTGGTCGAAGCGCTCTATGCCGAGGGCGCGTTTCGCGGCAAGAGCTCCGCGAACTATGTCGCCAATGTGCTCGGGATGGGGCGCGCCACTGTCTACAAACATCTGAAGCAGATGAAGGAAGGCGGCGAGTAGCGAGGCCGCGAGGGGCCGCGAGCAAACGCCTTACGCGTAAACACCTACGGTCGCAACGGGTTGTCTATACAAATCGTTGCGGGTATTTTGTCTGCTTTGCATTCGATGCGCATCGACAACAAGCCCATGGCCGACAACAACCCCACCCCGAGCCGTTCCTTCAGAGAACGCCGCACGATCGATTACATCCCGGATAGCGAACGGCACGGCACACTCGCGAGCCAGTTCACGCTATGGCTCGGCGCAAACCTGCAGATCACCGCGATCGTCACGGGCGCGCTCGCGGTCGTGCTCGGCGGCGATGTGTTCTGGTCGCTGATCGGCTTGCTGGTCGGTCAATTGCTGGGCGGCGCGGTGATGGCGCTGCACGGCGCGCAAGGCCCGCGCCTCGGCTTGCCGCAAATGATCTCGAGCCGCGTGCAGTTCGGCGTGTACGGCGCGATCGTGCCGCTCGTGCTGGTCTGCATGATGTACGTCGGTTTCTCGGCGAGCGGAACGGTGCTTGCCGGGCAGGCGATCGGCGCGCTCTTGGGCGTCGAGAACGCCGCCGGCATCTTGATCTTCACGGCGATCGTCGTCGTGCTGACCGTGCTCGGCTATCGCACGATTCACACGCTTGGCCGCGTGACGAGCGTCGTCGGCGTGCTCGCGTTCATCTATATGTTCGTGAAGCTGATGGCCGGGCACGATGTCGGCGCGCTGCTCGCGATCCGTCACTTCTCGCTCGCGAATTTCCTGTTGGCGATGTCGCTGTCGGCGTCGTGGCAGATCGCGTATGGCCCTTACGTCGCCGACTATTCGCGCTATCTGCCGCGCGCCACCTCCGCGCGCAAGACGTTTTGGGCCGTGGGGCTCGGTTCGGTGATCGGCTCGCAAGCTTCGATGGTGTTCGGCGTGTTCGCCGCGGCGCTGGCGGGCAAGCAGTTCTCGGGGCACGAGGTCGCCTTCGTCGTCGGGCTCGGCGCGAGCGGCGCCGCAGCCGCGCTGCTGTACTTCGCGATTGCGCTAGGCAAGCTGACGGTGACGACGCTCAACGCGTACGGCAGCGTGATGTCGATCGCCACGATCGTGACGAGCGTGGGCGGCCGCAAGCAGATATCGGGCCGCGCGAGGCTCTTGTTTATTCTCGCGATGGTCGTCTGTGTGGCGTGGCTCGCGCTGGCGGGACGGCACGCGTTCCTCAAGGAGTTCTCCGCGTTCATCCTGTTCCTGCTTGCGTTCTTCACGCCGTGGAGCGCGATCAATCTGGTCGACTACTACTGGGTGACCAAGGAGCGCTATGACGTGCCCGCGCTATACGACCCGAACGGGCGCTATGGACGCTGGAATGTGCCGGGCGTCGCGATCTACGCGATCGGCGTGCTCGTGCAGATGCCGTTCATTTCGACGAGCTTCTATACCGGGCCGCTCGTCGATCAGCTAGGCGGCACCGATATTTCCTGGATCATCGGGCTCGTCGTGCCGGGCCTTTTGTATTACGTCGTCGCCAAGCAGCGCACGGCCCATATTCCTGATCGGCTGATTCTTCCGGACGACAGCGGCGACGCGGCGGCGCCGGAGTGGGAGACGTCATCGCTTTCCGATGCGCGCCGCGATAAGGTGCGATGACTTATTGACGCGGCTGTTGTCCCTTGAGGAACGGCACATAGCCATTCTGAGTGCGCAGGATTTTGTCGGCGCACTTGTCATAGTCCGACCCTCTCGCGTTGTCCGGACCATACATATCGCGGCATTGCGCGAAGAGGGTTAGCCGCGCGCCAGAACCTTTCGCAACCCGCGTTGCAGAGAAGGAGACGTCGCCCGAACTCGAAGGCACGGCGGTATCGATTGCAACCGCATCGGCGCGCGTCACTTTCGTGTCGGAATGCTTCTCGATGTAGCGCTTGGTGAGCGTCCACGCGGCGTCGCACGTCGCCGGATCGCTGCACTCGACCACCGCATTGCGCTGAGCATCAGCCAGGCTGGATTCGTTGTGGATGAATTCCTGAGCCTGCTGCGCTTGTTTTTCGGCGGACGAGCAAGCCGTGAGTAAAAATGCAACAAGCGCGCAGGCGGTGATCTTTTTCATGAGTCAATTTTCCCTAGCCATGTTCGAGCGCGACGATTATAGCGGTGCGCGAAAGGCGCTTACCGATTTGTGCGCGATGGGCACGAATAGGCCATTGAAAAAGCCGCTCCCGCGAGGACAAATCATCCTATGCTGAGAAGGATCGCATAGCGATGGAGCAAGACGATGAAGATCCTGATGGTAATGACCTCCCACGATCAGTTGGGAAATACCGGCAAGAAAACCGGGTTCTGGCTCGAAGAGTTTGCCGCCCCTTACTACACGTTCCTCGATGCAGACGCGCGTGTCACGATTGCGTCGCCGAAGGGCGGTCAGCCTCCGGTCGATCCGAAGAGCGACACGCCCGAGGGCGAGACGGACATGACAAAGCGGTTCAAGTCGGACCCCGCCGCGCAGCAAGCGCTGGCAAATACGGTCAAGCTTGCTGACGTGAAAGCAAGCGACTATGACGCCATTTTTTATCCAGGAGGCCACGGTCCGCTGTGGGACTTGGCCGAAGACAAGCACTCGATCGCTTTGATCGAAGCTTTCACCAAAACGAAGAAGCCCGTAGGCGCGGTCTGCCATGGACCCTGTGTTTTACGCCACGCCGTGGTCGACGGTCAGCCGATCGTCAAGCACCGGCGTGTCACGGGTTTCACGAATACGGAAGAAGAGGCCGTGCAGTTGACGAACGTCGTGCCGTTTCTCGTGGAGGATGAGCTCAAGCGCCTCGGCGGCATCTTCGAGAGAGGGGACGATTGGCAAAGTTTCGCGGTCACTGACGGCCTCTTGGTGACGGGACAGAATCCGGCTTCGTCGACTGAGGGTGCAAAGCAATTGCTGGCGCTTTTGCGTTGACGCACCAAGCTCACGCTCGGCGAGCGACTCGCCGAGCGTCGATCTGGCGAATGACGTTTCAGTGCCCGAGCGCAAGCGCCGACAAGAACCGCACCATGTGCCCGGCGATTTCGTCGCTCGCTTCGTCGAGCGCGAAATGGCTCGCGTCGAGCAGATGCACCTCGGCATCGGGCACATCGCGTTGATACGCCATGGCGGCATCGACCATGAACGATGCGTCGTGCCTGCCCCATAGCACGAGCGTCGGCGGCCGATGGTCGCGCAAGTAGCGCTGCCACTGCGGATAGCTTTCGACGTTGGTCCGGTAGTCGTAGAAGAGTTCGAGTTGAATATCGACTTGGCCCGGACGCGAGAGGAACGCGAATTCGTCAGTCCACGTGTCGGGGTCGTAGCGTTCCGGATGCGGACTCGTACCGACGTGGCGCAAACGCGTCGCTTCGAACGACAAAAAGTTTGCGCGCACCTTCTCTTCATGCGCGGCGCGATCTCTCCAGAACGCCTTGCGCGGCTCCCATAGCGGCCCGAGCCCTTCGATGTGCGCGACCGCGTTCTGCACGATCAACGCAGAGACCCGCTCGGGATGCGCCTGCGCGAGCCGGAAGCCGACCGGGCCGCCGTAGTCCTGCACAAAGAGCGTGTAGCGCTTGAGTTCCAGCTTGTCGGTGAATCGCTCGATCACCTGCGCGAGCTGATCGAACGTATAGCGGAATTCGCTTGGCGCGGGCGCGCTGCTGTGACCGAAGCCGGGATAGTCCGGCGCGATCAGGCGATAGCGGTCCGCGAGCAGAGGCAACAGCGTTTCGTACATTCGCGATGAAGACGGAAAGCCGTGGAGCAACAGAATGACCGGCGCGTCGCGCGGGCCGGCTTCGCGGTAGAAGATGTCGAGCCCGTCGATCTGCACGGTCTGGTAGCGAATGCTTGCGCGGCTGGATTGCATGTTGACCCTTCCGGTTGAGTGTGGGGTGCGAGCGTGGTGATGGCGAGCGTATCACCGAGCGCACCGCCGACGAAGAACAGATCGGTATCGAGTCCGTTCACGCGTCCTATAGCGCCGCACGCGAAATCGATAGCACGAAAACTTGGTTGGTCCGGCAAGTCGCGGTCCCTACACTGCGAATCATCTTGTTATGACAAGTTGATCGATGCCGCTGCCAGCCCAAACAAATAGAAACGTTGTGCCGCCGATTGTGCGGCCTCTCTACACGCAAATCAAAGACGATTTGCGCGCACGCATCCTCGATGGCCGCTATGCGCCTCACAGCCGGATGCCTTCCGAAAGCGAACTCTGCGCGATGTTCGACGTGAGCCGCATCACCGTGCGGCAAGCGCTCGGCGATCTGCAAAAGGAAGGGCTCGTTTTCAAGCTGCATGGCAAGGGCACCTTTGTGTCGAAGCCGAAGGCGTTTCAAGACGTCACGTCGCTGCAGGGTTTCGCGGAAGCGATGTCGTCGATGGGGCATGAGATCGTCAACCAATTGCGCGGCGTGCGGTTCATCGAGGCCGACAGCCATGTGGCGAGCCGCCTCGCGCTGCCGGAAGCCGCGAAGGTTGCCGAGATTCATCGCGTGCGCTTTCTGAATCGCGAACCTGTTTCGCTCGAAGTGACCTATGTGCCCGAAGCGCTTGGCGTGCGCCTCGCCGCCGCCGACCTGATTGCGCGCGACATCTTCTTGATCATCGAGAACGATTGCGGCGTGCCGCTCGGCCACGCGGACGTGTCGATCGACGCGATGCTCGCGGACGACGAAATCGCGGCTGCGCTCAACGTCGGCGTTGGCGCACCGGTGTTGCGCATCGAACGCTTGACCCACAGCGCCGACGGCAAGCCGATCGACTACGAGTATCTTTATTTTCGCGGCGACGCTTTTCAATATCGCTTGCGCATCGACCGCCGCAAAGCCAAGGACTCCAAACATTCCAAGCAGACCCAGCAATCGAAAGGAACGAAGCGATGAACACGCATGTGCTCGAATACGACGTGGTGGTGGTCGGCGGCGGCACGGCCGGGCCGATGGCCGCTGTCAAAGCGAAGGAACGCAACCCTAAGCTCAACGTGTTGCTGCTGGAGAAAGCGAACGTGAAGAGGAGCGGCGCGATCTCGATGGGCATGGACGGGCTCAACAACGCGGTGATTCCCGGCCACGCGACGCCCGAGCAATACACGAAGGAAATCACCATCGCGAACGACGGCATCGTCGATCAGCGCGCGGTCTATGCGTACGCGAAGCACAGCTTCAAGACGATCGAGGAGCTCGACCGTTGGGGCGTGAAGTTCGAGAAGGATGGCACGGGCGACTATGCGGTGAAGAAAGTGCACCACATGGGCTCGTATGTGCTGCCGATGCCGGAAGGCCACGACATCAAGAAGGTGCTGTACCGGCAGTTGAAGCGCTCGCGCGTGGCGATCACGAATCGCATCGTCGCGACGCGGCTCTTGACCGATGCAGAAGGGCGCGTGAGCGGCGTGCTCGGCTTCGATTGCCGCACGGCCGATTTCTATGTGGTGCGCGCCAAGGCCGTGATCCTGAGCTGCGGCGCGGCGGGGCGCCTAGGCCTGCCCGCATCGGGCTATTTGATGGGCACCTACGAGAACCCGACCAATGCCGGCGACGGCTACGCGATGGCCTACCACGCGGGCGCCGCGCTCGCCAATCTCGAGTGCTTCCAGATCAATCCGCTCATCAAGGACTACAACGGGCCAGCGTGCGCGTACGTGACCGGACCGCTCGGCGGCTTTACGGCGAACGGCAAGGGCGAGCGCTTCATCGAATGCGATTACTGGAGCGGACAGATGATGTGGGAGTTCTATCAGGAGCTGCAAAGCGGCAATGGCCCGGTGTTCCTGAAGCTCGACCATCTCGCCGAAGAAACGATCCAGACGATCGAGCAGATCCTGCACACGAACGAACGCCCGAGCCGCGGACGCTTTCACGCGGGGCGCGGCACCGACTATCGGACGCAGATGGTCGAAATGCACATCTCGGAGATCGGCTTTTGCAGCGGGCATAGCGCGTCGGGCGTCTACGTGAACGAGCGCGCGGAGACGACCGTGCCGGGGCTTTATGCGGCAGGCGACATGGCGGCGGTCCCGCACAACTACATGCTCGGCGCGTTCACGTATGGCTGGTTCGCGGGCGAGAACGCGGCGGACTACGTCGCGGGCCGCGAGCATGCGCCGCTCGACGAAGCGCAGGTGGCCGCCGAACGCGCGCGCGTGCTTGCGCCGCTCGAACGCGAGTCGGGGCTCGCGCCGGCGCAAGTCGAATACAAGCTGCGGCGCATGGTCAATGATTACCTGCAACCGCCGAAAGTCACGCGCAAGATGGAAATCGGTCTGCAACGTTTCGCCGAAATCGCCGACGACATCGACGCGATCAAAGCGAACAGTCCGCACGAGCTGATGCGCGCGGCCGAAGTGCGCGCGATTCGCGATTGCGCGGAGATGGCGGCGCGCGCGTCGCTCTTTCGCACCGAGAGCCGCTGGGGGCTGTATCACCACCGCGTCGACTACCCACAGCGCAACGACGCCGAATGGTTCTGCCACACGCATCTGCACAAGGACGCGGACGGCAACATGACGAGCATGAAGCGTCCCGTCGAACCCTACATCGTCGCGCTCGGTGAGCGCGAAAGCGATGCCTACCGAACCCTGCGCATCGACGCCAACGCCGGCGAGCGTGCGCTTGCTGCTTGATTGCTGCTTGATTGCCGCTTAATTGCCGCTTGAGGAGTCCACGATGTCCTATACGCCGCACGATATTTTTCAGCGCAGCGCCGCACCCGTCACGATCGACGCCGACAAGTGCATTGCCGATAAAGGCTGCACGGTCTGCGTCGACGTATGCCCGCTAGACCTGCTTGCGATCGATATCGAAAAGGGCAGCGCCTATATGAAGTTCGACGAATGCTGGTACTGCATGCCGTGCGAGAAGGATTGCCCGACGGGCGCCGTCAAAGTCGATATTCCCTATTTGTTGCGCTAACCCCTTTCGAGCAAACGCCGATGACACATTCCGCGCCCCCCCTGAATTTCGATCCCGCCGCGCTCGACGAAGATGCGGCCGCGTTGCTGCCGCGTCTGGCGTCGAACGATGCAGCGGTGCGGCGCATCGCGTTGATCGAGCTGGCCGATCTCGAAGACGAGCGTCTGATCGAGCCGATCACCGCCGCATTGCGTAACGACGCTGCGGAGCAAGTGCGCGCCGAAGCGGCTCGCCTGCTCGGCGCGTGGGAACGCGATGACGTCGTCGAAGCGCTGTGCGCGGCGTTGGTCGATCCATCGCGAGAGGTTCGCGAAGCCGCGGCCCACAGTCTCGCCGAAGCGAAGCACGCGCAATCGGGTGCGATTCTCACGCGCTGGAGCAGACATGCCGACGCGTTCGTGCGGGGCGCTGTGCTGCGTGCGCTTCGCGAGCTTCGCCATGCCGGCGCGTTCGATCCGGCGATGTTTGCGCTTAGCGATGACGATGCAACGGTGCGTCTCGAGGCAGTCGGCGTGCTCGGCTGGCTGAAGGACGAGCGGGCGCTGCCCGCGCTGACGGCGTTGACCGTGACCGAGCCGAACGCGCAGATCCGCCGTGCCGCGATCGGCGCGCTTGGGTTTGCGGCTGCGACGCAGGCTCCGGTGGCGGCGGCCGTCGATGCGCTTTTAGTCGCGTTGCGTGACTCCGCGTGGCAGGTCCGCGAGGAAGCCGCGGCGACGCTCGGCAAGCTGCACGCGCAGGCGGCACGCGACGCCCTGATCGCCGCGCTCGACGACGAATACTGGCAAGTGCGGCTGCAAGCGGCACGCGCGCTCGGCAAACTGCGCGACGCGTCTGCGAGCGAACCTCTCGCGGCGCTGCTTACGCACGCGATCAGCAATTTGCGCAAGGAAGCCGCGCTGGCGCTCGGTGAAATCGGCGCGCGCAGCGTGTTGCCGGCGCTGCACGCAGCGGCGTCGGACGCGGACCCGGAGGTTCGCAAGGCGGTGCGCATCGCGCTTGCGCAGATCGAAACAAGCAACCGGTGAACACGCAGAAATGGACGCTCCCCAACGCATCGCGCTGAACAGAACGGCGCGCACCCTCACGGTCCATTGGCAAGACGGGCGAGTGGACGAATTCAGCGACTCGACGCTGCGCGCGAATTGCCCATGCTCCGTGTGCCGGCGCATTCGTCTGCGAGGCCGGACGATCGCTGCGCCCGACGATGTGGCGGTATTCAGCATTCAACCGATGGCATACGGTATACAACTGGTGTTCAGTGACGGCCACGAGCAGGGCATCTACCCGTGGGCCTATCTCGACGCGCTTGCGGCGCGTGCTTCGGTGCTCTGCGCGTAAAGCGCTTCCGGTTGGGCGAAGACGCGCGGAACACGCCGGCGCGCCAAGCGGCGTAGAATCGGCAGGGCCGCTTTAGGCGGGGCCGCTTTCGGCGGTATGTTGTATACCCGATCCGCCATACCATGCCCGACTTGCTTCCCGTTGCCGCCGCATCCCATTCGCTCGACGCATTGCACGACTTCGTGCGCCGCCATCCGCGCCTGTTCGTGCTGACCGGCGCCGGCATCAGCACCGATTCCGGCATTCCCGGCTATCGCGACGAGCACGGTCGATGGATGCGCTCTCAGCCGATTCAATTGCAGGAATTCCTCGGCTCGGATCAGGCGCGCCGGCGCTATTGGGCGCGCAGCATGGTCGGCTGGCCGGTGGTCGGCAAGGCGCAACCGAACGCCGCGCATCATGCGCTCGCGAAGATCGAAAGGGCGGGGCACGTCGGCCGCCTCGTCACGCAGAACGTCGACGGCCTGCACCAGCGCGCGGGCAGCGCCGAAGTGATCGAACTGCACGGCAGCATCGGCCATGTGGCATGCCTCGATTGCGGCGCCGAGCACACGCGCGCGGCGATCCAGCCGCGCCTCGAAGCCGACAATCCCGCGCTCGTCGACGCCGTCGCCGCGCCCGCCGCCGATGGCGACGCCCACCTCGAATGGCACGACCTCGACAACTTCCGCATTCCCGCGTGTCCGCATTGCGGCGGAATGCTCAAACCGTCCGTCGTGTTCTTCGGCGAAAACGTGCCGCGCGAACGCGTCGACGCCGCTGCGGCATCGCTGGAAAAAGCGGATGCGATGCTCGTCGTCGGCTCGTCGCTGATGGTGTACTCGGGGTATCGCTTTTGCGTGTGGGCTGAAAAGATGGGCAAGCCGATCGCGGCCGTGAATCTCGGTCACACACGCGCCGACGCATTGTTGACGCTGAAGGTGCCGGCCCCTTGCGGCCATGTGCTGACGGCGCTCGCCGCGCGTATCAGCGGCGAAGACGCCTAGCCACGCCGCCCACCAGACGCCCACCCAGGAAAGCAAGGACAACCACCGTGCCGGACGACTCCCTCTCGACAGCGCGCCAAAGCGCACCCGCCGCGGAGCGCAATCGCGATCCGATCCTCGCCGTGTTGCGGCGCGTGTTGCCGCCGAGCGGTCTCGTGCTGGAGATCGCGAGCGGCACGGGCCAGCACGCCGTGCATTTTTCCGCGGCGCTTCCCGAGCTCGAATGGCAGCCGAGCGACCCAACGCCGGAAGCGCGCGCATCGATCGAAGCCTGGCGCACGCACACCGCGCTGTCGAATCTGCGCGCGCCGCTCGATCTCGACGTGACGCGCGAGCCGTGGCCGATCATGGCGGCGGATGCAGTCGTCTGCATCAACATGATCCACATCGCGCCGTGGGCCGCGGCGCAGGCGCTGATGGCAGGCGCGGGGCGCGTGCTCGGCGCGGGCGGCGTGCTGGTGTTATACGGGCCGTATCGACGCAACGGCGCGCACACAGCGGAGTCGAACGATGTGTTCGACAAGCAATTGAAAAGCCGCAACCCCGAATGGGGCGTACGCGACATGGAGGCCGTCGCGGATCTCGCGGCGCAGGAGGGCTTCTCGGTGAGCGATGTCGTCGCGATGCCCGCGAACAATTTCAGCGTCGTGTTTCGCAAGGAAGCGTACGGCGATTGAGGTGGAAACAGGCGGCACGTAAAGCATGCGCCGTGCTCTGCCCGCACGACATCGGCGGCGCATTTCTTTTATCCTTGTCGCTGCGCCGTGTGCTGACCGGCGAAGCACGGGTTTCAACTGGAGATTTCGACAATGGGCAAACAAGCAATCGGCGTAGTCGGTCTGGCGGTCATGGGCCGCAACTTGGCGCTGAACATCGAGAGTCGCGGGCATGCCGTGTCCGTCTACAACCGCAGCAGCACGAAAACCGACGAACTGATCGCCGAGTTTCCCGAGCGCAAGCTCGTGCCGACGTACACGCTCGAGGAATTCGTCGAATCGCTGGAAACGCCGCGCCGCATTCTGCTGATGGTCAAGGCGGGCGAGCCGACCGACGCCACGATCGCCGCGCTCAAGCCGCTGCTCGACGAGGGCGACATCCTGATCGACGGCGGCAACACGCACTTCACCGATACGATCCGCCGCAATCAGGATCTTGCGAAATTGAAGCTGCATTTCATCGGCACCGGCGTGTCGGGCGGCGAAGAGGGCGCGCTGAAGGGCCCGTCGATCATGCCCGGCGGCCCGCGCGACGCGTATGACCTGGTCGCGCCGATCCTCACCGAGATCGCCGCCAAGGCGCCCGACGGCGAGCCGTGCGTCGCGTACATGGGCCCTGACGGCGCGGGCCACTTCGTGAAGATGGTCCACAACGGCATCGAGTACGGCGACATGCAATTGATCGCCGAGAGCTATTCGGTGCTCAAGAACGTGCTCGGGCTGTCGAACGCGGAACTCGGCAAGGTCTATACCGAGTGGAACCAGGGCGAGCTCGACAGCTATCTGATCGAAATCACCTCGAAGATTTTCAGCAAGAAGGATGAAGAGACCGGCCAGGATCTCGTCGACGTGATCCTCGACCGCGCCGCGCAAAAAGGCACCGGCAAGTGGACGAGCCAGAACGCGCTCGATCTCGGCGTGCCGCTGCCGCTGATCACCGAATCGGTGTTCGGGCGCGTGCTGTCGTCGCTGAAGACCGAGCGCGTCGCGGCGAGCAAGGTGCTCACCGGGCCCGTCGCGAAACCGTTCGCAGGCGACCGCGCGGCGTTTATCGAAGCCGTGCGCCGTGCGCTCTATTTCAGCAAGGTGATTTCGTACGCGCAGGGCTTCGCCCAACTGCGCGCGGCTTCGGCGGAATACAACTGGAATCTCGAGTTCGGCGGAATCGCCAAAATCTTCCGCGCGGGCTGCATCATCCGCGCGCGCTTTCTGCAGAAGATCACCGACGCCTACGCGAAAGATCCGGCGCTCGCGAACCTGCTGCTCGATCCGTATTTCAGCGAAATCGCGGCGAACTACCAGTCCGCTTTACGCGACGTGGTGACCTCGGCGGTGGCGGCCGGCGTGCCGGTGCCGGCGTTTGCGTCGGCGATCGCGTATTTCGACGGCTATCGCTCGGAGCGCCTGCCCGCGAATCTGGTTCAGGCCCAGCGCGACTTCTTCGGCGCCCACACGTTCGAGCGCATCGACCGCGCGGGGAGCTTCCACGCCAACTGGTCCTGATTCTCGCGGCACTGCAGCACGACCCAGCAAGCGATGCGGGGCGGATTCGCCGAAAGGCGGGACCGCCCCGCGTTTTTTTCGACGACCGCCGCGAAAATGCGCCCTGATTACCTATATCCGCATCGGTAAAGAGGATTTTGATATCTCAATTGTTTCGAATTTTGGAAAACTGTTTACGTGAAATGGGGGTTTTCCCTAGGCGAGTGAGTGACTAGACTTTCGTCAATCGCTGCAGACATGTTGTGTGCAGTGAATCAAAAAAACTTGGAGGTAATGTCATGAAATCGCTCGTTTATGCTGTCGTCGCTGCTGCCGCCGTGTTCGCTGCTCCGGTCGCTTCTTTCGCACAATCGAACCAACAGCCGCTGACTCGCGCTGAAGTGAAGGCCGATCTCGTCAAGGTCGAGCAAGCCGGTTTCAACCCCGCCGCGCACAGCCCGTACTATCCGGCCGACATCCAGGCCGCTGAAGCTAAAGTGAACGCGCAAAGCGGTGCTCAAGTTCAAGCGGTCGCCGATACCAGCGGTTATGGCGGCAGCACCGGCGGTGCGACGCAATCGGGCGCGATCGCTCGTCCGATGAATGTCGACGGCGTGCATCCGCTGTACTTCGGCCGTTAATCGTCGAGGTTGGTCGCTGAATGTCATGCAGTTGAAAGGCGGATGGGCGTGTAAGTCATTCGCAAGCTGTACGAAGCAGTAAGCCGACTCAACTGGCTCGCCGCTCTCCCGCAAGGGAAGAAGCGCGAGCCAGTTTCTATTTGTGCACCCCGTGTGCGCCCCGTGTTTGCCCCGTTCTGGGGGCGTCGAATTTTTCTTGCATGCTCGCCCCCGCATGCTGATCCCGCGCAGAGACACGACACCGAGACCCTGCGAGAATGCGCGGCTTTCGGCCAGTTCGGACTCTCGCCGGCCTTCGAACCAACCGGCGTGTCAGGTGTCATTCTTGCGACGGCTCTCGCTACGGCGGTTACCATACTTGGCGCATGGTCTCGGAGCTGGCTTCATGACGATTATTCGTGGATAGGGGCAAACATGAGAACGACAAGCTTCTTCGCGCGCGGACACCGCGCACTGGCACGAACGGCGCTGCTTCTAGCGGGCGTGGCCTTGATCGGCGGCTGCACGAGCACGCCGTGGAACGAGACGTTCGCTCCGCGCCCGTCGCCCGCGCCCGTCGCGGCGGGCTACTACCGTGTCAATGCCGGTGACACGCTCGCGAGCATCGCCGCCGCTTACGGCCAGCGCCCGCAGGACCTCGCGAGCTGGAACCGCATGCCGGTGAACGCACCGGTCGTGCCGGGGCAGGTGCTGCGCGTGGCGCCGCCCGTCGCCGGAGCGGTTGCGAATCCGGTGGCGCCGCCGGGACCGGCGCCCGCTGGAACCGCGCCGATTCACTTCTCTTGGCCTGCGCGCGGTGCGGTCGTCGTGCGGTTCGAGGCGGGCAAGTCGAAAGGGATCGTGATCGCCGGGGCGCCGGGCGAAGCCGTCACGGCGGCGGCGGATGGGCGTGTCGTCTACGTCGGCACGGCGATTCCGGAATACGGGCCGCTGATCGTCATCAAGCACAGCGACAATCTCGTCTCCGCCTACGGACACGCGGGCAAACTGCTCGTGAACGAAGGCGATGCGGTGCGAGCGGGGCAGCCGATCGGGGAGATGGCCACCGACGCCAACGGCCGCGGCACCATCGAATTCGAAATCCGCCGCGACGGCACGCCGGTCGATCCGCTCAATTACTTGCCGCGCGCGGGCGGTTGAGTGACGGCTGAGTAAGGCGTTCGGCGCGCAGCACGCCTTGCTTCGCGAGACTTCGTCGTCGCCAACGCGCCGTCGCCAAACGCGCAACGCGAAATTGCGTACACTTCCTAGCTTGCGTGCATCGAGACGCGCAGCGGCCTTCCGTGCCGCTGCGCCGCCGCAAGCGTGCCGCCGACTTTGCGATCGCGCCGACGCGATCGCGTTCATCGCCATCCACAGGAAGTGCCACATGATCGACCTCCGCAGCGATACCGTTACTCGTCCCAGCCCCGCCATGCTTGCCGCGATGAGCGCCGCCGAAACCGGCGACGACGTCTGGGGCGACGACCCGACCGTCATCCGCCTGCAGGCAGCCGTTGCCGAGCGCACTGGCAAGGAAGCTGGCCTCTTTTTTCCGAGCGGCACGCAAAGCAATCTCGCGGCGCTGATGTCGCATTGCGAGCGCGGTGACGAGTACATCGTCGGCCAGCTTGCTCACACGTACAAATACGAAGGCGGTGGCGCGGCGGTGCTCGGCAGCATTCAACCGCAGCCGATCGAGAACGCCGCCGACGGCTCGCTGCCGATCGACAAGATCGCGGCCGTGATCAAGCCGATCGACGATCACTTCGCGCGCACGCGTTTGCTTGCGCTCGAGAATACGATCGGCGGCAAGGTGCTGCTGGCAGGCTACGTGACGGAGGCGACGGCGTTTGCGAAGAGCCGCGGACTCGCCACGCATCTGGACGGCGCGCGCGTGTTCAACGCGGCGGTCGCGTCGGGGCGGCCGGTCGCCGAGTTGGGCGCGTCGTTCGATTCGATTTCGATCTGTTTTTCGAAGGGACTGGCCGCGCCCGTCGGCTCAGTGCTCGTCGGGAGCCGCGCGTTGCTCGAGCGAGCGCGCCGCTGGCGCAAGATGCTCGGCGGCGGCATGCGGCAGTCAGGCGTGCTGGCGGCCGCTTGCTTGTATGCGCTCGAGCACAACGTCGAGCGTCTCGCCGAAGATCATGCCAACGCCGAGCATCTGGCGCGCGGGCTCGCGCAGATCGAGCAGGTCCGCGTCCAATCGCAGGCGACCAACATGGTGTTCGTGCAGTTTCCGCAAGAACATTGCGCGCCGCTCGAGGCGTGGCTCAAGGAGCGCGGCATCCTCACGCAAATGCTGTACGCGTCGCGCTTCGTCACGCATCGCGATGTGACGCGCGGCGATATCGATACGTTCGTTGCGGCAGTGAAGGACTATTTCGCGCAGTGAACGCGCGGTAGGTGCCTACCGCGTGGCCCCTTCCGTACCCGCGCATGGCATGCGGTATACCGAATGCAGGATTGGGTATACCCAATCCTGCATGCCGCTATCGCGCCTGCCGTCCCGCGCGATGGTCCGCCGCGAAGAGACGCAGGCTGCTCGCCACGGCGGCCAAGCCTGAGAACACGGCGCCCGCCGCCAGCGCGAGCGTCGGGCCGTGCTGGCCCGCAATCCCGAATCCCAACGCGACGAGCGCCGCGCCGGTCGCTTGCCCGATGAGCCGCGAGGTCGCGATGATGCCGCTCGCGCCGCCGCTGCGCTCGGGCGGCGCGCTGGACATCAGCGCCTTGAGATTCGGCGATTGGAAAAAGCCGAAGCCCGCGCCGCAAATCGCCATGCGCGTGATGATGTCGGCGACGGGAGGATGCGCCGGCAACAGCGCGAGCGACGCCATCCCCGCCGACAAGATCGCGAGCCCGATGCCGCCGAGCAGCCCCGGCGGATAGCGGTCGGACAGACGCCCCGCGATCGGCGCGGCCAGCGCGACGACGACGGGCCAGGGCGTCATCAGGAAACCGGTCTCGACTTGCGTGCGGTGCAGGATCCCCTCGAAATAGAACGGCAGCGAAACGAACGCGAGCCCTTGCGCCGCGAATGAACAGACCGCGGTGAGCGCCGACAGCGTGAACACTGGCCGCTTGAACAGATCGACGGGCAGCATCGGCGCGGGGTGTCCCGCTTCGCGGCGGATCAGCATCCAGCCGAACACGAGCGTGACCGCCGCGGCCGCGAGCACGAAGCGCGTATCGGCGCGCTGCGCGGCGCCGCCGAGCGCGAGGATCAGCGCCGCGAACGTGACCACGTTCAACAGCGCCGCGCCGATGTCGAAGTGGTGTTTGCCGCGCGGCGTCTGCGGCAGCGACGGCAACGCGAACGCGAGCGCCGCGATCCCGATCGGCACGTTCACCGCGAACAACCACGGCCAATTGGCGACCGACAAGATCAGCGACGCCACGGTCGGCCCCACGGCAAATGCCACGCCGACGATGAGCGCGTTCATCCCGACGCCGCGTCCGAGCCGGTGCGGCGGATAGATGAAGCGGATCAGCGCGATATTGACGCTCATGATCGCGCTCGCGCCGAGCCCTTGCAGCACGCGCGCGCCGGCAAGCGTCGGCAGCGACGAGGCGAGCCCGCAGACGAGCGATGCCCCCGTGAAGATCGCGACACCCGCGATATAGATGCGCCGGTGGCCGACGATGTCGCCGAGCGCCGCGAGCGGCAGCAGCGTGGCGACCATCGCGAGCTGATAGGCGTTGACGATCCACACCGACGCGGCAGGGGAGGCGTGCAGGTCGACGGCGATCGTCGGCAAGGCGGTGTTGGCGATCGCGGTATCGAGCGTGGCGAGCGCGACCGCGAGCATGATCGCGACGATCGCGCGGCGGTCGCGCGCGCTCATCGGGGTATCGACAGGGAGGTCGGCTGGCGCGCGGGCCGCGTTCGCCTCGGCGTTCGGAGGGATGGTGTTCTGCACGGTTGAGCGTCTTGAAGCGTGGGCGGAGGTGCGCCGAATCGAAGGGATGCTGCGGCGCACCGAGCGATTGTCACAGAGTCGCGGAAAACGTGCAGAAGGCGCTTTCCAATTGGCTTTCGGGTGGTTCTTGATTGGCTTGCAAAGGGGCGAACCCGGGGCCCATCCTGGTTGGGTGCGCTAAGCTACACGCCCGCAACCCAACCAGGAGTGACCGTGATCACCTGCTATCTGCGCTATGTCGTCGATCCCGCCAAGCTGAAGGAATTCGAGCACTACGGACGCATGTGGATTCCGCTCGTCGAGCGCTTCGGCGGACAGCATCACGGGTACTTCATGCCGTCCGAGGGTGCGAACAATATCGCGCTGGCGCTGTTCTCGTTTCCGTCGCTGGCGGCATATGAGCAATACCGTCAGAAGTCGATGGACGATCCGGATTGCCAGGCCGCGTTCAAGTACGCGCAAGACACGCAATGCATCATCAGCTACGAGCGCAGTTTCTTTCGGCCGGTGTTCGAATAGTTTTGCTGATTTTGTGGTCCATAAAACCAGCCCGACGCTGGTTCCGTATCACGTTCCAGCGCCTTCCCCCTCGCGCTCCAGCACCTGCTCGGCACTGTGCAGCAGCCCCTTGATCAAACGTCCGCGCGGCGATGCACGGTGCCAAAGCAAACCGAAGCGCCGCGGCTCCGTTTTCATCGGCAGCGCCATCCTCGCGACATCGAGTCCTGCCGTCAAAGGCGAAACGATGTCCGGTGCGAGCGATACCCCGAGTCCGCGGTCGACCATCATCGCGATTGCCATCAGCGAATTCAACTCGAACAGCTCGTGCGGAACGATCTTCGCGGTCCGAAGGTATTGATCCGCTTGCTTGCCGCCGCCAAGCGAGCGATCGTATCGAATGAAGGGCTCGCGACGCAGCAACTCATGAGGCTCCTGATCCGCGAGCCTCGAATGTGCCAGTACGACGAGCGGTTCCTCTCGCAACAAATGCCAGTCGTAAGCCTTGGGCAGCGCGAACGCCGGATGAAGGCAAATTGCCACATCGATATCGCCCCGCTGCAGCGTCTCGTACAGCTCCGTCGACGTGCCTGCCCGGATCAACACCTTCGCTTGAGGGAAGGCGGCCGCAAAGTTGGCGAGCACGTCGGGCAACAGGCTCAGAAGCGCCGTCGTAATCGTGCCGATCCGCAATTCGCCCGCGGCCTCGTCTTCGAGCGCAAACGCCTTGAGTTCCGAAAACCCGCGCACGAGACCCCGCGCCCTGTCGATCACGCGATGCCCGGCCTCGGTCGGGATGACCGTGCGCCCGGCGCGCACCAGCAGCGATACACCCAGTTCGCGCTCGAGCGCCTGAATCTGCTGTGCGACGGCAGCGGGCGTCACGCCCACGCGGCGGGCGGCTTCAGCCATTGAACCGCTGTCGACGACGAGCAGAAGGCTGGCGAGAAAATCGATGTCCATGAAGATAGATTATCTATGCTTTGAAGATAGATACGGATAGTTTATCTAAATCTACAGCGGTCTTAGACTCATCTCCAGCCAATAGACGATGAACTGGAGACATGAGAAGCAAGCTCTTCGTGCCGGCGTCACGCCCCGAACTGTTCGCCAAGGCATTCGCGAGCGCCGCGGATGCACTGTCCTTCGACCTCGAGGATTCGGTCGCCGCCGAGCGTAAGCGAGAGGCGCGCGAAGCGCTCCGCACGCTATTGCGCTCGAACGACGCCACCACCCATGCAAAAGTCCTGATCGTTCGCGTGAACGCGCTCGACTCGCCGCATTTCAACGCCGACGTCGACGCGGTCGTCCAGTCCGGACTCGACTTCATCAATCTGCCGAAACCCGAGAGCGTCGAAGACGTCCGCGAGGCCGCGTCCGCCATCGATCGGGCGGAGCGCGCCAACGGCGTGACCCGTCCCGTGAAGCTGCTGCTCAACATCGAGTCGCCGAAGGCGTTTCGCCATGCGGCGGAGCTGGCCGGTGCGCATCCGCGCGTCACGGGGCTGCAATTGGGCTTGGGCGACCTTTTCGAGCCGCTCGGCGTGGCTCGTCGCGAGGTAGCCGCCATTGCGCAGGCGATGTTCGGTCTGCGCATCGCGGCGGGCGAAGCGGGGGTCTTCGCCTATGACTCGGCATTCGCCAATATCAAGGACGAAGCCGGCTTTCGCGCTGAAGCGCAGCTCGCGCGGTCGATGGGGTTTCTCGGCAAGAGCTGCATACACCCGAGCCAGATCGCGCTGGCGAACGAGGTCTTTCGCCCGTCGGATGAGGAAATCGCGCATGCCGTGCGCGTGGTCGCAGCGGCGCGCGAAGCAGAAAGCAACGGCGTCGGGGCTTATGTGGTCGACGGCAAGATGATCGATCCGCCATTCGTCGAGCGCGCGCGCGTTCTCGTCGGCAATGCGCGACGGCTCGGCTTGCTGACGAGCGAACAGCGCAGCGCGCTGGAAAGCGCTCACGCCGCAACCTGAAGCGCGCAGCCGCGCTGACGCACTAGATACCGACGGAGATTTTCATGCAAGCATCGCCCCTTCAATCGCGTGCCGAGGGCTCGGGACCGCTCGCCGGCGTGCGCGTGCTCGACCTGAGCGCGTACATCGCCGGCCCTTACGGATGCACGCTGCTCGCCGACCAGGGCGCGGATGTCATCAAGATCGAGCCGCCCTCGGGCGACAATCTGCGCAAATACCCCTCGACACTCGAAGCCGAGAGCCGCGCCTTCCTCGGCGTGAATCGCGGCAAGCGCGGTCTCGTGCTCGACCTCAAGCAGCCGGAGGCGCTCGCGGTGCTGATGCGTCTCGTCGAATCCGCCGATGTGCTCGTCCACAATTTCCGTCCGAACGTGCCGGCGCGGCTTGGCATTGCGTATGAGCAATTGCGTGAAGTCAATCCGCGACTCATCTATTGCGCGGTGACGGGCTACGGCGACGCGGGACCGAACAAGGAGAAGGCAGGCTACGACCAGGTGCTCCAGACGATGACCGGCATGTGCACGCTGCAAGGCAAACGCGGCGGGCCGCCGGAGATCCTTTACGGATCCGTAGTCGACTACTATGCGGCCGCGCTGGTCGCCGCTGGCGTGTCGTCAGCGCTCTTCGAGCGCGAGCGCAGCGGCGTCGGGCAGTACGTCGGCGTGTCGCTGCTGCGCAGCGCGCTCACGATGCAATCCGCCCGCATGATCTGGGCCGAGGGCGAGCCGAAGGACGTCGGCCGCGACATGCGATCGGGCGGCATAACAGGCATC
Source organism: Trinickia camelliae (assembly GCF_053525655.1). Taxonomy (NCBI): domain Bacteria; kingdom Pseudomonadati; phylum Pseudomonadota; class Betaproteobacteria; order Burkholderiales; family Burkholderiaceae; genus Trinickia; species Trinickia camelliae. The sequence continues at coordinate 116,092 of NZ_JBCHAA010000020.1, forward strand.
CATCCGACGCGCGAAGGCTACCTGTACATCTCCGCCAACACGCCGCACTTCTGGCAGTCGCTGTGCGAGAAGACCGGCCTCGAAGCGCTGTCGCAAGACGAGCGCTATGACACCGTCCGCAAGCGCGCGCAGCATTGCGACGAAATCGTGCCTCAGTTGCACGCCGCGCTGCAGGCGCGCACGGCGCTCGAATGGGAAGCGCTCTTCGGCGATGCAGTGCCCTGCGCGGCAGCTCGCAGCGTCGAGGACATGTTCGACGATCCGCAAGTCGTTGCCGAAGACATGGTGACGAGTTTCGACTATCCGGGTGTCGGCCGTTATCGCGGCTTCAAGCATCCGATTCGCTTTGGCGCGACGCCGGGACGCGATCCTGCCGCGGCACCCGCATTCGGCCAGCATTCCGATGCGGTGCTGCGCGAATTCGGCTGGACCGATGCCGAGATCGAATCGCTGCGCGCGAAGCGCGCGGTTCAGTGAGGAGACGCGCGATGCAGTTCAAGGCGCCGGCGAACGCATGCGATTCGCACATCCATATCTATGACCACCGCTTCTTCGCCGACCGTTCCGCTCATGGATTCGTAGAAGGCGCGAGCGTCGCCGACTACCGCAAGGTGCAGGCGCGCATCGGCACGCGGCGGGCCGTCATCGTCACGGCGCGCGCGTACGAGACCGACAACAACGTGACCCTCGATGCGATCACGCAGTTCGGCCTCGACAACGCGCGCGGCATCGCGGTGCTGCGTCCCGAGGTCACCGATGCTGAACTCGCCGCACTGCACGACGGCGGCATTCGCGGTATTCGCTTCACGCTCTATACGCCGGCGCATGCCGTCGTGAACTTCGACATGGTCGAGCCGCTTGCGCAACGAGTCGCCGAACTCGGCTGGCATGTGCAGTTGCACTGGACGGCGCAGCAGATCGTCGAGCATGAAGCGATGCTCGCGCGTCTCCCCTCGGCCATCGTCTTCGATCATCTCGCCCGCCTGCCGTTGCCTGCCGGCCCATCCCACGCTGCGTACGCCATCGTTCGGCGCCTGGCCGATTCGGGACGCGTGTGGGTGAAGCTGTCCGGACCGTACCTGGATTCCATGGCGGGTCTTGAAGGCGGCTATGCCGACACGACCGCTACCGCCCGCGCCTGGGTGACCGCGTTGCCCGAGCGCACGGTATGGGGCAGCGACTGGCCGCACGTAACCGAATCGCACAAGCCCGACGACGCGGCGCTCTTCGACCTGCTGGGCGCATGGGCCGATGACGAAGCGACGCGCAAACGCATCCTCGTCGACAACCCGGCGAAGCTCTACGGCTTCCCGACCTGAACGCGACCTCGCCGACCCGAACGCGCACAGAACGCGTGGGGCACACCCAATACCCGGAGACAACTTCATGAAACCCGCCGCCGCAGTTGCACCCATACGCAAGACGCGCTTCACCGAAGCGACGATCAGCCTCTTCGAGCGCACCATCCCCGATCCCTTCGTCCTCGCGATCCTGATCACGGCGATCGTCGCCGTGTTGTCCGCGATCTTCGCGCCACACGCGTCGTTCGAACGGCTGATCGGCGGTTGGTACAAGGGCTTCTTCGACATTCTCACGTTCGCGTTTCAGATCACGCTCGTCCTCGTGACCGGTCACGCGTTCGCGCATGCACCGCCCGTGCAGCGCGTGTTCAAGGCGCTCGTATCGGTCGCCCGCACGCCGGTACAGGCCGCGACGCTCACGTTCGTGCTGGTTGCCATTGCATCGTTTTGCAACTGGGGCCTGGGGCTCGTGGTCAGCGCGTTGCTCGCGCGCGAAGTGGCCAAGCGCATGCGCGTCGACTTCGCGTGGATCGTCGCGGCCGGTTTTTCGGGCTGGGTCGTGTGGGCGAGCGGCATCTCCAGTTCGATCGCGCTTGCGCAATCCACGCCCGGCAGCGCCATGAACGTCGTGCAGAAACTGACTGGGCAGGTCCTGCCGTTCAGCGCGACCGTCTTCACGACGTTCAATCTCGTGCCGACGATCGTGATGCTGATCGCGATGCCGTTCGTGCTCGCACTGCTCAAGCCGCGCGATGAAGACGCCGTAGTGCTCGATACCGAGAAGAATCCCGACGCCCCGCTGCGCGAGACGCCGACGGGCAAGTTGAGCTTCGCGCGCTGGATCGAGTATTCGTGGCTCGGCAGCGCGTTCATCGGCGTGGCGGGGATTGCGGTGGTCGTGCTCGCGCAGGTCCATCACATGGCGTTCTCGGGCGTGAACGCCGTGATCTTCATCATGTTCATCGCGGGCGTGATCCTGCATGGCTATCCGCTCGCGTATGCGGACGCCGTGAAGAACGCGGCCAAGCAGACCGGTTCGATGATGCTTCAGTACCCGCTCTATGGCGGCATCATGGGCATGATGGATGCGACCGGTCTGCCTGATGTGATCTCGCACTTCTTCATTGCGATCTCCAACGCTCACACCTTGCCTTTCTGGAGCTATGTCTGCTCGCTGATCGTGACGTTCTTCATTCCGAGCGGCGGCGGTCATTGGGCCGTGCAGGGGCCGTTCGTCGTGCCGGCGGCGGTGGCGTTGCACGCATCCGTGCCGGCCACGACGATGGCGGTCGCGATGGGGGAGCAGGTCTCGAACATGATGCAGCCGTTCTGGGCAGCGCCCGTGGTCGCAATGGCCGGCATCGGCGTGCAGCGCGTGCTCGGCTTCACCGTGACGACCTTCGTGCTCGGAGCGGTGGTCTACGGCGCCGCGCTGCTGCTGCTCTCGTGACGCCCGCGCTTAAAACGACACGAACGGAGACAGACATATGGAATCGGCAACGACCGGACAAACCGTAGCCGCAGGGCCATCCCATCCTAAGTCGCTGACGGAGCGCTGGTGGCGTGTGTTCGACACGCGCATTGGCGCGCTGCCCCTGCCGGTGTATCTCTTGCTGCTGGCTGTGCTCGCTGCCATGACGCTCGAGGGCAAGCTCGCTTCGGATTTGCCAACCGGCATCGCGCTGGTTGCGCTCGGCGGCTTCACTTGTGCGGAACTGGCAAAACGCATTCCCTGGATTCGTCACATCGGCGCGACTTCGATTTTTGCGGCGTTCATTCCGTCGATGCTGATTTACTACAAGCTGATGCCGGCTTCGGTCGTCAAGGCGGTCACCGACTTTACGAAGCACTCGAACTTTCTCTATCTCTTCATCGCGGCGATTATCGTCGGCAGCGTGCTCAGCATGGACCGCCGCACGCTGATCAAGGGCTTCGTGCGCATTTTCATTCCGGTCGCGAGCGGCTCGGTCGTCGCGGCGCTGGTCGGAACGGGCGTCGGCTTCGCGCTCGGCATGCCAGCGCAACATGCGCTCTTCTTTGTCGTCGTGCCGATCATGGCGGGCGGGGTGGGCGAGGGCGCTCTGCCGCTGTCCGCGGGCTATGCGCAGATTCTGGGCGTCGGGCAGGGGCCGCTCTTCGCGCAGGTGCTTTCGGCCGTCATGCTCGGCAACATCGCGGCGATTTGCTGCGCGGGTCTCCTGAGCTATCTTGGGACACGCCGGCCGAAGCTGACCGGCAACGGCCGGCTGACCGTTGCCGAATCAGAAGAGGGTCACGCCGATCCCGCAGCGCCCTCGTTCGAATTCGACGTGAGTTCAGTCGCCGCGGCGGGCGCGACCGCTATCGCGCTGTATCTGCTCGGCGTGCTCAGTCATCAACTGTTCGGCTGGCCCGCGCCGGTTGTGATGCTCGTGCTCGTGGTCGCGGCGCAGCTGTTTCAGGTTGTTTCGCCCCGCGTGCGCAGCGGCGCGCGCTTCATGTATGGGTTCTTTTCGACGGCGGTCACATATCCACTGATGTTCGCGATCAGCGTTGCAATGACGCCATGGGGTGAGATCGTCACCGCGTTTCATTGGATCAATATCGTGACCGCGGTGTCGACCGTGCTTGCGCTGACGCTGACCGGCTTCTTCGTCGGGAAGCTGGTCGGGATGTATCCAGTGGAAGCGGCCATCGTCAACGCGACGCATAGCGGCCTCGGCGGTACCGGCGATGTCGCAATCCTGACGGCTGCGAACAGGATGGAGCTGATGCCCTTCGCGCAGATTGCGACGCGCATCGGCGGTGCCGTGACGGTGATGACTGCCCTCGCTGTCTTTGCTCTCACGCATTAGGAATGCGCTGGAGTTGCGATAGACCGTAGGTAGGGGCTTGGCCGACCGTTCGGGGGCGATTTGGCCCCTTGCGATCGGATCGTCTGGACGCAGGGGGCTTCCGACGGCTAGCTTTCATTTGTGTTTCGATTTTGATGTTTTTGTCTGGCCCAGGACCGCAACTAACGGTCAGCCGCCGCCGGCCCCCGGCGAGCACCGGCGGCAGCGGCACGCAAACGACCCGATCACGAAAACGAGGAGAGCAGGATCGATAGATGTCTAACATGCGCCTTGAACGCGTCAACCGTTTCGCGCTCGCTCGACGAACTGAGGTGCGGCAGCTCCGACAATTCCACCTGAGCTTGAAATTCGTCAGCGGCCTTGCGGCGCATCTCCGGCGGCAGCGAGCGGATCAGCGAGATCATCAGCAGTTCCTGGGCGTGAATCATGCCTAGCGTCGAATGCGTGTTCATGGCGGCCTCCCTTTGAACGTATGGCGCGCGTACAGCCGTCGCCGCGCAAGCAGCGGGGCGCTGCCTGCGCGCGAGTGCGCTGCTTTTCACATTTCTATACTAGGCGTGAAGCGGCGACATCGACAGCCGGCGCTCACCCGTGCGTACCGGTACGCACCAGCGCGGCGCATCGGATGTAACAGCGCGCAAGTGTCGTGGCGCTGTCGCCGAATCTGCGGAAAATGGCGTAACCTGCTTATTCCCTTGTCTGTGTCCCTCGCTCGCTTTTGCTGCGCGTGCTGCAACACCCGCGCGCCCGAAGCGCTCACAAGGAGGCTTTCGATGACAGCCGTCGATCTGGAATTCGACCAGCTCAACAGTACCGTCGATGCGCTACGGCGCTCCATCTCCAACCGCCTGATGTACGGCGTCGGCAAAGACGCCGCCACCGCCCGCCCTCAAGACTGGCTCAATGCCGCGGCGCTCGCGGTGCGCGACCGGCTCGTCGCGCGCTGGATGAAGACCACGCGCCATCAATACGAGCAGGACGTGAAGCGCGTCTACTACCTGTCGATGGAATTCCTGATCGGCCGGACGTTTACCAACGCCTTGCTCGCGCTCGGCATCTATGACCAGATGAAGGAAGCGCTCGCGGGACTCGGCGTCGACATGGACACCGCCGCGGAACTCGAACCCGACGCCGCGCTCGGCAACGGCGGCTTAGGCCGGCTCGCCGCGTGCTTTCTCGACTCGATGGCGACGCTCGCGATTCCCGGCTTCGGCTACGGCATCCGCTATGAATACGGCATGTTCCGCCAGAAGATCATCGACGGCGAGCAGGTCGAGACGCCGGATTACTGGCTGCGCGCGGGCAACCCTTGGGAGTTTCCGCGTCCCGAGGTGCAGTACATCATTCACTTCGGAGGACGAACGATCGAGCGCGACGGCCATGTCCAATGGATCGAGACCGAGCACGTCAACGCGATGGCCTACGATACGGTGATCCCCGGCTTCGCCACGAGCGCGACGAACACGTTGCGGCTGTGGTCCGCGCGCGCGACGGAGGAGCTCGATCTGTCGGCGTTCAATCAGGGCGATTACCGCCGCGCCGTCGAAGCCAAGGAGACCTCCGAGAACGTCTCGCGCTTGCTGTACCCCGACGACTCGACCCCCGCGGGGCGCGAGTTGCGCTTGCGCCAGGAGTACTTCTTCGTGTCGGCGACCATGCAGGATCTGATTCGCCGCTACCAGCGCACGCACAGCACGTTCGGGCGCTTCGCCGAGAAGGTGGCGATCCACTTGAACGACACGCACCCCGTGCTCGCGATTCCCGAGCTGATGCGGCTTCTGGTCGACATCCACCATGTCCCGTGGGATCGCGCGTGGAAGCTCGTGCAGCAGGTGTTCTCGTACACGAATCACACGCTGATGCCCGAGGCGCTCGAAACGTGGGACGTCGAAATGCTGGCGCGTTTGCTGCCGCGCCACCTCGAAATCATCTTCGACATCAATGCCGAATTCCTGAAAGACGCAAGCGCGCACTTCGGTCACGACGTCGACGTGATCCGCCGCATTTCGCTCGTCGATGAGTATGGCCAGCGGCGCGTGCGCATGGCGCATCTGGCGATCGTCGCGAGTCAGAAGGTGAATGGCGTCTCGAAGCTGCACTCGCAACTGATGGCGCGCGAGTTCTTCAGAGATTTCGCGCATATGTTCCCTGCGCGCTTCACGAACGTGACGAATGGCATCACGCCGCGTCGCTGGCTCGCGCAGGCGAGCCCGCCGCTGTCGGCGCTGATCGACCAGCATATCGGCACGCATTGGCGCCGCGACTTGTTCGAGTTGAGCAAGCTGCGCGCGCTCAAGAGCGATCCGGCGTTCTCATCCGAATTCCGCGCCGCCAAGCGCCGCAACAAGATTCGTCTCGCGCACCGGCTGATGCACGACACCGGCATCATGGTGCATCCCGATGCGCTGTTCGATCTGCAGGTCAAGCGCATCCACGAATACAAGCGGCAGCTGCTCAACGTGCTGCATGTGATCGTGCGCTACAACCGCATCCGCGCCGAGCCCGAGCGCGATTGGGTGCCGCGCGTCGTGATCTTCGCGGGCAAGGCCGCGTCGGCGTACAAGATGGCGAAGACCGTCATCAAGCTGATCAACGACGTCGGCCAGAAGATCAACAACGATCCGCTCGTCGGCGACCAGCTCAAGGTCGTGTTCGTGCCGAACTACGGTGTGAGCGTGGCCGAACTCGTGATTCCGGCGGCGGATCTGTCGGAGCAGATATCGATGGCGGGCACGGAAGCGTCGGGCACCGGCAACATGAAGCTCGCGCTGAACGGCGCGTTGACGATCGGCACCATGGATGGCGCGAACATCGAGATCTGCAATGCGGTGGGCCGCGACAATATCTTCATATTCGGCCACACCGCGGAAGAGGTCGACGACTTGCGCGCAACCGGCTATCGGCCGCGGCAGATCTACGAGGAGAATGCGGAGCTGCGCCTCGCGCTCGACCAGATCCGCACCGGCTACTTCTCGCCGGACGACCCGCATCGCTTCTCGGACATCTTCCACACGTTGGTCGATTGGGGCGACCACTACATGGTGCTCGCCGACTTCGCCGCGTTTGCGGCGGCGCAGGAGGCGGTCGATGCGCGTTTCCGCGACCCGCGTCTGTGGACCGAGAGCGCGATCGAAAACGTCGCGGGCATGGGGCAGTTTTCGTCGGACCGCACGATCGCGGAGTACGCCCACGACATATGGCACGTGAAGCCGGTCGATGTCAGCTAGGGCGGGTCGACGCGGCGCGCGAAGCCGCGTGCGCCGTCAGCCGCGCTGAGGGCGGCGAATCTGCGTCGTCACCGCGCGGCCGAGCGTGGCCTGCCCGAGTGTGCGGGTGAGGGCTGCGATCACGTCCGCAAGCGGGCGGGACGTGACTTCGATGCGGAATGTCACGCAATCGCGCAGCTTGTCCATCGTGACGACATAGAGGCGCAGGTCGTCGCCGAGCGCCTGGTGCAAGGCGCGGCGTCCGGCGCTCGTCGAGTGGCCGGGCACCGTGACGTCGATCGACACATAGGAGACAAGCCGTTCCGGCGTGCGCGTGCGGACCGGCCGGGCGATACGCGGCGCAGCAGGTGCAAGGTATTCGGCAGACGACTGAAACATGGCTTAAGCGCTGGCGCAAGACGCGCTGGCGTTCGTTGTTATGACGAACCCAATGTAGTCCCGTAGGGCTAAACCGCGCGCAAAAGCTCTGTACGAACGAGTTAATTTTCTGTTAATGCGGCGCAGCAGCCAGATTTTCGATCGCCTGCTGCAGGACCTGGTCCACGTGCTTCACGAATTCGAGGTCCGGGCTGGAGAGGGCTTCGCGTTCGCCGTTCGGCGTGTCGACGATCAAGCGATGGGCGATGTCCTGCGTGAACCACGTGAGCACGCCGACGACGATCATCATGACGCCGAGCGTCAGTCCCGCGCCCGAGCGGAACATGGCGCCGGCCACGGCGCCGGCGAGGCCGATGAGGGAAAGCGTGAGCGGCAATGCCTTGTTTTTCTGGACCGTCATGATCCGTGTGCTGCGGATCTCGCGCAGTGCGAAGACTTGTCCGGCTGCGCTGAGGCCGTTGCGGGTGATCGTGACGCCGCGCTCGTTAAAAGCATTGTCCATCGGCGAGAGATGCAGGGTTGAAACCGCGCAGCGTATCAGACTCTACGGCGATGCGCCGGGCGCGGCCTGCGTGCTGTGACGTATGGCCGCACCATGGCGCGGGTCATGGCGTTGGGGCGATGGGAAACGACGCCGCGCGGCGCGCAGCGGGACTACGCGCGCCGGGCGCGCGAAGCCTTAAACCGGTTCGCAGGTGTAGAGGCGTCCCGGCACGTGGCTCGCCACGACGCGGGCGATGTCCGCGTCGGTGCTTTCCGCCGGCACGACGCACCGGTACGACGGCACGTCGCCATGCGTGGTCCATTCGACGAGGCGATACGGCCGGCTCCATGGACGTTGAACCGGCATCGACACTCGGCAGCTCTGAACCGGCAGCTTGTGTTCGCTTTTGAGCATCGTACGCAGATGCTTGAATACCGCGTCTTCGATCATGGTCGCTCCCGTTTGCGTGTGGCGCTGCCGGTGGCGGCGCGCTGCGTGAGAGGGATAAAAAAATGCCGCCTAAGCTACGGCGGCTGAACAGGGGTGGTATGGGATGCATAGTCGCAGCCAAGAATTAAGCCAAACTTAAAACGTGCTGTCGCTTGCGGCCCGCACTTCCCCGCGCTGTTGCAAGGCTCTGCCAACACGTGCAGGAATGCTTTTAAGCGCAACGCCCCGCTAAGAAATCCGCGGGGCGTCGCGCTTTTTGCAATGATCAGCCGCTACCGAAAAGCAGCAGCGGCGATATCGCTTTAGAACTTGTGACGGATGCCGACGCGCACAGCGACTTGATTGGTCGAGTTCGTGCCCGACGTACCGAAGTACGACGAAGCCGAATCGCCAATCTGCGCCTGAATCGGCGTCGTCGTGCCGGTGAGGTTGCCCGACGCCTTCTGGTAGACGGTCAGAAAGTACACGTCGGTGCGCTTGCTGAGCGCGTAGTCGACGCTCGCGTCGACCTGGTTCCAGTGGCCGGAGAACGCGTCCGACACCTTCATGTACGTGTAGCCGAGGCCGGCCGTCAGAGCCGGCGTGAACGCGTACTTGCCGCCTGCCTCATAAGCGTTGAACGTCGTCTGCGCACCCGTGGTCGGCTCGATGTGCGTGTTCGTCCACAGGGCCCACAGCGTTGCCGGGCCAATAATGTAGCGGCCACCGAGGCCGACCGTGTGCAGGTCGCGGATCGCATTGGTCGACGAGCCGAGCGTGATGTTGGCGAGGTTTGTCGAGAACGCTGCGGGCGTCGCGGCTGCCGGGAAGCGGATGTCGGTGTAAGCCGTGCCGACGGAGAACGGACCCGTCGCGTAGTTCGCGCCGAAGCTATACGCGCGCGACGAGCTGCCGGCCGCACCGGAGAACGCGCCGGCCTGGTTCGAGAAGCCGTACATCGCGCCGAACGTCAGGCCCGCGAAGTTGGCGCTCGTGAACTTGACCGAGTTGCTGATGCGGCTCGACGTGAGCTGGTCAACGTCGTTGATGTGATAGCCGTAGTTGCCCGCAACGGTGTTGCCGCCGTTCGAGTAGCTGCCGCCGAGATAGTCGGTCGAGAACGAGTACTGACGGCCGAGCGTGAACGAGCCGATGGTGTCCTTCGAGATGCCGACGTACGCCTGGCGGCCGAATTCGGAGCTGCCTTGGCCTAGCGTGCCAGTGCCGCTGTTGAAGCCGTTTTCGAGCACGAAGAGTGCTTTCAGGCCGCCGCCCAGATCTTCCGTGCCGCGCAGGCCCCAGCGGCTGCCTTGTGCGACGCCGTCGTCGTACTTGTAGAGCTTGCTGCCGGTCTTGGTGCTGGTCTGCGTGCTGTTGTTCACGTAGCTGATACCCGCGTCGATCAAACCGTACAGCGTGACGCTGCTTTGTGCGTGTGCGGTCCCCGCGATCGTTGCAATGGTAGCGGCGGCGATGATTTTCTTTTTCACAAATTCTCCGTTTTTAAAGGTAAGAGCCCGGCTTCCCGTCTTCGCGGGATCGCAGAACCGGCGGCAATTTATCGGACGAGAACGAAAGCGATATGACAGCTAGGTAATCGCAGGGATTTGTTGTGCGGTTGCAACAATCGGCTTGTTTGGATGCGCGGTGAGAGGCAGTCGGCAGGGTCATATGCACCGGCGCGAGCGGGCCATATGCGTAGCAGAAAAGATTGGTTCGCCTGCGTGGAGGCGGGTGCGACGATGCGCGTCCAGCATCCACAACACCAAACGAGGACACCATGCAGCGCAGAACCCTTATCCAGTCTCTCGCCGCGCTTACGGCCGCTTTCACGCTGGCGGCGCCGCTCGCGCACGCCGGCGACACCGTGCTCAAGGTCGGCACGATGAGCGGCCCCGATGCGCAAATCTGGTCGGTCGTGACTCAGGTGGCCGCGCGCGAGGGCCTGAAGATCAAGGTGATCGAGTTCAACGACTACGTGCAGCCGAATGCGGCGCTCGACGCGGGCGACCTCGACGCCAACGGCTTCCAGCACCAGCCGTTTCTCGACAGCCAGATCAAGCAGCGCGGCTACAAGATCGTCAGCATCGGGCTGACTTATACGGCGCCGCTCGGGTTCTATTCGAAGAAGCTGAAGTCGCTGAAGGACTTGCCGGTGGGCGCGAAGGTCGGGATCCAGAACGATCCGTCGAATGGCAACCGGTCGCTGCTCCTGCTGCAGAAGTACGGCGTGCTGACGCTCAAGCCGGGCGCGGGCACGAACGGTGTGAACGCGACGCCGCTCGATATCGCCGACAACCCCAAGAAGATCAAGATCGTCGAACTCGACGCGGCGCAGCTGCCGCGCGCCTTGGGCGACCTCGATGCGGCATCGATCAATACCGATTACGCGGTGAAGGCGGGTTTATCGTCGACGAAGGACGCGATTGCGATCGAGGATGTGAAGGGGCCGTATGCGAATCTGATCGCGGTGCGCGAAGGCGACAGGAACAAGCCTTGGGTGAAGAAGCTGGTGGCCGCGTATGAGTCGGATGACGTGCGGCAGTACATCAACAAGCAGTTCAATGGGGCGATCGTGCCGGCGTTTTGAGGGGCGCGCGGAGGGCGGTTCTGCCGCTCTCTCGCGCGCCGCTCGCTCAATTCGACAGCAGCGAGCCCGTCCGGTAAGGCGTCGCGCCCGCGATGCGCGCGATTTCGAGCCCGGCGGTCGCAAAGCGCGCGCGGTGCCGCGCGTACAGCACGCCGGAAATGCTGCTCGAGATCGTGACGACGCGGTCGGTCAGCGGATCGACGATATCGGCGATCTCCTGGCCCGGCTCGACCCACACGCCCACCGGCGCGCGGAACACGAGCACGCCCGAAATCGGCGCGAGCAGCGGCTCGGTGCCGGCGAGCGGCGTGGCCGCGAATTCGAGCTGGGGCAGCGGGGCGGGCGTGCCGTCGATCACGCCGCGATGCGTCAGGTATTCGACGATCGCGTGCGCGTCGCGCTCGGCGAACGCGTACGTCACGTCGCCTTGGCCGCGCAGCTCGATCGTCACCGAGATCGAGCCGTTCGGAATCGGATAGCGGTCGCCAAAGCGCGCGCGCAGCTCGGACCAGCAGAAGCTGTGGATCTCGTCGAACGGATTGCCGATCGAATTGAGCGCGAGCAACGATGCTTTCGAATCGAGGTAGCGCGCGAGCGGCTCGACTTCGGGCCACAAATCGGGGTTGGTGTAGAGGTGCATCGCGGCTTCGAAGTCGCAATGCAGATCGAGCACGACGTCGGCATCGTAGGAGAGGCGCTGCAGCGCGAGGCGCTGCGATTCGAGCTCGGTGTTCGGCGTCTGCTCGTTAAGCGCTTCGCGCATCGCATGGCGCACGGCGACGAGATTCTGCTGCGCGTCGTCGGTCAGGCGGCCTTCGATGCGCGGCATGATGAGCGCGGCGAGATCGTGGAAGTTGCGGTTGAAATTGCTCGCGGTACCGGTTTCGAAGCGGCCGAGCATCTGGCCGAGCAGATGCTGATTGAGGCCGATCGGATTCGGCACCGGCACGACGACGATCTCGCCGCGCAGCTTGCCTGCCGCTTCGAGCGCGGCGAGCCGTTTGCGCAGCGCCCACGCGACCAGCATGCCCGGCAGTTCGTCCGCGTGCAGCGACGATTGGATGTAAATTTTCTGCCCGCCGGAAGGGCCGTAGTGGAAGCTCGTCAGATGCCGCTCGGTGCCGAGCGCGGGGGAGATCAACGGATGAGTTTGTGTTTGCATGATTTTGTATGCGCGCCGGAGGTCATGCGGGCGCGATGACGGGGAAATAGGTCTCAGGCGATTGTACTTCGCGGCACGCGGCGCGGGGGCGGGTACTCAGTCTTAACCGCGCGGCCTCGACGACGCGCAGGCCGCGAATCTCGATGGACAAAAGAAAAAAGGCCCCGCGCAACACGGGGCCTTTTTCGCTTGCACATCCGGCAACGACAGGCGCGGGAGCGTCCCGCGCCGTCGTGGATCAGCCGCCGTACACGTCGAACGTGAAGTACTTCGCTTCGATCTTCTTGTACGTGCCGTCCTTGATCATGTCGGCGATGGCCTTGTCGATCTTCGCCTTCAGGTCGGTGTCTTCCTTGCGCAGACCGATGCCGGCGCCGTTGCCGAGCGTCTTCGGATCGTTCAGGTCGCCGCCGGCGAAAGCGAAGCCCGCACCGCGCGGGGTCTTCAGGAAGCCGATGTCGGCCTGCACGGCGTCTTGCAGCGCGCCGTCAAGGCGGCCCGAGATCAAGTCCGCATAGACCTGGTCCTGGTTCTGGTACGGGACGACCTTCACGCCCTTCGATTCCCAGTTGGCCTTCGCGTACGTTTCCTGAATCGTGCCTTGCTCGACGCCAACCGACTTGCCCTTCAGCGATTCCGCCGTCGGCATGACGCCCGAACCCTTCTTCGCCACGAGACGCGTCGGCGTGTTGAAGAGCTTCGACGAGAACGCGATTTGCTCTTCGCGCTGCGGCGTCATCGACATCGACGACAGCACGCCGTCGAACTTCTTCGCTTTCAGTGCCGGGATCATGCCGTCGAAGTCGTTTTCGACCCAGACGCACTTCGCGTTCACGCGCTTGCAGATTTCATTGCCGAGGTCGATATCGAAGCCGACCAGCTTGCCGTCGGAGCCCTTCGATTCGAACGGGGGGTAGCTCGCATCGACGCCGAAACGGATCGTGGTCCAGTCTTTGGCTTGAGCGACGCCCGCGGCGGAAACGGCGAGCAGCGAGATGGTCAAGGCGGCTAACAGCTTTTTCATTTTTACTCCTCGGAGGGGTTCGTTCACCTCGAATGCGGTTGTGCCGCTTCAAGGTTTTTCCGGCGCAACGGTTTGCCAGAACGGTTATTACGGCCGCCAGCCGGGCGGCCAGCAGCGCGCGGCACAGCATACCAAGCCAAAAATATGGCGCCGCTAGTAGAACACCGGATGGCGGCCGAACGCAACCTCTAGGCGAAAGACCCCTCTAGGACTGTTACCTAAGCGCTTTGAGTGCGCCAAATGCGTGTTTTTACGCGCTTTTTGCGCCGTCAAACGATCCGTTCCCCCTCGCGATACGTGGCGCGCGGCACCGGCAGCGCGTCGTGCATCGTCACGCGCAGGAAGTCGGCGCGCAGGCCGGGCTCGATCGCGCCCCGGTCGTGGAGGCCGGCGGCGCGCGCCGGTTCCGCCGATACCGTGCCGACCGCGCGCGGCAGCGTCCAGCCCGCTTTGTCGACGAGCTCGAAAGCGGCGGTAAGGAGGCTCGACGGCACATAGTCGGAGGAGAGGATGTCGAGCAGGTCCGCGCGCGCGAGTTCGAGCGCCGAGACGTTGCCCGAGTGCGAACCGCCGCGCACGATGTTCGGCGCACCCATGACCGTCGCGATGCCGAGCTTGTGCGCGGCGGCCGCGGCGACCTGCGTGGTCGGAAATTCGGAGATCGCGACGCCTTCGGCCGCGGCTTCCTCGACGTGCTCGGCGACCGTATCGTCATGGCTCGCAACCGGCAGTCCGAGCGCCTTGCAGCGCGCGACGATTTCGCGGCGATGCGCGATGGCGAAGCGCTCCTGGTCGGTGGTGAGTTCGGCGAGGGCGGCGGCCATGTGCTCGTCGGTCCACTTGCCGTTGCGCTCGTGGTACTTGCGCCATTGCTCCTTGTCGTGCCACTGGCGCTGGCCCGGCGTGTGGTCCATCACGGAAGCGAGCCGCAGCAATGGATGCGCGGACAACGAATCGAAAATCTCGACGACGTCCGCCGTGCCGATCTCGCAGCGCAGATGCAGGAAGTGCTCGGCGCGCAGCAGCTTGCGTTCGGAGAAGCGCTGGAGCGCGCGCGCACACGACGTCTGAATCTCGCGGCCGCGCAGCTTGGAGGTGCTCATCGAGCCGATCGCGAGCGCGTCGAACACGGTGGTGATGCCGGCTGCGGCGACTTGAGCATCGTGGATCACGAACGCGGCGTCGGTGTTCCAGATCACGCCGGGACGCGGCGAAAGGTGTTTTTCGAGGTTATCGGTGTGCAGCTCGATCAGGCCCGGCAGCAGATAGTCGCCGTCCCAGTCTTGCGCCTCGGGCGCCGACGTCGTGCCGCGCGCCAGCTCGCGGATCGTGCCGCCTTCGATCTGCACGACCCCGGTGAATGTTTCGTCTCGCGTCACGATGCGAGCGTTCTTGATCAACATCGACAAGCTCCTTGTCCTTGGATTGCGCGTGTCAGTGAATGAGGGAGGCGGCGGGCGCGCTCAATTCGAGGCGGCGCGTCGCGACGCTCTCGCGCGTCGCTTCGTCGTGGAAGATGCCGACGATCGCGGCGCCGCGTTGGCGCGCTTCTCTGATCAATTCCGCCACGATATCCCTGTTTTGTGCATCGAGTGAGGCAGTGGGCTCGTCGAGCAGCAGCAACGGATGCTCGGCGATCAGGCCCCGTGCGATGTTCACGCGCTGCTGTTCGCCACCGGAAAACGTGGCGGGCGCAAGCGGCCACAAGCGTTGCGGCACGTTCAGCCGCGCGAGCAGGGCGGATGCGCGTTCGCTCGCTTCGTGCTCGTCGACGCCGCGCGAAATCAGCGGCTCGGCGACGAGCGCAAGCGTCGGCACGCGCGGGATCACGCGCAGAAACTGGCTCACGTAGCCCACAACCGAGCGGCGCAGCGCGATCACGTCGTGCGGCTCGGCGCCGGTGATTTGCACATGGCGCTCGGCGCGTGAATCGTCGCGGATCGCGATCATGCCGCCCGTCGCGAGATAGTTGCCGTACAGGCAGCGCAGGAACGTGCTCTTGCCTGCGCCCGACGGGCCGGCAAGCACGACACATTCGCCGCGCTCGACATCGAGCGAAACGCCCGAGAGCGCCGTGATGCTCGCGCCGCCTTGCGTGTGCAGCGTGAAGCGCTTGCTGACGTGTTGCGCGCGCAGCATCAGCGCGTCGTTGTCGATGAAGGCGCGTTCCGGTGCGCTGGTTGCGGTTGTATTCATCGTCGATCCTTTAGACAGGAAGCACAGACGAAACCAGCGTCTGCGTGTACGGATGTTGCGGATCGTCGAGCACTTGATCCGTGAGGCCCGCTTCGACGACCTTGCCGCCTTGCATCACCATGAGCCGGTGCGCGAGCAGGCGCGCGACGCCGATGTCGTGCGTGACGATCAGCACCGAGAGATGCAGCGTGGTCGTGAGCGTGCGCAGCAAATCGAGCAGTCGCGCTTGCACCGAGACGTCGAGGCCGGCGGTGGGCTCGTCCATGAACACGAGGCGCGGTCCGGTGACCAGATTGCGCGCGATCTGCAGACGCTGCTGCATGCCGCCGGAAAACGCTGACGGGAGCTCGTCGATGCGAGCGGAGTCGAGTTCGACGCGCTCCATCCATTGCGAGGCGGTGTTGCGGATCTGCCCGTAGTGGCGCGCCCCGACCGCCATCAGCGGCTCGCCGATGTTCGCGCCCGCCGATACGCCAAGCCGCAGCCCGTCGCGCGAATTCTGCTGCACGAAGCCCCATTCGGTGCGCATCAAAAGACGCCGCCGCGGCTCGCTGAGCGAGAACAGATCGATCGCTTCGCCGTTCGTGTTGGTGTAGCTGAGCGAACCGCGATCGGCTTCCGTGCGCAAGGCGAGCGTGTTCAGCAGCGTCGACTTGCCCGAGCCCGATTCGCCGACGATGCACAACACCTCGCCCGGATAGAGATCGAACGTGACGTCCGCGCAGCCGTTGCGGCCGCCGAATTGCTTCGTGATGGCGCGGGCGGAGAGGAGCGGGGTCATGCGCGTTCTCCTGCTTCTTGTGCATCGCGCCGGTCGTGGCAGTAATCGCTGTCGGAGCAGACGAACATGCGCTTGCCCGCATCGTCGACGATCATCTCGTCGAGAAAACTTTCCCGCGAGCCGCACAGCGCGCATGCATGCTCCCAGCGCTGGATCTCGAACGGGTGGTCGTCGAAGTCGAGGCTGCGTACGGACGTGTAGGGCGGAATCGCGTAGATGCGCCGCTCGCGGCCGGCGCCGAACAACTGCAGCGCGGGGTTCATGTGCATTTTCGGATTGTCGAACTTGGGGATCGGCGAAGGCGAAGTCAGGTAGCGGCCGTTGACGATTACCGGGTAGTCGTAAGTCGTCGCGATGCTGCCGTGGCGCACGATGTCCTCGTAGAGCTTTACGCTGATGAGGCCATAGTCGGCGAGCGAGTGGAGCTTCTTGCACTCGGCGATGCGCGGCTCGAGCTTGAAGAGCGGCTCGGGGTTCGGCACCTGGTAGACGAGGATCTGGTTCGCGGTCAGCGGCGTTTCGGGAATGCGGTGACGCGTCTGGACGATCGTCGCTTCCGCGGTCTTGCGCGTCGTCTTCACGCCCGCCGTGCGTGCAAAGAAGCGCCGGATGTTGACGGCGTTCGTCGTTTCGTCGGAGCCCTGGTCGATCACTTTGAGCGTGTCGTCGCGGCCGATGATCGCCGACGTCACTTGAATGCCGCCCGTGCCCCAGCCGAACGGCAGCGGCATTTCGCGCGATGCGAACGGCACCTGATGGCCCGGCACCGCGACGGCCTTGAGCAGCGCGCGCCGGATCATGCGCTTGGTCTGCTCGTCGAGATAGGCGAAGTTGTAGCCTTCGGCGGCGCTGTCTGCATCGGTATCGGTTAAGAGCTGCATATCGGGAGCGTTCATGCGGCTTGTTCCTCGTCATCGCCGCGCTCGCGGCCATCATGTTGTGCGCGCAACCGTCTCACGAGCTCGAGCTCGGACTGAAAATCGACGTAGTGCGGCAGCTTCAAGTGCTGGACGAAACCGGACGCCTCGACGCTATCGCTATGCGACAGCATGAACTCGACGTCCTGAGTCGGCGACGAGACCGTCTCGCCGAGTTCCTGCGCGCGCAGCGCGCGGTCGACGAGCGCCATCGCCATCGCTTTGCGCTCCGAATGGCCGAACACAAGGCCGTAGCCTTGCGTGAACGCGGGCGGGGCTTCCGCGCTGCCCTTGAACTGGTTGACCATCTGGCATTCGGTGACGTCGAGTTCGCCGATCTCGACCGCGAAGCCCAGCTCCGGCAGATCCATTTCGACGGCGACGTGGCCGTAGCGGATCTCACCCGCGAACGGGTGCGCGTTGGCGTAGCCGCGCTGCGTGGCGTAGCCCATCGCGAGCAGGAAACCCTCGTCGCCGCGTGCGAGATTCTGCAGGCGCGTCGTGCGGTGGGCAGGGAAGGCGAGCGGCTCGCGCGAAAGGTCGCCGGGTTCCGCGGCGTTTTCCGATGGACGTTCTTGCTCGATCAGACCTTCCTGGTCGAGCAGGGTCACGACGCGGGGCATCGGTTCGGGTTGGCTGCTTGCGGTGTCGTGCAAGTCGCGCAGAGAAAACGCCTCTTGCGAAGCCGCAGCGTCACCGTCGTCGCCTTCGGCCAGCAGCGCGAAATCGAGCAGACGTTGCGTGTAATCGTAGGTCGCGCCGAGCAACTGACCGCCCGGCACGTCCTTGAACGTTGCGGAAATGCGCCGCTCGGCGAGCATCGCCTCGGTGTCGAGCGGCTCCGTGAAGCCGAAGCGCGGCAGCGTCGTGCGGTACGCGCGCAGCAGAAAGATCGCTTCGACGAGGTCGCCCGCGGCCTGCTTGATCGCGAGCGCGGCCAGCTCTTCGTCGTACACCGAGCCTTCGGTCATCACGCGCGCAACGGCGAGGCGCAACTGCTCGCGGATCTGCGCGACGGACAGCTCGGCAAGCCGCGTATCGCCGCGGCGGGCTTTATCGATGAGGCGCCACGACGCTTCGATCGCGCGCTCGCCCCCTTTGACGGCGACGTACATCAGTTCACCTCCGCTCGGGTGGTGCGCGGCAGGCCGACGAGCGCGTCGCCGCACACGAGATAGCAATCGATGCCGCACGGGAAGTGCACGGCAAGTTCGGCGCGCTCATGCCAGAAGCGCTCGGGCAGTCCGCGCGGCGCGATCGTCGCGGTCGTTTCGATGCCGGGGCCGCTCAGGGTGATCGGCGTGCCGCCTGTCAACGCGTCGACGCGGATCAGCAGCGTGGCAGCCTGTTCCGGCGTTTCGGGTTCGCCGAGCGAGAAGGCGCTGAGCGACGGCAGGGCTTGTGCGTCGTGCACGTAGGCGAAGGCGGCGCGCGAGGGCGTGTCGGTCAGCGTAGCGTTCGTGTGAAAGCGCAGCGTGGCGCCGAGCGTCGCATCGGGCGTGGCGAGCCAGATCGGCGTGGTGTCGTCGGCGAGCGCGAGCAGCGTGGCGAATGCTGCGCGGCCGGCGTGTCCGGTGCTCGCGGCGTTCGGAGTGTTCGCGGCGGATTCGGGTAGCGCGGGTAACGCAGCGGTGACGGAGCCGATCGTGCCGGGGCGCGCGAGCGCGTCGAGCAGCGTGCGGAACACGGCCTGCGTGTCGTGGACCGGATCGGCGAAACCCGGCGTCAAGCTCGAAAGTGCAATCTGTTTCATGGTGCCCTCCGCCGGGCCGCCCCAAGGAGGGCAGCGGCCCCCTCGGGGGGAGCTTTGCATGGGACCGGAGTAAGCGCTAAAGCGCTAACTCCGGTCGACAGCGAACGAATGTGAGCGTGGGGGTTGTTCATTAGTTAGTCGCCTCGGACCATCGTGAAGAATTCGACGCGCGACGACTCGGCATCCTGCCGGCGCGTTTCGCGCTGTGCCGCAAGGCGTTCGGCGAGCGGCTCGATCAAACGTTCGTTGAGTGCCGCATGCCGTTCGGGCACTTGCAGCAGCGCGTCGGCAAGCGCCGCGAGTTCGGCGCGGCGTTTGTCTCGACCGAGCTGGCACGCCACGCCGACCGGCGCCGTGCCATCGCTGCCGCTGACGCCCTTGAGACGCAGCGTGGCGCGCGTGACCGTGGCCTCGCCGAGATTGAACGGGTCGCCGGTGCCGCCGATGCGGCCGCGCACCATCGCGAGCCCGATCTCGGGCGCCCGCAGCCATTCGTACGCCGGGAGCTCGGCGCCCTCGAACGCGCGAGCGAGCGCGGCTTCCAGATCGGCGCGCGGCGCGCGGGCGAGCACCGCGAGCCACGCACGCCGGCGGGAGTGGGAGGATGAGGCGACGGTAGCGCTCATGAAATTCCTTGTCGATGCGATCTAAGGTGCGAACATTTCACCATCTAATTGTCTAAACGTCTAGACGTTTAGATGTAAAATTTTTGGGCAATGTGCGCCACCGCGCGATTTTCACATTTCCATCACGCGGGCCGCACTACAATGCGCAAAACGAAATTGAAACCCAAGGGAATGACAACGCCATGACATCGAACGCATCGAACGACAACGGGGACCCGGGAACCGTTGTCGAGCGCGGCGCGGGCGTCGCCGTATGGCGGCAGATCGAGCAGATCCTCGCGGCGGAAATCGCGGCGAGCGGCTTCGGCGCCGAAGGGCGGCTGCCGAGCGAAGGCGAGCTGGCCAAGCGCTTCGACGTGAACCGCCACACCGTGCGCCGCGCGATGCTGGGGCTCGCCGCGCTGGGCCTCGTGAGTGTGGAGCAGGGACGCGGCACGTTCGTGCAGCCCGGCGCGATGGATTATTCGATCGGACGCCGCACGCGCTTCACGGAAAACCTTCAAAGGCAAAACCACGCGCCGAGCGGCGCGATGATTTCGGCGGCCCGCGTGAAGGCCGACGCGAATGTCGCGAAGGCGCTCGCCATTCGGGCAGGCGCGTTCGTCTACAAGATCGAAACGCGCCACGAATCGGATGGCGTGCCGCTCACGTTCGCGCGCAACTGGTATCCGGCCGCGCGTTTTCCGGACATGCCCGAAGTGCTCGAGCGCACCAACAGCATCACGAAGGCGCTCGCCGAATTCGGCGTGCACGACTACGTGCGCAAGTGGAGCCGGATCGGCAGCGTGCTGCCCGAGGCCGAAGTCGCGCGCCGGCTCAACATCAACCGGCAGCAGCCGGTGTTGTGGGTCGAGAACGTCGAGGCCGACATGGAGGGCGTGCCGGTCAAGTACGGCATTACGCACTTCGCGGCGGACCGCGTGCAGTTGATGATCGAGCACGACGTATGAGCGCCTCCGAACCGATGCGCTCGCAGGTGTGGCTCGACGAAGGCGCTGCAGTTGACGCCGTTCAAGCTGCGACTGCGCAATGGACCGCAGACGCGCGCTTTGCGATCTATTACGCGCCGCCGCGCGAATCGGGCTGGTGGCAGGCCGGTTGTGCATGGCTTGGGCGCGATCCCGAGAACGGCGCCGTTCATACTCCGCCCGAGCTTGCTGCGCTGCGCCGTGAGGTCGGTGCGTTGACGGTTGCGCCGTGCCGCTACGGATGGCACGGCACGCTCGTTGCTCCGTTCAGGTTGGCGGACGGCGTCACTTCAAATGACGTGCTCGACGCCGCGCTCGCCTGGGCGCGGCGCCAGACGCCGTTCTCGCTGCCGGTGGAAGCGGCGCTCTTGAGCCGCTTCGTCGCGCTGCGTCCGGCTGCTGCGTCGGGCGATGACGCCTTGCGCGCACTAGCCGCCGACGCCCTGAGCACGCTCGACGCCTTGCGCGCCCGCCCGCCAGCCGCCGACATCGAGCGCCGCTTGGCCGCGCCTTTGACCGAACGGCAGCGCGAATTGCTGCTCGCATGGGGCTATCCGTACGTGTTTGACGAGTTCCGTTTTCATATGACGCTTTCCGATTCCCTTTCCGCCGACGACGAGTGCGATGCGCTCATTCGGCATTGGCATGCGGAGGCGGCGCGGCTGGGGCCGCTGCCGGTCGATGGGGCGGCGCTGTTCGTCGAGCCGTCGCCGGATGCGCCGTTCGTGCTCTGGCGGCGGCTGCCGTTCCTGGCTGATGCCGCCCAAGCGGGCGAGTCGAACGATGGCGCGCAGGCCGGCAACGCAGCAAGGAGCACGCGATGAGCAGCCGCCTCGTCTACGTGATGGGACCGTCCGGCGCAGGGAAGGACTCGCTCCTCGCGTACGCGCGCCAAGCTCTCACAGGTGAGCCCGTCGTGTTCGCGCACCGCTACATCACGCGGCCCGCAGGCCACGGAGAAAATCACATCGCGCTGACGGCCGACGAATTCGCGGGCCGCTCGAACCTGGGCCTCTTCGCGCTCGAATGGGCGAGCCACGAATTGCGCTACGGAATTGGAATCGAACTCGACGCGTGGCTTGCGCGTGGATGCGCAGTCGTCGTCAACGGCTCGCGGCAGCATTTGCGCGAGGTGTTGGCGCGCTATCCGCTTGCGCAGCTCGTCCATGTCGACGCCGCGCCGCATATCCTCGCGGCACGGCTCGGCGCGCGGGCGCGCGAGACGGCAGAGCAAGTCGCGGCGCGCTTGGCGCGGCATGCGCCGTTCCAGGTGCCCGACGGCGTGCGGCTGACCTCGATCGATAATTCGGGGGCGCTTGAAACCGCTGGGCAGCACTTCGTCGACGTGTTGCGCGGGATCGCGCAATCGGCGAGCCGCGTGGCGTGATGCGCGCGGTGGCAAACAATCCGGGGGCAAGCGGCTCGCGTTTGGTATGCAACATGCCAAATACCGCATGCCGTATGCAGCGTAGCGCGCGACAGTAAGGCGTTGTCCGCCTTCGATCGCCGTCTACCCCAACACCCGCTTCTCAACCAAATAATCCACGAACACTCTGAGCTTCGGCAGCAAGTGCCGGTTGCTCGGCCACAGCACCGAGAACCGCCCCGTGTCGGGCAGATAGTCGTCGAGTACAGTCGTCAGCGTTCCGGCCGCGATCGCCTCGCGCACGACGAAGTCGGGCAGATAAGCGATGCCTAAACCTCCCGATGCCGCAGCGATCAACGCTTCGATGCTGTTGCAGATCAGCCCGCCTTCGAGCGCGACAGGTGGTTCGTCCGCGCGCAAGCGCAGGCTCCATGGCTGAAGCTGTCCCGTGGTTGGAAACTTGTAGCGCAAGCACGCGTGCTGCTCCAGCTCGCGCGGCACGAGCGGCACGCCGCGCCGCGCGAAATACCCAGGAGCGCCGGCAAGAACGAAGCGAAACGGCCCAAGCGGCTTCGCCTTCAAGCGCGAGTCGTTCAGCTCGCCGCTGCGAATCACCGCATCGACGCCCTCGGCGATCACGTCGATCAGCCGGTCGTTGAAATCCAGATCGAGCTCGATGTCGGGATACCGCTGCGTGAATTCGGGCAGCACCGGCATCAGCATCCGGTATCCGACCGCCGGCAGGCTCACGCGCAGCCGACCGCTAGGCGTGCCGGTGACGCGCAGCATTTCCGCCTCGGCCTCTTCGATCTCCCCGACGATGCGCTGGCACCGCTCGAAAAACAGCGCCCCTTCCTCAGTCAGACTGATACGCCGCGTACTGCGGTTCAAAAGCCGCACGCCGAGTTTTTCCTCGAGCCGCGCGACGCTCTTGCCGACCGCCGACGCCGACACCCCCAGCCGTTCCCCCGCCGCGACGAAGCTGCGCATCCGGGCGGCGTGGACGAAGGCTAAGAGACCGCTGAGGCTATCCATCGTATCCCTCGATTCGAGAATTTTTGTCCGTTCATGGCGGACGAATAGCGTGTTTTGCCACGATTGCGGCCACTTTATCATCAGTCGAACTCATTCACCGCCTCGTTTCGCCATAAAGCGGCGAGCGCAATTCAAGAGGATTCGATGTCGACTGATTCCGCTACAAAGCGCCGTGCCGGCCGCCGCGCGCCGTTCTCGCGCTCGCCTTCGCCATTGCCGAATGCACGGGCCGAGGCTACCCACCGCCCGCTCGCCGTGCTCGGCGCCGTCTGCCTGGCGGCGGTGACGCTGCCGCTGAGCTTCGCCGGCGCGCCCGTCGCGATCCCGGCGATCAGCCACGATCTCGGCGGGAGTCCCGTCGCGCTGAACTGGATCACCAACGCGTTCATGCTCAGTTTCGGCAGCGTGCTCATGGCGGCGGGAACGCTCGCGGACGTGTTCGGCCGCAAGCGGATCTTCGCGATCGGGATTGCGCTCTTTGTGTTGTTGTCGCTGCTGATCGGCTTTGCGCCGAGCGTCGGCTGGCTCGACGTGTTGCGAGCGGCACAGGGCGTCGCCGGGGCCGCGGCGCTGTCGGGCGGATCTGCCGCGCTCGCGCAGGAGTTCGACGGTGACGCCCGCACGCGCGCGTTCAGCCTGCTCGGCACGACCTTCGGCGTGGGGCTAGCGTTCGGTCCAATCCTCGCGGGGTTCCTCATCGACCGCTACGGTTGGCGTTCGATTTTCGTCTCGAGCGCGCTCATCGGCGTGCTCGTGCTGCTGATCGGCGTGCCGCGCATGCGCGAATCGCGCGATCCGGATGCAGCCGGCGTCGACTGGCCGGGCACCTTCGCCTTCACCGGCTTCCTGGCGACGCTGACATGGGGCGTGCTGCAGGCGCCGGAAAGCGGCTGGACGAGTGGTTTCGTCGTCGGTCTTTTCGCCACATCGGCGGCGTGCGTCGTGGCTTTCGTCGTGATCGAGCGATGCACCGTAAGGCCGATGCTCGATCTCACGCTGTTTCGCTACCCGCGCTTCGTGGGTGTGCAAGCGCTGCCGGTCGCGACCTGCTATTGCTTTGTCGTCCTGCTGATCTTGCTGCCGATCCGCTTCATCGGCATCGAGGGGCGCAGCGAGGTGAGCGGCGGATTGATGATGATCGCGTTATCGGCGCCGCTCTTGTTCGTGCCGTTTGCCGCCGCCCTAGTCACGCGATGGGTGCGGCCGGCGGTGGTGGCGGGCGTCGGGCTGCTGATCGCCGCTTCTGGCCTGTTTCTGCTGTCGCGCATCGAGCCTGGGCAGTCGGCACGCGGCACGATGCTCGCGATGTTCGTCATCGGGTTCGGGACGGGCATGCCCTGGGGGCTGATGGACGGCCTGTCGGTCAGCGTCGTGCCGAAGGAGCGCGCCGGCATGGCGACCGGCATCTTCAGCACGACACGCGTGGCCGGGGAGGGGATCGCGCTCGCGATCGTCGGCGCGCTGCTCGCGGGATTGATTCAAGGAGGGCTCGCGCGCGAGTCGCGTGTCTCCGCCTCGCCGCGTTTAGCCATGGCGGCTCAGCGCGCGGCGACCGGAGACCTGCGCGATGCGGTGGCCCTGATCCCGGGGTTGAGCCACGCGACGCTCGTCAACGTCTACGCGCATGCGTTCCAGACGCTCCTGTATGCGTTGATTGCTATCACGCTGTTGTCCGCGCTGATTGTCTTCGCGTTGCTCACGCAGCCGCATCGCAGCGCGGACGACGCCTAACCGCGCCGCGCGACCAGTTCGGAGACGGTCCGCGAAGCCTGCTGCAGCGGCTCCAGAAACGCTTTCACCATCTGCTTGGCGGACTTGCGCTGCACGTTGCCGCTGATGTTGAGCGCGGCGATGATGCGTCCCTGTCGGTTGCGAATCGGCGCGGACATCGAGATCAGGCCGGCTTCGAGCTCCTGATCGACGATCGCCCAGCCTTGCGCGCCAACTTGCGCGATGGTCTTCTTGAGCTCGTCCCGGTCGACGATCGTGCGCGGCGTGTGCGAGACGATCTGCGTGGCGTCGAGCGTGGCGTCGAGTTCCTTCTCGCTCAACGCCGAAAGCAGCACGCGGCCCATCGACGTGCAATAGGCCGGCAAGCGGCTGCCGATCGAGAGATTGATCGTCATGATCTTGTGCGTCGGCACGCGCAGCACGTAGACGATTTCCGTCCGGTCGAGCACGGCCGCCGAGCAGCTTTCGTGCACCTGCGAGGACAAATCCTCCATGATCGGCTCGGCCAGATTCCAGAACGGCATCGACGTCAGGTAGGCGAAGCCGAGATCGAGGATTCTCGGCGTGAGGCGAAAGAGGCGTCCTTCGGCTTCGACGTAGCCGAGCGTCTGCAGCGTGAGCAGAATGCGGCGCGCGCCCGCGCGCGTGAGGCCGGCAGCGGCGGCGACATCGGTCAGCGTCTGTTCGGGGCGTTCCGAGTTGAACGTGCGGATCACGGCGAGGCCGCGTGCGAACGACTGGACGTAGGAGTCGCCCGGTTTGTCCGGCGCTTCGGAGGTTTCGTCGGAAAGGGGAGGCGACACTTGGGGAGCTTTGCTCATGGCCTGTGGCGAAATGGGGCAGCCGTGAAGATAGCTCAAGGCTCGCCTTTCGCCAACCTTGGGCCAACGGGGGTGATCCGAGGTTCGTCGCTTGCCGGTGCGTTGGGCGGGGAACACCGCCAAGCTTGACAGGGATTTCTCTGAGCCTCTATGATGGCTTTAAATGTTCGATAAGCGATCTTTAGTTCGTATATAGAACATTTCGCAATCCGGCCGCACGGCTTTCTCGTTTGCAACGATCATCGCCGCATGGCCTCCCGCTCGACTGCGCCGCGCCCGGGCGCGCGCGCCGGCATTCAATCTCTGGAGACATCACATGACCGAAGCCTTCCTGTGCGACGCGATCCGCACGCCAATCGGCCGCTATGCGGGTTCCCTGTCGTCGGTTCGTGCCGACGACCTCGGCGCGGTGCCGCTGAAAGCGCTGATGGAGCGCAACAAGGACGTCGACTGGTCGGCCATCGACGACGTGGTCTACGGCTGCGCAAACCAGGCCGGCGAGGACAACCGTAACGTCGCGCGCATGTCGCTCCTGCTGGCCGGTCTGCCGCAGGCGGTGCCGGGTTCGACCGTGAACCGCCTGTGCGGTTCGGGCATGGACGCGGTCGGCATTGCCGCGCGCGCGATCAAATCGGGTGAAGCGGCGCTGATGGTGGCGGGCGGCGTCGAGAGCATGAGCCGCGCGCCGTTCGTGATGGGCAAGGCGCCGACGGCGTTCTCGCGTCAGGCCGACATCCACGACACGACGATCGGCTGGCGCTTCATCAATCCGCTCATGAAGCAGCAATACGGCGTCGATTCGATGCCGGAAACGGGCGAGAACGTCGCGCAGGACTACAACGTGAGCCGCGAGGCGCAGGATGCGTTCGCGCTGCGCAGCCAGCAGAAGGCGGCCCGCGCGCAGCGCGACGGCACGCTTGCGCAGGAAATCGTGCCGGTGACGATCGCGCAGAAGAAGGGCGACCCGATCGTCGTCTCGCAGGACGAGCACCCGCGCGAGACGAGTCTCGAAGCGTTGGCGAAGTTGAAGGGCGTGGTGCGTCCGGACGGCACGGTGACGGCGGGCAACGCATCGGGCGTCAACGACGGCGCGGTCGCCTTGCTGCTGGCGAATGAAGAGAACGCGAAACGCTTTGGCCTGACGCCGCGCGCGCGCGTGCTCGGCATCGCGACGGCGGGCGTCGCGCCGCGCGTGATGGGCATCGGCCCGGCGCCCGCCACGCAGAAGCTGCTCGCGCGTCTGGGCATGACGATCGATCAATTCGACGTGATCGAGTTGAACGAAGCGTTTGCCTCGCAAGGCATTGCGGTGTTGCGCATGCTCGGCGTGGCCGAGGACGATCCGCGCGTGAACCCGAACGGCGGCGCGATTGCGCTCGGTCACCCGCTGGGGATGAGCGGTGCGCGGCTCGTCACGACCGCGACGTACCAACTGCATCGCACGAAGGGGCGCTACGCGCTGTGCACGATGTGCATCGGCGTCGGGCAGGGGATTGCGATGGCGATCGAGCGGGTGTGATGCCTGATTAGGCAGGCTTTGCCGCTTGCCTCACCCCACCTCGCTGACAGCGGGCCGCTTTTATAGCGGCCCGCCGTCGTATCAAGCATCAATAGCGCGCGATCTGATTGCCGTCGACACGTACGCGATCGCCCGGATGCAGATCGCCAGGGTTGGACAAATCGAAGGCGCGCGTCGAGCCGTCGTTGAGCTGCACCGAGACGCGATAGCCGGCCGGCCCGCCCATTTGCTGGCCGATCGAGTTTCCGGCCACCGCGCCGCCCAAGGCGCCGACCACGGTGGCGACATCGCGTCCGTGCCCGCGTCCGATCTGGTTGCCAAGCACGCCGCCGACCACTGCTCCGACCACGGTTCCCGCGACGCCACCAGGACTTGCCGCATTGTTGAGCGGCTGGATGGCCGTCACGGTGCCGTATTGCTGCGAGTAGCCATAGGCCGGCGCAGCAGCCGGGGCCGGTTGATAGGCCGCAGGCGGAGGCGGCTGGTAGCCGGCAGGCGGCATCGGCGCGGGAACAGGTTGGGCGTAGGCCGGCTGCGAGTCGGTGTCCTGCGTGTACGCGGGCTCGGCATATTGCGGCTGTGCGTATTGCGGTTGCGTGTACTGAGGTTGCGCGTATTGCGGCTGGGACGGATATGACGCGTACGGATTCGGCGCCACACAGCCGCTCAGCGCGAACGTTGCGCCGGCTGCGGCAAGGGAAACGAGAAGGCTGGCTTTGGGGAGAAATACGCGCGTCATCGGGTGTCTCTGCATCGAAGCGCCGCTTGCTTGCGGCGGAGTGATCCAACTGCGGATCGGCGCGTGAAGTATAGGGAAAGCGGTGTTTACGGGCGCATGGCTGCGGGTAACAGTGTGTAAAGTCTGTAGCGGCGTGACGCTTGCCGACAAGTCTCGATGCGCGACGTTCGCGGACCGAGCCGCATGTGCAGAAAACAAAACGGCAACGGTGTTAAACCGTTGTCGTTTTGCGTTGCCGTTTTGCTTAAAGCCGCGAGCGATTCAAGCGCTCAGTGCCTCAAACCTCGCCCATGCACAGATACTTGATGACGACATAGTCGTCGATCCCGTAGTGCGAGCCTTCGCGGCCGAGCCCCGATTGCTTGACGCCGCCGAACGGCGCGACTTCGTTCGAGATGAGCCCGGTGTTGATGCCGACCATGCCGTACTCGAGCGCTTCGGCCACGCGCCATACGCGGCTGATGTCGCGGCTGTAGAAGTAGGCGGCGAGGCCGAACTCGGTGTCGTTGGCGAGCTGCACCACTTCATCGTCCGAGGCGAATTTGAAGAGCGGCGCGAGCGGGCCGAACGTTTCTTCCTTCGCGACTTTCATCGCGGGCGTGACGCCGGTCAGCACCGTGGGCTCGAAAAAGCCGTGGCCGAGCGCGTGGCGCTTGCCGCCAGTGACGATCTTCGCGCCTTTAGCCAGCGCGTCCTCGATATGCGCTTCGACCTTCAGCACCGCGGCTTCGTTGATCAGCGGGCCTTGCGTCACGCCGGCTTCGGTGCCGCGACCTACTTTTAGCGCACCGACGGCCGCGCGCAGCTTCTCGGCGAACGCGTCGTACACCTTCTCGTGCACGTAGAAGCGGTTCGTGCAGACGCAGGTCTGTCCGCTGTTGCGATACTTCGAGGCGATCGCGCCGGCCACCGCCGCGTCGAGATCGGCGTCGTCGAACACGATGAACGGCGCGTTGCCGCCGAGTTCGAGCGAGACCTTCTTGACGGTCGGCGCGCACTGCGCCATCAACAGGCGCCCGACGCCGGTCGAGCCCGTGAACGACAGCTTGCGCACGGTCGCATTGCCGGTCAGCTCGCCGCCGATCGTCTTCGGGTCTCCGGTGACGACGCTGAACACGCCCGCCGGCACGCCCGCGCGCTCGGCCAGCACGGCGAGCGCGAGCGCCGAGAGCGGCGTTGCTTCAGCCGGCTTGACGATGATCGGGCAGCCGGCCGCGAGCGCGGGACCGACCTTGCGCGTAATCATCGCGGCCGGGAAGTTCCACGGCGTGATCGCCGCGCACACCCCGATCGGCTCTTTCACGACGACGATGCGCTTGTCCGCGGAGGGGCTCGGAATCGTGTCGCCATAGACGCGTTTCGCTTCCTCCGCGAACCATTCGAGGAACGATGCCGCGTACAGGATCTCGCCCTTCGCTTCGGCGAGCGGCTTGCCTTGCTCGGTCGTGAGGATCAGCGCGAGGTCGTCCGCGTTGTCGAGCATCAGGTCGTGCCACTTGCGCAGCACGACTGAACGCTGCTTGGCGGTCTGCTTGCGCCACGCGCTCCAGGCGCGGTTGGCCGCTTCGATCGCGTGGCGGGTTTCCGCCGCACCCATGTTCGGCACCGTGCCGAGCACGTTGCCGGAGGCGGGATTGCGCACTTCGAACGTCGAGTTGTCGGCGGCGCCTTGCCATTCGCCGGCGATGAACGCCTGCGTGCGCAAGAGCGACGCGTCCTTCAGATTGATCGGTTCCAGATTTGGCATGTTCACTCCAGATGCATTTACGCCGCGAATTTAAGCCGTGACCGCCACGCTTTCCTTCAGCACCTCTTCGAGCAGGCCGAGCGCTTCGTCGAAGACTGCGTCTTGAATGGTGAGAGGAAACAGGAAGCGAACGACGTTGCTATAGACGCCGCACACGAGCAGCAGCAGCCCGCGCTCCAGCGCGCGCGCCTGCACTTTCTTCGTGAAATCGGTATCCGGCTCGTGCGTGCCGGCCTTGAGGAATTCGACGGCGACCATCGCGCCGGGGCCGCGCACGTCGGCGATCTGCGGCACCTCGCGTTGCAGCGACGTGAGCTTGGCTTTGAGCTTGTCGCCGAGCTTCGTCGCGCGCTCGCAGAGTTGTTCTTCGTCGATCACGTCGAGCACGGCATGCGCCGCCGCGACAGCGAGCGGGTTGCCCGCGTAGGTGCCGCCGAGGCCGCCGGGCGCGGCGGCGTCCATGATCTCGGCGCGGCCGACTACGCCAGACAGCGGCATACCGCCCGCCAGGCTCTTGGCGATCGTCATGAGGTCGGGCACCACGTCGTAGTGATGCATCGCGAAGAGCTTGCCCGTGCGCGCGA
Source organism: Trinickia camelliae (assembly GCF_053525655.1). Lineage (NCBI taxonomy): Bacteria > Pseudomonadati > Pseudomonadota > Betaproteobacteria > Burkholderiales > Burkholderiaceae > Trinickia > Trinickia camelliae. The sequence continues at coordinate 146,304 of NZ_JBCHAA010000020.1, forward strand.
AGCCGGTCTGCACTTCGTCGGCGATCAAGAGGATGCCGTGCTCGTTGCAGATCTTGCGCAGGCCGCGCACGAACTCCGCGGGCGCGGGATAGAAGCCGCCTTCGCCCTGCACCGGTTCGAAGATGATCGCGGCGACGCGCTTCGGATCGATATCGGCCTTGAAGAGCGTTTCGACCGCGCGCAGCGAATCGGCCGTCGACACGCCGTGCAGCGGATTCGGGAACGGCGCATGGAACACGTCCGACGGGAACGGGCCGAAGCCGAGCTTGTACGGCGCGACCTTGCCGGTGAGCGCCATGCCCATCAGCGTGCGGCCGTGGAAGCCGCCCGAGAACGCGATCACGCCGGGACGGCCGGTGGCCGCGCGGGCGATCTTGACCGCGTTTTCGACGGCCTCGGCGCCGGTCGTGAAGAACGCGGTTTTCTTCGGATGGTCGCCGGGCGCGCGGGCGTTGATTTTCTCGGCCAGCGTGACGTACGACTCGTACGGCACGATCTGATAGGCGGTGTGTGTGAAGCGATCGAGCTGTTCGCGGATCGCCGCGACGATCTTCGGATGACGGTGGCCCGTGTTGACGACCGCGATGCCGGCGGCGAAATCGATGAAGCGGCGGCCTTCGATGTCCCACAGTTCCGCGTTTTCGGCGCGCGCGGCGTAGAAGTTGCACATCACGCCGACGCCGCGCGGGGTGGCGGCGTCTTTGCGGGCATGGAGTTCGGAATTGGTGGACATGCGTTCATCTCCTCGCGTTGGATTGAGTTCGTGTCGATGTGCGGCGTAAAGCCGCCCGATGCAACGACTATAATCAGATTTGGCTCCAATTATTAGAGCCATTTCAATGAAAATGTAGGAGCCAATTTATGCGGGCGAGCGTATTGTCGGACTGGCTGGCGCAGCGGATCGAGCGCGGAAACGGACAACCGGTCTATCGGCAGCTGCATCGGCTGCTGCAGCAGGCGATCCTGTCGCGCGAGCTGCCGGCCGGGACGAAGGTGCCGTCGTCGCGGTTGCTCGCCAACGAACTCGGGATCGCGCGCAATACCGTGACGCAGGTCTACGAGCAATTGGCGCTCGAAGGCTATGTGACTTCGGGGACGGGGCGGGGCACCTTCGTCGCCGATAGCACTCCGGATGAGATCTTGGGCGCGCCTGAGACGGCGGAGCCGGTGCGCAGCGGCGGGGACGCGGGGAAAGCGGTTCGCGCAGCCGGGCAGGGCCCGGGGCTTGGTGCAGGGTTTGGAGCGCCCGCGCCGCCGTTTCAAACCGCGGCGCCTGCGCTCTCGACGCGCGGTACGCGTCTCGTCGCAGGCGCGGGCGTCTCGAAGCGCCAATGGGGCGCGTTCATGCCCGGCGTGCCCGATGTGTCGCGCTTTCCCGCGCAGGTGTGGAACCGCATCAGCAGCAAATACTGGCGCCGGCTGCGCCCGGAACTCCTGACCTACGCGCCGGGCGGCGGTCTGGCGCTCTTGCGCCACGTGCTCGCCGACTACCTGCGCACGTCGCGCTCGGTGCGCTGCACGCCCGAGCAGATCATCATCACCACGGGTATCCATCAATCGGTCGATCTGGCTGTGCGTCTCTTGTCCGACCCCGGCGACGTCATCTGGACCGAAGACCCGTGCTATTGGGGCGTGCGCAGCGTGCTGCACGTGTCGGGGCTGCGCGCGCGTCCGATCGGAGTCGACGCCGAAGGGATCGCGCCTTCGCCCGACGATCTCGCGAATCCGCCGAAGCTGATGCTCGTCACCCCGTCGCATCAATATCCGCTCGGGATGGTGATGACGCTCGCGCGCCGCCGCATGCTGCTCGAATACGCGCGCCAGCACCAGTGCTGGATCATCGAGGACGACTACGACAGCGAATTCCGCTACGGCAGCCGGCCGCTCGCGTCGCTGCAGGGGCTCGATACGGCGGGGCAGGTGATTTATGTCGGGAGCTTCGGCAAGACGCTGTTTCCGGGCTTGCGCGTGGGGTATCTCGTCGTGCCCGAGGCGCTCGCGGAGAGCTTCGCGACCGCGAGCGCCGAGCTGTACCGGGAAGGGCAGCTATTGCAGCAGGCGGTGCTCGCCGAGTTCATCGCCGAAGGGCATTTCACGTCGCATATCCGCAAGATGCGCACGCTTTACGGGCAGCGGCGGCAGAACTTGCTCGATGCGGTCGCGCGGCGCTATGGCGACGCGTTGCCGACGGTCGGCGGCGATGCGGGGCTGCATTTGGTGCTGCAACTGCCGGAGGGCGCGGACGACCGCAAAGTGGCCGCCGCCGCGCTCGAGCGCAATATCGTCGTGCGGCCGTTGTCGGGGTACTACGCGGAACCGGCGCGCTCGGCGTCCGGGTTGCTGATCGGCTATGCGTGCGTACCGGATGAGGAGATCGTGCCGGCGTTCGAGTTGCTGGCGGGGGCGATGGATGAAGCGGGGCTGCGGGAGGGCGTTCTGGAGGCGGGCAGCCAAATTAGATGAAATTATGGGAATTCAATAATTATTTGATTCCCATAATTCTCGCCAATTGGCAGCTCGATGCATTTGACGTGGTGGGCCCTCAAATCACCCTTTCCCGCAACCAAGCCGAAGCCAGATCGAGCAACGTCACCACCACGATCACCATTAACATCACCGCTGCCGTCTGCGGATACTCAAACGAGCGAATCGACTCATACAGCACGACGCCGATGCCGCCCGCGCCGACCATCCCGACCACCATCGCCGAGCGCACGTTCGATTCGAAGCGATAAAGCGCGTACGAGATCCACAGCGGAAACACCTGCGGCAGCACGCCGTAAATGATCTCGTCGAGCTTGCCCGCGCCCGTCGCGCGCACGCCCTCGGCGGGACGCGGATCGATCGCTTCGACCGCTTCCGCGAAGAGCTTCGCGAGCACGCCCGTCGTGTGCACCCACAGCGCGAGCACGCCCGCGAACGGGCCGAGGCCGACCGCGACGATGAACACCATCGCGAACACCATCTCGTTGATCGCGCGGCACGCGTCCATCGCGCGGCGCATCGGCTGCACGATCCACGCCGGCGCCATGTTATGTGCCGACATCAACCCGCAAGGCACCGCGCAGACGATCGCGAGCACGGTGCCCCACAGGGCGACGTCGAGCGTCACGATCATCTGCTGCACATACACGCGCCAGTCCGTGAAATCCGGCGGGAAAAAGCCGCGCGCGAAGTCGCCCATGTTGGACGCGTCGCTGACGAGATCGAGCGGGCGCATGTCTGCGCCGTTCCACGACAGGCCGAGCAGCGCGAACAGCACGATCCAGCCGGCCATCGACATCCAGCTGCGCTTGCCCGCCACCGCGGCGCCGGCAGACAGCGCCGGGCGCGGCGCCGTCTGCTGAGCGGCGTCGCCGCGCGCTCCGGTGATGTCGGCGGTTTTCATTGCTTCGCGCCAGCGGACGCCGTGAGCGCGTTCATCTGCTGTTCGAGGGCCGCTAGCTGCGTCTTCTTGTCGGCGTCGGACAAATGCGCGTCGGACTCGATCTTCTCCTTCTGCTGGAACAGCGCGATTTCGCGGATCGGCACGAGCTGCGCATCCGACGACGCGTCGAAGCCGCTATAGCCCGTGATGTTCGCCATCACGGCCTTCTCGTGCGCATCGGTCTTGCCGTAGTTGACGAAGAAATTGCGCAGCTTGTCTTTCGTCGCTTGCGGCAAGTCCTTGCGCCAGACGAGCGGGTCCGACGGAATCTGCGGCGACGTCCACAGCACGCGCACTTGCGCGTACTTGTCCGGATGCTGCGTCTTCAGCGTGCCGACCTCGACGCTGTTGTTCGTCGCGATGTCGATCTTGTTGTTCACGACGGCGAGCAGATTCGCTTCGTGGCTCGACGGCAGCACGGCCTTGAACGACGTGTTCACCGGCGTGTTGTGCTTCGCGAACAGGTAGTACGCGGGCACGAGCGTGCCCGAGGTCGAATTCGGATCGCCGAAGCCTAGCGTGACGTCCTTGGTGTTCTTGAACACGTCGTCGAGCGTCTTGAATCGGCTGTTCACGTTCGTGATCAAGAGCGAGTAGTAGCCCGATTCGCCGTTGACGTACTTCACTTTCGCGAACACTTCGCCATCCGAACGATCGACCGCCTGGATCGCCGACGCGTTGCCGAAGTAGCCGATCTGCACTTTGTTGAAACGCATGCCTTCGATGATGCCGGCGTAGTCGGTCGCGAAGAATGCCTTCACGTGCAGGCCGGTTTGCTTGTTGAGATCGTCGATGAGCGGCTGCCAGCGCTGCGAGAGCACCGCCGACGAATCGGTCGAGATGATGCCGAAGGTCAAGTCCTCGGCGTGGGCGGCAATCGAAGTGAGCGAGGCGAGCGCTACGGCGCCCGCGATCAGGTGACGAAAGAGTTTCATCGAGGAGCTTCCTGGTGGACGAACAGTTGTTATGAAACAGCGATGCGGAGATGGGTGCCGTCATGGATACCCTCGGACGCCGCTTGCGCGTCCGGCACGAGCAATTCTTCGGCGTCGACGCCGTACAGGCGGTGCAGCAGTTCGGGCGTGAGCGCGGCCGACGGCCCGTCGTAGACGATCTTGCCGCGCCGCATCGCGATGGCGCGCGGACAATAGCGCATCGCGATATCGATCTGATGCAGCGAGACGAGCACGGTCAGTTGATGCTCGCGGTTCAGCGTGCGCAGCATGTCCATCACGCGGCGCGCCGATTCCGGATCGAGCGAGGCGATGGGTTCGTCGGCGAGGATGATCTTCGCGCGCTGCACGAGCGCCCGCGCGAGCGCGGCGCGCTGCTGCTGGCCACCGGAGAGATTGCCCGCGCGCTCCAGCACATGCTCGGCGATGCCGACTTCGGCGAGCGCTGCGAGCGCTCCCTCTTTTTCCGCACGCGAGAACGTGCCGGACAAACGGCGCCAGAACGGCATGCGCGCAAGCGCGCCGACCAGCACGTTGGTCTGCACCGACAGGCGGTTGACGAGATTGAACTGCTGGAACACGACGCCGATATCGCGCCGGATGCTGCGCACTTCGCGCGCGATGCGGCCGTTGCGCTGAATCGGCCGGCCGAGGATCTCGATGTGCGACGGCTGCGGATCCGCCGGGGTGAAGCCCGCGATGTGACGCAGGAGCGTCGATTTGCCGGAGCCGGACGCGCCGATCAGCGCGACCATTTCTCCCGGCTCGATCCGCAGGCCGATTTCGTCGAGCGCCCTGCGGCCGTTGGCGAACGTCTTACTGATTCGTTCGATGCGGATCGCGTCCATGAATTCCTCGGCGCTGAGCGCGCTGCGTTAAGTCATGGGGCATTCTAAGAATCGACTGTGACCGTTCGGTGAAGGTATCTCAACGTCTAGACGACTATATGTTATGAAGATTGTCATCCTGACGAGCGGATTGTGACCCTTGGATGTCGTCTCGGCGATGTCACAAAGTGTTGCCGTAACGACATTCGAAACGACATTAAAAGAGGGTGCGACGAACAGCCGCTGCTACAATAAACTGTCTATATTGTTTAGATTCCACGCGGTGCCGGCGGCGCCGTTTTCCCATCGACTCGGGCTTTCGCGATGACGACCGTGCTGACCCAGGTGCCCGAGACGACCTTCGCCGAATACGAAGACCTGAAGGCGATCCTCGACGCGGGCGCGATGCGCTTTTCGATGCGCGTCGCCTGCGAAACCCAAGCGCAAGGGCACACCTTTCCGGTCTATGTCGCCTCGATCGGCTCGACCGATCCGCAGGCGCCGGCAATCGGTTTTTTCGGCGGCATTCACGGCCTCGAGCGAATCGGCACGCAATTGCTGCTCGACTACATGCGCTCGCTCCTTTACCGGCTCGAATGGGACGAACTGCTGCACAGCCAGTTGCAGTCAGTCCGCCTCGTCTTCATGCCGATCGTGAATCCGGGCGGCATGTGGGCGATGACCCGCGCGAACCCGAACGGCGTCGACCTCATGCGCAACGCGCCGCAGAACGCGGAAGGGCGCGTGCCGTTTCTGGCCGGCGGACAGCGCATCGGGCCGTGGCTGCCGTGGTATCGCGGCAAGGACGGCGCGCCGATGGAAGTGGAGGCCGCGACGCTGTTGCGCGTGGTCGAAGAGGAATTGATGTCGCGGCCGCTCAGCTTCGCGCTCGATTGCCACTCGGGCTATGGCTTTCGCGACAGCATCTGGTTTCCCTACGCGAAATCGAAAAAACACATGGCCCACCTGCCGGAAATGTTCGCCCTGAAGACGATGTTCGAATGCGCCCACCCGCACCACGGCTACGCCTTCGAGCCGCAAAGCCATCAATATCTCGCGCACGGCGACCTGTGGGATTGCGCGTACGACCGCACGAAGGCGCCCAACATTTTCCTGCCGATGACGCTCGAACTCGGCTCGTGGCTGTGGATCAAGAAGAACCCCCTCCAGATCTTCAAACGCGAAGGCATGTTCAATCCGATCAAGGCGCATCGCACGGAACGCGTGCTGCGCCGGCACGTGAATCTGCTCGATTTCCTTGCCCGCGCCGCGTTTGCCGCGCCGCGCTGGCTGCCGCAAGGGGCGGCGCGCCATCAGTTGCTGCAGCGCGCCACCGATCACTGGTACCAGGCGCGCGGCGCATGACGACCTGGATCCTTCTGCGCGGTTTGACCCGCGAAGCGCGCCACTGGGCGGCGCTTCCCGACAAGCTCGTCGCGAGCGGCATCGAAGGCGAGGTGGTGCTCGCCGATTTGCCGGGCAACGGCATTCACTCGGGCGTGCGAGCGCCGGCAAGCGTGCCGGAGATGGTCGATTTCGTGAAGACCGACATCGCCCGTCTCGGCTATGCGCCGCCTTACCGCGTGATGGCGATGTCGCTCGGCGCGATGGTCGCGGCGGCGTGGGCGCAGCGCGCGCCGAAGGATATCGAGTGCCTCGCGCTCATCAACACGAGCATGCGGCCTTTTTCCGGGCCGACCGAACGGCTGCGCCCGAGCGCGTGGATGGAGTTGCTGTGCGCGGCGTGGCGCTGGCGCGACCGGCGCGACGCCGAAGCCGCGATTCACAACCTCACCTGCAACCGGCACGACACGCGCGAGGCCGACTTGACCGCGTGGGCCGAGATCTATCGCAGTGCGCCTGTAAGCCGCGCGAATGCGTTGCGTCAGCTTTGGGCCGCCGCGCGCTTTCAGGCGGCGCCGCATGCGCCGCGCTGTCCGACGCTGGTGTTGTCGTCGCGGGAAGACCAGCTGGTCGACCCCGCTTGCTCGCGAAAGCTCGCGACCGCCTGGCAGGCGACGCACGTCGAGCATCCGTGGGCCGGGCACGATCTGCCGCACGACGATCCGGCGTGGGTCAGCGATACCGTCGCCGCGTGGGGCGCGACGTCGTTCGACAGGCCGCTCAGCGCGCAGCGTTGAGTGAGCGACATGCCGCACAAGATCCTTCCTGCACGAACCGCCGCGCGGCTTGTCGCGCTCTGCGCGGGCGTCGTGCTCGCTGCGCCGGGCGTGACGCGGGCCGCGCCGCCGCTTGCTTATGTGACGAGCGAAACGGCGGGCGTCGGCGTTATCGACCTCGATAAACTGAGTCTCATCAAGACGTTTCCGGTCGGCGCGGATGGTCCACGCGGGTTGAGCCTGACGGCGGACGGCTCGCGGCTTTTGGTGGCGAACAAGAATACCGGGGACCTGTCCGTCATCGATACCGGCACGGGCGCGGTGCTGCAGCGCGTGAAGATCGGCAAGAACCCGGAATTCGTGCGCGTGCACGGCGATTTCGCCTACGTGACGCATGAGCCTGGCAGCGATGCCGCGCCTGTCTCGGCCGGCGGTCACGATGCGAAGGGCGGCAAGGGCGACGATGACGACGATGCGAACAAGCCGCCCGCCGAAATCTCGATCGTCGACTTGAAGAGCCTGCGCGTGATCACTTCGGTGAAGAGCGGGCACGAGACGGAAGGCGTCGAATTTTCGCGCGACGGCGACACGATGCTCGTAACCAACGAGGGCGACGATACGGTCTCCGTCTACGATGCGCGCACGGGCACGCTGAGAAACACCGTGAAGCTGCCTGCGGGCGGCAGGCCGCGCGGGGTGAAGGCGTCGCCGGACGGCAAGGTCTATGTCGTCACGCTTGAATCGGCGAGCCAGTTCGTCGTGCTCGATGCGGGCGATTTCCGAATCTTGAAGACGGTTGATACGAAACTCGGGCCATACGGCGTTGCGTTTGGGCCGGCAGGCAAGCGTCTTTTGATCGCCGCGGCGCGCGACAAGACGCTTCAGGTGTTCGATGCGCAGACCTACGCGCTGGTCGCGGACGTGCCGATTGGGGTGCGCTGCTGGCATTTCACGTTTTCGCCGGACGGGGCGACGCTGCTTGCCGCGTGCGGCCGCTCGAACGCGGTGGTTGCGCTCGATGCGCGGACGTATCAGCCGATCAAGGAAATCGGCGGCTTGCCGCTTGCGTGGGGCATCGTGACGTATCCGAAGGGGGTTGGGTCGATTGAGGCGCCTTGATCGTGGTGGGGCTGTTGGTCTTCGTTGGTGTTATGGAAGCTTTGCGCGGAGTTGATCGAGCAGGGAGGGCCGAAGCTCAATCTTGCTGGCATTGTATTCGCAGCCGTCGAAGACGATCGTGTTGTCCACGATCAGTCTCGAATCGGCTGGTTGGCATGTATAGGTTCTGTCGGCAAGCAATTTTTTGGTTTCACTGTCGTTTACTCGCAAGTAGAGATAGCTGGCATTTAGAAGGCATTGTGTCACCAGGTATTTCCCGTCGTCCGATGCCTGAGTCTCGCAGGCGTGAGTTGTTTTTCTGATCTCCGAAAACCATACATAGTTCGCCGTCAGTCCCACCAGAAGCGGTAGGAAAATCAATGTTGCGATGACTTGCGTTGACCGCTTAAGGCGTTTCCGTCTCTTTGCCTGGGATCCGAACACGATGAATGGGATGGCCAAGAGCAAATACAGAATAACAAGCATTGCTATGACCGGCGATCCAAGCAACACAACGGCGCGAATATTGTTCGAGATGTCGAGCATCATAGGGATGGCTGGATAGGGGCGCTCAGAAGGGGGGGCGGAACTTTGCTACTTCAGTGCCTGGGATCTTGCGATGCTTCGTTAATCGCAACCCGGCTAGCGGGCGACTTTCGAAATTGAGCTCGAAAGCGTAACGCAGGATATTGATTAGCAGAACGGTTTATCGTTAAGCCTTGACGTAAGACATGCGGAATACGCGCCTTGAGTCGAAGCTTGCCGTTGAACCTCGAAAACCACCGGTGTTCCAACCTTACTTCCACGCATACCGCATCCCCACCCACAAGCCTCTCGGCGCACCCGGCCCGACAAACTGTTCATTGACTGGCGCAAACGCGTCAAACGTGTGGTTCGGTCCGTTGAAGAAGTTTTGCCCGAGCACGCCGAAGCTCGCGTAGCGCTTGTTCAGCAGATTCGACATGGTTCCGAACACCTGCAATTGCTTCGTGATCTGGTACGTCGTATCGAGATCGATCAGGAAGTAGCCCGCGATCTTGCCGTTCACGTCCTCGTTGTCTTCGTCGCCGCGCGCGTAGATGCTGCCGCGGTAGGTCAGGTTCGTGCCGATGTTCCACTTCGGCGTCGCTGCGTAGTCGAGCCTGAGTTTGACGGTGTTCG
>NZ_JBCHAA010000021.1:0-146836 GCF_053525655.1 Trinickia camelliae
TCTAACCTCTAGTTTGAGGCTTGCAGGTGTCTACTGGGGCCGGGGCGATTCAGATGCGCGAGGATCAAACCGTGGGGCGCGAGGGTTTGAGGTTGACGCGCGAGGATCAAACCGTGGGGCGCGAGTGTTTCAGGCTGGCGCACGAGGGTCAAACCGTGGCGTGCGAGTGTTTGAGGCTGGCGATTCCAGGACCGCTTGCTTGAACGCGTCCGGAACGACTATCGCGCTCAGTGAGGCCGGTTAACGTCAATCCAGGCCTGCGTTGCGGTCAGCGTCAGCCGGTACCGCGCGCAGTTGAATACCTCGAGCTTCTTCAACTCATCGAGCAGCATTGCATGGAAGCCCGGCGCCTGGTCCTCGGCGAGCCCCAACTCCGCCACCGCGGCCTGCGCAGATTTTCTGTCACGAACCACTAGGCCAATGGCCTCGGTCAACTGCTCCCGGTATCGCAGTCTCAGAGGGTTCGGGGCGCCCATGGACTCCATCACGACGACATACTTCTTCATCGAGCGCCGATAGGTCCAGGCGAACAGGTCCACCGCGCGCGAGACATCCAGGAATTCGTACACGCCCAGCATCGCCTGGGCGTAGTCGTTAGGGGCGACGTCCAGGAAGGACAACGGCGAGCAGTTATAGAGCATCAGCGGGATGTTTGCTGCCAGGCGACTGGTGCGCTTGTTGCCATCCTCGAATGGCTGCAGGTACGCCAGATTCACCCACAGGAAGAAGGCGGCCTCCACCGGATTCTTGATGAGCTTGGCCTTGGCCAGGATGGTCTCCAGCATCTCCTCGAGCACGGTCGGCACTTGAGTCGGCACGTAGACGGTGTCACTGATGTTGACCAACTTCTTGCGGATAACGCCCAGCGCATCGGTATCCGCAAGAAGGTCCTGCATGAGCACTGCATGCAGGTTTCGGATGAGCGCTGTCGAGAGGCCCTGCAACGGTACTGCATCGACCAGAAACTCGATGGCCGCTTTGTGGTTGAGCAGCATCACCGCATCGGCGTCGTTGCCGGCGGTCCCGCGCTTGAACAAGTCTTCGGTCGCCAACAAGGTATAGCGGTTGCCCTCCAAACGAGATGACGACCAGGACAGGTCGATGAGCAGTTGCTCCAGCACCTTGCGCGCGTAGGTTCCCGCCGGCTGTTGTTCGCGCAGGCGACCGCCTCGATAGAGCTCGTCGGCCAGGTCTTGTGGCATCAGCCAAGTCTTATTGGGCACGTAGTCTTCGACAAATCCGCGCCGGTAGGTAACCGGGTCGCGCGCAGCCAAGGGCATCTCAAGTTTGCGGCCGAGTTCAACGGCGGCGGGTGACCACTCTGGGTACGGGCCGGCGGAAGGCTCCTCCGGGGTGGCGGTCCGGACGGTCGCAGCTACATCAACCAGCCGGTAGCGGGTTGCTCGCGCCTGGCCGCTACGCGTGAGCTGCCCACTGGCGCACAGCACATCCAGATGGCGCCGGACAGTGGCGGAGCTGCCATGCGTAGCGTGCATGACGTCGGTAGAGGAAACCTCGAGCTGGCCCGCATGGGCTAGGCGTTGGATGGCGTCGAGGACGGCTGCTGGGGTCAATCTGCTCATTTATCTGCTCAGTATCTGCTCGAATTTGAGCGGATATTAGTTGAAATGAGCGGATATGACAAATTTGAGCGAATACTGAGCAGATTGTCGGACGTGAGTGGTTAGAGCAATTACCCCCGCGCTAATTGACGCGCACGCATGGCGCGAGCTCAGGCGCCCGTGGGCAGCGCGGCCAAACTAAACCGCGAACAACCGTCCGAACTGCGGCAGCGCATCCGCAACACCCGCGAGCCGCAGCGCGTGCCGGGCCATCGCGTGATTGCTCGACGTCACCGGCTTGCCGAGTTCCGTCTCGATGTCAGTGACGGCATCCGCGATCCGCAGGCTCGTGCACGAAACAAACACCGCTTCGACATCGGCACGCTCGCCGAGCGTGAGGATCGCGCGCCGGATCGACTCGGCATCGATGCGCGCAACTTCGTTGTCGTCGCTGTGCTCGAACGAACCCATCCGTACGACTTCGAGGCCGCGTGCCTGCAGATAGTCGCGCATCGCGTCGTTGATCCGGCGCACGTACGGTGTCAGTAGCGCAATCTTGCGCGTGCCGAGCGCTTCCAGACCGGCGCGCGCCGCCGTGATCGGCGTCGTGCACGCCACGCCGGGCCTCACTTCGCGGATGCGCGCGAACACCGTTTCCTCGCCGAGCACCATCGATGCCGACGTGCAGCCGAACGCCACCACGTCGAGCCGCTGCCCCGGCCGGATCACCTCGGTGCCGGGGCCGATGCGGCCGTCCATCTCGACGAGCGTCTCGGGTGTGATCTGCGCCGGGCTCGCAACGCGGCTTTCATAGACCGCGACGCCTTCGAGCGCAAGCCACTTGCGCCACTCGTACTCGATCGTGTTGTCCGTCGCGAGCACGATCAAGCCGATCGATGCGCGCTGCCCCGTGCCTGCGTCGAGTGTGAAATTCAGATGCAGGTAGTCGTCGGAAACGTCGGTTGTGCTCATTTCAATGTGAGTCCCGTCATATCCAGCTCGGGCGTGCGGCCTTGCATGATGTCGGCGAGCAAGCGCGCGGTGCCGCACGACATCGTCCAGCCCATGTGTCCGTGACCGGTGTTGATGAAAAGGTTGCGGTGGCGAGTCGCGCCGATGATCGGCGTGCCTTCCGGCGTCATTGGCCTCAAGCCCGCCCAGTACGACGGGCGGCTGTAATCCGCGCCGTTCGGAAAGAGCCCGCGCGCGGCGGCCAGCATGTGCGTGAAATCGGCCGGCTTGTGCCGCGTGTCGTAGCCCGCGAACTCCGCCGTCGCGGTAAACCGCAGGCGGTTGCCGAAACGCGCCCAGGCGACGAGGTTCTTCTCATCGACGCCGCCGAGATCGGGCGGCGTGTGCCCGCTCTCGACGGGCAGCGTCACCGAGTAGCCCTTCACCGGATACACCGGTATCCGGTAGCCGAGCGTGCGTCCGAGAAAAGGCGAGTAGGAGCCGAGCGCAAGCACGAAGCGGTCGCCTTTGATCGGACCACGCGAGGTCTCGATCCGATCGATGTGGTCGGCGCTCGCGCTCGCACGCTGGATGTCGGTGTTGAACTGGAACGTCACGCCGAGCGCCACACAGCGTTCATAGAGCGCCTTCGTGAACAGATACGCGTCGCCGCTTTCATCGGTCGGGCAGTAGATGGCGCCGGCCAGCTCGTCGCGGGCGGAGGCGAGCGCGGGCTCCTTGGCGATCGCGTCCTGCGGGGTGAGCGTTTCGAGCGGCAGGCCGTTTTCGGTGAGGACCGACATATGCGCGATACCGCTCGCGAACGCGGCTTCGTCGCGATAGAGATAGAGCAGACCGCGGCTGATGCGCTCGTAATCCAACTGTTCGGCGGCCGTAAGCGCGTGGAGCTGCGCTTGCGAATAGCGGCACAGCCGCACCTTACGCGAGGTGTTCAGGCGCGCGCGCTCCTCGGTGCAGTTTTGCAGGAAGAGCCAGCACCAGGCCCACATGTGCCAGTCGGCCGTGAGCTTCAGGCGCAGCGCCTGACCCTCCTGGAACAGCGACTTGAGCATGATCTTCGGCGCGCGCGGCGACGCCCAGGTGTACGAATGGCCGGGCGCGACGAGGCCCGCATTGGCGAAACTCGTCTCGAGCGCGACGCCCGCGCGCCGGTCGACGACGGTGACTTCGTCGCCCGCTTTCGCCAGGAAATAGGCGGACGTGACCCCGACGATTCCTCCGCCCAGCACGATCGTCTTCATTGAAGCGTCTCCATGCCAGCTCGAGTGACGTTTATCGTTGGCGTCGAAGCAAGCCGGCCTGATCCCAGGATAGTACGGAACGCGCCGTCCTTCAGGCGCCCGCTCGCACTGTGGGATGACGCACGGTGAAGGCCTTGAAAAACCCGCACGCTCAGCGAGCATGGGTCGCTGCGGGCCGTACGTGTTTCCACTTCCTTCATATTTGGGGGGAACGAGACCTATGATGAAGCGAGCGCTTCATGGCAGCCCATCCCGGATGGCCGGCCCCGGATGGCCGGCCCCCCGACCCTCCTCGCCCGAAACGCGCCGATCCTTCTTAAAACAAGGAGAAACGAAATGACCACAGGAAATGTTGGCGCGCGTCGCGCGAAGAAACTGGTGTTGCGGCCGCTCGCGCTCGCGCCGCTCGTCGCCTTGACGGTGGCGGCCGGCCTCGCGCCGGGCGTCGCGCAGAGCCAGGGCGACACGATCAAGATCGGTGTGCCGGTGCCTCTCTCGGGCAGCTCGGCGAACGCCGGCCAGGATATCGTGAACGGCGCCAAGCTCGCCGCCGCGAAGATCAACGCGGCGGGCGGCGTGCTCGGCAAGCAGATCGAGCTGGTTCCCGAAGACGATGCCTGCGACGCGCAGACGGCGGTGCAAGCGGCGCAGAAACTCGTCGACGCGGGCGTTGTCGCTGTGGCGGGTGGTTATTGCTCGAGCGCCGCGCTGCCGGAGCTCACCGCATTTCACCGCTCGGGAATTCCCTATGTGCTCGATGCGTCGACCAATCCTCAGTTGACTGAGATGGGCTGGGACAACGTGTTCCGCACGATCGGCCGCGACGACGAGCAAGGGCCGTTCGCCGCCGGCTTCATGAAGAACTTCCTGCACGCGAAGAAGGTGGCCGTGATCGATGACAACACGACCTACTCGAAGGGCCTCGCGCAGAACACGGTGTCGGCGTTGAAGAGCCAAGGGGTGGACGTGGTCTACGCGAACTCGATCACGCCGGGGCAGATGGACTATTCGCCGACGCTCACGCGCGTCAACTCGCTGAACCCCGACGTCATCTACTACACCGGCTATTTCGCGGAAGGCGGGCTGATGGTGAAGGAGGCGCGGCAGCTGGGCTATAAGGCGACGTTCATGGGCGGCGACGCCAACAACGACCCGACGCTCTTCAAGACCGCCGGCCCCGCGGCCGAGGGCATGATCATCACGACGGCGCCGCTCGCGCAGTTCCTGTCCACGGCGCACGGCTACGTCGACGACTACACGAAGACATACGGACAAGGGCCGGGACCGTACTCGGTCTACGAGTACGATGCCGTCGGCGTGACCGCGAAAGCGATCGCGGACGCGAAATCGACAAGCCCCGCCGCGATCACCGCTGCGTTGCACAAGATCACCGACTACAAGGGCGTGACCGGCTCGATCGGCTTCAACCCGAAGGGCGACCGCAGCCGCGCGGTGTACGTCACGGTGATCGTCAAGAACGATGAGTTCGTGCCGTACCAGTCGTTGAGCGCGAGCGGGAAGTGGACGGCGATGAAGTAGGAGGGACAGCCGCTTGAGCCGCACCGGCACATGAGCACCTTCTTTCAGTACGTCGTCGAGGGGCTGACGATCGGCTCGTTCTACGCGCTCGTCGCCCTCGGCTACACGATGGTCTACGGGATCATCCGTCTGATCAACTTCGCGCATGGCGACTTGTTCATGGTCGGCGCATTCATCGGCTGGACCGCGTTGTCGGCGCTCGCGGCCTCGCATATGCCGTGGGTGCTGGCGCTCGCGCTTGCCCTGCTCGCGGCGATGCTTGCGACCGGCCTGCTCGGGCTCGCGATCGAGCGGCTCGCGTATCAGCCGCTGTTACGCGCGCCGCGGCTGTCGATCCTGATCACGGCGCTTGGGGTTTCGCTCGCGCTCGAGAATGGCGTGCTCCTGATGTTCGGCCCAGGCTTCAAGACCTATCCGCATCTGCTCACGCAGACCGGATTCTTCCTCGACGGCGTTCAGATCACCTATGCGCAGATCGGCATCGTCGTTTGCAGCATCGCGCTGATGCTGGCGCTCTATTTCTTCGTTCACCACACGTTCATCGGCACCGCGATGCGCGCGCTCGCCATCGATCAGGACGCGGCGCGCCTGATGGGCATCGACGTCGAACGGATGATTCAGCTGACGTTCTTCCTCGGCTCGATGCTGGCGGCAGTGGCCGGCGTGATGGAAGGGCTCTACTACACGCAGATCAATTTCTTCATGGGCTTCGTGCTGGGGCTGCGCGCGTTCACGGCGGCGGTGCTCGGCGGCATCGGCAACATTCCGGGGGCGATGGCGGGCGGCATCCTGATCGGGCTGCTCGAAGCGTTCGGAGCGGGCTATGTGTCGTCGCAGTGGACCGACGTGTTCGTGTTCGGCGTGCTGATCGCCGTGCTCGTCGTGAAGCCGACCGGGCTGTTCGGCGAGCGCGTCGTCGAGAGAATGTAGGCCATGAGCTCCGTCACCGCTTCCGCTTACAAGCGCGGTTCGATCGGCGTGGCGCTGTTTGCCGCGGCGGCCGCGCTGCCGGTGATTGCCAGCAACTACATCGTCGATGTCGGCCTCACGATCCTCACGTACTCGATCCTTGGGCTCGGGCTCAATATCGTCGTTGGCTATGCGGGGCTGCTGGACCTCGGCTATGCCGCGTTCTTCGCGATCGGCGCGTACACCACGGCACTGATGGAAACGCTGCTGCATTTCTCGTTCTGGGAGACGCTGCCGTTTTCGATTGTGTTCGCGGGCGCGTCGGGGATCGTGATCGGCTATCCGACATTGCGTTTGCGCAGCGACTATCTCGCGATCGTCACGCTGGGTTTCGGCGAGATCGTGCGCATCATCGCGACCAATCTCGACATCACCGGCGGGCCGAACGGCATCTACGGCATCGAGCCGCCGAAGCTGTTCGGCTACGAGATCGCGTCGCCGCGCGCGGTGTATGAGCTCGGGATCGTGTTCGCGGGATGCGTGCTCGTGTTCGCGATCCGGCTCGGACAATCGCGGCTCGGCCGAGCGTGGACCAGCATCCGCGAGGACGAGGCCGCGGCGGAGGCGGTCGGCGTGCCGACGTTGCGCACCAAATTGCTGGCCTATGTGATGGGCGCGCTGATCGGCGGACTGGGCGGCAGCCTCTTTGCGGCGCGCTTCGGCACCATTGATCCGACCGGCTTCACCTATCTGCAGTCGGTCACGATCCTGATCATCGTCGTGCTCGGCGGGCGCGGCAGCATTCCTGGCGTGCTGATCGGCGCGGTCATCGTGGCGGGCCTGCCTGAAATGCTGCGGTTTCTATCGCTGTGGCGGATCTTTGGTTTTGCGATCGGGCTCGTGATCCTGATGCTGCTGCGGCCGCAAGGGCTGTGGCCGGCCGCATTGCGCCGCGTCGCGCCGCCGAAGCAAATCGCGCTCGGCGACGCAGCGTCCACGCCCGCGCCCGCGCCAACGCCGCGCGAGATCGCCGCTGGCGAGACGCTGCTCGACGTGAGCGATATGACCAAGCGCTTCGGCGGCGTGCTGGCGGTGGGCGGCGTGAGCTTCACCGTGAAGGGCGGCGAAATCCTGAGCGTCATCGGGCCGAACGGAGCGGGCAAGACGACCATGTTCAACTGCCTCACCGGCGTGATCCGTCTGACGAGTGGTCAAGTGCTCTGGCGTGGCGCGCCGCTCGCGGGCGGCGCGCCGCATCGGATCGTTCATCGCGGCATCGCGCGCACGTTCCAGGGCATTCGGCTCTTCGGCCAGATGACCGCGTTCGAAAACGTGCTCGTCGGCATGGACCATCGCTTCAAGGCGCCGATCGTCGCCGAGCTCTTGGCGCTGCCGTTCGCGCGCACCGAAGCGGCCAGCCACGCGGCGGACGGGCTGCGCTGGCTCGATTTCGTCGGCCTGCGCGCGCGGGCCGGCGAGCGCGCGGCCGACTTGCCCTATGGCGATCAGCGGCGGCTCGAGATCGCGCGGGCGCTCGCGAGCAACCCGCGATTGCTGCTGCTCGACGAACCGGCCGCCGGCATGAACCCCACCGAGAAGCAATCGCTGATGGAGCTGATACATCGGATTCGCGACTACGGCGTAACCGTCGTTCTGATCGAGCACGACATGATGCTCGTGATGGGCGTGTCCGACCGCATCATCGTGATGGACCACGGCGTGATCATCGCCGAGGGCAAACCGGCCGAGATCCAAGCCGACCCGCGCGTGATCGACGCGTATCTCGGCACTGCGGAAAAAGACGAAGAAGCGGAGGACGGCAAAGCCGGGGAGGCATCGCTGTGGGACTCCTAGAGATCCGCGATCTGCACGTGAGCTACGGGAAGGTCGAGGTGCTGCACGGCATTTCGCTCGAAGTGGGCGCGGGGGAGATCGTCGCGCTGCTCGGCAGCAACGGAGCGGGCAAGACCACGACGCTGCGTGCGATTTCGGGGCTGGTCCGCGCGCGCGCCGGGCAGATCACGATGGACGGGCACTCGCTCAACGACTTGCCCGCGCACCGCATCGTCGCGCTCGGGCTCGGGCATGTGCCGGAGGGGCGGCGCATGTTCGGGGCGTTGACGGTCGAGGAGAATCTGCGGCTCGGCGGCTATTTGATCCGGCGTGAGGCGGGTTCGATCGAAGCGCGCTTGGAGATGATGTTCGAAACGTTTCCGCGGCTTCGCGAGCGGCACGACCAACTCGCCGGGACTTTGAGCGGCGGCGAGCAGCAGATGCTCGCGATTGCGCGCGCGCTGATGGTCAAGCCGCGGCTCGTGGTGCTCGATGAGCCGTCGATGGGGCTCGCGCCGAAGCTCGTGCGCGCGATCTTCGCGATGATCGCGAAGATTCAAAGCGAGGGGACGGCGATTCTTGTCGTGGAGCAGAACGCGCGGCAGGCGCTTAGGATTGCTTCGCGGGCTTATGTGCTGGAGAGCGGGAAGATTGCGCTATCCGGGCCGTCGCAGGAACTGGCGCAGGATAGCCGGGTGAGGGCGGCGTATTTGGGGGGAAGTGCGGGGGCATGATGCCGAAGCAGTTCATGTAATTGAGCCGTTTGATCGCGACGCCATACGCCGCATTCCGCTCGCGCGCGGTTCTGCCGAGTCTTTCCCACTCCTTTAGTGCAGACGGTAAGAACTTCAGTTCATAGATCCTCAAGTTTCACGCTCACGGCTTGTTCGCCGCTGCGCTCCCTGACGATCTCAGCCAATTCGAAATCCTCGAGTTTTTCGCAGATCGTTTCGCACTCTTTTGCAGAAATCGGGTAAGTGTCTGGCTTGTTGCTGTTGGGCATGGTGATCGGTCCGTGATGTGCTTAGGGAGGCAAATTGTCTTCCAAATGTCCGATCAAATGTTTGGTGCTTGTCAATGAACAGCAACCCGCGGCGCGAAGCAATAGCCTCGCCGCCGCAGGCAAGCCGCTATCTTTACTTCGCCACCACAACCGGAATCCCCCGCAACGTCCCCGCGCCCTTCGCTTCATCGAGCGCCTTCTGCACGTCACGGCTCGTCGCCACATCGACGCCAAGCTTCACCGCAAGATCGCGCTCGCTGCGCTTCACGCCCGCAAGGTTCGCGAGCTTCACGTGCCCATAGCCACGCACACGTGCATGCAGGTCGGCGAGCTTCGCGACATCGTCGGCATTGGCTGCGTTCAACACCGTGAACGCACGCCCCATCGTCGCCTCGTAGTCGTCGGCCAGCGCGCGCTCCATGCGCCGCTCGACCGTGCGGCCGAACGGATCGAGCGCCGTGCCGCGCAGCCCGCGCCATTTCGCGAGCGTGCCGAGCACCGGCCAGAACCACTGGCCAAACTCGCGCTTGCGCGGCACGCTGCCGTGCTCGGGCTTGGCGATGGTCGGCGGCGCGAGGTTGAACTTCACCGTGAAGTCCTTGCCCGCCGTGCCTTCGAATTGCGCTTCGAGCGCTTCGCGGAATGCCGCGTCCGTGTGCAGGCGCGCGACTTCGTATTCGTCCTTCACCGCGAGCAAACGGTAGAACGTCGTCGCCACGGCACGGGAGACGCGCTCGCCGCCGATGCCCGCTTCAGCACGCCGCGCCGCGTCAACCAGTGCGCGATAACGCGTGACGTAACGCGCACCGCCGTACGCCGCGAGACGCGCTTCGCGATCGGCGATCAGCGCATCGAGCGATTCGACCGCCACTGCTGCCGCCGAAGCCGTAGGCTTAGCCGCATGACGAGCCGCCCACAGCGCATCGAGTCCAGCCGGATCACCCGCAGCAAGCCGCCCCACCGCGAACGCAAGCTGATTCATCGGCACCGCGACATTGTTCAGCTCGATCGCACGCATCATCGCCGCGTGCGATACCGGCACGAGCCCCAACTGCCACGCGAAGCCGAGCATCAGGATGTTCGCGCCGATCGTGTCGCCGAGGAACTTGGTCGCGAGCTTCTGCGCGTCGCAGGCCGACATGAAGTCCTCGCCGGCGGCGTGGCGCATCTTGTCGATGAGCGCGTCGGCGTGCAGGCTCGCATCGGGGTTCTGCACGAACGACGCGTTCGGAATCGCGTGCGTGTTGACGACGATCCGCGTGCGGCCGTGCCGCACCGATTGCAGCGCTTCGGCGCTCGCGCCCACCACCATGTCGCAGGCGAGCAGCACGTCGGCCTGCTGCGTGTCGATACGAACTTGGTTCAGCCATTCGTCGCGCGCCGCGAAGCGCACGAACGACAGCACCGATCCGCCTTTCTGCGCGAAGCCCATGAAGTCGAGCACGGAAGCGCTCTTGCCTTCGAGGTGCGCCGCCATGCTGATCAGCGCGCCGACCGTCACGACGCCCGTGCCGCCCACGCCCGTGACGAGGATGTCGTACGGCGCGGCGTCGAGATGCGTGGCCGGGATCGGTAGCGCGTCGACGCGCGCAGCGAGTGCCGCTTCATCGAACGCGGCGCCCACGGCCTTCTTGAGCTTGCCGCCTTCGATCGTCACGAAGCTCGGGCAGAAGCCGTTCACGCAAGAAAAGTCCTTGTTGCACGACGATTGATCGATGCGGCGCTTGCGGCCAAGCGGCGTCTCGACCGGCTCCACCGACAAGCAGTTCGACTGCACGCCGCAATCGCCGCATCCCTCGCAGACTTCCTCGTTGATGAAGAGACGCTTGTCCGGATCGGGGAACTCGCCTTTCTTGCGGCGGCGGCGTTTTTCTGCGGCGCAGGTCTGGTCGTAGATCAGGACCGTGACGCCTTCGATTTCGCGCAACTGGCGCTGCACCGTATCGAGTTCGCTGCGATGGTGGAACGTCGTGCCGTTCGGAAAGAGGCCGTGATGGCCGTCGTATTTCTCGGGCTCGTCGCTGACCACCACGAAGCGCGACACGCCTTCGGCCTCGACCTGCCGAGCGATCTGCGGCACCGAGATGCTGCCGTCGACGGGCTGCCCGCCCGTCATCGCGACCGCATCGTTGTAGAGGATCTTGTAGGTGATGTTCGTGCGCGCCGCGACCGCTTGGCGGATCGCGAGAATGCCCGAGTGGAAATAGGTGCCGTCGCCGAGATTCTGGAAGACGTGGCGCGTTTTCGTGAACATCGAGTGCGAGGCCCAATCGACGCCTTCGCCGCCCATCTGGATGAGGCCCGTCGTATCGCGCTCCATCCACGACGCCATGAAGTGGCAGCCGATGCCCGCCTGCGCGATCGAGCCTTCCGGCACTTTCGTCGACGTGTTGTGCGGGCAGCCCGAGCAGAAGTAGGGCGTGCGGCGCACCGCGTCGGCGGCGTTCGAGAGGATTTGCGGCGCGACCAGATCGACCACGCGCTCGCGCCGATCGAGGGCGGGCTTGTGGCGCGCGAGCCAGTTCGCGAACACCGGCAGGATCCGCGACGGACGCAGTTCGCCGAGATCCGACAGCAGCAGCGTGCCATCGGCGTCGTGCTTGCCGATCACCGCGGGGCGTGCGCCCGTGCTGCGGTTGTAGAGATAGTCCTTGATCTGCTGCTCGATGACCGGACCTTTCTCTTCGATCACGAGCACTTCGCTCAGGCCCTCGATGAAGGTGTCAATGCGCGTCATCTCCAAAGGAAACGACAGGCCGACCTTGTAGATCCGCACGCCGGCCGCTTCGAGATCGGCGACGCTCAAATCGAGCCGGCGCAGCGCTTCCATCAAATCGAGGTGCGCCTTGCCGCAGGTGATGATGCCGACGTTCGCCTGGGGGCTCGGCGCGATCCATTTGTCGATGCTGTTGGTGCGCGCGAAGCGGCGCACGGCATCGAGCTTCGCGTGCAGACGCGATTCGATCGTGAGGCTCGGCAGATCGGGCCAGCGGTTGTGCAGGCCGCCGGCGGGCGTTTGGAAATCGTCGGGATCGGTCCAGTCGGTTTTCAGTGCGTCGAGATCGACCGTCGAGCCCGATTCCACCGTCTCCGAGATCGCCTTGAATCCAACCCACGCGCCCGAAAAGCGCGACAGCGCCCAGCCGTAGAGACCGAACTCGAGCATGTCGGAGATGTTCGACGGATTCACCACCGGCATGTGCCACGACATCATCGTGAAGTCGCTCTGATGCGGCATCGACGACGACACGCAGCCGTGATCGTCGCCCGCCACCACGAGCACGCCGCCGTGCGGCGACGAGCCGTAGGCGTTGCCGTGTTTCAACGCATCGGCGGCGCGGTCGACGCCCGGGCCCTTGCCGTACCACATCGCAAACACGCCATCGACGGTCTTCTCGCTATCGGACTCGACGCGCTGCGTGCCGAGCACGGCCGTGCCGCCGAGTTCTTCGTTGATCGCGGGGAGGAAGCGCACGTCGCTCGCGACGAGCAGCTTTTTCGCCTTCCACATCTGCTGATCGACCATGCCGAGCGGCGAGCCGCGATAGCCGGACACGAAGCCGGCCGTGTTCAAGCCGCGCGTTTTGTCGAGCGCGCGCTGCGCGAGCATCAAGCGCACGAGGGCCTGAGTACCGGTCAGGAAAATGCGGCCGCGCGTGGCGGTGAGGTTATCGGTGAGGCGGTAGTCCGACAGGGCAGGCGTGTCGAGCGACGGCGGGCGGGCGGTCATGTGGGGGAGTCTCCAGTTCTTGTGCCATCCGCTGGAAAGCCGGCGGGCGTGGGCGGATGGGGCGGACGTGCGGCGTCGTGTCCGCGGAGACTCTATTTTTCAGCGGCAATAAGGGAAGATTTTTGCTATCTCGTTATCGTTGCGCCGTTGGCGAGTAGATTGTTCTCGAATGTTTCGATAGCTTGAGTGGTAACTACTTTTGTGCGCCGCCGCAAGCGCAGCGACGCACGTGAGAGCGCGACGCGATATCAGAACGAATGCCGAATCGCCACGCGCCCAACCGCCTGCTTGCCGTTCGTCGACGGACTGAAGCCCGCGATCTGCGCTAGCGTGCCGCCGCTTGCTCGCTGGAGGGCAGTCAAGGCATAGAGCGAGGTGCGCTTCGACAGATCGTACTGCGCCACCAGATTGAGTTGCTGATATTTCGGCTCCTGGCCGGTCGCGTGATTCTTGCCGTCGGTGTACGTGTAGCCGCCGCCGAAGCTCCACTGGTCCGTCAGGGTGTAGATGCCGGCGATTTCGTAGTTCTGGAACTTGACGTCCTGCCCGGCATCGCCGCGCTGGAAATTGACGTTCGTGAAGTTGCCCATCAGCTTGACCTTACCGAGCTGGTAGGACGCGCCGGCCGCGAGAATGTCCTGGCTGCGAGCGTTGACGAGGTAGTTGCCGTACACCGCATTCACGAAGCCGCCGCCGTTTTGGTAGCCCTGAACGGCCGTCTGCGGCGTGTTGATGTGCAAATAGCCGACGCCTGCCGAGAACGGTCCATTCGTATAGGCTCCCGCAGCGCTCCAGATCGCGTTGGTGGAAAACTGCCCGGCCTGGCCGCCGAACGCATACAGCGCTTCGCCGGTGAAGCCGCCGATGGTGGGGCTCGTGTACTTCACGGCGTTCTGGATCGGAAAGCCGTTGTCCATGTTGTCCATGTCGTTCGGGTGCGCGAAGTACCAGCCGCCATACGCGTAGTTCAGCGAATACGGTTCGACGAGGTCGACGACCGGGTCCCATTGCCGGCCGAGCGTCAGCGTGCCTGCCGTCTTGCTGGACAGACCGACATACGCGTTGCGCGAAAACGCGAGGCCGCTGCCGAGGTTGCCGTTCGTCGCGTTGAATCCGCTTTCGAGCCTGAAGATCGCGGTCACGCCGCCGCCCAGATCTTCCTGGCCCTTCACGCCCCAGCGGCTGCCGGCCGAGACGCCGCTCGCCATTTGATAGAGGTGGCCGCCATTGGCGTTGCTCGCGAAATCGATGCCGTTTTCGATGAGGCCGTACAGCGTCACGCTGCTTTGCGCGTGAGCCGCGCCGGCTGCGGTGAGGTACAGCGTGGCGGCAGCGATGCATTTCATTCGCGTGGTGAACTTCATTAGCAGACCTTTCCTTGACGAGTGAGTTTTCGCGGCGCCGGCTTATCGAGATCGGCTGCCGCGAAAACGTGTTTTTAAAATTTCGGGCGCGCGATGATATGCGGAATTGATGCGCCCTATTTTTGAGTTGCGCATGCCACGGTCACTCGCACCGGACGTGCACAAAAAAAAGCCCCGATTGCTCGGGGCTGAATCGCTTGCGCGAGGAGAGTTTTCTTTCAGGATGCGTTCGGGTTTAGATCTTCGGGCCGCGCGTGTGGATGTCCATCGTGCGGTTGTAGTTGATGGCTTCCGACTTCGTCAGCTCACCGGACAGCACGCGCATCAGCTTTTGCAGGCATTCTTCCGTGACTTCGTCGAGCGACTTGTTGCCGAGGATGATCTGGCCGGCGTCGACGTCCATGTCGTGCGACAGGGTCTGATACGTGCGCGGGTTGCCGCAGATCTTGATGACCGGCATGATCGGGAAGCCTTGCGGTGCGCCGCGGCCGGTCGAGAAGACCATCGCTTGAGCGCCCGAGGCGGCGATGCCCGTCAGGATTTCCGGTTCGAAGCCCGGGGAGTCCTTGATCCAGAGGCCCTTGCCCGGCACCAGGTCTTGATACTCGATCACGCCTTCGATCGTGCGCGAGCCCGACTTGTTGATCGCGCCGAGCGATTTTTCTTCAATCGTCGACAGACCACCCTTGATGTTGCCCGGGGTCGGCTGGCCGTTGCGCATGTCGACGCCAATCGCCATCGCGCGCTTTTCCATCGCATCGACGATTTCATAGATGCGTTGGCCGACTTCCGGCGTGCGGCCGCGGCGGGCCAGGATGTGTTCGGCGCCCATGAATTCGGTCGTTTCGCCGAAGATCACCGTGCCGAGCGCATCGACGATCTGGTCCGTCATCTGGCCGATCACCATGTTCGACGACAGGCCCGAGGTCGTGTCGGACGAGCCGCACTTGATGCCCATGACGACTTCGTCGAGGGTCGCTTCGCTGCGTTGCTGCGCCGAGATCGCGATGGCCATCTTTTGGACGATGTCGATGCCGGCGTGGATCGTGGCGCTCGTGCCGCCGAGTTCTTGCATGACGATCTTTTCGACCGGACGGCCGGTGGCGGCGATCCGAGTGGCGATTTCATCGGCGTTGGAGCCTTCGCAGCCGAGGCTGATGACCAGTGCGGCGCCGACGTTCGGGTGCGAGCCGAGTTGCGAGAGCGTGTCCGTGACCAGTTCCAGATCCGGCATTAGCTGGCAGCAGCCGCAGTGGTGCAGCAGCGCCTTGGTCATTTGCGTGTTGTAGACGATGGCTTGGGCGATTTCGGTTACGCAGACGGTGGCGGGGATGATCGCGACGATGTTGCGGGAACCGATTTGGCCGTTTTGGCGACGATAGCCGTACCAGGTGTATTGGGATTGGGTGCTCATGATGACTCTCCTTTAATAATTGATTAATAGCGCGATTGGCGGGTGTGGGAGACCTTGGTGAAATCGCCTTGGTCGCCGCGGCCGTATTGGCTTTCAATGTTCTGGATATGCACCCAGGAGCCAGCCGGGATCGTGCAGGTCGCAATGCCCAGGCTTTCGCCGTACTTCAGAATTTCTTCGCCTTGTTCAATTTGGCGCGTCGCGATCTTGTGGCCGAACGGGATGGCCTCGAGGGCCTGCAGGTCGGAGGTGGCGCCAGCCTTGTCCTTCACGGTGATGGCGTCGCCTGCCTCTACGTCTTCCAGTACGGTCGCCACGCTGTCAACGGCCTTGATCTTCAGGGCAATAATCGAATTCGTGTTCATGGTAGAAACCTCTTTAAATCTGTTCGGTTACAGGGATCGCGACTGCCGAGTTCTTCTTTTCCTCGAGCTTGTTGAGCAGCGAAACGAGGAGCGGGCAGAAAATCGCGGTAAAAATCACTGCGGATGAAATCTGGGCGCTGGCGGCCGGGACGAGCGATTGCAGCGACGGGTCGATCTGCGCGACGAGTGCCGGGAACGCCACCGACAGGCCGCCGGTCGTTGCCACCGCGGCGCCTACAGCAGGCTTGGCGGTCTTGAAGAACACGCGGTAGCCGAGGAAGCCGAGCGACGCACCGACGACGAGGGTCACCGCGCCAAGCAGAATCCCTTGGAAGCCGGCGTGGAGCAGCTGGTGCAAATCCATGTTCATGCCGAGAGCCCAGGCGAAGAACGGCACCAGGAAGCCTTGCGCACCGGTCAGCAGCTTCTTGAAGTCTTCGTCGAGGTTGCCGAGCGCGAAGCCCACGAACATCGGCAAGACGACTGCAATCAGCGCGACGTACGGAACCTTCATCATTCCCGATGCGCCCAGTGCGAGCAGCGTGAAGAACGGGCTGTCTCCGAGCAGGACCGGAGCGAGCGCGCCCAGGTCGCTGCTGTCGCCGATTTCGCTGACGATCCCGCCGTACATGCCGCCGTTCGTGGCGGTCAGCGCAGGAATGATGGCGAGCGGGGTGAGACCCAGGATGCCGTGCGCGCCGAACAGATGAGCCACGCCGAAGCCGATGATGAGGCCGGAGCCCACTTTGGCCAGGAACAGAACCAGACCCTTTTTCAGCGGCAAGCCCACCTGCCGGACATTAATGCTGGCGCAGGCGCACAGCAGATACAGAGCCACGAGCGGTGAGGCGCCCTTTACAAACAGGTGCTCGGTAAATCCGCCGATTCTCAACAGTTGCGGGCAGAAGGTATTCAGCACCGCCGCAGCCAGCATCGGAATAACCATCATCCCGCCTGGCACGCGCTGCATGGTTTTCATTATCTTCATGGTCATCTCTCATTAAAGGTAATGGACATACACCGGTGCTGGAATTGGCAGGTTTTGTTTTATTCGGGATGTTTTCCGAAACCCTGCTTGTTGAAACTCCGTTGCTTATATCGGTGTTTCCTAACTGTTTGATCCGGAGCCAAGTTTTGTTTAGATCGGATCGACGGAATGAAGTATGGGCGTCGGTGGGGTATATCGCCAGGCAATAGTTATCAACGAATCGGAATTGTTATGAGATGCTGGCGGACCGTTTCGAGATAACGGTTTGCGGCCGTCGCGGCGCTTGGGGGAAGGCCGCCGGAGGTCCGCTGGGCAAGCGCTAGGAGGCGTCGATTCAGGGAAATTCAGAGTGTCTGAGATCCGCTGAGGGCATTTTCTTGGTGAATTTTGAAAATCGTGTATGCCGCAATGGAATGCGCGTTATTGCCAATCAGAATATGCGCTGGAAGGGCTCGGGTCGGCGAGAATGGAGTCGCTGTCTCTAATAGAATATTGCGGCAGAATCGAGCAAAAACTTAAACGAGCCGTTTGTCGGTGGTGGTATTTTCAGCACCCGAGCCGGAAGCCGCTGTCCAGAAGATCGGATTCAAGATTCGAGGCCAGTGCTCATTTAAAGCGTGCGGCCTTCAGTGGAATATGCGTGAGCCTGAACCCATTTCACACGATCTGCTGATGGCGGCGCTTTTTAAGGCACCGCTAAACGCGTTTCTATGGATTCGCTTTCTGAGTGAATATGACTGGTGGCGATAATCATTGGATCGATAAGCGCGAGAATTTCTAACCGCGCGCGGCGTTCCTTGCGCTACGCTACCGACTTCGAACCC
This sequence comes from Trinickia camelliae, assembly GCF_053525655.1. NCBI lineage: Bacteria > Pseudomonadati > Pseudomonadota > Betaproteobacteria > Burkholderiales > Burkholderiaceae > Trinickia > Trinickia camelliae. Next base: position 17,745 of record NZ_JBCHAA010000021.1, read on the forward strand.
GGATTCGGAGCCCGCTCATGAAGCTGTACTACTGGCCGAAAACCCGCGCGTTCCGCGCGCTGTGGATGCTCGAAGAGATCGGTGCGGCGTACGAACTGGCGTACGTGAACATCCGCGCGGGCGAGCAGGGTTCGAGCGCGTTTCGCGGCGTCAATCCGATGACGAAGCTGCCCGCGCTCGACGACGACGGCATGCGCGTCGCCGAATCGGGCGCGGTGCTCCTTTATCTCGCCGACAAATTCCCCGAAGCCAGGGTCGGAGCACCGTTCGGCGACCCGCTGCGCGGGCGCTTCCTGCAGTGGATGTTCTTCACGCCCGGCTGCGTCGAGCCCGCGATGGCCGAGCGCATCACCGGCGCCGCCGGTAATACGTTCAGCTTTGGCTGGGGCGACCTGGAGCGCGTCACCCACGCGATCGAAAGCGCGCTCGACGAAGGGCCGTGGCTGCTCGGCGAGCGCTTCAGCGCGGCGGACCTGCTGCTGGCCAGCACGCTGCAGATCGGCATCATGGCGAAGCTGTTCGACCCCGCCGGGAAGTTCGGCGACTACGTTGCGAGGGCGCACGCCCGCGAAGGCTATGCGCGGGCATGGGCGATCGAAGAGCGCGAAATCGCGGCGCACCCCAAACCGCACTAGCCAGGATCAGCAAGGCCGCGCGCCGGACTGAACCGCCTCCAGCGTCGGCTCCTTCCCGGGCTCCTCGATCGGCACGACCTTGTCGAAGTTCGTGTAGTCGATGTGCGTGACGCCCTGCTCGTCGTCGTGCAGCAGGTCGGCGAAGCGATGGTGCCAGAGGACGTCGGTGTGCGACCACTCGTAGCGTGCTTGCATCGTCTGCGCAGTGGTTTCGTCGGAGCCCTCGATCATCACCATGAACGACGCGTCGGATTGCGCGAGCGTTTCGGCTGTCTCCCCGAAGAGCGGGCTGGTCTCGTCGATCACGTGCACGAGCAGCCACCCGAGCAGGAAGATCGGATGCTGATCGCGCACCAGGTCGAGATCGCGGATGCGCCATAACGTGTCGCCTTCGGGCGTCGTTTCGCGGCGCACGAGCCGCAGCTTCGCGTGCGCCTCCGCGATCACGTTCTGCCGCGCGTTGGCGGCGCGCACCATCAGCGTCATCCGGCCGTCGTACGGCCGCACCACGGTGTGGCGCGCGAAGATGATCTTGGCGCGTGGTCTCGAGAAACGGGCGAATATGAGGCCGGTGGCAAGCGCGATCCCCGACATCCCCGTGAAGATTTCAAGCGTGGCGATCGTGTGCGCGTAGTAAGTCTGCGGATGCATGTCGCCGTAGCCGACCGTCGCGAGCGTCTCGACGCTGAAGAAGAACGCGCCCGGGAAACCTTTCGGATACTGATTCGCGATCGGGTCGGTGCCGAGCATGTAGAGGCTTGCGAACACCATGTTCAAGATCAGGAACATGGCGGCGAGCGCGCCGAAGAAAGTCGGCCAGTTCAGGTTCAGCGCGCGATGGTAGAGATCGAACCACGCGCGCGCCGGCATGCCGTGCGCGATTACGGTGCCCGAACTGGTGGTGAGCTTGCGACCGCGGGGGACGTGCCGCTCGGGTTCGGGTTTGGCGTCGGAGGTCCAGGGGGATCGGGTTGACATGGGCGGTAAGCGCACGAGTTCTTATCCTTCGCAGCGTAGCACGCCGCTCGCGCTTTTTTGTCCACAGCAGTACTGAGCAAGGCCGCTTTCGGCCCGGCTTGCGCCGTTTCGCTGATTTACCTGCTTACTGGGTTATGGCCGCCGCAAGTTCCGGCACGCGTTGCCGCTCTCGAGCGGCTGGGCGCCTGCCGCGCCGCTCACGGAAACGAGCGCGGTTTCGGCACGCCGGCGCCGTGGTCGATATCGGCGACCGCTTGCTTGTGCGCGGCATCGACCGCCGCCGCTTCGTCCGCGTAGCCACTGTCGCCGCCGACCGTCGTCCACTTTTGCACCGGATGGTCGCGGTGACGGATTTCGTATTCGGCGTCCCAGCGCGCGCCCTGCAGTTCGAGCGGGCGAACGTGGATCGAATACACCCCGTAGAGAAAGAGTTGTTCGGCCATTTTCATCACCTCTGCCCCATGCAAAGCGCACCGTCGATCGATCAGGGCTGTTGTTTTTTTAGAGCCGCGTCGTGTGCCTACAGTTCGATCTCGCCGAGAATGCGGTGCGCGAGCGCCTTGGCTTCGTCGAGTGCTTCCTGTTCGCTGGCGCTCGTCGATTCCACTTCGTAGACCATGTTTTCAGGGTCGTCCGGGTCGTCGCGCTCGAGCGATACGACGCCCTGGAATTGCCCGCCGTCCAGCGGACGCGCCGTTGCGGTCGCCGTGTAGATTCCCTTGGTGTAGGTGACGTCGTCCATAATGCGCGCTCCGCTAGAGAGGGAAATTTCATCCTAGCACGCGCTTTGCGAACTTACCGTGTCGGCCGGCGCACGGTCCGAACACGGTTTTTCGAGCAAAAAACGGCTCTAATCGGTCAGCAGCGAAACCACCTCGTCGAGCGTCGGCGAATGGGCGCCGGAATGGCGGCATGCCGCCGCGCCCGCGGCCAGCGCGAACGCCAGATGCTCGGCGTAGCTGCGCTGCGGCGATTGCATCAGGCTGAACAGGAAACCGCCGATCGACGCGTCGCCCGCGCCCACCGTATCGGCTACCTCGACGCGCGGCGGCTTCGCCTCGATCGTCTCGCCGCCGGCGAAGAGCGTCGCGGTTTCCGAGCCGCGCGTGACGAGCACCATCGCCGCCGGATTCATCGCGCGCAGTTGCGCGAGCGCATCGGCTTCGTCGGTCTTGAAGATGAGGCGCAGGTCTTCGTCGGAGACTTTGATGAGGTCGGCGAGCGCCGCCATCGTTTCCAGCGTCGGGCGGTAGCCCGTTTCCATCAGGTTGCGGTAGTTCGGATCGAAGCTGATCTTCACGCCGTGCGCGCGCAGATCGGCGGCGAGCGTCGCGAGCGTGGCGCCGAGCGGCTGACGCACGAGGCTGATGCAGCCGAAGTGCGCCCACCGCGCCGCCTTCATCCAGCCTTCCGGCAGCAGTTCGGGGTCGAACGCGAGATCGGCGCCGTTTTCGCCCATGAAGAAGTAGGTCGGCGGATGCGTCTCGTGGACGATCGCCAAGAGCGGCGGCCGGTTGACGCGCTGCAGGAAGCGCATGTCGAGGCCGGCGGCGATGCTCGCGTTCCAGAGCTCGTCGGAGAAGTAGTCGGTGCCGAGCGAACCGACGCTCGCCGTCGGAATGCCGAGCCGCGCCACCGCGCGCGCGACGTTCCAGCCCGCGCCGCCCGGACGCGACAGCCAGTGTGAATCGCCGGTGCGTACGAGGTCGGTCAGGATGTCGCCGGCGGAGACGAAGAGCGGAAAATCGGTCGGGGCGGTCATGATGCTTCTCGCGGCTTGCTGTGGCTGTTGGATTTGTGAGCGGGCTTGCGGGCCGATTTCGCCGCGTGCGCGGCGGCGTGTTCGGTCGCGTGCTTTGAAGATTCGGCGGCGCGTTCGACCGCGGCGGCAGCGGTGACGCCGGCGGCCGCATCCGCACCCGCACCCGAGTTCGCCGCGGCGTGCGCGAGCGGCGACAGCGCGTTCAGCACCTCGTAGCACGCTCCCATCGTGTGATAGTCGGTCTTGCCCGCGGGGCTCTTTTCGTCGCTGTACTTGCGGTTGTCGCACGTGAGGATGCGATACCACGCGCCGTGGCGATGGTCGACGAAATGCGCCCAGCTATAGCGCCAGATCTCCTCGTACCAGTCCCAGAAGCGCTCGCTGCCGGTGCGCTGCGCGAGCAGCGCGGCGGCGGCGAACGTTTCGGCCTGCACCCAGAAGTACTTGTCGTGATCGCAGACGGTGCCGTCCGGGCCGAAGCCGTAGCACAGGCCGCCGTGGTCGTCGTCCCAGGCGTGGGTGAGCGCGGCGTCGAACAGTTCGATCGCACGCGGCAGCAGCCAGGGCAGCGCGCGATGGCGCTCGAGGATCAAGAGCAGCTTCGCCCATTCCGTCTGGTGCCCGGGCTGGAAGCCCCACGGGCGGAAGATGTTCGAGCTGTCCTCTTCGTTGTAGTGCCAGTCGACCGACCAGTCCGCGTGGAAATGCTCCCAGACGAGACTGTGCGAAAGCTGCGCCTGGCGCATCGTGATGTTGGTCGCGACGCGTTCCGCGCGGTCCAGATAGACGAGGTGGCCCGTCGCTTCGTAGGCCGCGAGGAGCGCCTCAGTCGTGTGCATGTTCGCGTTCTGGCCGCGATAACCCGACACGTGCCAGTCCGCCGTCGCTTCGTCGGCGTAGAGGCCGGCGGCGCGGTCCCAGAAGCGGTGCTCCATGAGCTCGAACGTCTGCGCCACGAGCGGACGCGCTTCCTCGATGCCCGCCATCACCGCGTGCGAAGCGGCGAGCAGCACGAACGCGAGGCCGTAGCAGTGGCGCGTGCCGTCGAGCGTGCGCTTCCTGCCGTCGCGCCACTCGATTTCCCAGTCGTAGCCTTGATTGTCGGCGTCCCAGTGCGCGTCGCGCAGGAACTTGAGGCCGTGGCGCGCGTAGTCGAGGTGCTGCGTGTCGCCGAAATGGCGGTACGCCATCGCGTAGTTGAAGACGAAGCGGCAGCTGCTGACGAGGTGGCGCGTCGTGCGGTCGTAGACCGAGCCGTCGTCCTTGAAGAAATGGTAGAAGCCGCCGGACGGATCGAACACGGTCGGGGCGTAGAAGCGCAACGTGTCCTCGACGTGCGAGAGCAGGAACGCGCGGTCGCGGAAGTCGTCGACGGGCGGCACCGCTTCGTTCGTGTGCACGGTGGCGAGAACGGCGCGGGCCTGCGATTTTGCGTGATTAGGCAGCTTCGTCATGGTGTCGTGATTCCCAAGAGGGTGCTGGCGGTGTTGAACGTGTCGAGCGGGAGGGCGGTGCTCGCGCGCGGGACCAACTGCACGGGCAGCCGCACTTCGAGTTCGGCCGGCGCTTCTTCGAGCAGCAGCTCGACGCCGCGTGCGCCGAGCGCTTCCTTGTCCACGGAGATCGTAGTGAGCGGCGGCGCGGAATGCGCGGCGGCGGGGATGTCGTCGAAACCGACGATCGCGATGTCGTGCGGCACGGAGAGGCCGCGCGCGAGGCACACCCGCATCGCGGCGAGCGCGGCGGCGTCGTTGTAGGCGAACACGGCATCGGGCGCGGGGCCGGGCGCGTCGAGCAGGCGATGCATCGCGCGCGCGGCGCCGGCGTCGGGATCGAGCCCGGCGTCGATGGTGACTTCGAGCGACGGATCGAACAGGAGACCCGCTTCGAAGAACGCGCGCCGGTAGCCGAGCGCGCGCTGCGCGATGCTGTAGTGCGCGAGCGACCCGCCGATGAAGGCGACGCGCGTGCGCTTCAGTCCGAACAGGTGCTGCATCGCGAGCGCGGCGCCCGCGGCGTTGTCGAGATTCACTGAGCGCAGGTTCGGCGCCCACAGGTCGATCAGGACGAGCGGACGTTGCAGCGCGACGAGCGCCGCGAGCGTTTCCGGTTCGACGAAGCCGGCCACCGCGATCGCATCGGGCGCATGCAGGCGCAATTGATCGACGATGTCGTCGGTCGGACCCGCCGTCAGCAGCGACGGCACGATGCCGCGCTCGCGGCACGCGTGCTCGACGCCGTGCAGCACGTGCGAAAAGAACGGGCTCGCCGCGACGTTGTTGTGCTGGCGATGCAGAAGAAAGGTGAGGCGCCGGATGCGCGGGCGCAGCTGCGCCTGGTCGTAGCCGAGGCGCCGCGCGGCCTCGACGACGCGCAGACGCGTCGCTTCCGATAAGCCCGGCTGGTTTTTCAGCGCCCGCGATACGGTGCCGATCGATACGCTCGCCGCCCGTGCGACGTCGCGAATGGTGGTCGCCATCGTCTCCGATTCTGTCGATTCTGGTTCGGCCGATTGTATAGTAAAACTCGACGAAATCGACCGGAAAACGCGCGGCTAGGCACGCGTAAATACCCGTAGAATCAGGAGAAAGCGAACATTCTAGTGTTTAGTAAAATTTACTAAACACGCTTGTCAGACGGCAATTTTCTCGCCACGCAGACGGATGCCGAGCCGCACCATCGAGATCACCGCATTCGACAGAATCCGCATGTCGAACGGCATCCTGCGGCGGCGGACGTCGAGCAGCAGCACGATGCGGACTTGGTCGCTCGCGTTCAGCACTTCGTGTTCGAAGGTGTCGTCCCACAGCATGAATTCGCCTTCGTGCAGGCCGTAGGCGTGGCCGTCGACGGTGAGCGTGGCGGCGGGGTTGCCGTTCGCGTCGAGCGGCATCGACAGCACGAGATAGCCGCGCAGGATGCCGCGAAATGGCCCGTGATGCGGCGGGATGTGCTTGCCCGGCGCGAGAAACGAGAACGATGCCGAGAGCACATCGGGCGATTGCGCGACGATCGACGCGAGCGTCGGGCAGCGCTGCAGGTTGCGCTCGAACGCCACGCCATACGCTTTCATGATGTACATGCGCCAGTCGCGTGCGTCGTTGGCCGAAATGTCGGCCTGCTCGCGCATGATGTCGTGAAAGCGGGGGATGTTGCGCAGATTCGTCGCGACGTCGAGCGCCTCGGCGCGGATCGCCTGCCAGTTCGCGACGAAACGCGCCGCATCGGGAAAGTGGCGCGCCGCATCGAGCACGGGCGCGTCGTCGATGCGACTGTCGAATACGCGGCGCATCAGCCGCACACTGCTGTCGTACAACCCAAACATCCGAACCCTCGTTGCCGCGATTGATGTCGGCGCCGGGGCGGCGCCGCGTGCAGTTTAGACTGGGACGAACGATGGAGTTCGGCGGCGCGTTTCCCGTGCGCGCGTTTCACCGTAGATGTCGGTTATTGGAGATTACAAAGCGTCAGCACCGCGTAAACCGTGGGAAGGCAACAGCAAGCCTGGGCCGGCTCGGTTCTGTCACGGTCTCCGCTCTAGTTGAGCGTCCGCGCCTCGGTCTCCGGCTGCGGCGGCGTGGCTGCCATATGCATGATCGATTCGCCTTCCTCGACGTCGATCAGGAAAAAGCCCGTCGCCTCGTGCTTCGCGCGGCGCTTCGCAAGCGCCGCCGCCGACGCGATCATCTCGCTGCTGTAGACGTGGCTGTGGTCCGGCTGCGACTGCACGCGCACGCAGCCGATCGCCATCGTCACGAAGCTGAAGAAGGTCGGGTTGCCGCGCCGGTCTTCGCCGTGGATGCCGCCCGCGGCGCGGTCCGTATCCGCGTAGTAGCGTTGCGCCCCCGCGTTGAACGTTGCGATGGCGCTGTGGACGCGCGCCTGCCAGTCCTCGCTTTGAAAGAGGATCAGGAAGTCGTCGCCGCCCACATGCCCGAGAAAGTCGCGGGTCGGGTCGCAGATGTCGGCGAGCACGGCGGCTGCGAACTTGAGCACTTCGTCGCCTTGCCAGTAGCCGTATTGGTCGTTGAACGGCTTGAAGTGATTCAGGTCGACATAGCACGCGAAGAATTCGGCGTCGTGGCTGAGCAGGCGCGCGATGTGCGAGCTGATCGGGATGTTGCCCGGCAGGAACGTGAGCGGGTTCGCGTAGCGCGCCGCTTCGATGCGCACTTCGGTCACGGCCCGCACGAGGTTCTCGCCGGTGCCGAGGCCGAGGTACTTGCCGTTGTCGGTAATCACGAAGCCGTCGGCGAGGTAGCGTTGATCGTCGCTCGCCAGCAGCTTCGCCATTTGCTCGACCGTCATCGACTTCTCGATGATGACCGGCGATGCGTTCGCAAACTGCAGACACGGGCGCTTGCCGAACAGCTCGCGGTGATAGGGCAGCGCGTAGCGGTCCATGAATGCGCGGCGATTGATCAGCGCGACCGGCTCGTCGTTTTCGACGACGGCCACCGCGTGCAGATTAGGCATGCGGTTGAAGAGGTCGAGGACATCGTTGTTGGTCGCCGTGCGCGGCAGCGCGGGCGCGGCCACCAGCATCTTCGCGGCCGCCATGCCGCCGGACGGCGACGCGGACACGCTGCGCGTCTGGCCGGGAAACACGGCGATGTGCTCGGCGCGGATCGCCTGCTTGGCGTCGTCGGTGATGCTTCTTGCGGGCGCGGCGTGCGGGCGGCCGAAGAAGTAGCCCTGGCCGAAGCCGATGCCCATGTCGCGGATCACGATCAGGTCCGCTTCCTTTTCGATGCCTTCGGCGACGAGCCGCGCGCCGCTCGAATTGGCGAAGTGCTGCATCGCGCGGACCGCTTCGAATTTGAGCGCGTCGCTCGCGATGTTGTCGATGAAGAAACGGTCGATCTTCACGATGTCCGGCTGCAGGCGCACCCACAGGTTCATGCTCGCGTTCGCGGTGCCGTAGTCGTCGAGCGCGAACTGCGCGCCGGTTTCGCGCAGCGCCGCGACGATCGGCATGAAGCCGGCGAAATCGGCGATCGCGCACTGCTCGGTCAGCTCCACCACGAGGCGCTCGACCGGCAGGCCGAGGCGCAGGAGCCACGCGAGCGTGGCGTCGCGCGTTTCTCCGAGCTTCAGGATCGCTTCGGCGCTGAAATTCAGGAACAGCTTGCCCTCGCACCCGAGCTTCGCGAACGCCTGGATGCAGGTGCGCGCGGCGGCGTGCTCGAGTTCGGTTGTCATCCCTTCCTGTGCGGCGCGCCAAAACAACGCGCCCGGCGACTCGAGCGGCGAGCCGGACGGACCGCGAATCAGCCCCTCGTAACCGAGAATCGTGCCCCCTTCGAACTCGATGATCGGCTGGAAGACCGCGGAAAGCGCATGCTGCGCGATCAAATCGGCGATCCTCGGGGCGGAGGCTGCCGATGACGAACGAAGTGACATGACTGAACGGCCGACGAGCCGACGTTTGGTTGGACGTTCGGGTTATCGACGCCGGGCCTAAAGAGTTGAATGAATTTTTTGTGACTTCGCGCACCGGCGTAGTGCGCGAAGTGCCGCTGAGGTCTCAGGACTCAGTCTGGCTGCCATTCGCGCGAAAACGGCTCGATGTCCGGTTCTTCGTGCGGTGCTTTCGCGAGGGGGGCTTGGGCCGCCTGCGTCTCATGCGCCGGTTGCGCGGGCGCGGCGTCGTCGCCAGCCGCGCGCCCGGCGATGACCACCCGGTTGCGTCCGCCGCCTTTCGCGTGGAGGAGCGCGCCGTCGGCGCGGCGGATCACGCGGTCGATCTGCTCGCCGCGAATATGTTGCGCGACGCCGATGCTGATCGTCAGCGTGACTTCGAACTGGCGGATCTCCTCGATGCGCTTTCTGAGCCGCTCGGCGACGCGCGCGGCGTCGATCTGGTCTGTGCCAGGCAGAAGCGCCACGAACTCCTCGCCGCCGAAGCGTCCCGCGACGTCGGACGAACGCATGCTGTCCTGAATGTGATGAGCGATGAGGCGCAGCGCGCGGTCGCCGGCGTCGTGGCCGAAGCGGTCGTTGACCGACTTGAAATGATCGGCGTCGATGTAGAGCACCGAGAACGGCTGCCCCGCGCGCTCGGAGCGCTGCAGGATGCGGCGGCCGAGCTCGAACACGCGGCGGCGGCGCGGCAGTTGCGTGAGATCGTCGATGTCGGCGAACGCGCGCAACTGATGCTCGAGCCGGAAGCTTTTCCGTTTCGCGCGGCGCGCGAAGTGGTTCGTGACGAAGCTGGTGGCGAGCGCAAAGAACATCGACAACAGGATGCCGATCTGCGCGTCGGCCGGCAGCCGGTGGACGGCGAGCAGCGCGAGCGGGCCGGTGAGGGCCAGCGCGGCGGCGATCGGGAAATCCCAGCCGCGCTGCAGGACCGGGCTGAACATCAGCGGGATCAGCACGAAGGCCGGCAGGACGATGAGCGCGCCGCGCTGCCAGTGCAGGCCGTGCAGCACGATGCCCGTTTCGAGCGCCCCGATGAAGACGAGCGCGGCGATGCTCGTACGCATGCCGCTGTCCTTGCGCCAGACGAGCGCGAGCGCCGCCGCCATCGGCAGCACGGGGGCAGCGTAGACGAGTGTCATGCGCGCGACGAGCTCGCCGTGCAGCCAGGCGTCGCCGGCGAACATGACGACATACGCCGCGAGCGCCGTCGCCAGCTGCGCGCAGAGAAACGACCACAGCCGGTCGGCTGCGTAGTCTTCGAAAGACAGGTTGTCTTCAGGCGAGTCGACGGTCTTGATTCGGCGTCCCCGCGAACGCCGTTTCGACCGCTTGCCGCCTGCCACCTCGTGACGATCCTCGTGGGACCGGTCTTGGCTGCTCATTCTTATTCTCTCTTCGGCATGCACTTTCGGGTACAGCTGAAACTCGGGCTCTCAGTTCCCGTGGCGCCATTCTAATATCGCCAAATAGCGCAGGCGCTGATTTTAAAGAGATTTGAATTTTATCCGAGGCTTATCGCGGGTGGCTGAGTCTTTTGGAATAGACCGGCGGATTTCGAGGGCCTGTGTGGCCTTTTGGGGAGATAGTGGGCAAGCATGCTGCCGCGTATGGCTCCTGGTTTCCAGATAATCGCGGAATTGCAAACGTTTGCCTTGGCGCCTTATTTAACCTGGACGTCCGAGATAAGCCAAGGGAATTGCGGTTGACGGTTTCGTATGATTAAACGTTCGTGTTGCTGCAGGTTATTTCGGAATATTACAGATGGATTCCGAAAATATTCGCTCGATTAAATCCGCGATTGGCTGGCTGTGGGGCCGGAGCTCGCTAATTCCGATCCTGATCTCGCCAGCGGTGGCCGTGCCTTATGACTTTCGGCCGACGCGACGCGCCCGCGACGCTCGCGTCAAATAACAAAAACGCCGCGCGAGGCGGCGTTCCGTATCCGACAGGCTAGGAGGCAAGATCGTGGTCCGTTCCTTTGTATCGTCGCGCGAAGCGGCTGATGGCGCTGATACCGCGCAATCAGCGGCGCGCCGCGGCGGGCGCCGCCGCGTTGCGCGAGGCGGCGGCAAGGCGTTCGCTGCTCATGTCGCGCGCGCCCCAGCGCTGCGCGAGCGCGGCGCAAACCATGAGCTGAATCTGGTGGAACAGCATCAGCGGCAGCACGACCGCGCCGGCGTGCGCCGCGAAGATGACCTTGGCCATCGGAATGCCGGCGGCGAGGCTCTTCTTCGAGCCGCAGAAGATGATCGTGATCTGGTCCTCGCGGCTGAAGCCCATGCGCTTGCTGGCGAAGGCCGTGAGGCCGAGCGCCACGGCCAGCAACACCGCGTTCACGACCACGAGGCCTCCGAGCGCCAGCGGCGGAATGTGGTGCCACAGCCCCTCGTTCACGGCTTCGCTGAACGCGGAGTAGACAACGAGCAGGATCGAACCCTGGTCGACGAACTTGAGGACGCCGCGGTTGCGGTCGAGCCACTTGCCGATCACCGGCCGCAACAATTGGCCGGCGACGAACGGCACAAGCAGTTGCAGCACGATGTTGCCGACCGTGTGCCAGGCCGAGCCCGATCCGGCCGCCTGATTGACGAACATCACGCTCACGAGCGCGGGGGTCACGAAGATGCCGAGCAGGCTCGACGCCGACGCGCTGCAAACGGCGGCGGGCACGTTGCCCTTGGCCATCGACGTGAACGCGATCGACGACTGGACGGTGGACGGCAGCGCGCAGAGGAACAGGACGCCGGTGTACAGCGCGGGCGTGACAAGCGGCGAAAGCAGCGGCTTGAGCGCGAAGCCGAGCACCGGAAACATCACGAACGTGCTGACGAGCACGACCGCATGGAGGCGCCAGTGCGTCGCGCCCGCCACGATCGCTTCGCGAGACAGTTTCGCGCCGTGCAGGAAGAACAGCAGGCCGATCGCGATGTTCGTGATCCAGTTGAACGCGACCGCCGCTTCGCCTTTGCACGGCAACAGGCTCGCGATGATGACGGTGCCGACGAGCATCAGCGTGAAGTTGTCGGGAAGAAATTTCGGGCGGGCCATCGTTGACTCTCAATGCGGCGATTGCAGTAAAGGGTTGCGTGGTGGGGCGGACTTCGCCCACAAAAGCATTGGCGTTATTGTCGGGCCGTGCTATTGAAAATACAAATTCATTTAAATTGTTGATTGATGACCGATGCACATGAGCCTGGGGTCGCGGCGAGGCGGGTGGTGCCGGGTGGTGCAATAGGGCGGTGTGCATCGCGGCAGGGCACCAGCGCCGTCATACGTCGCTTGCAAGCAACAAGCGTGACCATACCCATCGTGTTCGCCGGCGACGGTAACAATGACCTCTTTCGCACAAAATCCGAGCGTGCAGAAGGCGTCTCGATCTAGGGAAAACACTACAAATTCAACGCAGTAACAAGGCGTTACAACCCTGGCCCGGGTCTAACACTTTTTGCCTCGACACGTTTTCGAGCGGCCCATAAATTACTGCTGGAAAGCTCTTCGGAGCACAGTTGTGTGAGCAATACAAGTCAGTATGACGTTTGTTTTCCGTTGCTGTGCACCCTGTTTGGGCAGGTGTAGCGGGAAGGGTTTGCAGACATATCGATCATGGCGGAAATGGGTTTTCGAATCGTTGGACGTTGGGCAGTGGGCGCGTTTTGCGCGACCGTGCTGTCGTTCGCCCACGCACAGCCGCCGCAATCGGGTCACGGCGGGGGCGGCGGGGGCGGCGGATACCACGCGGGCGGCATGCGCGCCTCCGGCGGCCCCACCACGCATGCACCCCGGGCCGATTCGCGCGGTTACGCAGCGCAGCGTCGCGCGGCAGGCCCCGGTCAGAATCCGCGCGAGGCGGCCGGCGGCGGGTCTTGGATGGGGCCGTCCGGCACCCCGGGCGGTCGCGATCCGGTGTACGGCACGCCAATTCGCCCCGTCAGCGAGGTCACGCGGCCGTTTCAGCGCCAAGACCCCAACCCGCCCTATATGAGATCGGGCTCGATTCGCGCGGACGTCACTCGCTACAACGAGGAGCGCGATCCATCGCGCTACGTGCCGCGTCCGCCCAGCGAAGTCCCGCATCCTCCCGCGCCTTCCCCCTACCGCAACTGACTACGGCGCGCCACGCGCCACGCGCCGTCGACGGCTGCGGGTTGCCGCCCGTCAGCCAGCCCTCCCTCTCCCGCAAGCCGCGATGCGGCATCCAAAGTGACGTAATCACGCCACACTTTTCTGCATCTCCGGCGGTTTCGTACCGTTGATCGACCCCCTCTTTTCAAAATAATATTGCGACCCCGCGGCTTTCGGCGACGATAGCGTTGCGCCTGAATGCCGGCCAGATCAGCCGCTGACGCGGCATTGCGGGCCATTGCCTTCGATGTTCGTCTGCAGCAGCGCTCGATAAGCAAGACAAATCAAAGGGCAATTAATGGGTTCGCTATACCCGCAATAAGCGAACCCATTTTTGTCCAGAAAAATGGTCCGTAAAGATGATCCTCGCCCACAACCGGATCGACAGCCCTGCATGGGACCGGAGTAAGAGCTTTGCATGGGACCCAAGTAAGCGCTAAAGCGCCAACTTAGGTCGACAGCTAAAGCGCTAACTCCGGATCGACAGCTGAACATCGAACGGCCAACTAAACAGTTCGCGCGAACCGCCCCCGCGCCCGTCAACGCTTACTTTTGAAAAAGACAGGAGATCGTATGAAAGCAATCGTCAGCCGTACGCTGAAAACCAGCTTCAAGTGCGCAGCCGTGGCCGGCTTGCTCGCTGCGGGTACCGCGGCGCACGCGCAATCAAGCGTTCAGTTGTACGGCCAGGTCGATACATGGGTCGGGAATCAGAAGTTTCCCGGCCAGCAGAATGCGTGGCAGGTTTCCGGCGGCGGCATGTCGACGTCGTACTGGGGCTTGAAGGGCTCGGAAGACTTGGGCGGCGGCTACAAGGCCATCTTCACCTTGGAAGACTTCTTCCTGCCGCAAAACGGTAACTACGGCCGCTTCACGGGCGATACGTTCTTCTCGCGCAACGCCTATGTCGGCATCGAGTCGCCTTACGGTACCGTGACCGCGGGCCGTCTGACGACGCAGCTCTTCATCTCGACGATTCTCTTCAACCCGTTCAGCGATTCGTACGAGTTCTCGCCGATGGTGTGGCACACCTTCCTCGGCAACACGGCGATTCCGACCGGCGCGACCTATACGACGGACACCGGCGTGGTCGGCGATTCGGGCTGGAACAATGCGGTGCAGTACGCGACGCCTGACTTCAACGGTCTGTCGGGCAGCGTGATGTACGGGCTCGGCAATAGCGCCGGCAATAACGGCGCTAAGAAGTGGAGCGCTCAGTTCCTGTATTTCCACGGCCCGTTCGCCGCGACCGGCGTGTTCCAGTACGTGAATTTCAACAACACGCCGGGCGATTTGGCGACAGTCAGCCCGTTCGGCACGGCAGTCGCGTTCAAGAGCCAAAGTGTTGGCCAGTTTGGCGCATCCTATGACCTGAAATTCGTGAAGTTCTACGCGCAGTACATGTACACGAAGAACGACGAACTCGTGAGCGGCAGCTGGCACGTCAACACGGGGCAGGGCGGTGTCACGGTGCCGGTGGGCCCGGGCACGGTGATGGCGTCGTTTGCTTACTCGCGCGATGGGGGCGGCTTCGACCAGACCCGCAAGACTTGGGCGCTCGGCTACGACTACCCGCTGTCCAAGCGCACCGATGTCTACGCGGCCTATATGAACGACCGCTTGAGCGGCCTGTCGGACGGCAACACCTTCGGTGCGGGCATTCGCGCGAAGTTCTAAGCGCGGGCAGTGTGCTTGGCCGAAAGGCCGAGCTTGTGCCGTTCGGTCCGGATTACGGAACGGCCCAGCACGGTGGCCTAGGTTGGACGACGGCCCGGTCGCATTGGCGACCGGGCCGTTTTCAATTGATGCGCTTCAATTGACGAGCGCCTGTGCGGAAAGCTGAACTCGCTTGATGTCTTTCACGATCACGAGATAGCTGAACACCGCAAGCAGTGCGTGAGCCGCGACGAAGATCAGCGCGCCCTCGAACGAGCCGCTCGCGCTCACGATGTAGCCGATCGCGATCGGCGTGACGATGCCGGCCGTGTTGCCGAACGTGTTGAAAATGGCGCCCGACAATCCGATCGCCTGCTTTGGCGCCGTATCGGCGACGACTGCCCAGCCGAGCGCGCCGATGCCCTTGCCGAAGAAAGCGAGCGCCATCAGAGCGACGACGATCCAGTCGGCGCTCACATAGTTGCATCCGACGATGCAGACCGACAGCAGCATGCCGCCGACGATCGGCACCTTGCGCGCGACGGTGAGCGAGCAGCCTTGCTTGATCAGCCAATCGGACAAGACGCCGCCGAGGACGCCGCCCGTGAACCCGCAGATCGCCGGGATCGAGGCGACGAATCCCGCTTGCAGGATCGACATGTGGCGGGCCTGGACGAGATAGAGCGGAAACCAGGTCAAGAAGAAATACGTGAGCACGGTGATGCAGTATTGGCCCAGATACACGCCGAGCAGCATGCGATTGGCGAGCAACTCCTTGAAGATCTGCCAGCTCGCCGTGCTTGTTCCGTTGCTGGCGGCGGAAGGCACGGCTTTCCTTGGCGCGCCCACGACGCCGCCTCCCTCTTCGATGAGATCGAGCTCCGCCTGGCTGATACGCGGATGGTCGGCGGGGCTGTGCATGAATTTCAGCCACACCAACGCCAGCGCGACACCGGCCGCGCCCATCACCAGATAGACGTGCTGCCAGCCGAACGCGTGGGTGATCCACGCCATCAGCGGCGTGAAGAGGACAGCGGCGAAATACTGTGCCGAGTTGAAAACCGCCGACGCGGTGCCGCGCTCAGCCGTCGGGAACCAGGTCGCGACGAGCTTGCCGTTCGCGGGAAACGCCGGCGCCTCGGCGATGCCCACCGCGAAGCGCAGGACGAACAGCGCGGCCACTGTGGCCGCCGCGCTGCCCGCGATCCCGATCGCGCTCTGCAGCAGCGTGAAGAGTGACCAGAAGAAGATGCTGGCCGCGTAGACGCGGCGCGCGCCGAAGCGGTCGAGCAGCCAGCCGCTCGGCAGCTGCGCGAGCACATAAGCCCAGCCGAACGCCGAGAAGATGTAGCCCATCTGCACCGCGTCCACGCCGAATTCCTTGCGGATGACCGCGCCGGTGATCGAGAGCGTCGCGCGGTCCGCGTAGTTGAGCGTCGTGACGACGAAGAGCATCAGGAGCACGCCATACCGGACGTGGGTTCGGGTGGCGATGCGGGCGGCGGTGCGGCTCATATCCATCGTGGTTCCTGATCTCGCGCGGGCTGGCGCGTGTTGGGACGTCGTTGCGGATCGAATCGGATGCGTGTTGTAAGACAACATTGCCTTTATAGCGCAGTGTTGTCAGTCAATGGGAGTGCATTTCTTAGGTATTTTCCCGATACCTGTGCCGGAAGGACGCCCGGACTCGGAGTCGATGCCCGTGGCAGCGCTTTGGCTCGTCAGTCGCGCCGTTCTTCTTTGCCTACGCGACTTTGATAAAGTGCGGCCAACCCGGTCGATTCATTCTTATTGCGAGCGATTGCCATGGATACCCTCGTCAGCATGAAAGTGTTCCGCTATGTCGTCGAGGTGGGCAGCTTTGTCGGCGCGGCCGAACGCATGGAGATGTCCGCGGCGATGGCGAGCAAGCACGTGATGCATCTCGAGCAGCAGCTTGGCGCGCGGCTTCTGAACCGGACCACGCGCCGCGTCGCGCCGACCGAGGCCGGCCGCGAGTACTACGAGCGGCTCGCGCAGGTGCTCGCGGAACTCGACGAGGCCGAGCAGGCGGTCAGCGCCGCGAGCATCGTGCCGCAGGGGCGGCTGCGGGTGTCGTCGCTATCGGCGTTCGGCTTGCGCTACGTGATGGCCGCGGTCTCCGACTATGCCGCGAAGCATCCGCAGGTGACGACCGAAGTCGAGCTGTCCGATCGCGTCGTCGAGTTGATCGAGGAGGGGTTCGACGTGGCGATCCGCGCGTCGCCGTTCGGGCTGAAGTCGTCGTCGCTGATCGCGCGGCAGCTCGCGACCGCGCACATCGTGCTGTGCGCGTCGCCGGAGTATCTGAGCCGCCACGGCACGCCGCGCACCATCGACGACCTCGCGAAGCACAACTTCATTCAGTACCGGAACATGCCCGCCGTCGACTGGCTGCCGAGCGGGCCCGATGGGGCGCGCGTGCCGATCGCGGGCAATCTCGTCGTCGCGCATCTCGAGGCGCAGCGCGTCGTCGTGCTGTCGGGCGTGGGCATTGCGCGGCTCGGCACCGAAGTGATCGGCGACGATATTGCGCAAGGGCGCATCGTGCCGATCCTCGTCGACGCGGTGCCGCCGCGCGAGCTGCCGATCCATGCCGTCTATGCGAGCCGGCGTCATGTGTCGGCGAAAGTGCGCTCGTTCGTCGACTTCATGGCGGCGCGGTTTGCAGGCAAGCCGCTGTGGCCGTCGCTCGAGGAGATTCGCGCGGCGGCGCGCTGAGACTTCGCTTTCGGCCCGCCGAATTGCCGCGCGTCAGCGGCGCGCGCTTTGCTTTGTCTTGACGCGAACGTCAACCTCCCCGGACGTTTGCCTATACTGCAAAAAACACCCGCTCGATCCCCGGGGGAGACATGACCGATCTTTCGATGCCGCAGCGCACGAGCGGCCACAAGCCGCCGTCCACGCCGCGTCTGCGTTTCGTGACCGCCGCCGCACTGTTCGACGGCCACGACGCGTCGATCAACATCATGCGCCGCATTCTTCAGGCGAGCGGCGTCGAGGTGATCCACCTCGGCCACAACCGCTCGGTCGCCGATGTCGCGAACGCCGCGCTCGAAGAGGACGCCGACGGCGTCGCCGTGTCGAGCTACCAGGGCGGGCACGTCGAGTATTTCGAGTACCTCGTCGACATGCTTCGCGAGCGCGGCGGCGAGCGCATCAAGGTGTTTGGCGGCGGCGGCGGCGTGATCGTCGCCGATGAGATCCACGAGCTGCAGCGCTACGGCGTCGAGCGCATCTATTCGCCGCAGGACGGCCAGCGGCTCGGGCTGCAAGGGATGATCGACGACATGATCGCGCGCGCGTCGAAGTCGCCGCGCGCGACAGTCGACGCGATCAACGCCGATGCACTGGCGGCGCAGCTTGGGCAAGGCAGTGCCGGCCGTTTCCGCCAGCTCGCCCAGCTCATCACCGCACTCGAAAGCGGACAGGCCGACGCCGCCACGCGCACGGCGCTCGCGGAACGCGCAGCGGCCGCGCAGGTGCCGGTGCTCGGCGTGACGGGGACGGGCGGCGCGGGCAAGTCGTCGCTGACCGACGAGCTCGTGCGGCGCTTCCGCCTCGACTACGACGACGCGCTGACGATCGCCGTGCTCGCGATCGACCCGTCACGCCGCAAGTCCGGCGGCGCGCTGCTCGGCGACCGCATTCGCATGAACGCGATCGGCGACTGGGGGCGCGGGCCGCGCGTCTTCATGCGCTCGTTCGCGACGCGCGGCGCGTCGATGGAGATCGCGGAGGCGCTGCCCGACGCGATCATCGCGTGCAACGCGGCGGGCGTGGACTTGATCGTCGTCGAGACCTCGGGCATCGGGCAGGGCGATGCGGGCATCGTGCCCTACGCCGACAAGTCGCTTTACGTGATGACGCCCGAGTTCGGCGCCGCGAGCCAGCTCGAAAAAATCGACATGCTCGACTTCGCCGATTTCGTCGCGATCAACAAGTTCGACCGCAAGGGCGCCGCTGATGCGCTGCGCGACGTCGCCAAGCAAGTCCAGCGCAATCGCGAAGCGTGGAACACGCCGCCCGACGCGATGCCGGTATTTGGCACGATCGCGTCGCACTTCAACGACGACGGCGTGACCGCGCTGTATCAGCAGGTTGCGGCGTCGCTCGCCGCGTGCGGCTTGCGCGAGGGCGGCGGACGGCTGCCGAAGACGAGCGTGCGTTATTCGAGCGAGCGTCATGCGATCGTGCCGCCGTCGCGTGTGCGCTATCTGTCGGAGGTGGCTGAGACGGCGCGCGCTTATCGGACGCGGGTCGAAGCGCAGGCGCGCGTCGCTCGCGAGCGCTGGCAATTGAGCGAAGCGCGGCGGATGGTGATCGAAGAAGCACAGGCATCAAACGCTGCTACTGGACCGAAGGCTGCCGAAGCCTCGGACGCGGTTGCGGCATCCGTCGCGACGGACGCAATCGATGCGCCGGAGAACGCACGCTCCACGAGTCAGAAAGCCATCGCTTCCCTAGACCTCTTGATCGCCGCGCGCGATTCCCGGCTCGGCGAACGCGAAAAGGCGCTGCTCGCGGCATGGCCGAAGACGGTCGCCGCCTATTCCGGCGACGAACACGTCGTCAAGGTCCGCGACCGCGAGATCCGCACCACGCTTTCGATCACGACGCTCTCGGGCACGTCGATCCGCAAGGTATCGCTGCCGAAGTTCGCCGACCCGGGCGAGCTGCTGCGCTGGCTCTCGCTCGAAAACCTCCCCGGCCATTTCCCGTTCACGTCGGGCGTGTTTCCGTTCAAGCGCGAAAACGAAGACCCGACGCGGATGTTCGCGGGCGAGGGCGACCCGCTGCGCACCAACCGGCGCTTCAAGCTGCTGTCCGAGGGGATGCCCGCGAAGCGCCTTTCCACCGCGTTCGATTCGGTGACGCTCTATGGCGAGGAGCCGCACGAACGGCCCGACATCTACGGCAAGGTCGGCAATTCGGGCGTATCGGTGGCGACGCTCGACGATCTGAAGACGCTCTATGACGGCTTCGATTTGTGCGCGCCGCAGACGTCGGTGTCGATGACGATCAACGGCCCCGCGCCGACGATCCTCGCCATGTTCTTCAACGCCGCGATCGATCAACAGATCGAGCGTCTCGAGACGCGCTGCGCCGCCGAAGGTCGCAAACCCAAGCCGGACGAAGTCGCCGCGGCACGTGCTCACGCGCTGCAAAACGTGCGCGGCACCGTGCAGGCCGACATCCTGAAGGAAGACCAGGGGCAAAACACCTGCATCTTCTCGACGGAGTTCAGCCTGAAGGTGATGGGCGACATCCAGGCGTACTTCGTCGAGCACGGCGTGCGCAATTTTTACTCAGTGTCGATCTCCGGCTATCACATCGCCGAGGCCGGCGCGAACCCGATCTCGCAGCTCGCGTACACGCTCGCGAACGGCTTCACGTACGTGGAGGCGTATCTCGCACGCGGCATGTCCATCGACGATTTCGCGCCGAACCTCTCGTTCTTCTTCTCGAACGGCATGGAGCCCGAATACACGGTGCTCGGGCGTGTGGCGCGCCGCATCTGGGCGGTGGCGATGCGCGACAAGTACGGTGCGAACGAGCGCAGCCAGAAGCTCAAGTACCACGTGCAGACGTCGGGCCGCAGCTTGCACGCGCAGGAAATCGACTTCAACGACATCCGCACGACGCTGCAGGCGCTGATCGCCATCTATGACAACTGCAATTCGCTGCACACCAACGCATTCGACGAAGCGATCACGACGCCGACCGAAGACTCGGTGCGCCGCGCGATGGCGATCCAGTTGATCATCAACCGCGAATGGGGGCTCGCGAAGAATCAGAACCCGAATCAGGGCAGCTTCATCGTCGAGGAGCTGACGGATCTCGTCGAAGCGGCGGTGCTCGCCGAATTCGACCGGCTGACCGAGCGCGGCGGCGTGCTTGGTGCGATGGAGACGGGCTATCAGCGCGGGCGCATCCAGGACGAATCGATGCTGTACGAGCATCGCAAGCACGACGGCTCGTATCCAATCGTCGGCGTGAACACGTTTTTGTCGGCGCATCCGCATGAAGCGCCGCCGCCGATCCCGTTGCAGCGCTCGACGCAGGAGGAAAAACAGAGCCAGCTAACGCGCTTGCGTGCGTTCCAGGCGCGGCATCAAGGCGAGTCGGCGCACATGCTGCAACGCCTGCAGCACGCCGTGATCGACGACGAGAACGTGTTTGCGGTGCTGATGGATGCGGTGCGGGTCTGCTCGCTCGGGCAGATCACGCATGCGCTGTTCGAGGTGGGCGGGCAGTACCGGCGGAATATGTGAGGGGAGCGGCCGCCGCGATGGGCGGCCGGCGGGTCAAGTTCTCCTACCGTAGCGAAGGCGGCAGGCGCTCGCATTGTCCCTGCCGGTTCTGCTTCGTATTGCACTAAACAACGGCGCTCGACAACGTCGCTCAACGCCGAATCGAGAGCCGCTCCTTCGCGTCCTCATACTCGCGCTTCAACCGCGCAACGAGCTCATCCACCGACGGCACGTCGTTCATCAACCCGACGCCTTGCCCCGCGCCCCAGATGTCTTTCCACGCTTTCGCCTTGTCGCTCGCGAAGTTCATCGCGGACTTGTCGGACTCGGGCAGCGCGTCCGGGTCGAGGCCCGCGCTCACGATGCTCTCGCGGATGTAGTTGCCGTGCACGCCCGTAAAAAGGTTCGTGTAGATGATGTCGGCAGCGTTCGAGTTGATGATCGCCTGCTTGTAGCCTTCGACCGCGTGCGCCTCTTTCGTCGCGATGAAGCGCGTGCCCATGTAGGCGAGATCGGCGCCCATGGCTTGCGCGGCGAGGATCGAGCCGCCGTTGGCGATCGCGCCCGACAGCACGATCGGGCCGTCGAAGATGCGCCGCACTTCACCGACGAGCGCGAACGGCGAGGTCGTGCCCGCGTGCCCGCCTGCGCCCGCGGCGACGAGGATCAGGCCGTCGACGCCCGCTTCGAGCGCCTTGTTTGCATGGCGCAGGTTAATGACGTCGTGCAGGATGATGCCGCCGTAGCTGTGCACGGCGTCGACGATTTCCTTTGCCGGCGCGCGCAGGCTCGTGATGAAGATCGGCACCTTGTGCTCGACGCACACGCGCACGTCGTGTTCGAGCCGCGCATTCGACTGATGAACGATCTGGTTCACCGCAATCGGGCCGATGGCGGCGCCCGGGTTCGCCGCCTTGTGCGCGGCGAGCTGTTCCTGAATCTGCGTGAGCCATTCGTCGAGCAATTCGGCCGGGCGGGCGTTCAACGCCGGGAACGAGCCGACGATCCCCGCCTTGCACTGCGCAAGCACGAGTTCCGGATAGCTGACGATGAACATCGGCGAAGCGACGACGGGCAGCGCGAGATTTTGCAGGGCGGCGGGCAAGGCCATGACGCAGTCTCCTTTAGGGCGCCGGCACGCTCGGGAATGCGCGCGGCGATATGAGTGTAGCGATGCGGGGCTCGCGACGCTGTCGGCCGGACGACATAGGAAGAAAACCATCGACAGCATTTAGAAAGCTATCGGCCCATGCTCGCCGTTGCGTCGCAAACAAAATGAACGGTCGTTCGATTATAGGGGAATTTTGACAGCGAGCAGCACGGTTTCAACTTGGAGTGAGTGCTCTGCTTCTACGGTTTCGTGCCCCATCGCACGGCCTGGCGTCACGAGCCGCTCATAGAATGTGAAGGGCCTACTACGACAATCGAGGGGACGTTATGGCCTTTCCGGATTTCTCGCCGTTTCATGTCAACGTTGCGGGTGTCGATATCTACGGGGTCAAAGGCGGATCGGGACCGCCGCTCTTGTTGCTGCACGGTCATCCGCAAACGCACATGATCTGGCATCGCTGCGCGCCGCAGCTCGCGCAGCATTTCACGGTGATCGCCACCGACTTGCGCGGCTACGGCGCGTCGGCCAAGCCCGCTAGCGACGCGGCGCATGTTCCCTATTCGAAGCGCGCGATGGCGGCGGACCAAGTCGCCGTGATGCGCCATTTCGGCTTCGACCAGTTTCTCGTCTGTGCGCACGATCGCGGCGCGCGCGTCGCGCACCGGATGGCGCTCGATTTCCCGGATGCCGTCGAACGCCTGATGCTGCTCGATATCGCGCCGACGCTCGCGATGTACGAGGGCACCGATCGCACGTTCGCGACCAAGTACTTCCACTGGTTCTTCCTGATCCAGCCCGAGCCCTTGCCCGAAAAACTGATCGGCGCGGACCCGGACATTTACGTCGATCGCGTGATGGGCAGCCGCCATGCGGGTTTGGCGCCGTTCGCGCCCGACGCGCTCGCGGCCTATCGCGACGCGCTGCGCCAGCCGGGCGCGGTGCATGCGATGTGCGAGGACTACCGCGCGTCGGCGACGATCGATCTCGTGCACGACCGCGCGGACGAGGAGTGCGGGCACAAGGTCAGTTGCCCGCTGCGTGTGCTGTGGGGCGAGGAGGGCGTAATCGAGCTCTGCTTCGATCCGCTCGCCGAGTGGCGGCACGTGGCGCGCGATGTCAGCGGCCGGGCGCTGCCGTGCGGGCACTACATCCCCGAAGAAGCGCCCGACGAGCTCGTCGCGGAGATGCTGTCGTTCTTCGAGGCGAACGAGCCGGCTGAAAGCTAGCGTTTGCTGCGCCCGCGCACGGACGGCGCGGGCGACGGCGTGGCTGGGGACGCCAATGAAGGCGCCGGTGCTCCTGTCTCCGCAAGCCCCGCCGGAACCGCTTGCGGTGGCTGCAGCGGCGGCAGGCGGCGCGGCACCGGCGTCGACTTGATGATCGCCGTGCTCGTTTCGGCGCGCTCGGTCACCTTCGACAGAATCTCGTCGAGCTGCTCGATCGAGCGCAGCACCAGACGGCAGACGAAGCAGTCGTCGCCGGTCACCTTGTCGCATTCGACGAACTCGGGGATGCGGCGGATCACTTCTTCGACCAGGTGCAACTGCCCCGGCAGCGGCTTCACGCGCACGATCGCTTGCAGCGTGTAGCCGAGCGCACGCGGGTCGATTTGGACGGTGAAGCGCTCGATGATGCCAAGCGTTTCGAGCCGCCGCAGCCGCTCGGCCGTGCTAGGCGCCGACAGCCCGACCTGCCGGGCCAGCTCGCTCACCGCGATGCGCGAATCTTCGGCGAGCGCCGACAGCAGTTCGCGATCGGTTTCGTCGAGGGAGGCGGGCGCCGTCGAGGTGTAAAGGCGTTTTGGCATTTTCACCTTCGATAATTAGCTGAGGTCGTGTAATCACCTTAGTTTAGCCATGTATTGCGGCGATTCAAATGTCTACACTCGGGACTATCGAGTTTGAACCGGGAAAGAAAAATCGCCATGGCTACCCAGGAAATCCGGCGCGGCGCCGCCGAAATGACCGCCGCCATGCTGATGTCGGGCACGATCGGCTGGCTCGTCGTCTCGTCGCAGCAATCGTCCATCAATGTGGTGTTCTTTCGCTGCGTGTTCGGCGCGGCGACGCTCTTCGCCATCTGCCTCGCGCTCGGGCTGATACGGCGTGAATGGTTTTCGTGGCGGATGCTCGGGCTCGTCGCGCTCGCGGGCGCGGCGATCGTCGGCAATTGGCTACTGCTGTTCGCGGCGTATTCGCGCGCGTCGATTTCGATGGCGACCGCCGTCTACAACACGCAGCCGTTCATGCTCGTCGCACTTGGCGCGATCGTGTTTCGCGAGCGCGTGACGGCATCGACGATCGCGTGGCTCGTCGTGGCGTTCGTCGGTCTCGTGTTCGTCGTGCGTGTGGAGCCGGCAGTGCTGGCGGTACCGGGCGAGTATCTCGAAGGCGTGGCGCTCGCGCTCGGCGCGGCCTTCCTCTATGCAATCTCGTCGATCGTCACCAAGCGCTTGAAGGGTACGCCCCCGCATCTGATCGCGCTGATCCAGGTCGTGCTCGGCGCACTGATGCTCGCGCCGCTCGTGCACTTCGACGCGCTGCCGACGACACCCGCGCACTGGCTCCAGCTCGGGACGCTCGGCGTCGTCCACACCGGCGTCATGTATGTGCTGCTGTACGGCGCCATTCAAAAGCTGCCGACGGCAATGACGGGCGCGCTGTCGTTCATCTATCCGATCGTCGCGATCATCGTCGACCGTGTGGCGTTCGGGCAATCGCTCGCGTGGATTCAAGTCGCGGGCGCCGTGTTGATTCTGCTTGCGGCGGCGGGCGTAAATCTTGGCTGGCGCATCGTGCCGCAGCGGCGGCTGTCGTCAACCTGAGGTCAACCTGAGTCGACGTAAGTTGCTTCAGAATTTGCTTCGGATGTCGAAATAAAGTTGGCGAAGCATTACGCTAACTTACGTTAAGACAGAGCGTTTCGTCGCAAAGCATCGACAAAAGACGCCAATAGACAAAATGTCAGCAGTCTGTAGGGAAATTACCGATGCGATTCGAGTGAGCCGCCCGTATCATTGAAACCGACGCTGATCACGTTAAAAAAAATTCCGCCGCACGCCACCCAAGGCGCGCGGCTTTCTTTTTTGTCGGCCGGAATGTCAGTTCGCCATCGCAAGAATGGTCGCGCGGCCCGTTAGCGCGATTTCCCCGCGCTGATTGATCACGGTGCCTTCGAGCGTCACGAGATCGCCGTTCAGACTCGGCTTCCAATAGGCGTCGGTGACACGCCACGAGAACGTCAGCGTATCGCCCGCCAGCACCGCTTTCTTCAGCTTGATATCGAATTCGAGGCCGAGCCCTTGCGCGTAGCTCGAAAAGTGCGTCGCGACGAGGGCCATGAAATGCGCAGTCGGCTGCGTGCCCGACGCGATGATGCCGCCGAACCGGCTTCGCGCGGCGAATGCGTCGTCGTGATGCAGCGGGTTCAAATCGTTGACGAGCGTCGCGAACGATTTGATCGATTCGACCGGTAGCGTGAGCGTGCTGCTGCACGTTTCGCCGATCTGCACGACGCGTGCCGGCTCGTTCATGGCGCGGCCGCCTTGCGCTGTTCCATCAGCGACGCATGCCGCAGATCGAGTTCCGCCCAGATGGCGCGCTTGCCGTCGTCGTCGAGCTTCGACCACGCGCGGATCTCGTCGATCGTGCGCAGGCACCCGTCGCACCATTGCGTGTCGGCGTTCATCTTGCACACGTTGATGCACGGCGACGGCACGGCGGGCGTCGGCGGCGCGTCCTGAGCTTCGGGTTGGGTCGCTTCGGAGGTCGTCATGCGTCGCGCAGCGCCACGTCGGCCACGGGCGCGCCCGTCAAAGCGACGAGTTCCTGCGGCGAGAGATTGAACACCGCATGCGGATGGCCGGCCGCGGCCCACAGGCTGTCGAGTTCGAGCAAGTCGGCGTCGATCAGCGTGACGGGCGGCGTGGCGTGCCCGATCGGGCAGACGCCGCCGATCGCATAGCCGGTCTTCTCGCGCACGAACTTCGCGTCCGCGCGCGCGATGTCGCCGACTTGCTGCGCGACTTTCTTTTCGTCGACGCGATTCGCGCCGCTCGCCACGACCAGCACCGGCGCATCGTCTTCGCGGCGCCGGAACAGGATCGACTTCGCGATCTGCGCGACCGAGCAGCCAAGGCCCGCGGCCGCTTCGGCGGAGGTCTTGCCGGTTTCCGGCAGCATCACGACGGATTTGGTGTGCCCGCGCTCGCGCAGCAGTTGCGCGACGCGGCGGGCGCTATCGGGGAGCGTCTGGTCGCTGCTCGGTTCGGTAAAGGCTTCGTCCGACATAGAGAAAATTGTTATCGCAGAGTGAATGTGACGGAGTGCATCGAGTGCTTATGAGCATGCGGCCTGGCTGCGCGCTTTCGCGAGCAATGCCTTGCCGGCGCGCGATACGTTCGCGCGGCCAATCGACGTCGAGATGAAATCGCCGATCGCGACGACTTGATCGAGATCGATGCCGGTTTCGATGCCGAGGCCGTTCATCAGGTACAGCACGTCCTCGGTCGCGACGTTGCCGGTCGCGCCCTTCGCATACGGACAGCCGCCCAGCCCCGCCACCGATGCGTGATAAATCTCGATGCCTTCGAAGAGCGCCGCGTAGATATTCGCGAGCGCTTGCCCGTAGGTGTCGTGGAAGTGGCCGGAGAGCCGTTCGCGCGGGAACGATTGCGTCACGGCGCTGAACACCTCGCGCGTGCGCTTCGGCGTGCCGACGCCGATCGTATCGGCGATATCGATCTCGTCGCAACCGAGCGCGGCAAAGCGCTCGACGACGTCCACCACCGACGCCACCGGCACCTCGCCCTGATACGGGCAGCCAAGCGCGCACGACACGCTGCCGCGCACGCGCAAGCCGTGCTCCTTCGCCGCCGCGACGACCGGCTCGAAGCGCGCGATGCTTTCCGCGATGCTGCAGTTGATGTTCTTCTGCGAGAACGCTTCGCTCGCTGCGCCGAAGATCACGATCTCATCGGCACGCGCGGCGAGCGCGCCTTCGAAGCCTTTCAGGTTGGGCGTCAGCACCGAGTAGATCGTGCCTGCGCGGCGTTCGATGCCGCTCATCACTTCGGCGCCATCGGCCATCTGCGGTACCCACTTCGGCGACACGAACGACGCCGACTCGACGTTCTTGAAGCCCGCTGCGGCAAGCCGGTTGACGAGCTCGATCTTGACGTCGGTCGCCACGAATTCTTTTTCGTTCTGCAGCCCGTCGCGGGGGCCGACTTCGACGATCTTCACTGCGCTGGGGATGGACATGGTTGTCTCCTTCTCCTAGGTGTTGTGTGTCTGTGCGCGCTCAGTACCCGCGCGCCAAATCGACGATGCCGCTGATCGCTTCGCCACGTTCGAGCGCCTCGATCTTAAGCGCCACCTGCTGCACGCTTTCTTCGCGCAGCGTTTCAGCGGAGATGTGCGGCGTGATCGTGATGCGCGGCTCGTTCCAGAACGGATGGTCGGCGCCAAGCGGTTCCTTGCGGAACACGTCGAGCGTCGCTGCTGCGATTTGACCGTCTTTCAATGCTTCGAGCAGGTCTTCTTCGACCAAATGAGCGCCGCGCGCGACGTTCACGAGGTACGCACCACGCGCAAGCTTAGCGAACGTGTTGCGGTTCAGCACGCCGTGCGTATCGGTAGTGCTTGGCAGCAGATTCACGAGCACCTTCACGCCGTCGAGAAACGCGTCGAGCTGCTCCGCGCCCGCATAGGCGGTCACACCGTCGATGCGTTTGGCGCTGCGGCTGTAGCCGCGCACCGGCAGACCGAACGACGCGAGCGTCTGCGCGACGTGCGTACCGAGCACGCCGAGACCTAGCACGCCGATGGTGAAGGTGCGGCGCGCGTGCGGTTCGAGCACGTGCCAGCGGCGCTCGGCCTGCTGGCGCGCGTACTCGTCGAAGCGGCGCATGTAGCGCAGCACGGCGTGCGTGACGTATTCGGCCATTTGCGCGGCCATGCCGGTGTCTTCGAGCCGCACGAGCGCCGCTTCGCGCGGCAGCGTGCCCGGATGCGCGTGTTCGAGCGCGAGGATCGCATCGACGCCCGCGCCGAGATTGAACACCGCGCGCAAGCCCGGACGGTGAGCAAACAATTCACGGGGCGGACGCCAGACGATCGCGTAGTCGGCGGGAGCCGTGTCGCCCGGCTTCCATGCGCGCAAGTCGGCGCGTGGCAGCGCCTGGGCCAAATCGTTGAGCCACGCGGACGTGTCGTCATGCGACGAGTAGAACAGAATCTTCATATCGTTCGAATATGAGCCGGCCCTTACTTCGCGAAGACGCGGCCGATTTAAGAATAGGCTTCATTCTACTTTTTCAGCCGCCGTCGCGCGCAGCGGTCCCATTTCCGCCGATAAACAAAGCACGAAAAATTGGTTCGGCGCGACGAGGGCGCGCGCGAGAATGCCTGCTCGAATTCCTCGCCGGGAGCGCAAATGCTTGCATGCACCAAATCGACGTGGCCGCCGCGCCTCGTGACGGTACCGGGCCTCCATGGCAGCGAGGGCGCGCACTGGCAGACCTGGCTCGAGCGGCAATTCGCGCGTTCGCTGCGCGTCGAGCAGGCCGATTGGGATGCGCCGCATCTCGCGACCTGGTCGCAGGCCGTGCGCGACTTGCTCGCGCGCGAGAAGGGGCCGTTCGTGCTTGCCGCGCACAGCTTCGGCTGTCTCGCGACCGCGCATGCGCTCGCGCACGGTTCGCATGCGTCGAACGTGGCGGGGGTGCTGTTCGTCGCGCCTGCCAGTCCGAAGAAATTCGCGTTTGCGGGTGCGTTCGACGCGCGGCGCCTCGGCGTGCCGTCGATCGTGATCGGCAGCGAAACCGATCCGTGGATGCCGCTTGCCGATGCGCGCGCGCTGGCGCAGCGCCTCGGCAGCGCGTTCGTGAATCTCGGCGACGCGGGACATATCAACGTCGCGGCGGGGTACGGGCCGTGGCCGCGCGCGAAGTACTTCGTCGATACGCTCGTACATTGCGCGGCGCCGCTGCGCTTTCGCGACGAGGCGCTCGAGCTTGCGCCGCACGCGCTGGTTTGAGCGTGCGGGGGATGCCCGCGCACGCTGCATACATCATCGCTTCGCATTTCAACACGGTACTTCCGCTGCTCGCGCGTCTCCTTATTTCACGAAGCTAACATCGGGCGTTTAATGCCGAAGGTCTAGCCTCAGAAGGAGCCTGCCGTGTCCACGCCAATCAGTAGGAATTCGTCGTCCTCCAATCTTTCGGGAATGCAGGAGGAACCACAATTTCCGACACCTCTTTCTCCGCCGCCGCGGCCGAAGCGTCAGCAAACAGGCGGGCCGCTGGCAGGCTTGACCAACCAACCGGCAAGCACGGAAAGCACGAATACTCGCTCGTCTCGCTTCACGACGAGTACATCGTCAAACCCCACGCAATCCGCTTCGTCCCAGCGGATTTTGCAATCGCCGCTGTCTGAGTTGGGCGCTCCGGGCGCGAGCACGTCGGCGCCGCAGACTGTTTCCAACGTGGCGAGCACCCAAGCCGTTTCCTTTGAGTCTCGGACGCTGTCAAGCGCGTCATACCGCTTTTCGAATCCGGCGCATGGAGATGTGACGATCGATCGACAGCCGAAAAGCGCCGACTCGCGCACGGTGAATTTCGACATTCAATACACGGCCAAGGATGGCAAGGCCGCCACGTACAGGCACACCATGTACGTCAGCAACGAGGACCCGGTTCACGGAAATCGCTCGACGCTCGGCTACGGCGATATCGACATGCCGCACGAGATGCAGGGCAAAGGCATCGGCTACACCTATCATGCGGCGGCAGCGCAAGCCGCCAAGGAGCTGGGCGTGCATTCGCTCGTCGTCGACGATTGCGTGAGCGAACCGATGCGCAACCTCTGCGAGAAAACCGGCATGTCCGATGCCAACTCGGCGGCTATGTACTCCTTTGCGGGCAATCCTGATGCGATGATCGCCAACAATCAAAGCAAGGCGAGCCAGCGCGGCTGGACGCAATCGTGATGGGTTCGACGTAATTGGCCAACAACCGGCCCCCGCACGCTGCGGGGGCCGGTTGCTCAACCCTGCGTTACCCCAGGCTGCCGAGACTCGTCACCGGCGCGACCGCCGCCGGATCCGAGAAGCTCGGACGGCCGGTCTCGATGTGACCGGCGAGCCGCCGCAGGAACGTGCCGCCCGTGCCGTCGGAGATCGTCAAGTCGTACCAGTGATGGCTTGAGCGCAGCTCCCAGCGTGCCTCGTGTTCGCCTTCCGAGTCGATCCTGAAGCTGCGCGTTGGCGCGCCGTAGGCGTTGTCGACCGCCGTCAGTTCGATCGCGGCCTTGCCGTGGTTCACGATCTTCACATACAGGTTGCCGTTCGCGATGTCGTAGCCCGCTTCGACTTCCGGACTCGCGACATGCGCGTGTGCGCCGCCTTGCGTGCTCTCCGCGGTCGTGCCCGCGAACTGACGCACGAAGCCGTTCGGACCATAGACCGTGAATTCATAGACGCCTGAAGTCACCGACAGATCGAACGTGTCGTGCAGCGACTTGTGCGCTTCGACCGTATAACGCCACGGGCCATCGGTGCGGTTCGTCGAGTAGACGTAGAAGTGCGCGCCGTGCTCGCCCGTGTTCGCGAACGAGAGATTGAGCGTGTGCTGCTCGGCCTTCAGATGGGCGTTCACGTGCAGCTCGTACGGCAGCGCTCGCGCGTAGCGCGTGCCCGGCTCCTGCGGATCGACCACGCCGGGCGTCGACGGCACGGTGGGTTTTGGATTGTTCGCGCACTGGTTGTCGGCGATCGACTTGTAGTCGCTCGTGTCGGGCAGCGGCGGAATCGTCGAATCGGGCGTGCGGAAGTCGAACGCCGAGGTCAGGTTGCCGCACACGACGCGGCGCCACGGCGTGATGTTCGGCTCGTTGACGCCGAAGCGCGCTTCGATGAATCGGATCACCGACGTGTGATCGAACACTTGCGAGCAAACGAAGCCGCCCTTGGTCCACGGCGAGACGACCGTCATCGGCACGCGCGGGCCGAGGCCGTACGGGAAGCCGTCGGCGGTGTAGCTGCCGCCGCGCAGCGGATTCACGACGTTGTGGATCTCGCCGTCGACGCTCACCGTCGAGAGGCCTTGCGCGCGTGTCGTCGCCGGCTGCGGCGGGACGATGTGATCGAAGAAGCCGTCGTTCTCGTCGTACATCACGAACAGGACGGTCTTGCTCCAGACGTCGGGGTTCGACGTGAGCGCGTCGAGAATGTTCGACAGGTACTCGGCGCCGTAGGCCGGCGTGTACTGCGGATGCTCCGAGTACGCGGCGGGCGGCAGCAGCCACGACACTTGCGGCAGATTGTTCGCCTGCACATCGGCCTTCAGTTGGTCGATCGTGCGGACGGACATCGCGCGGTTGTACAGCGACGAGCCGACCGGCGCATTGATGTACTGCTGGAAATTCATCAGCACGTTGGTGCCGTAGTTGCCGTTCAGCGGATCGGCGCCGGTCAGGCCCTGCTGGTAGACCTGCCACGAGATGCCGGCCGCATCCAGCCGCTCGGGATACGTCGTCCACGACAGCAGTGCGTAGGAGGGCGGACCGTCGCCGTCGACGAAGTCGCTGTTGTCGAGGAGCGGCCCGCCTTGCGTGCCGGTCGGGTCGATCATCCCCGTCATCAAGTACGAGCGGTTCGGGTGCGTCGGGCCGGGCAGCGAGCAGAAGTAGTTGTCGCAGACGGTGAACGCGTCGGCGAGCGCGTAGTGGAACGGGATGTCCGAACGCAGGTAGTAGCCCATCGTCAGATCCGTCTTGTTGGCGGGCCATTGGTCGTAGCGGCCGGCGTCGATCGCGGCTTGCGTCTTGTACCAGGTGTGGTCGAGGTCGCCCACGCATTGCGCGCTCGTCGTCTGCGTGTTCAGGTGAAACGGCACCACGGGCTGCGCCGGGTTTTCCTTCGACGGCTGGTTCCACACCGGCAGACCGCTCGGCAGCGGGATCGGGAAGCGGTCGTTGTAACCACGCACGCCGCGCAGGTGGCCGAGGTAGTGGTCGAACGAGCGGTTCTCCTGCATGAACACGACGATGTGTTCGACATCGCGCAGGCTTCCCGTGCGCGACGCCGCGGGCACGGCCAGCGCCCGGCGGATCGATTCGGGGAAGACAGTCATCGCGGCGGCGGCGCCGGCGGATTGCGCTACGGTTTGCAGAAAACGGCGACGGCTATTCAAGGTCATTTGGTTTCACCTTCTGCTTGGGGGGAGGTGCGGGCGCAAGGAGCGGCTTGCCCCGCGGTTGGGTTGCTCTCAGTTGCTGCTGGACTCCGGCGGGTAGTGCACGACGGGGGTGACCGGAGCCGGTTCGTTCGGGAACGTGTCGGGCTGGGCGGCGGCGAGGCTGGTTGCGTTCGGGCCGGCGTTGGTTGTGGCGTTGGTGCTTGGACTGGCTGAGGGGCTGACCGCGGCGTTGTCATTCGCAGCCGACAGCTGAGCATGAGCTGCCGGCGTGGCGCTCGAGGAAGCGGAGCCGTCGTCAGGGCCGCAGCCCATGAGGCCGATGCTTGAGAGTAAGGCGAGCGTAGCCGTCGTCCGAAGGCGCATGCGTTGTCTCCACATAAACGGGGGGCAGTGCTGCGAGCCGCGGCTGGCGGTTGCTGGGGATTGCGATGGCGCCGGCTCGTTCGAAGTCGGCTAAGTGTGGAGAAACGGTAAGAAAATTACGTGAAACGTTTGCGGCGGGAGTGTGATTACGCTTTGCTTGCAGCAGAGACGCGCGCGGCCGAGGACGACGGCCGCGCTTTCTTTGAAGCCGCGCGAGAGCTCGCGCGGCTGATTTCGCTTACGTCGCCGCTTAGTTCGCGGACGTTACGCGGTCGCACTGCTGCGCCGATTCCACCGGCATCTGCTGCGCAGCCTCCGCGCGCATGCCAAGCCGCGCAAGCAGCTTGCGATCCTTTTCCGCTTGCGGGTTGCTCGTCGTCAGCAACTGGTCGCCGTAAAAGATCGAGTTCGCGCCGGCCAGGAAGCACAGCGCCTGCATCCCGTCGTCGAGCTGCTGGCGCCCGGCCGACAAACGCACCATCGCCTTCGGCATCGTGATGCGCGCGATCGCGATCGTGCGCACGAATTCGAGCGGGTCGAGCGGTTCGGTGTTTTCGAGCGGCGTGCCTTCGATCGCCACGAGGTTGTTGATCGGCACCGACTCCGGATACGGGTTCATGTTCGCGAGCTGCGCGATCAGGCCCGCGCGCTCGCGGCGCGTTTCACCCATGCCGATGATCCCGCCGCAGCACACGTTGATGCCCGCGTCGCGCACGCGTTCGAGCGTGTCGAGACGGTCTTGGTAGGTGCGTGTCGAAATGATCTGTCCATAGAACTCGGGCGACGTGTCTAGGTTGTGGTTGTAGTAGTCGAGCCCGGCGTCGGCGAGTTCCTTGGCTTGCGCGTCTTCGAGCATGCCGAGCGTCATGCAGGTTTCGAGGCCCATCTCCTTCACGCCGCGCACCATCGCGGTCAGCGGCTCCATGTGACGCTCCTTCGGATTGCGCCAGGCCGCGCCCATGCAGAAGCGCGTCGCGCCGTTGGCCTTTGCGGCGCGCGCGGCTTCGAGCACCACCTCGACGTCCATCAGTTTCTCGGCCTTCAGGCCCGTGTCGTGATGCGCGGATTGCGAGCAGTAGCCGCAATCCTCTTCGCAGCCGCCGGTCTTGATCGACAGCAGCGTCGAGAGCTGCACGGCGTTCGCGTCGAAATGCTCGCGATGAACCTGTTGCGCGCGCAACAGCAGATCGTTGAACGGCAGTTCGTACAGCGCGGCGACATCGGCCACGCGCCAGCGCGCCGGCGTGCCGCCGGCATTCGCGGCTTGAGTGGCTTGAGTAGCGGTAGCGCTCGCGGTCTCCCCCGAGGGGACTTCCTTCGGGGCGTCGGCGGCAGGTTGGAGCTGAGTCATGTCGTCAATCCTTGTAGGCAATGAGTCGAAGGGGTTCAGCGCTGCGTGGTGCGCAGCGTCTGTAATAGTTTGGCGGTGTCGATGCAATCGGCTGCGGCATCGGCGATGGAATCGGGCGCGGTCGACGCAAGATGCGGCACGACGCCGAGCAGCGGCGCGCGATGCTCGCGGTCGAGCCAGGCGCGAATCGTATCGATGTTCTCGTCGGCGAAGCCCATCGCCGGGTCGACGCGATTGGCGACCCAGCCCGCGATGTGCAAACCGCGCGACGCGATCGCGTCGGCGGTGAGCAAGGCATGGCTGATGCAGCCGAGCCGCATGCCGACGACCAGCACAACTGGCAGGTTCAGTGCGACTGCGAGATCGGCGGTGTCGCGCGTATCGTCGAGCGGCACGCGAAAACCGCCGACGCCTTCGACGACGACGATATCCGCTTGCGTGAGCGCTTGCGCATGGCAATCGACGATGCGCGCGATCTCCAGCGCAACGCCTTCTTGCGCCGCGACGATATGCGGCGCCGCAGGCGCTTTCAGCAGATATGGGGTGCGGATTTCGGGCGGCAGCAGCACGCTGGCGGCGGCGTCGAGCTGGTCGGCGTCTTCATTGCGCCATTGACCGTCGCGCTCGTAGGCGCCGGCGGCGATCGGCTTCATCGCGGCGGCGCGCAAGCCCTCGCGCGTGAAGCCGCGCAAGAGCGCGCACGAAACGAGCGTCTTGCCGATTTCGGTGTCGGTGCCGGTGACGAAGAGGGAGAGCGGGGCGCTCATGCGTGATTCACCTCGTCGAGCTGCGCGAGTGCCGTTTCCAGACGTGCGAGGTCTTCATGAGAGTGCGCCGCCGACAGCGAGATGCGCAAACGCGACGTGCCCACCGGCACGGTCGGCGGGCGAATCGCGGGCACCCACAGGCCCGCCTCGTCGAGACGCGCAGCGACGGCAAGCGCGGCTTCGTTCGACCCGATGATGAGCGGCTGCACAGCGGTGTGCGAATCGACCGGCTGCCAGCGCGTGGCTTTGAGCATCGCACGCGTGCGTTCGATGAGCGTCGCGAGGTGCGCGCGCCGCGCGTCGCCTTCGTCGCCCGCGATGATCTTGATGCTGGCCGATACCGCATGCGCGACCGCAGGCGGCGACGCCGTCGTGAAGATGTACGGACGTGCGCGCTGCAACAGCCATTCGATTACCGTCTCGTGCGCGATCACGCACGCGCCCGCCACGCCCGCGGCCTTGCCGAGCGTGCAGATGTAGACGAGATGCGGCGAGCGCAGCGCTGCGGCAGCGAGCGCGCCGCGGCCTTGCGGGCCAAGCACGCCGAAGCCGTGCGCATCGTCGACGACGAGCCACGCGCCGTGCCGCTCGGCAAGCGCGAGCAGCGCGGCGAGCGGCGCGATGTCGCCGTCCATGCTGAACACCGTGTCGCTGACGATCACTTTCACCGCGGCGTCGGACGCTTCGAGCATGGCGGCCAGCGCTTCGGCGTCGTTATGCGGATAGATCTGCACGTCGGCGCGCGCGAGCCGCGCGCCGTCGATCAGCGAGGCGTGATTGAGCGCGTCGGAGAAGAGCGTGGTGCCGCGGCCCGCGAGCGCAGTGAGCGCCGCGAGATTCGCCATGTAGCCGGTGGAAAACGACAGCGCGCGCGGCGCATCGACGAAGCCGCCCGCAAATTCGGCGAGGTCGTCTTCGAGTTGTTCGTGCGCGCGCGAGTGCCCGCCGAGCAGGTGCGAGCCGCCGCTGCCCGCGCCGTAGCGCGCGGCGCCCTCGGCGAGCGCGGCAGCGAGCGCGGGGTGGCCGGCGAGGCCGAGATAGTCGTTGCTCGCGAAGCCGACGATGTCGCGGCCGTCGACGTGCATGTGCGCGCCGCAAGGGGTGTCGGCGATGCGCCGGCGGCGGCGCAGGCCGCGCGCGTCGAGATCGGCAAGGCCTTCTTTGAGCGTGTCTAGGATGAACATTACGGTGCCTCCGCTTCCGCTAGCGTCGCTTCGAACGTCTCGCGTGTTCGAGCGGCAAGCAGGGAGATTTCTTCGGCATCCAGAATATATGGCGGCATCAGGTAGACCGTCGTGCCGATCGGACGCAGCAGCAGTTCCTTGGCGAGCGCCTTTTCAAAGAAGCGGCGCGAGAAGGTTTTGGCAGAAGCGCCTTCGACCACGGCATCGAATGCGAAGATCGTTCCGCATTGACGGAAATTGCGCACGGACTCGTGCGTCGCGAGCGGCTTCAGCGCTTCGCGGAGCAGCGCCGCTTTGCTCGCGTTTGCGGCCAGCACGTTGTCGCTCGCGAACAGGTCGAGCGTCGCAAGCGCGGCGCGGCATGCAAGCGGATTGCCGGTGTACGAGTGCGAATGCAAGAAGCCGCGCGTGGTGTCGTCGTCGTAGAAGGCCGCGAAGATTTCGTCGCGCGACAGCACGATCGACAGCGGCAAATACCCGCCGCTGATGCCTTTCGACAAGCACAGAAAGTCAGGCCAAACGCCCGCTTGCTCGCTCGCGAAGAACGTGCCGGTGCGCCCGCAGCCGACGGCGATTTCGTCGGCGATCAGGTGCACGCCGTATTGATCGCACAGCGCACGTAACCCCGCGACGTAAGAGGGATCGTGCATCGCCATGCCCGTCGCGCATTGCACGAGCGGCTCGACGATTAGCGCTGCGATTTGCGTAGCGCGCGCTTCGAAGAGCGTGCGCACGTTTTCGAGCGCACGGCGCGCGACATCGGCCGCGCTTTCTCCTTCGCGCGCTTGGCGCGCATCGGGCGAGGCCACCACATGCGCATGACGAATGAGCGGGTCGTACGCGTCCTTGAACAGCGCGACATCGGTTACGCCGAGTGCGCCGATCGTCTCGCCGTGATAGCTGTTTGCCACGCAGACGAACTCGCGCTTCTCGCTCTTACCGTGATTGCGCCAATAGTGAAAGCTCATCTTGAGCGCAATTTCGACGGCCGATGCGCCGTCCGACGCAAAGAACGCATGACCCAGCGTGTTGTGCGTGAGCAGCGCCAAGCGCTCCGCGAGTTCGACCGCGGGCTCGTGCGTGCAGCCCGCGAGCATCGCGTGTTCGAGCGTATCGAGCTGAGCTTTGAGCGCGTCGTTGATGCGCGGATTCGCGTGCCCGAACAGATTGACCCACCACGAGCTGATCGCGTCGAGATAGCGGTGCCCCTCGCGATCGTAGAGCCATGCGCCGCTGCCTCGCGCAACGGGAATGAGCGGCAAGCGCTCATGGTGCTTCATCTGCGTACAGGGATGCCACACGGCTTTGAGGCTGCGTGCGACCCAGTCTTCGGTTGCTGATGCTTTCAAAACCACTCCGTAGCATGAACGTTCGTTGATGCGCCTCTCTTGGCGCGCATCGGCCGGTGTTCATGCAGAAACACATGACAGGTACCCCGATTGCGAATCGACGAGCAGAAAACGCTGCACGTCTCGCCGCCAATCGGAAAAACGGCAGTGAGAGTAACGCGTTCTGCTCGACGTTGCACTAGGCAACGGAGTACATGCATATAGGCCGCGTCGACGAGCTAAACGGCTGTTAGACGCAGCTCGCGGCGTTTCGCATCAAATCGAGATAATTCGATGCGGTTGACGACGGCAAAGTCGCGCGACTCACCGGACGATATTCAGCCGCGGCGGCGAGTTCGACGCGTGTTTTCGTCTGCGTATTGGGTTAGCGCGGGGGGACGATGTGTTCAACGCGGGGTTTGATGCGCGAAGGAACGCGCGATCCGACGCGCAAAAAAACGCCGCGTCAGTGCGCGGCGATCATTCGATCTTTAGCGGCTCGCGAGCGAGTGACTCTCGCTATCGCCGGCAGTGGGAGCATCAGGCGTGGCTTGCGCGGTCGCAGTGGGCGCAGCCGAGCTGCCGTCTTTCCACACCACCGAATCATTGACGGCGTAGAGATGGCACGCGCCCGCGCCTTCCTTTTCGCAGTTCTGAACCGCGAGCGCCATCGGGTTGTCGCCGCCTTCGGCCCACGACCACGCGCCCGAATCGGACACGGCGAACGCGCGCGTCGGATACTGCTTGAGGAAGTTCTGATAGCCCGCGCGGCCTGCGGCATCGAGGAACGGCACGGCATTCACGGCATCGAGCGCGGCGTAGCCGGATGCCTTCGGCATCGACGGTTCTTCGACGCGGTACTGGACGCTCGTCGGCATGCCGATGCGCGCGAGGAACGCCTCGACGGCCGGCCACCACACGCTCACGCCATCGTGATCGACGACGAGCCGGTGCGCGTCGTTCTTGTAGTCGCCGAAGTCGAACATCTGCGCATGCGCGCCGTGCGCGGTGTAGGCCGCGTACATCTTGGCGGAAAGCGCCGGCGTCCAGACCGAATCGTTATCGCCGTAGAGCCACAACGACGGCACCCGCGTGTTTTCGCCGTACGTTTCGAATGCCTGCGTGAGGTTGCTTTGCCAGCCGCTGCACGCATCCTGGCGCAAGCCGCCCGAGAAATTGACGAGGCCGCGCACGCCGGGCGCGGCGTTGACGCCGTAGGCGATCGTCGTGAGGCCGCCATGCGAGGAACCGGCCACGACGATGTGCTGCGCGTCGACATACGATTGCTTCGACATATAGGCGATCGTCGCGGCGACATCGTCGGCTTGCGCGACGCCGTTGCGTTCGACGTCGCAGCCGGCTTGCTGATAGGTGCCGCCCGAGTCCGCGAAGCCTTCGCGATTCGGCGCGACGACGATATAGCCGCGCCGCACGAATTCGCGAGCGAACGCGATCGGCCGGCTGCGCGCCTGGTCGCGCGGGTCGCCCTGGATTTTGCCGTGGTTGAACACGACCATCGGGAACGGGCCGGGACCGTCCGGCTTGAAGATCGTCGTCTCGAGCGTGACGGAGCCGGATGCATCGACGGGTACGCGGATGATCTGCTCGTTCATATCGACGGCGACCTTCGGCTGGTAGGCGTCGTGATATTCGAGGTTCGGAACGCGGGCCTGGGAAAGCGGCCCGGCAGCAGCGATGTTCGCGATTGCGAGAGGATCGGCGTTGGCGATCGACAGCGCGCACGCTGCCGTACATCCGATCAAAAGGTTCTTCAAACTCATTCGCTACACCTGCCTGCTTTGAAGTGAATCCTGAATAGCGCGCTGCTTCCCACGCGCCGGAGTAAAAAAGACATCCGGGCGAAGCCAATCGAACGACTTTAGAAAGCGCACTGCAAGGGAGGCGATGCTGGCGCGCATCACATTTCGCGGCAAACGTGATGCGGCAAAACGTGGGGTCATCCTAGCGTGACAATTTTTCTTTGTGCAATGCAGGAGAACCCCGATCTTTCAGCTGGGCTGAACAATACGAGGGGGTCTACGTCAGGCAAAACCTGGGCGGCGCTTGTTAGAGTCAGTTTTCTGCCGCCCGGCGATTGTTGGGCGCCACCAACGATGGTGTGAAATGCTGTGTTCAGCGCTCGCTTACATCGCCATCGACGTAGCGCCAGCGCGAATCGGCGCCGCGCATGAATCGGCTGATTTCATGCAGACGCTGCGCACGTCCACCGACTTTGTATCGTGCGACGAATTCGACGATCGCGTGGGTATCGTCGAGGGCTTCGAAGCGTTTGACTTGCAGGCCGAGCCAGCGCGGGGCGTCGGCGGCGGCCGTGTCGACATCGAGATCAGGGGGACAGGTTGACGGGTCCCAGGTGGCGCGCAGGTAGTCGGTCGCGCCGAGCACGTACGCGCTGTAGCGCGAGCGCATTAGTTCGAGCGCAGTGGGGGCGGATTCGCCGCCATCGATGAAGCGTCCGCAGCAGTCCGCAAAGCGCGGCGCTTTGGCGGCGGACGCCTTGCCCGGCGCGGTGCCGCCACAAGGGCATTCAACGGGGCGGGCGGCAGGCGTCGTCGATACGCGGTTCGTCATGCTTGATTGTGGTTGTCAGTTGAGACCGCGTGCGATCAGGATCTTTTGAATGTCGCTCGTACCCTCATAAATCTGGCACACGCGTACGTCGCGGTAAATGCGCTCGACCGGGAAGTCGCTCAGGTAGCCGTAGCCGCCGTGCACTTGCAGCGCCGCCGAGCAGATGCGCTCGGCCGCTTCGGAGGCGAAGAGCTTCGCCATCGCGGCTTCGGTGAGGCAGGGCTTGCCGGCGTCTTTGAGCGCCGCCGCATGCCAGATGAGCTGGCGGGCGGCTTCGAGCTGCGTCGCCATATCGGCGAAGCGGAACTGCACGGCCTGGTGCGCGAAAAGCGGCTGGCCAAAGCTCTCGCGTTCTTTCGCGTACGCGAGCGCCGCTTCGAACGCCGCGCGCGCCATGCCGACGCTCTGCGCCGCGATGCCAATCCGTCCGCCTTCGAGACCCGACAGCGCGATCTTGTAGCCTTCGCCCTCCGCGCCGATCAGGTTCGCGGCGGGCACGCGGCACTCCTCGAACACGATCTGGGCGGTGTCGGACGAATGCTGGCCGAGCTTGTCTTCGACGCGCGCGACGATGTAGCCGGGCGTATTCGTCGGCACAATGAACGCGCTGATGCCGCGCTTGCCCGCAGCTTTGTCGGTGACGGCCATGACGATCGCGACGTCGCCGTTCTTGCCGCTCGTGATGAACTGCTTGACGCCGTTGAGCACGTACGCGTCGCCATCGCGCGTGGCGGTGGTGCGCAGCGCCGAAGCGTCGGACCCCGCTTGCGGCTCGGTCAGGCAGAACGCGCCGAGCATCTCGCCGCGCGCGAGCGGTGTGAGCCAGTCGCGTTTCTGCGCGTCGTTGCCGTAGGTGAGCAGGATGCTGCACACGGGGCAGTTGTTGACCGAGATGGCTGTCGACGTGCCGCCGTCGCCCGCTGCGATCTCCTCGAGGATCACGGCGAGCGCGAGGGCGTCGAGCCCTGCGCCGCCATAGGCCTCGGGCACGAGCACGCCATAGGCGCCCAGTTC
Organism: Trinickia camelliae; assembly: GCF_053525655.1. NCBI lineage: Bacteria > Pseudomonadati > Pseudomonadota > Betaproteobacteria > Burkholderiales > Burkholderiaceae > Trinickia > Trinickia camelliae. The sequence goes on from NZ_JBCHAA010000021.1 coordinate 58,505, forward strand.
GGCGAGCTGCCGGTGCACGTCCTTCGGGAACGTGCGGTCGCGGTCCCACTGCGCGGCGTTCGGCGTCACCGCCTCGCGCACGAACGTGCGCACCGCGTCACGAATCATCTGGTGGTCCTGATCGAGCACCATGTCTTCCTGTCTCCTAAAGCGGCCCTACCACTCGATGGCGATGCCGTCGTATTGAAAGAAGCGGCCATTGAACGACGCATGCGCGGCAGCCGCCTGCGCGAGCACTTCGCGCATGCCCGCCACACTGCGTTCGGGATCGATGGCCGCCTGTGCGCCGCCCATGTCGGTACGCACCCAGCCGGGATGCAGCGCGATGCAGGTGGCGCGGCGCGTCTGCAGCGACGCGATCTTCAGCGCATCGTTGAGCGCCGCCTTGCTCGCGCGATAGAGCCAGCCCGTCGTGCCCGTTGCTTCGCTGATGCTGCCCATCTTGCTCGACAGCACCGCGAGCACGCCTTGCGCCTCTTCGACGAGCGGCAGCAGGATCGGCATCAGCTGCATCGGGCCGAGGACGTTGGTCGTCATCACGTAGTCGAAATCCTCGCCCGTGATGGTCTCGACGCCTTCGGTGCGCGGACCGTACACGCCGGATACGATGATCGCTGCGTTGAGCCGTTCGCCATCGAGCTTCCAGCCGAGCGCGGCGATCTCCTCCGGCTCCGTGATGTCGAGCGAGAACGTCTCGCAGCCGAGCTCGGCGAGCGTGCCGAGCGCTTCGTCATCGCGCGCCGTCGCGAGCACACGCCAACCCGCGCGCTTGTATTGACGCGCGAACTCGCGTCCGATGCCGCGCGACGCGCCTACGATCAATGCTGTCTTCATTCGCTTCTCCCCATGCAGGGTTGTGACCAATCGTCGAATGGTACGACGATTGGTCCCGCGAGCGCCGTCAGATGAGCTCGATGCCCATCGCCGTCGCTTCGCCGCCGCCGATGCACAGGCTCGCGACGCCGCGCTTTCCGCCGCGCGCTTTCAGCGCGCCGATCAGCGTGACGAGAATGCGCGCGCCCGAGGCGCCGATCGGATGGCCGAGCGCGCACGCGCCGCCGTTCACGTTGACCTTCTCGTGCGGCAGGTTGTGCTCCTTCATCGCGGCCATCGTGACGACGGCAAACGCTTCGTTGATCTCGTACAGATCGACATCGCCCGCACGCCAGCCGTTCTTGTCGAACAGCCTCTTGATCGCGCCGACCGGGGCCGTCGTGAACTTCGCGGGCTCCTGCGCGAACGTCGAGTGGCCGACGACGCGTGCAAGCGGCGTGACGCCAAGGCGTGCGGCCGTCGATTCGCGCATCATCACGAGCGCGGCGGCGCCATCGGAAATCGACGACGAATTCGCGGCCGTCACCGTGCCGGTCTTACTGAACGCGGGCTTGAGCGTCGGGATCTTGTCGAGGTTGGACTTGAACGGCTGCTCGTCGCGCTCGATCGTCACGTCGCCCTTGCGGCTTTCGACTTTCACGGGTGCGATCTCCCACGCGAACGAGCCGTCTTCGTTCGCGCGTTTGGCGCGAGTCAGCGATTCGATCGCGAACGCATCCTGCGCCGCGCGGGTGAAGTCGAACGATGCCGCGCATTCCTCGGCGAACGTGCCCATCAGACGGCCCCTCTCATACGCGTCTTCGAGACCGTCGTAGAACATGTGGTCGATCACCTGGCCGTGGCCCATGCGCATGCCGCCGCGCGCTTTCGGCAGCAGGTACGGCGCGTTCGTCATGCTCTCCATGCCGCCCGCGATCATCACGTCGACGCTGCCGGCGGCCAGCATGTCGTGCGCGAACATCGCCGCGCGCATGCCGGAGCCGCACATCTTGTTGACCGTCGTGCAGCCGGTGGCAAGCGGCAAACCGGCGCCGAGCGCGGCTTGCCGCGCGGGCGCTTGGCCCAAGCCCGCGGGCAGCACGCAGCCCATCAGCACTTCTTCGATTTGCTCGGGCTTGAGGCCCGAACGTTCGAGCGCGGCCGCGATGGCGACCGCGCCCAGTTGCGGCGAGGTCAGCGCGGCGAAGTCGCCCTGAAACGCAGCCATCGGCGTGCGCGCCGCTGCTGCGATGACGATCGGATCTTTCGTTGTCTCACTCATGTTTCAGCTCCTTGATAACACCGTGCACGATCGCCGGGACGTCGCCGAGTTTGGCGGCGTCGGCGGCGACCACGTCGTTTTGCGCCGAGCGTGCGCCGTTTGCCGACAACGCGGCGACGCAGCGCTTATAGGTCGATTCGAGCATGCCTGGCTCGGAAATCGTCATGCCGAGATCGCGCACGCGGCCGTCATGCAGCCCGTACACCCAGCCGTGAACGGTGAGCGGCTGGCTGCGCGCCCACGCGTCGTTGATGATCGTCGTGCGGCACACGTTCATGACCTGCTCGATGGCGTTCAGTTCGACGAGCCGGCGATGGCGTGCTTCGCCGATCGGCCATTCATCGAGCAGCGCGCCGTGCTTCGCGCGGACGTCATGGATGTGATGGAGCCAGTTGTCCGCGAGGCCGACGCGCCGGTCGAACAGCGCCGCGCCGACGCCCGAGCAGCCATAGTGGCCGACCACCATGACGTGCTTCACCTTCAGCAGATCGACCGCGAACTGCAGCACCGACAGGCAGTTCAAGTCGCTATGCACGACGACGTTGGCGATGTTGCGGTGAACGAAGACTTCACCCGGCGGCAGGCCGATGATCTCGTTGGCGGGCACGCGCGAATCGGAGCAGCCGATCCACAGGTATTCGGGCGTCTGCTGGTCGACGAGGCGCGAGAAGTACTGCGGGTCTTCTTCGAGCTTGCGCCCGACCCACGTTTCGTTGTTCGCGAACAAGTGTTCGAGCGGATGCGGATTATTTTTGATACTCATGGTGCGTAGCTAGTGTTGAACCGGTAACGGGTTGTTCGGATGCGCTAAGCGCTGCTTGTTTCGCGCCTTTCACGCGGCGCGCGCGCTGCCTCCGTGCTTGCCGGAGGCATCGTCCGAGTCCGTAAAGCGCTCGGGGTAGCGGACGCAGAACCGGATGTTCTGGTCATAGGGAAAGAAGTCGGGCAGTTCGCCCTTGAGCAAATGATCCTTATGCCGCTGCCATAGCGCCGGATTGAAGAAGTCCGCGTGATGGCGCATGAAGTGCTTGCGTACCGACGGGTCGCCAAGCAGGAAGGTGCCGTACGTCTCCGGAAAGATGTCGTGCGGCCCGACGGAGTACCAGGGTTCGGCGGCCATCTCGTCTTCCTCGTTGCGCGGCGCCGGCACGTGCCGCACATTGCAGTCGGTCATGTACTCGATTTCGTCGTAGTCGTAGAACACGACGCGCCCTTGACGCGTCACGCCGAAGTTCTTGTACAGCATGTCGCCGGGGAAGATGTTCGCTTGGATCAGCTCCTTCACCGCGTCGCCATATTCCTTGATCGCGTGCTCGACGTCCGCTTCGCTGCCGTTTTGCAAGAACACGTTGAGCGGCACCATGCGGCGCTCGATGTACACGTGGCGAATCACGAGATTGTCGCCCTCGTATTCGATCATCGACGGCGCTTCTTTCTCGAGCTCGCGAATCAGCGCGTCATCGAGGCGCGAAAGCGGCAGCGCGACGCTCGAATATTCGAGCGTGTCGGCCATGCGGCCCAAGCGATCGTGGCGTTTGACGAGCAGGTACTTCTCCTGGATCTTCTCGCGCGTCGTTTCTTTCGGCGGCGGGAACGAGTCCTTGATCAGCTTGAAGACATACGGAAACGACGGCAGCGTGAATACGATCATCACGAGCCCCTTGATGCCGGGCGCAATGATGAACGGATCGCTCGAATGCGACAGGTGATGGAGCAAGTCGCGATAGAACAGATTCTTGCCCTGCTTTTGCAGCCCCAGCGACGTATAGATTTCCCCCTTCGGCTTGCCCGGCATGATCGTGCCGAGAAACTCGACGTAGGCCGAGGGCACTTCCATGTCGACGAGGAAGTACGAGTGCGAAAAGCTGAAGATGATCAGCAGCTGCTCGCGCTTGAGTAGCACCGTATCGAGCGCAAGCAATCCGGGCTTCACGTGACGCACCGGAATCGCGAACGGCAGCACGAGTTCGCCGTTGATGATGCGGCCGATGATGTACGCCGCCTTGTTGCGGAAGAACAGCGACGAGAGCACGTGCACTTGGAAGTTGGCCGCTTCGGCGAACGTTCCGAACGCTTCGTGAATCGACTGCATCGCGCACTCGACGTCGCGCGTCAGATTCTCGAACGGCGGTTCGAGCTGAAAGTTGGTGACGACGCGTTCGAGTGTGGCGGCCAAGCCATCCTTGCCGGGGTAGTACGCACGGAACGTCGGTTTCGCCGCGGGCTCGTCGTTTTCGAGGTATTCGGTCGAAATGACCGGCCGCACGAAGATGAAATCGTTGTTGAAATACGAGCGATGCAGGATCTTGCAGCAGACCGAATTGAAGAACGTCTCCGCGCATTCGGGCTGATGGTGATGCGTCAGAAGCCCGATGTAGTGCAGCTTGATCTGCTGCCAAACTTCGTCGTCGATATTTTCGGCGTCGAACTCGTCTTCGAGGCGGATGACACATTCCTTCACGCGATCGTCGTACGACGCGATGCGGTCGCGCGCGAGCTTTTGCAAGCCATGCCAATCGCCCGCTTCGAACAGCGTCTTCGCATGGATCGCCGCATCACGGAAAGTACGGTAGTGATGGTCGAATCCTTCGAGCAGCGCCTCCGCGACGTCGAAGCCGATTTGCGACGAGAGCAGTTTCGGAAAGTGATTCATGTCTGCCGTGCATCCGTTCAGACTCGTGAAAACGCTTGCAATTGTATCGTCGGCATAGGGTGCTTAAGCGCGTTCGCGCCTTATAGACAGGCTGTGCCGCGTGATGCGTTAGCGTGCGTTCGGCGACGTTCGGACCATCTCCTTGCAATGCTGCGGTTATGCGTTCGATCTTGCTGCGAAATATTTTTTGCGCTTGGTATAGCTGAGTACGTGCTTAGCGCCAGCGGCGCTCGATCAAGCCTTGACGCGCTTGCTTGCCGTCTGCGCAGGTCGCGCAACCCCGTTCTCCTCCAGCATCGCGCGGCACTGCGCTTCGTATTGCGAGAGGTCTTCGAGCGTCGCGTTCAGGTCTTCGAGCTGGCGCTCGAGCACGGCGCGATGCTCGGCGATCGTCGCGAGAAAGGCATTTAGCTGGGGTACGGTATCGGTCGGCGATTCGTACAGGTTCAGCAAATCGCGAATCTCCGAGAGCGTGAAGCCGAGCCGCTTGCCGCGTAGCGTGAGCTTCAGGCGCGTGCGGTCGCGGCTCGAATAGACGCGCCGCAGACCGCTCGAGCCCTCGCGGCTCGGCGCGAGCAGGCCCTGGTCTTCGTAAAAACGGATCGCACGGGGCGTCACGTCGAATTCGCGGGCGAGTTCCGTGATCGTGAATTGCTGCTGGTTCATGGCTTTAGCGACGTTCGCTTGCGCGCCACGGGCGGCCGGTTCGGCAAGAGCGGCGAAGACGGCGGCGCGCGGACGCGGATTGGAGATAGAATCGACGTTTACGTTATCGTCAACTTAAATAAAGCGCAACTGGCGGCTGAGCAGGGGTCCAGTTAGCGCGATGTCAGCGAGATCCCCCCGATGAATGCGCTCGAACACCAACTCGACTATCCGTTTGCCGACACGCTGCCCGAGCCGGGCCACAAGCTGGAGGTGGCGCCGGGCGTCTTCTGGCTGCGCATGCCGCTGCCGTTCGCGCTGGACCATATCAATCTCTGGTTGCTGCGCGATGAAATCGACGGACAACAGGGCTGGACCGTCATCGATTGCGGGATTTCGGACGAGACGATCAGGAAGCACTGGGAGCACGTGTTCGAAACGGGGCTCGATGGCTTGCCGGTATTGCGCGTGATCGTCACGCATTGTCATCCCGATCATTTGGGGCTCGCGGACTGGATCTGCGAAGGCGGGGAGCGCGGGCGCTGGAGCGTGCGGCTGTGGATGACGCTTGGCGAGTACATGCTCGGGCGCGTGATGGCGGCGGGCGACGGGTCGAATGCGGGTGGCGAGGGCGCGGCGCGGCATTTTGCGCGACATGGGTTGGCGGATCAGGAGGCGATCGAGAAGCTGCGCAATCGGCGTGACTATTACTCGAAGCTCGTGCCGTCGATGCCGGCGCGGTATCGGCGCATGCGTGAGGGCGATGTGGTGACGATCGGCGCCAAGGCCTGGCGAGTCGTGACTGGGTTTGGTCATTCGCCTGAGCATTGCGCGCTGCATTGTGAGGCGGACGGTGTGCTGATTTCCGGCGATATGGTGCTGCCGCGGATCTCGACGAATGTGTCGGTGTTCGATATCGAGCCGGAGGGCAATCCGCTGGCGTTGTATTTGGAGTCGCTTGGGCGGTATGAGGGGATGGCTTCGGAGACGCTCGTGCTGCCGTCGCATGGGAAGCCGTTTCGCGGTTTGCGTACGCGGATCAAGCAGTTACGTGAGCATCATGACGCGCGGCTTGCGGAGGTGCGTGCGGCTTGCGCGGAGAAGCCTCGTAGCGCCGCAGATATCGTGCCGATGATGTTCAAGCGGCAACTCGATGTTCATCAGATGACGTTTGCAATGGGCGAGGCGCTCGCCCATTTGCATTTGCTTTGGCTCGAGGGGGAGTTCGAGCGCGAGGTTGGGGGGGATGGGGTGGTGAGGTTTAGTGCATAGCGTTAGCTTCATTGATTCGCAGGGACGAGATGAATTGAGAGCATTCAGTTCTCGGCGAGCGAGTGCGACGAGGCCACCGCCGCGGCGAGCGCGGCGGCGGCTAGGGCGCGCGTAAGGAGCTTAGCGCGCATGAGGTTATAGGGAGTAGGAGTACAGGCTGCTGACGCTGCAATTGGGCTCTGTCTGCGAGATATAGCAGCGGGGAACCAGATAGGTCACCATCGCTTTGCCCGCGTGATTTACGGCGACATCGATGTCGAGTGTAGAGATACTGTTGCCGCTGACCCTGAACTTCGCGATCTCAGAGGGCTTTCCCCAGCCGTTCTGAAAGTCAAATCGCGCGTAAGCAAGGTTGCGCTGAAAGCTTGATTCTTTTGGGTTGCGAGCGTATGTCTCCAGCGCAGCCACGGCCTGACCTTGGTCGTTCAGCTTGAATTCCACTCCGTCCATAATGTTCTCGGCGAGCGCCAAAGTGGACGAGAGGTCCGCAGGGGAGCTCCAGTTGCCATAGGCAAGCGATTGGCTCCACATGTATCGGTTCCTCGAGCGCTCATGCCAGACCACCAGTGCGTTGCCGTTGCGGTCCACCATCAGTTGAGCCTTGTCGACAGACGCATCGGGTGCGCTAAGGGCATCTGTCTTGATGTTCTGGGTGACGGTGCGCCGATCGATGCGCGTCACATTCACGCTGCATTCAAAGCCATTTGCCAAAGATGACGAAGAAACGCCCGCTGATAGTGCGACGGTGTACTGGTCATCGACAGAAGCCGCTTTGAGCAGATCTCTCGGGCAGTCAGCACCGGCCAGCCACTTGTGATTCTCGTCGAGCACGTTAAGATTTGTGGCCGACATCGTGATTGCCGGGCGCTCGATGAATGTGCCAAGGGCGCCGACGGCTATGATCGGATTAACGGTAATGTTCGTGTTGTCCCGAATCACGTTTTGCCAGACCAGGTACCCGTGAGGGGGTATCTCTCCTGTTCTTGGCGCTACTGCGAATGCGGCGCCGACTGTGGACCAGGTCCCGTTGGTCAGCAGTTGCCCGGAGCGAGTCAATGGGTAGCCGGGCTGCACAATGGTTTGTGTTCCGTCTGGCAGAACCCGTGACGCTTCGAATGAGGGTTTGAACGAGTCGGTGGCGTTGCCGCGCGTGATGAGTGTCGCGGACCCGTCGTCCTCAAGTGCCGTGAGGCTCGCGCGGCGCGCGCTGTTCACCAAAAGGTTTCCCTTGACGGACACTGGAGCGGCCCAGCCTGTGTCTGCGCGATAAAAGTGGAGCCGTGGTGCCGGGGCTTCCGCACCCGTTGACCGACGCAACTCAAGTGCAACGCGTTGCCCCGCACGATTGGTTGTTAGATCAAAGTCCGATTGCGACTCGGTGGCGACCTGTTGTGGCGAGTTCCAGTGCACCCCGGCAGCGTCTGTATCGACAGCTATCAACTGCAGATTGTCTTTTCCTTCCATCCACATCGCGACGGCGCGTCCGGAATCGTCGAGCGTCAATTTGTGACGCAAGGTAAATACTGAGCCGGAAATCTTGTCGGAGACCAGGACTGTGCCGTCAGCTTGAGAATACGGAGCACCGTTTGAGGGAGTATCGCCATCCGTCTGCGAATTTGATTGCTCATTGTTCCCGCCGTTCGACGCACTCCCGCCGCCACCGCCGTCGCCCCCACCGCCCCCACACCCATACAGCGCGGCGACGCAGCAAACACTCAGCAAGCCAAACTTAAATCGGAATGCTTGTTTCATTCGAGTTACCCCCTTGGTTTTTGATGTTATGGAAATAAAACCGTCTACCCCTTCAGCCCAATCGCAATCGCCATCAACTCATCGCTCATTTGCACGAGCCGCGTGTTATCCGATTAGGAAAACTGATAAATCATAAAGCTGACGAGTTCGTCGGAAAATCGAGAGCGGGAATGCCGTTGATCAGGGAAACGGCGAAACCGGTGAAGCGGCTCAGCATCCACGGAGCGAGCAGCACAATGACGACCCCAGCGACGGCGAGCTTGGGAACGTAGCGCAGGCTCATTTCCTGAAGCTGCGCGACGACCTGGAAGGCGCTGACCAGCAGGCCGACGACCAGCGTGGCTCCATGTGAAAGCTATTCCAAGACAGTCGTGCCATCATTTGTAGCGCTTGATCTTCTGGTATCAACTGGCCTCCCATCGAGATACGAGAGACTGGGGTTTAAAGATCCCCGGCTAAATCGGACGATTCCGAATTTCTTGTATGTCATTTGGTTGGTGGGTATGTGATTGGAATGGACTGGCGATATCGGCCACCCTCTCAATGGGCAAGCCGATACGCCAGGCAGTGACTCCAAGAAACCTGCTTACTGTTGGGCGATTGCCGCACGAAATGCGGTGTCGTCAAACAGCTTGCCGACCAGTTGGCGATACAGTGCCTCATATTGACCCGCGGCCTGCGGGATGGCGGTGGCGCCTATAAACGACGACTTCCACGTCGCATCTGCCCGCAGCACTTTGTCATAGCGCACCTTGCTCTGTCGCGTGACAACAAATCGTGCTTCCAGTGTGGCCTTGCCGGGACTGCTCACAGGAGCCTCCGCTGCGCTGTCGAGCAGAGTGCCGGTGATCACGATATCGGACTCCGCATTTAGCAGGCCTGCCGATTGCAATTCGATACGCAACGTCTCGCGCAGATACTGTGCGAACGAATTGCCGACCGGAGAGCGCACCATGTTGCTGCGGATGCTGATGCCGCGGTCGATGCTATCCGGTTTGGAGGCATCGAGCGTGAAGCTTCCGACCTCCACCGGTGCGGGTGGAGGGCCGCTACGCAGCTTGATGGTGTTCTCAACTGTCGGCTGGGGGCGGTTCATCGGCATTTCGGCGCATCCGCTTAGCAGAAGCGCCAAACCGAAAAGCAGTGCAGTAGTCAGATTACGCATTTCAGTCAAACGCAGGGTCATGGGACAGATCGTTGAGTGCATTGCTGAGGATGTCTCGCGTCATTTGCTTGATTGCGTCTATCGTCGAGGGCGATTTCTGTGCCGTTGGAGGCGGATTGGCGTTGCCAAGCGTCGTATGAATCGCGTGCCGTGCGGTTTTTACGATCGGCGTCGATTGACCGGGAGGAAGGTAGCTCACTGTGCAGATATAGCCATCGGTGACGGCACTGCCTGCAATGCCGAACGTCAGCCCGGTCACGAAGCCCTTCGATTCAGCGTTCTTCGTGACAGGTACGTTGTTCAGGGTGATGTTGAGTAGGCCGACGTTTGGTGCCGGATCGCTCGAGATCGAAGAAAAGAGCCCGGTTTCTTGAACTTCTTTGCTGACTTCATCCTTCAGGAAGGCCGTGGCTTGCGGGTTGGGTGCGCCTTTGGTTTGGAACTCGAAAACCAGTTGAACCGGCTTGGGAGTCGCCACTTTCTTCATTTGTGCGACAGGCACCTCCTTGGTGGCCGTATCGACATAGACGCTGGCACAGCCTCCCAGCAATGCAACGCCGACCAAAGCCGACGCCATTACCATGCGGCGAATGAATACGCCACATCCAAAATTGCTTTTGTTTTTCATATAAAGATGTCCCTGAATAAGAAATTGAGGGGCTAAGGACCGTGGGTCTTAGCGCGATTGCGAAGGGCGAGCGCGCTATTTCCCCGTTGGGGCGGAAAATTGAGCGTTTGTCACGACTTGCTTAAGCCGTTCTTGTACTGCCCGACTACTGTCGAACACAGGTGTCCCATCAACACACCAGGGTAAAAGGGGCCGTGTCAGGAGCCTGGTGCCGAACAATCAGCGCTTGTCCTGAACGTCACCGGGTTGCAGGGCAGACAACGTTTTCTCCGCAAACTTCTCATACAGCCAGCCCATCCGAGATTCGTCCTGCCCGCCAGCCAACCCTCCCAGTGCATACGAAGTCGATACCTTGAATCGATCAACCAACTGATTTCCCGAATCGACCAAACTCACATTCCCGTCGATATAGTCGCTACCCGCCATAAACCCGAACATTACCGCTGAGAAGTTCGACCGTACGCGGATACCCGTAATTTCGACGTTCAACTGCATTGCAGTGCTGTCATCTTTTGGTGCGAGGAGGTTGCGGGCATCCAGCGCATTTTCCAGGGTCTCCTGCAGTTTCTTCGGGTTGAACTTGAGGTTGTCCTTCAGCAACTCCTGAGCGTTCTTATCCAGTTTGACCTTGACCTGCACCGGCGTGCTGCCGAACTTTGTCGTCGAGGCGGTCACGGGGGCCGAAGTTGCATCGGTTGCCTCGCGTGTGACGCTGCTCGCACAGCCCGACAACAAACCAACTACAAAGACAAAAGTCGTTACGTAACGGAAGAAATATTGCATATTTAGAAGTACTACTTAGGTTAGAAATTAATTCTTGCCAGTGTTGAAAAATTGCACAATGTCAACCACGACGCTCCCGAGCAGCATCGCCCGTGCTCGCTTAGCTCAAGCTTGCCGGAGAAGGATTGAGCAGTCTGGGTTACAGCCTCATCAGCGTGTGCGCATCATTGTCGATCGGGGCGGATCATCGATGTCGCCGTGCAAATGCATCAAAGGCCGCCCATGGGCATTGCTTTCTGATCACTCGATTCTCTTTCTTAGACATGGCGGGTTGGTACTTCGGGTTCTTTATTACTCGCCCGCAACCTACGCAAGACAAGACACTGCGACCTTCATAAGCGAGCCGTGGACTCGTCTACGGATTTGTTTCGGTAAACTGAGCGATAGACCCTGCTGGAATTGAAACGATCTTATTTCTTAACTGCTCAAGGGCCGCGACGAACTTCGGATCCGTTGACACGGGTCGGAGAGAAATTCTTCCAACGTCCAAGTTAATTAAGGCGCCAATAATTAAGCCGCCAATAGCACCACCTGCAGCACCAACACCTGCCGCTTGGCCGTAGCTTATTGAGTTGTTCGGCGTACTAGTCCGAGCAATTGTTCCTCCTGCTGCGCCGCCTAGTGCGCCTCCGATTGCGAATGCGACGGGATTGACTCCGATTCCCTGTGAATCGGGCACCGTTACCGCGTTAGTGCAACTCGCGTCATCAGGCGGCGGGACTATGGTTGCCTCTTGCGTGGAGTTGTAGGTATACACGCGCGGCGGTTTGTCAGGGGAACGAGGAATCCAAATGCCGCCGTCAAAAATCCTCGGCAATAGCGGAATAGGTGGCTTACTGGCTAGGTCGTCACGCCCGAGGTAAATACCACCGGGCGGGGCGCGATAGTACGTTCCGTCTGCGTCTTCTCGCTCCGAGATATAAGGTCCCTGGACAAGCCTAGTTGTCCAGTCAAACCTCAAGAGCCCGTAAGTCTCATGCGCGTCAATCGATTCGAGTACCTCAATGCAAGTTGCCGAATCTGGCCGTTTCAAGTTATCTGGTTGGATCCCTAGCACGCATCCCTGCAACGCGATCACGCAGCAAGCGCTCAACAAGCTCAATCGAAAACGAACCAATATGACCATCCTGTTTTTTGTAGAAGTCTTTTGGGCATTGCACGCTCGTTCTTCGCGATCGCCTCCCTGCGTTTCGATGCTCACGCCATAACGAGTGATGTTTAAAATTAATTGTAATTTTATTGTAAGGCGGCAAGACTAAGGGGGAATGCGCCAACGATAAATCGGACTACTCTTAAAACGCATTCGTCTGTCATCGTTTCGGCAGGGCAATCGCACCAACCGTGACAAAAGATTAAGGAAAGCTTGTAAGCGATACTAAATGACTGTTTACGTTGCCTCTTTTCGGTAGATGCGATGCGAGAAGCGCTGAGTATTTAAGAGGCATTCGAAGATTTGCGCGATCCGCGCAGCCGAGCGCCGGCCCATGATCTAACGACGGAGATGCTGGTGTTCGCGCTATGCGCGATCCTGTCGGGCACCGATAGCTGGGTGGCGGTGCAAACGTGGGCGGAGGCGAAGCCGGAGTGGTTGCGCGGCCACCTGCGGCTGCCCAACGGCATTGCCTCGCACGATACGTTTGGGCGCGTGTTTGCCGCGCTCGACGCGCAGCAGTTCGAAAGCTGTTTCATACGCAGGGCGTCGCATCTGTGTCCGGTGTTAGCCGATGAGGTGGTCGCCATCGACGGCAAGACCGTGCGCGATTCCCATCGAGGCGATCAGCGCGCGCTGCATTTGGTGTCGGCCTACGGCAGTGGCCTGGGCGTGGTGCTGGGGCTCTCGAGCGAGCGCCGCTACTACATCAGCAGTCTGTCCGCGCAGGCACACAAACTCGCTCACGCGGTGCGTTCACACTGGCGCATTGAGAACAGCATGCACTGGGTGCTAGACGTGGCCTTTGGCGAGGATCAGTGCCGCGTGCGCGGTCGAGAATCCGGCGCAGAACTTCGCGATCCTGCTCCGCATCGCCATGAACCTGCTCAAGCGCGATACGACCTCGAAGGTGGGACTGAAAAACCGCCGCCTCAAGGCTTGTGCCAACGATCAATATCGCGCAAGTCTGCTCGGTTTGATGGGCTCTTGAGCTTCATGCGATTGCCCTGGAGTTGATGAGTCATCCAACGCGTATTGAACCCGGCGGCCCACCAGAACCAATACAAGCATTCCAGCGGGCCACACCAAGGCAATCATGTCGTTGCCGCCAAGCGGTTGAACGACAAGTCACCTTCAACTACCAAGGCGAATACAGCACCTGGATTACCAGCCGAAGTAGCGGAACCACGGCCACTTCGGCCACCAGTAGTCATGCTCACGACGGTTGTCGTCAGGCTTCGCGTCCGGCTCCATCTTCTCGCCGCCTTCCGGCAGGCCGGTCGTCTTACCCTTCACGACGCTGGCTTTGCCCTTGTTGGTCACGGTGCTGGCGGTGGCCAGCTTGTATTCCAGATCGCCACCGACGTCGAGGCCGTTGTGCGTCACGTTGCCTTCCGTTTCGAGCGTCAGGTTCTTCGCTGCGTTGGCGCGCGAGTTCAACTTGATCGAACCCTTGCCTTGCAGATAGGCGTTCTCGCTTGCGTCGAGCTTGCCCATTTCGAGGTTGCCGCCCTTGGCGCGCACGTCGACTGCCTTACCGCTGACGTCGCCCAGCTTGACGTCTTGGTCAGCCGTCACGGTCACGTTGCCGCCGGATTCGATCCGGGCCACTTGATCGGGGTTGCGATCGCCGTAGTAAGAAGTCGACGCCTTGCCCTTGACGCTCTTGCCGCGAACGGTCAAGTCGCCGCCCGACTTGAGCAGCTCCGAAGCGATGACGTCGCCGTCGCTGGCCAGATCGAGTTTGCCGTCCGCAATGGCCGTGGCCACCGTCAGCGACGTCTTGCCTTCAAGCGAGACGTTGCCCTTGCCGACCACCGAACCGATATCGGCCTTGCCGGCCTTGGCCTTCACCGTCACGTCCTTGCCGTTGATGGTGCTCACCACGACGTCGTTGTCCGCCGTCACGGTCACGTTGCCGCCAGCGTTGATCACGCCACGGTCGTAGTAGCCGCGGCCCTTGACGTTCTTGCCGTTGAGCGTGACGTCGCCGTCGCTGTACACCGAGCCGAACAGCAGGTCTTCAGTGGCGGACGCATCCACGTTGCCACCCGCATAAATCGAACCCAATTCCAGATTCTTGTTCCCGCGAACCTTCAGCGCGCCCTTCAGGCTTCCGCTCACATAGGCGTCGCCGTCATAAGCGAGGTCGGCCGAATTAGCGTAAATCATCGTGCGTGCCAACTTGTTGACGCCGCGCGAGAAGTCGAAGTCGCCTCCGGTCAAACTCGCGTAGTAAGCCTTCAGCTTGGCGTTGTCGGTGGTGGCTGCCTTATCGGCGTAGAGCGAAAGCCCAAAGGCGTCGACTTCACCATCAAGCGACACATTCTTGCCGTCCACGTTCACGTATTGCGAGGCAGTCGTCTTGCCCGACAGCGTGACATCGCCGTCCATGCCGTGGAACCAGACCGACTTACCGCTCGTTTCCGCGTCCTTCAATTGCGTGAGCTTGGCGCCTCGCGCGTAGACGTTCTCAGCCGCCTTGACCTTGCCGCCAACCTTGACTTCGCCGTTGCCGATGCTTTCCAGCGAGACATTGCCAGCCGAACGGTAATAGCGATAGTTGCTGTTCAGGCGGTTCGCTTCGATCGTGCCGGTATTGTTGATGACCGAACGGGCGATCGCATCGCGGGCCCAAGCCGTCATCACGACGTCGCCGTCCTTGGTGGTGATGATGCCTCGGTTGTCGACGAGCGCCTGGAGGCTGCCTTCGGTGACCTGGGCTTGCAAACCGGAGTTGGCGAACTGGAGCGTGATGGCGTCGCCTGCCGCGAGCACGACATTGCCTTGGCTGTTGATCGTGCCGGAGCTCTGCACAGCCCCCGAGCCGATCAGTGCGATCGATTCTTTGGCGTTGATCTCACCTTCGTTGACGACATCGCCTACGCCGCCCTTGAAGTTCAGGCGGCCGGCCTTAAAGTCGTCGTCGGAGATGTTGAGCGACGAGGCGATCAGGCTACCGACGTTGATCTTCGCGCCGTTGCCGATCATCACGCCGTTCGGGTTGACGATGAACACGCGGCCGTTGGCGTTCAACGCACCGAGAATGTTCGTTGCCGAAGCCGAGTTGATTCGGTTCAAGACTGCGGACGCGGCGTTCTTCTGAGTGAAGTTGAGCGTATCGCCCTTCTGCACATTCATGTTGTCCCAGTTGATGATGAGCTTGTCACTGGTCTGGTTGACGGTGGTGGTGGCGCCGTTCTTGTTGATGGTGCCGTCGCCACTGGCGATTGTGCCCTCGCCGACCGCATAGGCGTGACCGGCCACAAGCAGCGAAGCGGCGAACGCCGCTGGGCGCAATTTCAAAACATGATCTTTCACAATCACAGTGATCCTTACAATTATTAATGGGGTTGTAAGGATTGTATTAATGTCAAAGATAGACAATAAGAACCTGCCTAAATTGGGGTCTTCAGCGCGTCCTCAGTGCCTTGATGCATGAAACCGCTCCCACCTCGTTTCTCCCGACTCAAGTCTTCACTCCTTGATCCCGTCAAATAAATCAGATGCCCACATATCGGCACACGCATTCATCTGATGTATTCCAGGGAGTCCTATGAACATCCGCCGCAAGCTGCAAGTCTTCTCGTTGGTCACAATCGTTTCAATGGCTGGCGGTATGTTCGTCACGGCGACGGGCCTGCGCATCGCGATGAAAGCGGAAGACGCGTCTCATGCGAGAGAAAAAGAAGTACAGGGCATTACGGAAATCAAAGCGAGCGCGCTGTCGACGATCCAGCTCGACCCGACCTCCGACGACACCAAAAAAATCTTTGCCGACGCCGAGCGCAACATCAACACGTGGTCGGCGACCTTGGGCTCGATGTTCGCGGAGCCCGAGCATGCGGACAAATTCCGCTCGCTGATCGGCAAGTGGAACGCCTACGATCAGAAGTCGCACCAACTGTTCGATCTCGCGGCGCACGACGCCAAGACCGCCAACGATCAGACCACCGCGCTTTATCACTCCGATTTCCAGCCCTTCCAGGCAGACCTCGAACAGATGGCGAGCGAGTTCAATCAGCTTGCCGCTGAAGACAACGATCACGCGCATTCGATCGTCAATCAGCTCTTCGTGACCGTGATCGCCGTCATGCTGCTCGGCATGGCGATCGTCTGCACGATGATCTACTTTCTCGCGCGCTCGCTGAATCGCGGCATCTCGGGCCTGCAAAACACCATCGTGCAAGTGAGCGGCACGCGCGACTTCACGCTGCACGCACCGGTGCTCGGCGACGATGAAATCGGGCAGACCGCGCAAGCGTTCAACAGTCTCATCGAAGGCGTGGCCACCGCGTTGCGCGAAGTGCTGAACGCATCGGAATCGGTCGGTTCGGCGACGCGGCAGATCGCGGCGGGCAATGCCGATCTGTCGTCGCGCACGGAAGCACAGGCCGCTTCACTCGAACAAAGCGCGGCGAGCATGGAGCAGTTGACCGCCACCGTCGCGCAGAACGCGGAGAACGCGAAGGCTGCGAGTTCGCTCGCGGGCAGCGCGTCGGGCGTGGCGGAGAACGCGCACCGCGTCGTCGAATCGATGGTCGAGACGATGGGCAAAATCAGCGAGAACTCTTCGCGCATCGCAGAGATAACGACGCTCATCGAAGGCATCGCGTTTCAAACCAACATCCTCGCGCTGAATGCCGCCGTCGAAGCGGCGCGCGCGGGCGATCAGGGCCGCGGCTTCGCGGTCGTCGCAGGCGAGGTGCGCAGTCTCGCGCAGCGTTCGTCGAGCGCGGCGAAGGAGATCAAGGAGCTGATCGACCTGTCGGTGAGCACGATCGCGACCGGCGAAGGGCAGGCCGCGCAAGTGCGCGAAACGATGGCGGAGATCCACAGCGAGACGACCAAGGTGTCGGACGTGATCGGCGAAATCTCGGCGGCGTCTCACGAGCAAAGCCGCGGCATCACGCAGGTCAATCAGGCGGTGAGCCACATGGACGAGGTCACGCAGCAGAATGCGGCGCTCGTCGAGGAACTGTCGGCGGCGGCGCAATCGATGGCCACGCAGATGAACGCGCTGCGCGAGGCGGTGACGGTGTTCAAAGTCGATGGGGGCGTCGCGGCCGACTTTGGCGGCGCGCGGGCGTTCGGCGCCAAAGCAGTTCCCCGACCGGTTCGCTATGCAGCGGAACCGGCGTTGACGTGACCGTGCAAACGGCTTGTTAGCGCCCGCCGATAACGCTTAAATCCTGCCTCAAACGAAGATCGAAATAATCCCGCCCACCGTCAGCGCGGCGGCCAGCCATTTCCCCGCGCTGTAGTACTCGTCGGTGTCTTGTTTCTGCTCCTGCGGATGTTCGAGCCCCAGCGTGCCGTAGACAAACGATTTGACAGGCGAGGTTGCCTCGTTCGTCGAGCCGGCGCTGGCGGGTTTGTCGCTGCTGCCGGAATCGGTATTAGGGTTGCCGAGTTCGTCTCCGTCGCTCGAATCGGCATTGGCATCGGCATTTGCGTTGCCTGCGTGCACTCCAGTCGTCTTTCCATTCCCAGCGGTTCGATCGAGGGCAGGATAGTATGCGTTGCTCGCACCGTTGATCTGCATGGCGGCTTCTCCGGTTCGTGTCCACGAGTCGCGATTCTCAATGCCGGCGCGGCTCGGCGCATAAGACCGTAAGGCTGCGCAAGGACTTTTCGCTAAAGGATGGCTGGGCCCGTCCGTAAGCAGTAGTAGGACACTCTGACCTGAGCACCATGAACGACGCCGCCTCATTGTCTTTGATCGCACTGACCTCCTATCTCGGTCGTCAGCCCATCCTGAATCGAGAGGGATCGCTTGTCGCCTATGAGCTGCTGTTCCGTTCTCTCCCCGACAAGGACGCCCGCTCAGTGGACCCCACGCGCGCGACCGCCGACGTCGTGATCGGCGCGCTCTGCGAGCAGGGCGTCGATCGCGCGCTCGGCGGACATGTCGGTTTTGTGAACGCGGGCCGCGACTGGCTCATGAGCGACATGCTGAACGTGCTCCCACCCGAGCAGTTCGTGATCGAAATCCTCGAAACCGTGGAATACGACGAGCGTCTCGCTGAGCGGGTCAGCGAGCTGAAAGAGGCCGGTTATCGTTTTGCAATCGACGACGTCAGCGAAGAGACGCAACGGCGCGGCCGCACGTTCGCCGACGCGGACTTCGTGAAGGTCGACGTGCAGTTGTGGGATCCGAACGCGCTGGTTGGCTTCGTTTCCTCGATGCATGGCGCGGGCAAGCGGGTCGTGGCCGAAAAGGTCGAGACGCCCGCGCAATATTTCACGACCTTCGAGGCCGGGTGCGATTACTTTCAGGGATTCTATTTCGCGCACCCTCAAGTGCTCGCGACGCGCAAGATTCCGCCGCAGCGGCAAAGCCTCGTGAAGCTCATGGTGCTGCTGAACATGGAGCCGTCCATCGCGGATGTCGAAGAGGAGGTCAAGCACAACCCGACGCTCACGATGCATCTGCTGCGCTTCGTGAACTCGGCGTCGTTCGGGCGGGCAGATCGCGTCGCGTCGGTGCGCGACGCGATCTCCATCGTCGGCATGTCGTGGCTCAACCGCTGGGCGCTGCTGACGCTCTACGCGGACGGCGGCACGACTTCGCGCGCGTCGAATGCGCTCGTGCAATTGGTCGGCACGCGGGCGCGTTTCATGGAGCTGGCGGCCAAGCGGATCCGCGAGGGCGACGACGCGTTCGCCGATGCCGCCTTCATGACCGGCATGTTCTCGCTGCTGCATTTCGTGCTCGACCGCAGCGCCGCCGATCTCGCCGACGAGCTGCGCATCGCCCAGCCGGTGGCGGAGGCGCTGCAGGGCGGCCCGGGCGAGCTGCAGGCGCTGCTGCGCTGCGCGGAAGCCATCGAAGCGCCCGAGGACGAGGCCGAACTCGATTACGTATGCGAGGAGCTGGCGCCGCTCAATCCGGCGCTGGTGCGGCTGCTGTTTGCTGCTGCCGGGAACTGGATGGCGGAGTACGCGGCGTTCTGAGCGGCGGCAACCCTACGCGCTCGGATTGTCCGCTGCCCCCATGCTGCCGTTTGCGATGGACTCGAACAGGTCGCGCAATTCCGAGCGCGACGCGATGTTCAGCTTGTCGAAAATGCGGTGCAGGTGGACGCGCACGGTGTTGGGCGCGACCGTCAGCACGCGGCCGATGTCCTTGTAGCTGTACCCGCGGCTGTAGAGCCGCGACACCTCGCGCTCGCGCGCCGTGAGCTTAACGATTGGGCTTTCGGGGGCGACCATGCGCAGCTCGACGCGGTAGCCGTCGTCTTTCTCTTCGGTCCAAAGCGACCAGCCATGCGGCCGGAAAATGGCATTCAGGTCGTTCTGCGAGACGTCTTTCGCAAACCATTCGTGCGGCACGCGCGGCGCTTCGATGCGCGTATCGAGCACCGACAGCGTCGCCCACGCGTCGGCGAACGCGGTATTGCAAAGCAGGATCCAGCCGTCGGGCAGGGTAATGGCGGTGGGCGTGGCGTTGGCGTCGGATAGGTTCAGCGTCGCGCCCGCACCGATACGGTTGATGACCCACGCCCCCATCAGGTGCGGCGCGCCTTCGGTGAGGCACTCGATGTCCTGCGGCAGGAATGGATCGTCGAGCGAGGCCCGGCCGAGGCCGATGAACATGGATCCCGCCATGCCTTCCATGGGCACGTTCACGCCGAGCACGTGATGCAGCCCCATGCGGCCAAGGAACTCCTCGCGCCACTGCTTGGCCTGCTCCGAGTGCATCAGCGGGTTGTCCCAGTTGATGGCGATCGCCTGCTTCGGGTTCTCCAATGCCTTTTCGAACAGACGGTCGCCGTTCGGTCCGGCGGTGCGGCGCCAACTAGGAAGGACTGAGGTCCGATCGTGACCGTGCACCACGGCGGCGATGAAGCTGTTGGCGTGCCAGATGCTGATCATGCCGATATCGAAGCGGACCACCTCCTGCAGATGGACGAGCGCTTCCTGCTGGAACGCGCGGCACGAAAGCACGCGCGCGTTCGCGAACAGCATGGCGATATCGAGCTTTCCAGCAAGCGGCCGTGACATTGAGTCGGACATGTTGGCGTCGATTCAGGCGAAGTTAAGCCGCTTGGGGCCGGAAACGAATACGCAGCTGGCCACGCGAACTGATCTCGAGCTTCTTGAAGACATTGCGGAGATGGACCCGGACCGTATTCGGCGAGAGCCGCAGAATTCCGCCGATTTCCTTATGGCTGTAGCCCTCGTTGTAGAGCCGCGCGACTTCCAATTCCCGCGAGGTCAGTTGATGGAGCGTCTCGGAGATGAGCATGGTGCGCAGCTCGACGCGATAGCCGTCGGCCGCGGGCTCGACGACGAGGTTCCAGCCGAGCCGGGAAAACTTCGCGTGCGGAATGCCCGCGCCGCCCGGCTGCAGCCAGTCGCGCGGCAGGAACGGGATCTGGATGTCGGCTTCGAGCGCGGCCATGGCCGCCCAGGCGTCCACGAACGCGGCGTTCGGATACAGCATCCAGCCGTCGGGCGCGACGAGCGCCATCGGCACCGGGCCTTCGATGAGGCCGCCCGCCACGCTCGCGCAGAGCCGGTTGACCTGCCACGCTTCCAGCAAGTGCGGCGCGGCTTGCGTGAGACGGGCCGCGTCGTCGGCGGTGTAGGGCGGCAACGTGTCGTCGCGCATCATGTAGATGAGCAGCAGGCCGCGCTCGTCGTCGAGCGGCAGACCGATGCCCATCTGATGCCGGATGCCGAAGGTCTGGTTGAACCTGCGCCAGCTCGCCATGCCGGGTGCCTGCATGCGCGAGTCGTGCCAGTTGATCACGACAGCAGTGCGCGGATTCGCGCGCATGTCGAGCGAGAGGATGTCGTTTTGAGGGCCGTCGTGCACGTGCCACGCCGTGCCGATCGTGAACACGTCGAAGCCGCGGCTGCAGGCCGAGGACGCGTCGTTCAGATACCACTGCAACAGCGTGCCGCCAGAATGCGCGGCGATGTCCTGCAGCATGTCGAGCAGCGCGTAGCGAAAGGCCGAACCCGGCAGCTGGCGCGCCTGCGTGTACAGGTTCGAGAGATTCAGCGTGGATCTCGGTGCGGATTGGCTCATCGGCATCGCGTATGCGGGTCGAGCGGCATGGCGCGGCGTACCGGAATCGGTCCGCAGGGCGTTGCGCGACATTGTCTCAATAAAGTCGAGGTCGATGTTGCTCAGCACAAGGGCGGGCGTCGAAAAGGCCGTAGTGGGGGACATACGCTTACTGATAGTTGAGTGTGAACGTAACTGCGGCATTGCCGGAGCCGGGTCGGGCGGTGGCGTTGGTGCGGTAGTAGCGCGCTTGCAGCGGAATCGTGTAGTTGCCCGTGGCGCTGGTGTTGAGCGTCAGGTTGCTTGGCAGTAGCGTGCCGTACTGCACGCCGGTGGTGGTGCCGGCGCGCGCGATCTGGATGCCGACGCCAGTGGCCGCGTTGGTGCCCGATAACGCGATCACGCCGTTGGCGCGGTCGACCACGGCGGTGGCGGGGTCCAGTTGGAAGGTGATGCTGTTGGGGCGGTCGGGGCTGGGCGTGTTACGGGCGTCGTTGTTATAGAACACCGGCGTGGTGTTGCTGCTACTGCCGGTGTAGGTGCCCCGGAACGCCGGGCAATTGTTGAGCGCAATCGAGAACGTTTTCCATGGCGAGCCGCTGCCTACAGTCGCCATGTCGTTTAGCTTGTTGGTGCCCAGATCGACGTTGACGTTGGGCGTCTGGCAGGTTTGCGCCGTGACGGAGATCGACCCTTGGAAGCTGGCGTTGTAAAGCACCAGCGTGTTGTCGGCGCCGGCGCCGAAGCTGTATTGAAACGACGGAAGGTCGTTGCCATTGATCGTGCCCGTGCCGATGTCGCCGATTTTGATCAGATAGAAGCCCGCGGCGGCAATGGCGTCCAATGCCCAAACGCAACCTGCGCCGCCGCCGCAGTTAGTAAAGCTGCTCGTATAGGGCAGCGCGGTGCCAGTGGGACCCACCACCACGATGCCGATGCCTGGAATACCGGTTTCATAGACACTCCCCGCATAGGGACTGCCATTCCACGTCGAAAGGGCCTGCGGCTTGATGGTGAGGGTTCTGGTGAGCTGGACGTCATATAAGTCTCCATCGCAACCGATTGCCAGTGGTCCGTTGTTGATTGAGAGCGTTTGCCGGTGCAGCACGCTGCCAACTGGCAGGTCGCGGCCGGCGGTGAGATTGCCAACCAGCAGTGGGATCTTGATCGTGCCGGAGCCATTGCCGTAGAAGTTGTCCGAGGCGTATCTGCACTTCCCCGCCACCGCCTGCTGCGCAACCAACGCCATCAACCCGACAACCAGCCCGCGCAACACCCGCGCGATCCAAACAGAAAAACCGGATTTCGAAGTCACAAAGCTCATTTCAGACCCCCGAGGGCGGCCACAGTAGCGCCCGATGCACGAGTAGCGGATTGTTGGGTGGATGGGTTGGATTTGCCGCGCCGGGCGCTCGCCGAGAAGTCCGGCTCGCAAGTGGCGCTGATGCGCGCGGGCAACCTATTAGGTTTGGCGGTCACGGGCAGCATGTACTTAAAGCTGCAGCGCTCGCCGGGGCGGCTGCCCCACTGCACGGCGAGCGAGCCGGTGTCGGTGGCCACGCGGGCGTAGATCTGTCCGCCTTGGCCCACCGCGCCCACGCTGTTGCCTGCGGCGTCGAGCACGTCGGCACCGAACGGCAGCGGCTCGCCGTCGGGCAGCGTCGCGCGCACCAGCATGGTGCGGCCGCCCACGGTCTTGTAGCGCAGCATGACGACTGCCCCGGCGTGCGGCGCGATTTGCTGCGTGGTCTCCTTCAGCTCGACGTCCATCGACGAGCCCTTCGGGTCGATTTCCACGGTATTGAGGCTGTACGGCGTCAGGTAAGGCACGACCGCGTAGCCCGCGCCGTTGATGCGCAGGCCCGGCGCGTTGGTGAGCGACGCGCCCTTGGCGTCCGGCGCCTCCACGATGGCGATGGTTTCGCCGAGCGACTGGCCGAGCGTGATGCCGCCCGGATGCGCCACGACCGAGCCCATCGCGCCCATCGAAATCTGCCGGTAGCCCGTGCCGACGCTCGCGGCGGCCTGCAACTGCGTGTACGGGGCGCGGTACTGCACGTTCACGCCGCCGCTCGTGTTCGCGCTCGCGCCCGAGTTCTGCGCGCCGTTGGCGTAGACGCTGTAGTTGAACTGACTGAGCTCGCCTGCCGAGCCGTTCAGGTTCGTTTGCTCCTGCATGTTGCCGCGCGTGTCGCGCGTGAGGCTCGCCGATACCGTGGCCGTGCTGTTCGAGCGGCCGAGCGGAATCGACACGCCCGCGTAGAACTGCGTGTATTGACGGCCGTCCCCTGCGTTGCGCAGCCGCGAGACGCTCAAGTTGTACGAGACGGCGCGCCAGCGGTTCGTGTAGCCGAGCTGGTACTGCGTGTCGCTCGCGCCGCCGCCCCAGTAGTTCTGCGCCGAGGCCGTGACGTACAGATTGCCGCCGTTCTCGCCGAGCGGCTGGTTGGCCGACAGCACGAAACGGTTGCGCGCGCGCCAGACGCCGTTCGGGTCGCCGCCCGAGCGCGCGGTGTCGCGCACGGTGGCGGCGTCCGAGAGGCTCAGGTAGCCGCTGCTCGAATAGCGATAGGCGGCGACCGTGAAGTTGGTGTTGGTCTCCTCCAGGAGCTTGCTGTAGCCGATGCGAACGCTCTGGCCGCGCATCGACGCATTGCCGGGCACGGCGGTCTGCGAGGTCGTGACGTCGGCGGACACGGCGCCGAAGCGCGTGTTGAGCGCGCCGCCCACCTGCACGGCGCCGTAGCCTTGCGAGCCGATCAGGCCGCCATACAGCGTGACGTTGTCGGTCACGCCGCGTTGGAGCACGCCTTGCGCGAAGTAGGGCGCGTTGCCGACGAGGTTGACGTCGCGCAATTGGCCCGCGGTGACGGCATAGCGCATCACGCCGGGACGCAGCAATTGCGTGACCGATGCGTACGGCACGCTAAATTTGGTCTGCCGCCCGTCGGCTTCGGTCACGGTTACGTCGAGGTCGCCGCCGTAGCCGGTGGA
The DNA here is from genome assembly GCF_053525655.1 of Trinickia camelliae. NCBI lineage: Bacteria > Pseudomonadati > Pseudomonadota > Betaproteobacteria > Burkholderiales > Burkholderiaceae > Trinickia > Trinickia camelliae. Next base: position 82,661 of record NZ_JBCHAA010000021.1, read on the forward strand.
GTACAGGTCGTTAAGGACGAATGGGCCCGGCGAAACCGTGGTTTCGTAGATGATGTTGCCGCTTTGGCGCACCGTCACCTTGGCGTTGGTCTGCGCCACGCCGCGCACCGTAGGCGCGTAGCCGCGCAGCGATTCGGGCAGCATGCGGTCGTCGGTGGCGATCTGCGCGCCGCGAAAGCCGATGCTGTCGAAGACGTCGCCGCTCGTGTAGATCTCGCCGAGCGTCACGCGCGCGCGCAGGCGTTCCAGGTCGCGCTGTGCGTAGGTCGCCACGGCTTGCCAGCGGACCCGGCCGCTGCCGTCAGCCGAATCCTGCCAGCTCAGCGACGAGTTCGAGCGCAATAGCCAGCCCATCACGTTCACCCCCGCGTTCAGGCCAAGGAAGCCTTGCGTGGAGGCGAAGCCGCTCGAATCGGAGCGGTAGACGTTCGTGTTGTAGTTGACGAATGCCGCATTGACGCCGCGATCCCAGAACTTCGGGTCGACGTAGCCGCGCGCGTGGCGGCTCATGTCGGCCTGCGGCACGCTGACCGTCAGGCGCAGGTCCGATGGGTCGAAGCTCGCGGTCGCGTCGGCGAGCAGGTCTTCGATGCGCACGCAGGCGTTCGGGTCCGTCAGCTTGTCGACGGACGCGGGCGGCAGCTTGCCCATATCGACGCCGTAGCGTTCGAGCATGGCGCGCGTGAAGCACGGCGCGGCCGATTGGCCTTCGCCGGGCGCGCGCAGCGTGACGTCCTCGCGCGCGAGCCAGTTGCCGTTCACGTAGACGTCCGCGCGATAGACGCCGGGCTGCACTTGGCCGCCGCGCTCGAAACGCGACAGATCGACCGCGCGGTCGCGCTGGCCGCTCAGGAACGTCGGGTTGAAAGTGGCGTCGTCGTCGGCCGACAAGATCGCGGAACTTGCGGCGTCCTGGCTGCCCGGCATGCCACTGGAGGGGGCATCGTTGGCCGCGGGAACGCTGGCTTCGACCGCGAGCGGGCTCGCGCCGGCTCCGGCCGCGAAACCGGTCATCAACAGCGTGGCGATCACGGCGCTCAGGGGGCGCACGGGCACGGCAAGCGTGCGAGGCGAACGAAGAGCGGTGTTCGTAGCGGTCATGGCGGAGTGGGCAGGGCCGTTGCGTTGAATAAAGAAGTCCCCTCCCCACACTTGTGTGGGGCAACCTTGAAGAGGAGAGGGGGCGGGAAAAGCGGGCGCTTAAGCGCGGCTCATGGCGAGATCGGGTGCTGGTGCGGGATGGCCGCGCCGTAGTCGTTGACCGACGTGTAGCGCAACTCCAGCGGGCCGGCGGGAAGTTCTTTGAGGCCCTTGAGCACGAAGCGCGCGGTGCCTTCGGGCGGCGCCATGCCGCCGCCGGCTTCGACCATCTGGCCTGCGTGTACCAGCGTCACTTCGTTGAACGACACGTGGAATGCGCTGGCGTTACTGCATTCGAGCGCGTAGTCGCCGGACGCGTCGCGCACGAGCTTCCACTTGAGCTGGTCGGCGGCGTCGTCGGGGTTGCCCGGCAGGTCCTCGGGTCGGAAAAAAATCTTGATGCGCGTGCGGAACGCCACTTGCAGCAGGTTGCGCTCGTCGGTCGGACGCGCGTTGGGCGGAATATCCAGCACGTTCAGGTAGAACACCGATTCGCGATCGGCAGGCAGGGGCTCGCCCAAGTACACGAGCCGCAGCGTCTGGCCCTTGTGGGCGTCGATGCGCGCGAGCGGCGGCGTCAGCATGAAGGGCGCGGTGCTCTTCTCGGGGGCGGCGTTTTCGTCGCCGCTGTCGAGCCAGCTCTGCACGAGCGCAGGCCCATCCCCCTCATTGCTGAGCTTGACACTGACTTCGCTTTGGCCGGCGGGATAGATCACGCGCGTGCCGGCGATCACCACGTTGGCGTGCGCGCTCGCGGCGAAGAGGCTCGCGATGATGCAGGCGGCGGCAAGGAAAGGGCGGATGAGCGATTTCATGATTTAGGAATCCGTATTGATGACGGCTGAGGATCGGAAAATTCTCAGCCGCCGAGGCGCTTAGTTGTACATCATCGAGAACGTGACGAGCGAGGTCACCTTGCCAGGCGTGGCGGCGGCGTTGGCTGCCAGGTACTGCGCGTAGTACTGCATGGTCGCGGTCTTATCGGCGGCGATCGTCACCGTTTGCGAACCGTTGTTGGTGTACAGGTCGATCTTCTGGAACTGATTGTTCAGCACTTGGATCTGTGCGTTCGAGCCGCCGCTCGTCTGGTTGATCAACGCGCCCGAACTCGAATCCACGGTCGAGCCGATTTCGAACTTCGTCTGCGCGGACGTGCCCGTGCACTCGGTCAGGTTCAGCGCGAACGGCGTGACGCCTGCGGTTGCGCCCTTGGTGGCGAGCGCGGAGGTAGCGAGCGTCGGCAGCGTGACGTTGACGGCAGTTTGCGTACCGGCGGCGTTGCCGTTGATCTTGCAGGTGGAGGCGGTCAGTTCGCCCGAGAAATTGATCGTGCCGTCCACGGCGAATGCCTGCGACGATGCGATCGCCGAAACGCTCATTGCAGCCAGCAGACCGAGTGCTTGTTTGGTGTATTTCATGTTCGATTCGTCCTTCGTGGGTTGGGATATGAAAGGAGACAGCCCGGCTGTCGGGCTGCCACGTCATGCTGAATGCGTGGCAGACGAACGAATGATCGGGCCGCGAATCGGTATGCCGCATAGGATTATTCTTAATGCATCACTACGTAATGCATCGTGGGGTAGCGTCTAATCCGATTTGCGCGACGGTTGAGACGATCTGTTGCCAGGGGCGTGACAATCTATGAGATCGTGATTTGGCGCAAGAAATGTGCCGAATGAGACGCTATATGCGGCAAGTTGCCACTTTGCGATGCGCGCCTGTCTGATAGACGCAGGTCTCTTGTAGTGCAGGGCGTAGTAGGAGCTTGTCCGATTCGAACGGTCGTTAATTGGATGTTTGGGTGCAGACGCGACGTTCAATCGCCGCTGTTCTCACCTGCCGTTCGCCGCGCGCGTGTAAGCAACAGTTCGCGCTCTTTCGTGTTGCGCGTCATTGCGGCGGCGCGCTCGAACTCCGCGCGCGCCTCATCCATCCGCCCGAGCTTGGCGAGCAAATCGCCGCGCACGCTAGGCAGCCAGTGATAGTTCGCAAGCAATGGTTCGGCGATGAGCGCATCGACGATCTCGAGCCCCGCCGCCGGTCCGAACGCCATGCTGAGCGCGACGGCGCGATTCAGCTCGACGACCGGCGACGGGCTGATTTGCGCGAGCGCATCGTAGAGCGCGACGATGTGCGCCCAATCGGTTTCCTCGGCGCTGCGCGCACGCGCGTGACAGGCCGCGAGCGCGGCCTGCAGCGCATACGGCCCGAGCGCGCCGCCAAGCGCGCGCGAGCGTTCCAGCGCGGCGAGTCCGCGCCGGATCAGAAGCGGGTCCCAGCGTGAGCGGTCCTGATCGGCGAGCAGCACGGGCTGGCCGTCCGCGTCCACGCGCGCGTGGGTGCGCGACGCCTGGATCTCCATCAGCGCGACGAGGCCGTGCACTTCGCTTTCGTCGTGCGCGAGTTCGGCGAGGATGCGTCCGACGCGCAACGCTTCGTCGCACAGCGCGGGGCGCATCCAATCGTCGCCGGCAGTGGCCGAATAGCCTTCGTTGAAGATCAGGTAGATCACTTCGAGCACCGACGCGAGACGCGCCGCCCGCGCCTCCTTCTGCGGCACTTCGAACGGCACGCCCGCCGCGCGCAGCGTGCGCTTCGCGCGCACGATCCGCTGCGCGATCGTCGGCTCGGGGACGAGGAACGCGCGAGCGATTTCGTCCGTCGTGAGACCGCCAAGCAGGCGCAGCGTGAGCGCCACGCGCGCGTCGGTCGATAGCACCGGGTGGCAGGCCGTGAAGATCAGCCGCAGCAGATCGTCGCCGATGTCGTCGGCGCGCGCGGCGTCGAGCGAGTCGACGAAGTCGGGCACGATGTGCGTCTCGAGCGCATCGAGTTCGCGTCCGAGCTCCTCGTGCTTGCGCGCGTGCAGCGCGTCGAGCCTGAGCTTGTCGAGCGCGCGGTTCTTGGCCGTCGACATGAGCCAGGCGCCGGGGTTGTCCGGCACGCCGTCCGTGGGCCAATGCTCGAGGGCGGCGACGAACGCGTCCTGCGCGAGCTCTTCGGCGAGGCCCACGTCGCGCACGACGCGCGCCACGTGGGCGATCACGCGCGACGATTCGATTCGCCAGACCGCTTCGATCGCTTTTTGCGTCGCCGCCAGCGTCATCGCGAGCCTCGCGTGATGCCGGCCGCCTCGCGTTGCGCGCGCGCTATCCGCATGTCATGCATCGCGCCGCGACGCTTCGAGATCGCGGAAGCGCTCGACCGCATCGTTCGGCTCGAAGTCTTCCAGTTCGAACAACTGGCGCACTTCGATCTCGCCGTCGGCCATTTCGCCGAACGGCGCCGGGAAGCGTCGCGCCCATTCCAGCGCTTCCTCGCGCGAGCGCACCTGGATCAGCGTATAGCCCGCGATCAGCTCCTTCGTTTCAGCGAACGGGCCGTCGACGATCGTGCGCTTGCCGCCCGAATAGCGGACGCGCCAGCCTTTCGAACTCGGCTGAAGGCCCGTGGCGTCGAGCAGCACGCCGGCCTTCGCCAATTCTTCGTGATAGGCCGCCATTGCGGCGATCAACGATTCTTCCGGCATCACGCCGGCTTCGCTCGCCGCGGTGGCTTTCACCATGATCATGAATCGCATTGCAGTTCTCCTTTGAATAGGTTCAGTGGGCGGGGCGGGCGTTTATCTCGCTCCTGCCGATACGACGAACCATGCGCGAGCGGATCGACATTTACCGGGCCGGATAAGGGAAAACCCTTGTCTCGAGACGCGGATTCACGCCGAAGCCGCGACTGACCGGTTCACTCGTAGCAAGGCGCGATCTTGCGGACTTCCACGGTGCACCAGTGAGCGGCCGGGCACTCGGACGCGATCGCGACGGCTTCGTCGAGGCTCTCGCAGTCGAGCAGGTAAAAGCCGCCGATCATTTCCTTCGCTTCGGCGAACGGTCCGTCGACGAACCGGGGCTCGCCTTCACGCACCTGCACGCGCACGGCTTGATCGGTGGACGCGAGTGATTCGACGGCGCGCAGCACGCCGCGTGCCTTGAGGGTATCGGCGAAGCGCGACATGGCGTCGTAGAGGGCGCGTCCATCTTCGACGGAGCGGTGGTTGCGCTGATCCGGCGACTCGACGATTAGCAACAGGTAGGGCATGACGTCTCCATTGGGTGAGAGGGCGGCGCGGGTGTGGCGGGGCGCGCCGCTCGAACCGTCTCAGGATAGTGCAGGGCGCGCGTGTCCGCCATTTGTCGCTCCCGGCGCCGAGCCGCGAAAGACTTGGTGCTGCCCCGTAACACCTCGTAAGACCTGTCGAAAATCGCTCGCTTCTTGCGCCATCGCGTACTTGCGCGCGGCGGGATCATTCGTTGCCAGGCGTGTATTCGCGTCGACCCAGCGCCGGCAAACGGCAGTTCCATGGACTCCTATACAACTGCTCGATCCCAACGCAACCCCAAGCGAGATCTCCGATGAACATCAACGGCAATATCAACCCGCCTACCGAAGCGACCACCACTCACAGCCGGCCCAAGCCCGCGGGGCAGCGCAACACGACCGACCCACTTGCCCCGCTGCCCGAAACGCCGACGCAGCCCGTGGCGCCGAGCGGCCTGATCGGCAACACCATCAACACGACCGCCTGAGCGCCGGGAGCCGCAGTGCGCACCTCTCCATTCTTCAAGCGCTGCGTGCGCGGCGCCGCGTGGTTCACGCTCTGCGCGGCGCTGACGCAGCTTGCGGGCTGCGGTCTCGCCGCCTTGCCGTGCCGTTTGACGTCGGCCACGCTCGACATCGTGCCGGTCGTCGGTCACGCCGCGGCGACACCGTTCGAAGCCTGCGCATCGGCGATCGATTAAGCGACGACTCAGTGACGATTAAGTGATGACTTAGCGATGAAAATCCCACAGTCCGCTTGTGCGTTGGCCGTGGCTTGCGCGGTGTTCGCGAGCGTAGCGCCGGCTTTGCGCGCCGAACCGGCGCCGGCTGCCGTGCAACACGCGCGGCGCGCATCGAAGACCGCAGTGGCCGCCGCCCGCGCCAAACCCGCAGCCGTTCCCGCGCCGTTCAGCTTTCGCGGCATCGCGCTCGGCGAGACGCTCGACGCGTTTCGCGCGCACGAAGCCGCACGCGCGGTGCCGCCCGGCAGCGTTGCGATCTGCGAGACGGACATGGCGGCGGCCTCGCTCGGCATGCGCTTCAAGACGAGCGACAGCCTCACGATCGCGTGCCGCTGGGGGCACGCGGTGCACGACGGCTGGCAGGCGTCGCAGGCCGTCGTCGACGGCGTGCCTGCGCTCGATCACGTGCTGCGCTTCGCGAGCACCGACGGGCAAGGCCCGTTGCGGCTCTACGAAATGTCGTTCGTGATCGACGAAGCCACGGGCGCGGATCTCCTTCAAGGGCTCGGCACGAAGTACGGCTCGCCGCGTCTCGACACCGCTTGGGAGCCGTCCGCGAGCAATGCGCCGCACGTGTACGTCTGGGAGAACGCGGTCAGTTCGATCACGCTGTGCTTCCTGCCGGCTACCCGCAGCGCGACGCTGACGTATCTCTTGAAGAGCCCGGACGCGCAATTGAAATCGGTCGAGCGCCAATGGCAAGCGAGCATGGCCGATTCCGGCTGACGCCCCATTCCCGCGCCCCACTTTGTCTATCGCCTCAGCGCGAGGGAAATCATGATTTCGTCACGCATGACGCTGCTGGCCGCCGCCACGGCCTGTCTTGCCGCTTGTTCGACCGAGCAGCATTCGATCGTCGAAACGCCGATGTATCCGCCGCTTCAAACGGCGCCGCTGAACGTCAACACGCAGGGCTCGATCTACCAGACGAGCACCGCGCTGTTGATGTACGAAACGCCGCGCGCGCAGCACATCGGCGACGTGCTGACGATCCGCCTGTCCGAATCGTATTCGGGCAGCGACATCGCGGATGCGGCGGCAAACCGTTCGAGCACCATCTCAGCGGACGCCGCGGACCACTCCACGGGCGCCGCAACCACGCTCGCGCGGCTCTTCAACGTCGGCACGGCCTCCACCGACTACAAAGGGCACGGCAACATATCGAACACGACCGACATGAACGGCACGCTCGCCGTCACGGTGATCGGCACGCTGCCGACCGGCAATCTGCTGGTGTCGGGCGAGAAGGTGATCGCGATGCGGGACAATCGCGAGCGCTTGAGGCTGTCGGGCGTGGTCAACCCGAAGGATATCGATCAGGGCAACTACGTCGCGTCGAACAAGGTCGCGAATGCGCGTATCGAGCAGGCGGGCGTGGGCATGCTCAACGATGCGACGACGATGGGGTGGCTGCAGCGGATGTTCTTGAGTGTGCTGACGTTCTGAGATTCGTGATGGGGCGTGAGGTTTAGGTTGTCGTGGAACTTTGATTTCGCGGCGGTTCGTTTAGTCCGCCCCTCCCCGGGAGCGGGGTCACTTTTGTCCTTGCCGTAACGGCGAGCCAAAAGTAACCAAAAGCGCGTCCTGGGCGGACGGCCTGGCCCGGAGGCACTCAACCCTGTTAGTACCCGTGTACCGAGCGCAACCGTGGGAAACCGTTATTGCGCGCCGTACGCACCGTTAGCACGCGGCACGGAATTGCGTCGGGCCGAATCAAATCGGGGCTGGTGGTCAGGAAAGACCTAAAGGCGCTCGTCTTGCGACGCATGCGCCACAAAACCTAAATCCACCCTCTTGGGCCTGGCCTTCCGTTCAGGTGGGTTTGAGGCTCACGCACGAGGGTAAAACTGTGGCGTGCGAGGGTTTGAGGCTTGCAGGTGTCTACTGGGGCCGGGGCGATTCACTTCGATTTAATTCGAACGGACTTCGTTCTGTGCCGCGTGCAAACGGAACGTACGTCGAGCAATAACGGTTTCCCACGCTTGCCTTCGGAACACCGGTACTAACAGGGTTGAGTGCCTCCGGGCTAGGCCGTCCGCCTAGGACGCGCTTTTGGTTACTTTGGGCAAGGACCAAAGTGACCCCGGTCCCGGGGAGGGACGGATTATACGTACCGCTGCGAAATCAAAGTTTTCACGAAAACCTGAACGACAAGAACAAAACCCCAAAGCCGGTTTTGATAGCGAGTCTCAGTGCGTCTGCAGCGTCTGCACCTGCACGAACCGCTCGGCCGCGCCGAGCTCGCCATGCGGCACGAAGATGTATCCCTGTCCCCACACGGTCTGCACATAGCGCGGCTCGGACGGGTCGTTTTCCAACAGACGCCGCAAACGCCAGATCGACACATCCAGGCTGCGGTCGCGATACGTGACGCCGTGCCCGCGCAATTTCTCGTTGAGCTGCGCGCGCGAGAGCACCGTCATCGCGTTCTTCACGAAGATTTTGAGCGTGGCGAATTCGCCGGAGCGCAACATGATGCGTTCGCCGTCGCGAAGCAGCTCGCGCGACGAAAAATTCACTTCGAAGCGGCCGAAGCGATACGGCGGCAGATTCTCCGGGGCGCCGGGCACGATCGCGCCATGGCGGCGCAGCACGGTGCGAATTCGCGCGAGCAGTTCGCGCGGATCGAACGGCTTGGCGACGTAATCGTCGGCGCCGAGTTCGAGGCCGACCACGCGGTCGATCACATCGGCGCGCGCGGTCAGGAGGATCACGGGAATGTCGTCGCCGGCCACGCGCAATTCCTTGAGCGCGGAGATGCCGTCCTTCTCCGGCATCATGATGTCGAGCACCACGAGCGTGGGCCGCTCGACCTGCAAGCGGCGTTTCAAGCCCTTTCCGCTGTGCAGGACGGAGACGTCATAGCCTTCCGATTGCAGGAATTCGCGCACCAGGTCGCGCACGACGGGGTCGTCTTCTACGAGCAGGATGTGGTGTGTCATGCCGTCGATTCTAAAAGTCGCAAATTCGATTCGTGTTTCCGGAGTCTTTCGGTTTCTTTCTCTAGACGAATGGCGGGCCGCCGGACCCCCGGCCGCTTAATCATTCGGCGAGCTTTTGGCGATTTGCGTCACCTCGGTCGAGCGTTCCAGCACCATCCGGTCGATCATGCCGCGCAGCTTCGTCGATGCGCTCGCGAAGCGGTCGCTGCTCAAGCCTTGCGTCGTGTAGCGCGCGGATACGACGATGCGACCGTTCTCGATCAGCGTGAGATCGATCGCCGAAAGATAAGGCGTGGCGTCGCTGCTGAACGCGTCGCGGCCGTAATCGACCGCGGCGTTATAGACGAGCCTCGCCTCGCAGCCCGGCGGCGACGCGCCCGGATTGTAGACATCCGAGCGCACGCCGCGACGGGCGAGCGCGAGCTGCAGCGCGGGCACGAAATCGCCGAACGACACGGATTGATTCCATTCGATGCACACGTTATGCAGCGCGACGGGGTCGCCATTGACGAACGTCGGCGACGAGTAGTGCGACGAGACGGCGAACCCCGCCTGGACGAGCGAGCCGGCCGCGTCGGCGGCCGTGATCAGCGTCCACGCGCAGCCGTTCAGGGCGAGCGCCGCGGCGGCGGCGCAGCCGAGCCGCACGCCGCTCCCGATGCTCGAAACGCGCGCCTGTTTAGTGAACGGACTGAGCGTGCAGCGAAGTCTCTTCGGGCGCGTGGGCGTTGGCATGCGTGACGGTTCCAGCGGGGTTCGGTCGTCGGCGCTATCAACGCGTGATGCGCAGGCGCAGCTCGTCTTGTCCGACGACGCTTGCCGTGACGTTCAGGCGGCGGTCTTCGTCCTTGACGATGAAGTGCTGGCGCGTCGGCGTGTTGACGTCGTGCACGACGTTCGGCAGACAAGCGGCTACGTCGGCGCCCAGCTCTTCGAGCGGATCGTTGACGAAGCCATCGGCCTGCCAGTGCGCGCGCCAGTGGCAATCGAGCACATGCGCGCTCATGCGGCAGTCTTGCGCTGCGTCGATGCCCGGCAGCCGCGAGGCGGTTTCCGAGTGCAATTGCGCGAAGTCGCTCGAGGCGACGATCGCCTTCAGGGCGGGACAGATATCGGGTGGCTCCGGCGTTTCGCCTGCGTGTGCCGTCGTGATGGCGAATGCGGCGGCGGTGCACGCGAGAACTGCGCGGGCAAGCGAGGAGAGAGGTGATTGTGCCAAGCGCTTGGCAGCGTGGCGTGCGCGCTGATCGAATGACATGTGCGGAATCCGGTAGTGGAGAGTGGGTAGCAAATGGCTTCAAGGGGCCGGCCTTTTCCAGCCGGCACCATCATCCTGATTCACGCGAGTGGTTTTCAAAGGAGCGAACAAGGCGTCCGGTTCGCAATTGCTCACCGAGTCTTTGTGCGGCTTACCGATTATTTCTTCCTTGCGCCGTTCATTGCGACGCTGTGTAAGGCGTAGTGAGGACTCCGACATCGTGCGGCGGGAACGAAAACGCTATCGTCTGACCGCGATGAAGCACGCACGCATCGACCGCTATCGATTGGAGACCAGACTCATGAAAAAGACATTCCTGACCGCCTTGACGTTCACCGTGCTGACGAGCGCCATCCCGCTCGCCTCCGCGCAAGACGTGCCCAACGTGCCGTTGCCCGGCCGTGAGCGCTTCGGGCCGCTGCACGACATCAGCCTTGCGCCGCCGATGTTTCCCGGCAACGTGGTCATCAACGATCTGGAGCAGCTGCATCGCCTCTATGCCATCACCGGCCGCGAAGACGAAATGATCGGCATCTATCACGACGTGCTGAAAGCGACGCAGAACCCGATGATCCGCAACTACGTGTACGACTCGCTCGCTCGCGTGCAACTGAAGCCCGCACATACCGACGATGCGATCGCGACGCTGCGCACGAGCCTCACCGAAGACCTCGCCGAGCTGAAGAGGCACACGCCGACCAATCTCGCCGACAAGAACTGAGGATCACTGATCGAACGGGAAAGGGTTGGTGAGAGTTGTCCGGAGAGGCGACGCTCAAGCGCGGCTGAATGCGTGTCGATAGCCCGGATATCTCACTACTCGACGGGGGAAGATCATGGTCAAGATTCTGATTGCCATCGCGATCGCGGTGGGCTTGCAAGGTTGCGCGACGACGGCCGAGACTTTTGCGGCAGGCGCGGGAATCGGCACGCTCGCGTTCCTTGGAGCGGAAAGCATGTGGCACAAATAGGGTGATTCGGGCGGGTAAAGGTTGCGCCGCGCACTTCCGATAAACTGCGGGCAATCGCGCATTGCACTGCGATGCGCGCATTGCGCTCGCGTTAAGTGCGCGCACCGGCATGCAGGTGTCCGGCCGTATGCAACCTATCTGAAAGCAATCACCCGATGAGCCTCTCGATCACCGCCAAACTGGATGCGGCCCAACAACATTTTCAAGCGGGCCGGCTCGACGAGGCGGCGCAACTGTTGCGCGAAGTCGTCGATGCCGATCCGGCCAACGGCGACGCGCTCGAGGGCCTCGCCTACATCGCCGCGAACCGCCGCGATGCCGCGCTCGCCGCCGATTACTTCGATCGCGCCATCGCTCATTTACCGGTGACGGTCGAGCGCTTGCGCGATGCCGGTACGTCGAGCCAGGCGGCGGGGCGCCACGCACGCGCCGTCGAGCTATTCGAGCAATGCCTGCAGCTCGCGCCGCGCGATCTCGAGACGCTCAATGCCGCGGGGATGTCGTTCTCCGAGTTGGGGGACCACGAGCGCGCGCTGCAGATGCTGATACGCGCCCGCGAGGCCAGGCCCGGCATGTGGCAGATCCACTACAACATGGGCCGTGCGCTCGGCTTCCTCGGACGCTACGACGACGAGATGGCCGAGTACCGGCGCGCGATCGAGCTGAAGCCCGATTGCGTCGCAGCCTACGTGAATCTGGGCGTCGCACTGCGCGATCTGCACCGTTTCGACGAAGCCTTGCGCGTGTTCCAAAAGGCCGTGCGGATCGATCCGAACGATGCGGGCGCACGCACGAACCGCTCGCACACGAACCTGCTGCTCGGACAATTCGAGCACGGCTGGCGCGAGTACGAATGGCGCTGGCGCGACGGCCAGCAGCCGCTCGAATTCGGCGAGGAGCGCCTCTGGCTCGGTGACGCGCCGCTTGCCGGCAAAACCCTGTTCGTGCACAACGAGCAGGGCTTCGGCGACACGCTGCAATTCGTTCGCTACGTCGAGGAATGCAAGAAGAAGGGCGCGCATGTCGTGCTGCGCGTGCAGAACGAGTTGTTGCCGCTCATTGCCAGCTACGACGGAGCGGACGTTGTCATCGGCATGCGCGATGAGGTCCCGCCGTTCGACTATCACTGCCCGCTTTTGAGCTTGCCGTTTGCGCTGAAGTCGCATGCGTCGCCGATACCTTCAGCGACACCGTATCTGCATGCGGACGAGGCACGCCGAGAGCCATGGCAACAGCGGCTCGAAGGCGGACGGCGGCCTCGCATCGGCGTTGCGTGGAGCGGCAGCCGCACTCACGTAAACGACCGCCGCCGCCGTTCGATGCAGCTTGCCGAATGGGCCACGCTGTTCGAAGCCGATGCGAGCTTTGTGTCGCTGGTGAAGGATGTTCGCGAAGACGATCGCGAGACGCTGCGAGGCTTGAGCGCTTCGGGGACGGTGCGCGACGTATCGGACTCGCTCGCATCGTTCGCGGATACGGCCGCGTTGATCGCCGAACTCGATCTCGTGATCTGCATCGACACGGCGGTTGCGCATTTGGCCGGCGCGCTCGGCAAACCCGTGTGGATCTTGCTGCCATACTCACCGGACTGGCGCTGGCTGCTCAATCGCACCGACAGTCCGTGGTATCCAAGCGCCCGCTTGTTCCGTCAAGCGGATCGCAACGATTGGGCGCCGGTGCTCGCGCAGGTGCGTGCCGCGCTCGATGAGTTCCTAGGCTCGGTCGAACGCGGCTGACTTTCAACCGCTCACTGCACCGCCACCACCCCAAAGTTCTGACGCCCAAACGGGCTCACCTGATATCCGCTCACGCTCGCACGCGTGATCGCGGCGGCGGTCGGGTAGCCCAGCGGAATCCACAGCGCCTGATCGTGGATGATCTGCTGTGCATCCTGGTACGACTTCACGCGCTTGGCCTGATCGGGCGTCGCCTTGCCGTCGGCGATCAGCTTGTCCAGTTTCGGATCGCAATAGCGCGCGAAGTTGATGCCCGAGCTCACCGCGTTGCAGCTAAAGAGCGGCGACAAGTAGTTGTCGGGGTCTCCGTTGTCGCCCGCCCAGCCCATGAAGAGCAAGTCGTGCTGGCCTTGCTTCGCTTGCTTGATGAGCTCGCCCCATTCGATGACCTTCACATCGGCCTTCACGCCGATCTTGGCCAAGTCCGCTTGCAGCAGCTCGGCGCCGGCCTTCGGGCTCGGGTTCAGCACGCTGCCGTTCGGGCGCACCCAGATCGTCGTCGAGAAGCCGTTCGGATAGCCGGCGTCGGCGAGCAGCTTCTTCGCCTTGGCCGGGTCGTACGGATAGGCGGCGATCGACTTGTCGTAGCTCCACGTGTTCGGCGGATACGGGTTGTTTGCCGGCAGCGCCGTGTTGTCGAATACGACCTTCAGATAGGTGTTGCGGTCGAACGCCATGTTCAGCGCCTGGCGCACCTTCGCGTTATCTAGCGGCTTCTTCTGCGTGTTCAGCGCGACGAATGCGGTCATGAATGCGGGCGTTTGCACGACCTTGAGCGACTTGTCGTTCTTCGCATCGGCGACGTCCTGCGGCTTCGGCGACAGCGCGATCTGGCATTCGCCCGCCTTCACCTTTTGCGCGCGCACGGAGGCGTCGGGCGTGATCGCGTAGATCAGCTTGTCGATCTTAGGTTTGCCGCCCCAGTAGGTGGGGTTCGCGTCGTAGCGGATGATCGCGTCCTTCGTGTAGCTCTTCAGCACGAACGGGCCAGTGCCGATCGGCTTCGCGTTCAGATCGGTTTGCTTGCCGGCTTTCGCCAACTGGTCGGCGTACTCGGCCGAATAGATCGACGCGAAGCCCATCGTCAGGATCGGCACGAATGTCGCATTCGGCTCATTGAGCTCGAACTTCACGGTGCTGTCGTCGACCTTCGACACCGATTTGATCAGCTTCACGAGCCCCATCGATTGCGCATGCGGGAAGCCGCTCGGGCCCGCGATCTTGTGCCAGGGGTTGTTCTCGTCGAGCATCCGGCTGAACGTGAAGACGACGTCGTCAGCGCTCAGCGGGCGAGTCGGCTTGAAGTAATCCGTGGTCTGGAACTGCACGTTCGGGCGCAGATGGAACGTGTAGGTGAGGCCATCGTCGCTCACGTCCCAGCGGTCGGCGAGCGCGGGCACGACTTTCTTCTGCTGCTCGTCGTAGGAGACGAGCGAGTTGAAGATGACGTCCGCCGACGCGTTCGTCGTGACGAGCGAGTTGTACTGGACGACGTCGAAGCCGTCCGGGCTCGCTTCGGTGCAGACGGTGAGCGGCTTGGCGAGCGCCGCGAGCGGCGCCGCGGCGAGCAAGGCGGCAAGCAAGGCGTAGCGCGGTTTGAAACTGAAGCGCATGTGATCTCCCATGGCAAGCGTGGTGACGCAGTTCGTTCAAGTTTTGATTCGGCGCGTCGTTCGGCGCCCGATGTTCGGGCAACGGAACGCGCGGTGCGGCAGGCTGGCCGCTTTATTCTGATCCGTTTCGAGCCGCCGCGCAGCGCGTGGCTAGCTATCGATGCAAGGCGCGGCGAGCGACCCGGCGCCGGGGCACTGTATCGAAAGCGCGTAGCAAGGCCAACGAAACAATCGGAATATCGTTATGCCGCACGGGCGCCTGCGGGTGCTGCCTTCAGGTGTTGCCTTCGGTGCGCTACTTCGCGGTGCGCGCCATCTGCATCAAGTAATCGACTCCGGCGATCGCTCGCGATCCGTACCACGACACCGTTTCGCCGTCGATCAGTTCCACCTTTTTGCCGGCGAGCCTCGGGTCGGCGGCCAGCGCGTTGCGGTGCGATTCGGTGAAGCGATACGGCTCGCTCGACAGCAGCACGCGCTCCACGCTCGCGAGCCACGGCGCGTCGAAATCGAACGACGGATAACGGGCCGCGCCCGTCGCGCCGCCCGTGACCGCAGGCCACGTGTGCCAATTGACGAGCCGCAGCATCGCCGAGATGTAGGTATCGCGCGCGACCGTCATCCACGGCTCGCGCCAGATCACATAAAGCACGCGCCGCTCCGGCCAAGCTTCCAACGCGAGCGTGCGCAGCCGTGTCTCAAGCGTATCGGCGAGCTGCTGGGCGGCGTCGCGGCAATTGAAGATGGCGCCCAGGAGCGTGTAAAGCGCGACGTTGTCACGGGGCGTAAGCGGATGAGTGACGACGATATTCGGCACGAACGCGCGCAGTTGGTCGACCGTGGCCGGTTCGTTTTCGTCGATATTGACGATCACATGCGTGGGTTTCAGCGCGCGAACCGCGTCGATCTTCACGGCTTTCGTGCCGCCCACCTTCGGCACCGCACGAACGCGCTCGCGAGGATGAACGCAAAACCCGGTGCGCCCGACGATCTGTGGCTCGAGCCCCAGCGCGAACAGCAGCTCGGTGATGCTCGGCACGAGCGAGACAATGCGCGCGTTCGCGCCTGCGGGTGCGTGCGCGACTCCTGCGGCATCGACGGCAGGCGCGGCACGCATCGCGCTACTCCGGGGCGTCCGAGACGTTGTTGGCGTCCGCCGCTCGCGGCTTGCGCGGCGCCTTTTCGAGCGCGCGGTCGTAGATCCAGCGCGGCAAGATGTGCAAGAGGAGCGCCGCGACGCGCATCTGCCACGGGAAGATCGCGAAGCGCGTCTTGCGCGCGATCGCATCGGCGGTCTTCGCGGCGAAGCGGTCGGCGTCCATCAGGAACGGCATCGGATACGGATTGTGCTCGGTCATCGGCGTACGGATGTAGCCGGGCGCGATCGTGACGACCGCCACGCCGCGCGGACGCATTTCGACGCGCAGCGACTCCAGATACTTGAACGCCGCCGCTTTCGACGCGCTATACGCGCCGGAGCCGGGCAGCCCGCGCACGCCCGCCACGCTCGCAATGCCGACGAGCGTCCCGCGCCGCTCATTGCGCATCCGTGCTGCGAACGGCTCGAACGTGGCGACCATGCCGAAGTAGTTGACGTCCATCACTTCGCGAAACGTGTCGAGGTCGCCGTGTCCGGTGATGACGCCTTTGCTGATCCCCGCATTGGCGATCACGACGTCGGGCATGCCGTGCTGGGCGATGAACTGCGCAGCCGCATCGGCGAGCGCGTCCGCGTCGCGCACGTCGGCGGGATAGATCGAGATGGAAGCTTGGGGGAAGCGTTGCGCAAATTCGGCGAGCTTGTCGCCGCGGCGCGCAACGAGGCCGAGAATTGCGCCGCGCCGCACGTATTCGGCGGCGAGCGCGAGGCCGATGCCGCTCGAGGCGCCGGTGATGAAGACCTTCAATGACGAATTCATGCCGGCGCCCTCGGGGGCATTACATCTTCTTCGCGCGGATTTGCGAGACGAGGTAGTCGAGCACCTGGATCGTGCCGGGCAGGCTGTTCGTGTCGGCCGGGCCGGTCTCGTACTTGCCTTGGACCGCGATCGTCGGCACGCCGTCGATCTTGTAGTCGGCGAGCTTTTGCTGATCGCGCTTCAACGCGCTCTCGGTCGAGAACGAGTTATAGGCGGCGAGGAACTTCTGCGTGTCGACGCCCTTCGTGGCGAGGAATTTGGCTTGATCCTGCGGCGTCAGCAGATAGTTCTTGTTGACGTGGATCTCGTTGAACACGGCCGGCGTCAGCTGGTTCGCGAGGCCGAGCGAATCGAGCGCGTAGTAGAGCTTCGAGTGGGGGATGAAGTCATCGCGGAACGCCACCGGCACGCGATTGAACACGACATCCGGGCCCTGCTTCTTGATCCACGCTTCGAGGTAGGGGTCGAATTCATTGCAGTGCGGGCAGCCGTACCAGAAGAACTCGGTGACTTCGATCTTGCCGGCCGGCACGTCGACGGGCTGCGGCGCCTTCAGCGTCGTGTAGTCCTTGCCGGCGACCGGAGCGGCCGGCGTCGCCTGGACGACGCCAGCGGCAAGGCCCAGGGAAAGAAAAAGGATACTGATCAGTTTTTTCATGTTGGTCCGTAAATGCGAGTGATCGTAAGCTGCCGCGCCTGTTGGGCGTGTCGCGCGTGATTTGCGACGGTGGCGGCTGCCAAACTCAGACTTTCGCCGCGCGCCATTGGTTCAGCGGCGCGCGGCGGGTGAAGCTTCCGGTTACTGCTTCGTGAAGCGGATGACGGCAGTGTCGACGCCTGCATCGGAGAGCCGCTGGCGCGCCGAATTCATGTCGTCGAACTTCGTGAACGGCCCGATGCGCACGCGGAAGTACGTGACGCCGCCCGCGTCGCGTTGCGACACTTTCGATTCGAACCCTTGGAACGCGAGGCGGGCGCGCTGCTGCTCGGCATCCGCTTCGGTCTTGTAGGCGCCCACTTGCAGGAAGTAGCCGGTGTTCACGTCGTTGTTCGCGGTCGCGGCGGCGGGCGAACCCGGCTTGGCGGCCGGCGCCGTCGGGCCGGCGCCTTGCGGCGCGCTGCTTGGCGGAGTGGCGCGCGCGGTGGCGGCCGGCGCGCTCGTCGACTGCGGCTTCTTCGCTTGCGCCGTGGCGCTGCTGCCGCCGTTGGACGGCTGCGGCGCGACGGCCACGCCGTTGTTCGCCGGCGGAACCTGGATGATCTCCGGCTCTTCGAGCATGCCCGATTGCGTCTGGTTGTTCGACTGCCCCGGCGCGGTGTTGGGCGGCGCGGGCTGGGCGGCCTGCGGCACCGGCTGGCCCGGCGTCTTGCCTTGCAGCGCGCGGTTCGGATCGTATTGCGCGCCGCTTGCCGCGCCGTTATCGGGGGCGGCGGGCGGGGCCACCTTCGCGACGAACGGCGTCGGCGCACGCGTGATGTAAAGCGCGACGACCACCGCAATCGCGAGACCGACGATCAGGCCCAGCACAATGCCAAGAAACGTGCCCCCGGACTGCTTCGACTGCTTTGACGTGCTGCGGCTTGACGAACTGCGGCTGGGTTTTGCCATCGTATGAATCACCTGCAAAGAGAAATCGGGACGACCGCCGATTATAACGACGGTCTATCGCACTTTATGGCGAGCAAGATCACATCTTGACGGGGGCGGACACGCCGATTGTCGCAAGACCGTTCTCGAGCACCTGGCGTGTCGCCGCGAGCAGCGCGAGGCGCGCTTCACGCACGTCCGCTTCGTCGACGAGAACGCGCTCGGCATTGTAGAACGAGTGAAATTCGCCTGCGAGGTCGCGCAAGTAGAACGCGATCGCGTGCGGCGCGAGTTCGTCGGCTGCGTGCGCGAGCGCGTCCGGGTACTCGGCGAGCTTTTGCAGGAGCGCCATGGCGCGCTCGCTCGTGAGCGCCGAGAGGTCGGCTTTCGGCAGGGCGGCTGCGTCGCTGCCGTAGCGCGACTTTGCTTCGGCCAGCACCGAGCAGATCCGCGCGTGCGCGTACTGCACGTAGTACACCGGGTTCTCGTCGTTCTGCTTGAGGGCGAGGTCGATATCGAACACGAACTCGGTGTCGGCTTTGCGCGAGATCAGGAAGAAGCGCACGGCGTCGCGGCCGCGCGTGATGGTCGCTTCGTCGATCAGGTCCGGCGACCTTTCCGTGCCGGGTTCCGCGCCGCCCGACCATTCGATCAGGTCGCGCACCGTCACATAGCTGCCCGCGCGCTTCGAGAGCTTCACTTCCTGGCCGTCGCGCATCACCGTGACCATCTTGTGGAGCACGTAGTCGGGGTAGCCCTGCGGAATGCCGACGCCGACCGCCTGCAGGCCCGCGCGTACCCGCGCGATCGTGCCGTGGTGGTCCGAGCCCTGGATGTTGATGACCTTCGTGAAGCCGCGCTCCCACTTCGTCACGTGGTAAGCGACGTCGGGCAGGAAGTAGGTGTAGGTGCCGTCGGACTTGCGCATCACGCGGTCTTTGTCGTCGCCGTCGTCGGTGGTGCGCAGCCACAGTGCACCGTCTTGCTCGAAGGTCTTGCCGGAGGCGAGCAGCGCCTCGACCGTCTTCTCGACGCGGCCGTCCTTGTACAGCGACGACTCGAGGTAGTACTGGTCGAACTTCACGCCGAGCGCCTGCAGGTCCTGGTCCTGCTCGCGGCGCAGGTAGGCGACGGCGAATTCGCGGATCGCTTCGAGGTTCTCGGGATCGCGCGCGCCGGTCACGGGCGCGCCGTCCTTCGCGGCGACCGTTTCGCCGTTCAGGTAGTCGTTGGCGATTTCGGCGATGTACTCGCCGTTGTAGGCCGCTTCGGGCCAGCCGGCGTCGCCGGGCTTGAGGCCGCGGGCGCGCGCCTGCGTCGAGACGGCGAGGTTCTGGATCTGCACGCCCGCGTCGTTGTAGTAGAACTCGCGGTGCACGTCGTAGCCCTGGCTTTCCATCACGTTCGCGAGGGAGTCGCCGAGTACGGCTTGGCGGCCGTGGCCGAGGTGGAGCGGGCCGGTCGGGTTCGCCGACACGAATTCGAGCAGCACGTGCTTGCCGGCATCGCGCTTGGAGCGGCCGAATGCGCGGCCCTCGGCGAACACGGCGCCGATCACCGCCTGCTTGGCGGCGGGCGTCAGGCGCAGGTTGATGAAACCCGGGCCCGCGATTTCGGCGGCTTCGATCAAGCCTTGCGCGCCGGGCTGCGCGAGCAGGGCATCGACGATCTGCTGCGCGAGCTGGCGCGGGTTCGCCTTCAGCGGCTTCGCGAGTTGCATCGCGACGTTGCAGGCGACGTCGCCGTGCGCGGCCGCTTTCGGGCGTTCGAGGGTGATCGAGGGGGCGGCGAAGGCGGCTTCGGTCGAACCTTGTACCTGGGTTGCGGCCTGCTTCACGCTGTCGGCGAGCAGGGTTTCGAGAGTGTGTTTTTGTGCGGGCAGCATGCTGGTCCGTTGAAGTCGAGTGAGGGGTCCGGTCGGGCGGACCTGAGTGCGGCGGCGTCGGATCGGATGGGCGTTCGACGTGTGGAGCGCCGATCCGGTTCTATGTAAGCGCTGAACGCGGGCGCTTGCGCCTTGCGTTGCCGGCTACCGGCCCGCAAGAGCGGGTGGTAGCGCGCTTTTTTCGAGCTAGGCAGATTTTAGCAGGTGCTAATATGTCCAAATAGCGCGACGGCTGAACCTGTCGGTCGGCGCATGCCCCGTCCAGCGGGGCGCGAGGAGGATTCGACCATCCACCGTCGCATGAGTCGATCAAAACGAAAAAGGGAGTTGATTATGTTGGTTACTTTCAAATGCCATGCCGCACCTGACGTGATCATGCTGGAAAATCTCGCGCAGTATCTCGTCGGCATCCTCGGCAAGCAGCTCGGCAAGCGCGGCGTGATCACGCATGACGAAATGGGCACGGCGATCTCGAAGCTCGAGGCCGCGATCGTCACCGACAAGAAGGATCGCGCCGAGCACGAAGGCCACTACCATGAAGGCGAAGACGGGCATTTGCATCACGAGCTGCCCGTCGGTCTCGCGCAGCGCGCGTTCCCGTTCCTCGACATGCTGCGCGCTGCGCAGAAGGAAAACGTCGACATACTGTGGGGCGTTTGACGAGGGCGGCGGGCGGATCGGTCCAGGCCGGTGCGTCGAGCGTCTGCCCGCTGTCGGCCGAATGACCGGCCGCGCGCCTCTCGTGACTGAATGAGAAAGAGCCCGCTGCAAGCGGGCTCTTTCGTTTCCGACACCTGGCGATATTCCGATTCGCCGCAGCGCGCCATCACCGTTACTGGCTGGCGCCCGCCGGTGCCGCCATCTCGGAGCTGGCGCCTTTGGGCTTCTTCGCCTTCTTCGGCTTCTTGTGATGTTCTTCCTTCGGGGCCGAGTAGGAGCTCGTCGCGCTGGCTTCGGACGCTCCGCCCTGAGCCCAAACGACCGACGATCCCCCCACCATCGACAGCGCTACACACAGCAACGTCAGCTTCTTCATACGATTTTCTCCGCAACGATTGAAGTAAAGGCCGAAGGACGCGCGACGCGGCGGCGTACCCGGCCTCAGGTGCTACCGTTCGCTAGTTTAGAAAGCTGAAAATAAGGCCGCTGAAAATCTTCGTAATAACAAAAACCGACCCCTGACCTATAGCCATGGGCTTTTTGGCGGGCATTGGCCCGCCCGCCGAGCCTTACAGCAAAGGCGCCAGGGCGCGCTCGGCGTCGGTCGTCGACAGCGCCATCCGCTGCGCAAAGTCGTCGAGCTGGTCGCGGCCGATCTTGCCCACCGAGAAATACGTGCTGTCCGGATGCGCCATGTAGAAGCCCGACACGCTCGCCGCCGGCAGCATCGCGAGCGATTCGGTCACGCTCATGCCGATCTCACCGGCTTGCAGCACATCGAACATATCGCGCTTCACGAGGTGATCGGGGCACGCCGGGTAGCCCGGCGCCGGACGGACGCCGCTGTACTTTTCGGCGATCAGCGCGTCGTTGTCGAGCGTTTCGCTGGCCGCGTAGCCCCACAGGTCGCGCCGCACGCGCGCGTGCATCGCCTCGGCGAAGGCTTCGGCGAAACGGTCGGCAAGCGCCTTGAGCATGATCGCGCTGTAGTCGTCGTGATCGGCTTCGAACTGCTTTTCCTTCACGTCGACGCCGAGGCCCGCGGTCACGGCGAACATGCCGATGTAGTCGGCGACGCCCGAATCCTTCGGCGCGATGAAGTCGGCGAGCGACCGGTTCGGCCGCATCACGCCGTCCACCACCGGACGCACGCTTTGCTGGCGCAGGTTCCGCCACGTGAGCGCGACTTTAGAGCGGGTATCGTCGGTGTAGATCTCGATGTCGTCATCGTTCACCGTGTTCGCCGGCAGCAGGGCAATCACGCCGTTCGCGGTGAGCCAGCGGCCCTGGATCAGCCGCGCGAGCATCGACTTCGCATCGGAAAACACGCGCCGCGCCGATTCGCCGACGATCTCGTCGTTCAGGATAGCGGGGTAGGGGCCGGCCAAGTCCCAGGTCTGGAAGAAGGGGCCCCAGTCGATGTAGTTCGCGAGCTCATTGAGATCGTAGTTCTTGAACACGCGGCGGCCGATGAACTTCGGCTTCACCGGCTGGTAGCCGGCCCAATCGATCTTCGTCTTATTGGCGCGGGCTTCCGCCAGCGTGACCATCGGCAGCGCCTTCTTGTTCGCGTGCTGATCGCGAATGCGGTCGTAGTCGGCCTTGAGGTCGTCGAGATACTTCGCGGCGCCTTGGTCGGACAGCAGGCTCGACGCCACAGACACCGAGCGCGATGCATCCGGCACATACACCACCGGGCCTTCGTAGTTCGGCGCGATCTTGACGGCGGTATGCACCCGCGACGTGGTCGCGCCGCCGATCAAGAGCGGAATCTTCTTCACGCGGAAGTAGTCGTCGCGCTGCATTTCAGCGGCGACGTAGGCCATTTCCTCGAGGCTCGGCGTGATGAGGCCAGAGAGACCGATGATGTCCGCGCCTTCGACCTTCGCTTTCGCGAGGATCTCGTTGCACGGCACCATCACGCCCATGTTGACCACTTCGAAGTTGTTGCACTGGAGCACTACCGACACGATGTTCTTGCCGATGTCGTGCACGTCGCCCTTCACGGTGGCGATGACGATCTTGCCTTTGGCGCGCACGTCGCCGCCCGCTGCCGCGAGCTGCCGCTTCTCTTCCTCGATGAACGGGATCAGGTGCGCAACCGCTTGCTTCATCACGCGCGCCGACTTCACGACTTGCGGCAGGAACATCTTGCCCTGCCCGAACAGGTCGCCGACGATGTTCATGCCGTCCATCAGCGGGCCTTCGATCACGTTGATCGGGCGGCCGCCATCGGCTGCAATCTTCGCGCGCGCTTCCTCGGTATCGTCGACGATGAAGTTCGTGATGCCGTGCACGAGCGCATGCGCGAGGCGCTTCTCGACCGGCTGGTTGCGCCACTCGAGGTTCTCTTCTTTCTTTGCAGCCCCGGTCTTGAACTTGTCGGCAACTTCGAGCAGACGGTCGGTGGCGTCGTCGCGGCGGTTCAGGATCACGTCCTCGACGCGGTCGCGCAGCTCGGAGTCGAGGTCCGCATAGACGCCGAGCTGGCCGGCGTTGACGATGCCCATGTCCATCCCCGCTTGAATCGCGTAGTAGAGGAACACGGTATGGATCGCTTCGCGCACCGGGTCGTTGCCGCGAAACGAGAACGACACGTTCGACACCCCGCCGCTCACCTTCGCGTAAGGCAGGTTCTGCTTGATCCAGCGCGTCGCTTCGATGAAGTCGACCGCATAGTTGTTGTGCTCTTCGATGCCGGTCGCGACCGCGAAGATGTTCGGATCGAAGATGATGTCTTCGGGCGGAAAGCCCACTTCGTTGACGAGGAAGTCGTACGAGCGCTTACAGATCTCGGTCTTGCGCGCGAAGGTGTCGGCCTGGCCTTGCTCGTCGAACGCCATCACGACGGCGGCGGCGCCATAGCGGCGAATCAGGTTCGCATGGTGCCGAAACGCCGCTTCGCCTTCCTTGAGCGAGATCGAATTGACGATCGCCTTGCCCTGCACGCACTTCAAGCCCGCTTCGATCACTTCCCACTTCGACGAGTCGATCATGATCGGCACGCGCGCGATGTCCGGCTCCGATGCGATCAGATTCATGAAGCGCTCCATCGCCGCTTTCGAATCGAGCATCGCTTCGTCCATGTTGACGTCGATGACCTGCGCGCCGTTCTCGACCTGCTGGCGCGCGACGGCGAGCGCCTCGTCGAACTGGCCGTTGAGGATCATGCGCGCGAATGCCTTCGAGCCGGTCACGTTCGTGCGTTCGCCGACGTTGATGAAGAGCGTTCCGGAAGTGACGTTGAACGGCTCGAGGCCGGACAGGCGCATCGTGTGATCGGTCATGGCGAGTGCGTTTCTAAAGAGGTTTCGTGTGGCGCGGAACGGTTCGAACCGGGCTCGGGTTCAGGCGGCGTTCAAGTGACGCTCAAGCCGCGTCGCGATACTGGCTCGGCCACTTGCGCGGCTTCACTTCGGCGAGCGCTTTCGCGATGGCCGCGATGTGGTCGGGCGTCGTGCCGCAGCACCCGCCCGCAATATTCACGAGCCCCGCCGACGCAAACTCCTTGAGTAAGCCCGAGGTGACATCGGGCGTTTCATCGAAGCCCGTGTCGCTCATCGGATTCGGTAAGCCCGCGTTCGGATAGCACGACACATACGCGTCGCAGAGCTTCGACAATTCGGCGATGTACGGCCGCATCAGCGCCGCGCCGAGCGCGCAGTTCAGGCCGAACGTGAGCGGCTTCGCGTGACGCAGCGAATTCCAGAACGCTTCGACCGTCTGCCCCGACAGAATGCGGCCCGAGGCATCGGTGACGGTGCCCGAGATCATGATCGGCAGGCGCTCGCCGGTGTCTTCGAAGAGCTCGTCCAATGCGAACAGGGCGGCCTTGGCGTTCAGCGTGTCGAAGATCGTTTCGACGAGGAACAAGTCGGCGCCCCCGTCGAGCAACGCCTTCGCCTGCTCGTAGTAGGCCGCGCGCAATTCGTCGAACGTGATGTTGCGCGCGCCCGGATCGTTGACGTCGGGCGAGATGCTCGCCGTCTTCGGCGTCGGTCCGATCGCGCCCGCGACGAAGCGGGGTTTGTCCGGCGTCGAGTATTTGTCGCACGCGGCGCGCGCGAGCTTCGCCGACTCGACGTTCATTTCGATCGCGAGCGATTCTATGCCGTAGTCGGCTTGCGCGACCGTGGTCGCGCCGAAGGTGTTGGTCTCGATGATGTCCGCGCCCGCCGCGAGATACTGCTCGTGAATCTCGCTGATGATCTGCGGCTGCGTGAGCGACAGCAGCTCGTTGTTGCCCTTGATGTCGCGGCCGTAGTCTTTGAAGCGCTCGCCGCGATACGCGGCTTCGTCGAGCTTGTAGCGCTGGATCATCGTGCCCATTGCGCCGTCGAGAATCAGGATGCGCGATTCGAGCAGTGCGGGCAGCGCCGCGCCGCGCGTGTAGCGCGTCGTGCGTGGAGCGGCGGCGGTGGAGGCAGGCTGGTTCATGTCAAACGAGGGCTTGCGCCGGCATGTACGGGAAGTCTGACATTGTAGCGGTTGCGAGCCGTGCCGGCTGGCGCGGGGCCGCCATGGCCGCGCGCGGCGGCCCCTCGGGGACGGTCGCGCAGAAAAGAAAAACCCCGTTCAGCAACGAACGGGGTTTCGGTTGCGGCCGCCATGCTTGGCCGCCTGATTGTGAGATACGTGCGCGACGTACCTTGGCAATGCACCTTAGTGGAGCACCACCGGCTGGTTCATCAGACTGTCAAACTGCCCCAGAAACTCATCGACTTCATCAAGCGACGGCTCTTCCTCGATCAAACGTTGAACGTGCTCGCGAAAGCGAGCGGCCATTGCGCCTTCGATAAAAATTTCACGCTGCGCGTTCTTGTCGACGATCTCATAGCCACCCGCCCGCATTGCGAGATGGCCGTCCTGCGGCGGAAATTCGACGACGCAGTAGTTCGGGCTGTTGTAGATCATTTGCATGGCGACACTCCTTATTCCGGTTGGCTCCTGGCCTTTCTGCCGCCTACATGGAGCAGGTAGTGTGGAATTTCAAGGGGTGGGCCCGGCACGACTTTGCAAATTTTTCCGGGCCTGAAAGTTAGACCGGGGTTCTGCGAATCGTTCGTGAGGCGTCTCAAAAGAACTCGGTCAGCCTCAGTTGGCCTCTCGTTGCTTGCTGCTCAACGGTCAGCCGAGGATGGCGCGGGCTCGATCAAGGCTTCTCGTGGGTGAAGGCCACACCGCTGTTCGCAGAAGTCTCCGGGCTGACCGTACTGTTCGCATCATCCGTGCCTTGCATATCTTGTGTGTTGGCGGTGCCCGCTTCGGCGAGCTTGCCGCGCCACAGCAGTTCGAACTGCGTGCCGTTCGGTTCCGTTTGCAGGATGCGCACCGGCAGCCAGCCGAGCGACGGCGCGAGCCACACGTCGATGCGCCGCTTGTCGCCGTCCTGGCGCGGCAGGCGCATGAAGTGGCGGGCGGCGACGAAGCCGCCACGCGTGTGGACTGTTTCGTCTCCGATCGTCGTGATTGGCCAGATCTGTCCGCTGTCGTTGTCCGCCACGTAGAACTGGCGGGTGACGCCTGGCTGATACGTGTTCGGGTCGCCGCGCACGAGGCTCGCAAGCTGCATCACGAGACTGAAGCGGTCCTGCGCGCCGTCGGGGAGTGCGAGCGTGGCCGGTGTCTTCGTGAACGCGATTTGTTTCGTCGTGTGATTGAAGATCGTCACGTCTTCGGGGCGGCGCCCGCGTTTTTCGATGTATTGCTCGGGGGCGAGACCGAAGGCGTCGACACGGCCGTGGCTCGAATAAGAGAACGTGCCGACGAACGGCAGCGGTATCGATACCACCATCTCGTAACTCTGGCCGTCGCTCGACCAGTGGATCGTGCCCGCCTGATTTTGCACGCCGTTGTAGAACGTGTCGTAGTTCAGCTCGCCCGATGGCGGGACCGAGAACTTGACGCCCGGGCTTGGCTGAGCGGCCACTGCGTTGCTTGGGTGGGCGTTGCTCGCGGCGGTGGCGCTGGCGGCCGTTCCGACGGCGGGAGCGCTTGCTGCGGGGGTATCCGATGCCGCCGCTGTCGTGGTGGCTTTCGGTGTCGCGTCCGGACGGACTGCGCTCAGCACATGCTCGCCCGCCGGGCGCGGCTTGCTCGCGTGCGCGACGGGCGCTGGACGCGGCGCTTCGCTCGCGGGTTTGCGCTCGATGCGCTGCGGTGTCAGCAGTGCGACTTGAACCGGGGCATGGGCCTCGTCCGTCGCGTTGAAGGTGTCGCGATGACGCTCGAACCACTCACCCGCCACCCAGTGCATCGCGAGCACCGCAACGAGCACCGCGGCCCAGCGCCAGCCGCGCGGCGACGGCACGCGAGGCTCGCGCGCAGCGACGGTATCGGGCTTGGTGAGAGTGGACGACATGGAAACCGGCAGTTTTTACTGAAATCGATTGGAGCGTGGGTGCTGGAAGATTCGGCGTGCAGCGCCTAGGCTAGCGCGCCTCTTGAACATAGCAGGATAGCGAACGGGTTCGACTGCGCGCGGAACGGCGATGTTCCTCTCGCGCAAAACGCGGACCCGCGCTGGCGGCTACCGTGGCGTCGGACTATACCCGAGTTCATACGACAGTTTCTTCGCGCAGGCATGCAGCTCCACGGCGATTTCGCCTTCCCAGCGGATATCGAACACGCCTTCGTGCCCGAGCGCGATCAAGCCGAGCGCGAGGTCGCCCTCGGCATCGAACACCGGCACGCAGAAGGCGTGGATCGTCGGCAGCAACATGCCTTCGACGCGCGCGCCTTCGTGCTCGCGCACTTCGGCCAGCGCGCGCTCGACCTCCTCGGCCGTGCGCGGACCGTTGCCATACGCCGTGTGCCGCGAATCCGCGAGTTCGCGCTCGATCATCGCGTCGGTTTTGCTGCGCGGCAAATACGCAGCGAAGAGGAGGCCGGTCGCGGAACCGAGCAGCGGCATCACGTCGCCGAGCTTCAGCGACGCCTTGGCCGGATGGCTCGATTCGGTCCAGTGCACGACGGTCGGCCCCTGGTTGCCCCACACCGCGATGCCCAGGGTCTGGTCGAGCCGATCGCGAAGTTCGGCGAGCGCGAGGCGCGCGAGCTTCACGCCGTCGACGCGCGCAAGACGCGCCAGCCCCATCTGCAGCGCGAAGCCGCCGAGTTCATAGCGCCCGGACACCGGATCTTGCGCGACCACGCCGAGCCGCTGGAAGCTCACCAGATACCGATGCGCTTTTGCCGGGCTCATTCCCGCGCGTTGCGCGAGGTCGCGCAGCATCATCGCGCGCGGTTCGTGGGTGAGCACGTCGAGCAGACGAAAACCGACTTCGATCGATTGGATCCCTGAGCGGACTTTTTCTTCGGCGCTTTCGTCGGCGGACTCGACGAGGTCGTCGTCGGCCGGATCGGTTGCGGAGGATGGGTCGAGCGTGGCTTTGGCGGTGCCGAGGCGGGCGGAAGCGGACATGAGCGGGGCGCGCAGGCGCGGAAGTGGAGCGGAAGCGGGGCGTTGATAAGTCGAAAGCGAGTCAGGCGAGCGTCGCACGTCAATCGTACGAAATGTCTGAGCGGCTTTGGCCCCACGGATTCACCATCGTAAAATAGATTCCCTCTATCGTCACTACAACCGCCCCAATCCTCCTATGAAACTTGCCACGCTGAAGGACGGCTCGCGCGACGGCCAACTGATCGTCGTCTCCCGCGACTTGCGCACTGCCGCCATTGCCGACGCGATCGCGCCGACGCTGCAGCGCGCGCTCGAGGACTGGCCGTTCTACGCGCCGCAACTCCTCGATCTGTACGACGCGCTGAACCAGGGCCGCGCGCGCAACACGTTCGCGTTCGATGCGAAGGATTGCATGGCGCCGCTGCCGCGCGCGTTCCAGTGGGCCGACGGCTCGGCCTACGTGAACCACGTCGAGCTCGTGCGGCGCGCACGCGGCGCCGAGATGCCGCCCGAGTTCTGGACCGATCCGCTGATGTACCACGGCGGCAGCGACGATTTCATCGGCCCGAAGGACGACATCGTCTGCGCATCGGAGGCGTTCGGCATCGACTTCGAAGCGGAAGTCGCGGTGATCACGTCCGATGTGCCGATGGGCGCGACGCCCGAGCAGGCGCTAAAGGGCGTGCGGCTCCTGATGCTCGTCAACGACGTGTCGCTGCGCAACCTGATCCCGGCCGAGCTTGCCAAGGGCTTCGGCTTCTTCCAAAGCAAGCCGGCGACGTCGTTCTCGCCGGTCGCCGTGACGCCCGACGAGCTCGGCGAGCATTGGCGCGAAGGGCGCGTGCATCGTCCGATGATCGTTCACTGGAACGACAAGAAAGTCGGTCAGCCCGAAGCGGGCGTCGACATGGTCTTCCACTTCGGCCAACTGATCGCGCATGTGGCGAAGACTCGCAATGTGCGCGCGGGGTCGATCGTCGGCTCGGGCACGGTCTCGAACAAGGACGCCAAGCGCGGCTACTGCTGCATCGCCGAGAAGCGCTGTCTCGAGACGATCGAGCACGGCGCGGCGCAGACCGAGTTCATGAAGTACGGCGACACCGTGAAGATCGAGATGTTCGACGAAGCGGGCAAGTCGATCTTCGGTTCGATCGAGCAGTCGGTCGCGCCGCTGGACGGCGCAGGCTGAGCGCTGGCGGCGCGCGCCCTTGGTTAAACTTGGGCGCCCGCCGCAACACTAGGCAATACCCAGCAATACCAAGCATTTCCAAGCCGTTCCACGCAATAACAACGATGAAACAGGAGACTGGGATGCAACGATTCCCCTCGGTAGCGCTTGGCCTTCCGCGCTTTGCCATTCGATGCGCGGCCGCTGCCGCGCTGCTGACGCCGGCGCTCGCGCTCGCTCAAGTGAAGATCGGCCTCGTACTGTCGCTGACGGGGCCGGCCGCATCGCTAGGCATTCCCGCACGCGATACGGCGCTGATGCTGCCTCGCGAAATCGCCGGTCAGAAAATCGAGTACATCGTGCTCGACGATGCGTCGGACACCACACAAGCCGTGCAGGACACGCAAAAACTGATCTCCGAGCAGCACGTCGACGCGATCATCGGTTCGTCGACGACGCCCAACACGCTCGCGATGCTCGACACGGTAGCGAGCGGCGAGACGCCCGCGATCTCGCTCGCCTCGTCGGCGAAGATCATCGAGCCCGTCGACGCCAAACGCCACTGGATGTTCAAGACGCCGCAAACCGACGCGATGATGGCCTCGGCGATCGCCGAGCACGCAAGCAACCACGGCGTGAGGACGATCGCCTACATCGGCCAGGCCGACGCGCTCGGCGAGACGTTCTACGCCGAAGTCGTGAAGTTTGCGCAGATCCATCACATCGAGATCGTGGCGAACGAGCGCTTCAACCGCACCGATCCGAGCGTGACGGGCCAGGTGCTCAAGATCATGGCGGCGAAGCCCGACGCGGTCGTGGTCGGCGCGGCCGGCACGCCTGCCGCGCTGCCGCCGAAGACGCTCGTCCAGCGCGGCTACAAGGGCACGATCTATCACAACCACGGCGTCGGCAATAACGACTTCCTGCGCGTGTGCGGCGCCGATTGCAACGGCACGTTCCTGCCCGCGAGCCCCGTGCTCGTCGCCGCGCAACTCCCCGGCGATCATCCTTCGAAGCGCATCGCGCTCGACTACGTCGCGCGTTTCGAAGCGCAGCACGGCGCGGGCAGCGTGTCGGCGTTCGGCGCGTACACGTGGGACGCGGGGATGCTGCTCGCCAACGCGATCCCGGTGGCGGCGAAGAGCGGCGCGCCCGGCACGCCGGCGTTCCGCCACGCGCTGCGCGACGCGCTCGAAGCGACGCGCGGGCTCGCCGACACAAATGGCGTCGTCAACATGAGCGCGACCGATCACCTCGGGCTCGATCAACGCGCCCGCGTGATGGTGGAGATCGTCAACGGCAAGTGGGTGTACCAGGCGAGGTGAGCGCCGCGCCGCTCTCGGCACCTTCCGCGCTTTCCGTACGCTCCGCAGGCAATTCTCATCGACATTCGATTAACGCCTACCATGCATTCATCGACACCCGGTCGCAGCGACCCAATGGACACGGCCATGAACGACGCCCCCTTCGCCCACTACAAGTCATTGCGCCTGCGCCGGCATCCGCACGGCATCCTCGAAATCGTGATGAGCGGCGAGGGCGCGAACAAGAGCAACCTCGCCACCGCCGACGAGCAGATGCACCGCGAGCTCGCCGAGATCTGGCGCGACGTCGACCGCGATCCCGAGACGCGCGTCGCCGTGATTCGCGGCGAGGGCAAGGGCTTTTCGGCGGGCGGCGACCTAAACCTCGTCGAGCAGATGGCGACGCACTTCGACGTGCGCGCGCGCGTCTGGCGCGAGGCGCGCGACCTCGTCTACAACGTGATCAATTGCGGCAAGCCGATCGTATCGGCGATGCATGGGCCGGCGGTCGGGGCCGGGCTGGTCGCGGGGCTGCTCGCGGACATTTCGATCGCCGCGAAGAGCGCGCGCATCATCGACGGTCACACGCGCCTGGGCGTCGCGGCCGGCGACCACGCCGCGATCGTCTGGCCGCTTTTGTGCGGGATGGCGAAGGCGAAGTACTACCTGATGCTGTGCGAGCCGGTGAGCGGCGAGGAAGCGGAGCGCATCGGGCTCGTATCGCTCGCGGTCGACGACAACGATCTGCTGCCGAAGGCGTTCGAAGTCGCGACCAAGCTCGCGAACGGCTCGCAAACCGCGGTCCGCTGGACCAAGTACGCGCTGAACAACTGGCTGCGCATGGCGGGCCCGTCGTTCGATACGTCGCTGGCGCTCGAATTCATGGGCTTTTCGGGTCCGGACGTGCACGAAGGCGTGCGTTCGCTGCGTGAGCGCCGCGCGCCCGACTTTCCGGGCGGCGATCCGTTCTGAGCGTTCCGGCGCGAAGCGCGGTTGGCGCCGGAGTGTCGCTTGCGCAAGGTATGATCGATCGAGTCGCTTGGACGTTTTCAGTTTTACATCGGGTGGGAGTAAGCGCTAAAGCGCTAACTCCCACCGTCAAAAAGGGAGATACGCAAATGACCGACAACGCCGGCGCCATGCCGCCCTTTCCCGGTTTCCCGGGTTTTCCGCCCGCCGAGATGCTCGACAAGATGTGGGACATGATGCGTCTCACCCCGTTCGGCTCCGCGTTTCCGGGCATGCAGCCCGGCGCTGCGCAGGGGTTTTCGCCGTCGCTGTCCGCGATGTCGGACCTGATGTCTCCGCTCATGAACGTCGAAGAGCTCGACAAGCGCATCACCGACATGCGCGCAGTCGAGCAGTGGCTCAAGCTCAATCTGAACATGCTGCAATCGGCGATCCAGGCGCTCGAGGTGCAGCGCGCGACGCTCTCGACGCTGCGCGCGTTTGGCTCGTTCGCTCAGGCGTCGATGGCGCAGGCGGCTCAGGATGCCCAAGGCGCGGCGGCGAAGGCTGCGGAGACGGCGTCGTGGGCGCGGCCGTCCGCGGCGGCGCCGGATGCGCAGCCCGACGCGAAGGCGAACAAAGCGGACGCGCCCAAAGAAGAGTCCGCCGCCGACGGCGCACCGGGTGCGGCGTCGTTCGATCCGTCCGGCTGGTGGAATCTGCTGCAAACGCAGTTCAATCAGCTCGCGCAGTTCGCGATGGCGCAGCCTGGCGCGGCGCCGGGTGCCGAGCACGCCGAGGCGTCGGACGTGGCCGAATTCGCCAAGGATACCGAGCAGGAAGCGCAGGCTGCCGCGAAGGCGGCCACCGGCAAGACGGCGGCCGAGTCCGACAAGCCGGCGGCAACCAAGCGGCCGGCGGCGAAGCGCGCCGCGCCCAAGTCCGGCGCCAAGGCAGCGGGCACGCCGCCCGACGACAAATAAGCACGGCGGGGGCCATGTGATCGGAGCCGGCGCCAGCCTTTCGATTGATCAATCGTGCGGCTCGCGCTCGTCCTGATGGGCGGCGGCGCCCGCGCCGCTTATCAGGTCGGGGCGCTCAAGGCGCTCGCCGAAATCGCCCGCGGCGTCGATCCGGCGCGCCGCGCGACGCCTTTCACCATCATCTGCGGCACGTCGGCGGGCGCGATCAATGCGACATCGATCGCCAGTCACGCCGACGATTTCAAGCACGGCGCCGACCGCCTGATCGAGTTCTGGTCGAATATCCGCGCGCGCCAGGTGTATCGCACCGACTGGCCGGGCGTCGCGGCCGCCGGCGCGCGCTGGCTGGCCGCGATGAGCTTCGGCTGGGCCGTGCGCCGCTCGCCGCGCGCGCTCTTCGACAACGCGCCGCTTGCGCATCTGCTGCGCGGCGCGCTCAGCTTCCATCGCATCGAGCAGATGCTCGACACGCGCGCGCTGCATGCGCTGTCGATCACGGCGCTCAGCTATTCGACCGGCCGGCATCTGACCTTCTACCAAGCGGACGAGCCGATTCACGCGTGGCGGCGCGCCCAGCGCACGGCGCGGATGGTCGCGCTCGATTCGGCGCATTTGCTGGCTTCATCCGCGATTCCGTTCATTTTCCCGGCGGTGCCGCTCGATCTCGACGGCCAGACCGAATTTTTCGGTGACGGCTCGATTCGCCAGATCGCGCCGCTTTCCCCGGCGATCCACTTCGGCGCGGACCGCATCGTCGTGCTCGGCGCGGCTGCGCCGCGTCCCGAGGTGCCGGCGGCGGCCGGTGTCGAAAGCGGCTACCCGTCACTCGCGCAGATCGGACAGCAGGTGCTGGCGAGCGTCTTCCTCGATTCGATCGGCGCCGATATCGAACGGATCGAGCACATCAACGCCATGGTTCGGCATCTGCCGCATCAGGTGGAGCCGGAAAGCGGCTGGCGTCACGTCGACGTCCTGGCGATCGCGCCATCCGAGCGCATCGAAGTGATCGCCGCGCGCCACTTGAAACGGCTGCCGCTGACGGTGCGCGGTCTGTTGGGCGCGGTCGGCGGCAATCGTGCGGCGGGCGCGGCGTTTGCTAGCTATCTGTTGTTCGAGGCCGAATTCGCGCGCGAGCTGATCGAACTGGGCTACCGGGATACGCTCGCGAGCCGCGACCCGCTGGCGCAATGGATCGAGACGGCCGAGCACGCGGGCGGCAATGGCGGCGGTCGAAGCGAGCACTGACTTAAGGCCGGAAATTGCACCCGGCAACCGCGCCCAGCACGGCCGAGCGCCTTTGGGCGCAAGGCCGGCGTGCTATTATTGCGAAAGCTCTTGGCCCGTTGGCGTGCATTGATAAAACCCGTCCGGCAGCCCGCTTGAGGCAGCCGGTCGCGCCGCCGTTCAACGGTCGCCGCTTGGCGCCCACAATACGCAGCCGGCAACGCAAAGCCGGCGCTATCACAAGTACAAGGCATTCCGCACCGTGATTTGTGCCTGTCTGCGCGAAGTGTCCGCTTCGTGCAACGGGGCAAAGGGTCGCGGAGGCTTCTTCGGACGTCATGCGTCCGACGGCTCAATTACCGCGTAAAATTGAAATCTTGGCTGCAATGGCGGGTGGATTGGCTCGTTTGCAGCAACAGTTAAGAACAGGCGAATGTGCAGATCAGGGGTGGGACGATGAACACCATGCTTTATCCGGAACTTTATAAATCGCTCGAATCGGTCCGATGGGACATGGAGAAGGACATCCCCTGGGATACGTTCGACGCGTCGCTGTTGACCGACGAGCAGGCGGCGACGATCAAGATGAACGCGATCACCGAGTGGTCCGCGTTGCCCGCAACGGAAATGTTCCTGCGCGACAATCATCACGACAGCGATTTTTCGGCATTCATGAGCGTGTGGTTCTTCGAAGAGCAGAAGCATTCGCTCGTGCTGATGGAATACCTGCGCCGCTTCAAGCCCGAGATGGTGCCGACCGAAGCGGAGCTGCACGCGGTGCGCTTCGAGTTCGATCCGGCGCCGCCGCTCGAAACGCTGATGCTGCACTTCTGCGGCGAAATCCGCCTCAATCACTGGTATCGCCGTGCCGCTGAATGGCACACCGAGCCGGTCATCAAGCACATTTATGAGACGATCTCGCGCGATGAAGCGCGTCATGGCGGCGCGTACCTGCGCTACATGAAGAAGGCGATGGGCAATTTCGGCGACGTCGCGCGCGCGGCGTTCGCGAAGATCGGCGTGCTGATGGCGTCGGCGCGCCGCACCGAAAAGCCGCTGCACCCCACGAATCTGCACGTGAACCAGGCGCTGTTCCCGCGCGATACGATCCAGTCGCGCCTGCCCGATCCCGAGTGGCTCGAGCGCTGGCTCGACGAGCAAATCCGTTTCGACGACGGCTGGGAGAAGAAGGTGGTCGAGCGCATTCTGCACAACATGTCGCTCTTGTTCGAGCGCACGTTTACGACGGCGCAGGAACTGAACCGCTATCGCAAGGAGGTCGTGGCGCGCCTGCAGACCGAACAAGGTTCGGCGCAACAGCAGCCCGCTTAAGGTTTCATAGTAAAAAGCCCGCCGGATTACTCCGGCGGGCTTTTTTTATCGGCCATCCTCGATTTCATTTTTCTCCTACCATGCCCGCCACTTTCGAACGCAAGCTCGTCACGCGTGAAGCGCTCGTTCAGCTTCGCGCGACGCTCAAGGGGCCCGTCGTCTTCACGAACGGCGTTTTCGACATCCTGCATCGCGGGCACGTCACCTATCTGGCGGACGCCAAGGCGCTTGGCGCGTGTCTGATCGTCGGGGTGAACAGCGATGCGTCGGTGCGGATGCTCGGCAAGGGCGACGATCGTCCCATCAATCAGCAGGACGACCGCATGGCGCTGCTGGCGGCGCTGGAGAGCGTCGACTGGGTGGTGCGATTCGACGAGAAGACCCCGGTCGAGCTGATCGAGGCGGTGCGCCCCGACGTGCTAGTGAAGGGCGGCGACTACGACATGGACGCGCTGCCGGAATCGGCGCTCGTGCGCGGCTGGGGCGGCAAGGCGCTCGCGATTCCGTTCGAGCACGCGCGTTCGACGACCGCTCTGCTCAAGAAAGTGCGGACGTTCGGTAACTAGGGCCAGCGCAAGCCCGTTATTAGCGTGAACAGGCCCTCGCTTATTGCGTGAGCGTCGACGCCTGAACCGGCGCGACCGGAGCCGGGCCACCGACGACGGCCTGATCCGTCGCATCGGCCGCCGCGATCGGCGTCACCGTCAGCCAGTCGGGATGAATCTGCCGGTTCAGATGGCTCGGCTCGCGCTCGCCGGAAGCGGGCAAGGCGCCGAGCAAGCCGCTCGCGAGCACGAACGCGAGCAGGTTGGCGAGAACGAGAATGGCGATCAGCCAGCGCAACATCGTGGGGTTCTCCTTCAAGTTCAAGTCAGTGAGACTTACAGTGGCTCGGCGTTGTACGTTGAGCCGCGCTAGCCACATCACACGCGAAACCGAAACGGTCACGCCCGCACTCACAGATCATCGCCTGCCGCCGCGATCAGCGCGAGCCCGGACAGCACGAGAGCGTCATGCCGCGTATGCGGCACCGAAAGCGCGAGCGCGATTTCATCGGCCGCGCCGCCGCTCAGCACGAGCCGCACTGGCGTGCTCCACGCCTCGCTCAATTCGCGCCACGCGCGTTCGATCAACCCTGCCTGCGCGAGCAGGCACCCCGCCGACAAGGCATGCGGCGTATCGGTGGCGAACCAGTCGCGCTCGCTTTTGCCGTCGATGAGACTGCGTGCGGATTGAGCCGAGAGCGTCGGCAACTGCGCCGTGTGCTGCCCGAGGGAATGCATCATCAGCGACCAGCCCG
This sequence comes from Trinickia camelliae, assembly GCF_053525655.1. Classification (NCBI taxonomy): domain Bacteria; kingdom Pseudomonadati; phylum Pseudomonadota; class Betaproteobacteria; order Burkholderiales; family Burkholderiaceae; genus Trinickia; species Trinickia camelliae. The sequence continues at coordinate 118,872 of NZ_JBCHAA010000021.1, forward strand.
GCGCGATCAGGCCGCCCGCAAACACACCGTCGGCGCGCAAGGCTTCGAGTGTCGTCGCCGTGCCGAGCGTCGCGATCAGCAGCGGCTCGCCCGGAAACGCCGCGCGCGCGCCGATCATCCCGGCCCAGCGATCGCTGCCGAGCCGCTCGGGCTCCGCGTAGCTGTTCGTGACGCCGCATTGCGCTCGGGCCGAGCGGATCGTCGTGCGCGGCAGGTCCGGCCAATGCAGGTCGATCAGCGCTGCGATCCGCGCGGCGACGGCATCGCCGGCCACGTTCGAGATCCACGCGCTGCCGGGCGCCGGCAGCGACGGCCACGCGGGCACGTCGGCAAGCGCCGCATCCGCAGACGCCGACTCGTGCGCAAACACGCCGCTTTGCGTCAGCGCACCGCTCTCATCGGCGAGCGCCCACTTGACCCGGCTGTTGCCCGCGTCGATCAGCAGGAACGGTGCGCCGCCCATCTAGGCGTTCTCCGCGAGACGCAGCGAGACGTCGCCCGTTGCGATCGGCCGCACGCCGTCGGCGGTGTCGAGCAGAAGCTGGCCCAGTGCGTCGACGCCGAGCGCGATGCCGCGCGCCACTTCGACGCCTTGTTCGAGCAGCACGACTTCGCGCCCCGCGTAGGCGTGATACGCCGCCCAGCGCTCGGCAAACGGTGCGAATCCTTCTGACGAAAATCGCGCGAGCGCGCCATCGAGCGCGTTGAGCGCGGCGACGAACGTATCGGTGAGATTGGCGCCGGGCCACGCTTGCGAGAGCGCCGCAGGCTGTGTCGCGCGCGCCTGAGCCGCTACGCCCGATTGCAGCGCATCGACTTGCGCGGCGAGCGCCTCGGCGCCTTTGAGGTTGATGCCCGCGCCGATCACGACGGCGCTCGCATCAGGCGTGCTCCAAGCGGTTTCGATCAGGATGCCCGCGAGCTTGCCGCCGTCGAGCAAGAGATCGTTCGGCCACTTCAGCGCGACCTGATTTGCCTCGCCATCGCCTTCGAGCGGCAGCGTGCGCAAGCCCTCGACCAGCGCGGTGCCGATGGCAAGGCTCAATCCCGCGAGCCCTTCGAGCGGCCGCGGCAGCACACAGCCCAGCGATAGCATCAGCGCGTTGCCCGGTTCGCCGAACCACGAGCGTCCTTGGCGTCCGCGGCCGGCGGTCTGGCGATACGCAACGCGCACGGTCGGCACGCGCAGCGCGAACGCGTCGCGCGGGAGGCCCTTCAATTCCGCCATCAAGTCGGCATTGGTCGAACCGGTTTCGTCGACGATCTCGATCGTCCAGTTGCGCACGGCGGGCGCGAAGCGTTCGGCGGCGCGTTCGCGGTCGATGCGCCAGGCGCCGCCGGCCCCGGCGGACGCGCCGCTCGAAGCAAATTGGGTGTGGGTGTCATTCATGAGGCGTATTGTAGCCACAGGGTGCGACCTGACGGCCCAAGCACAGCGGCTTCGCTACAATGGTCGCTGTCCCTTTTTATATCGATGCCCGATCCTTGAACTTCGATACCCCACCGGGCCTGCGCGTCGATACCGGCACTGCGGGCAAGATCATCCGGCTGTCCGGACAGTGGACGGCGCTGGCGCTCGCGCGCGATCGCGATCGCGGCAAGGGCGCCATGGCGCGTCTGCGCGCGCAACAGGATCCGGGGCGCGGCCAATGGGACTTGTTGGCGATCGAGCGGATGGATCACGTGGGCGGTCAGGCGCTATGGAGCGTGTGGGGGCGCAAGCTCCCCGAGCGCGTCGAACTCACCGATACGCAGCGCGACATCTTCGATCGCATCGCCTTGCTCGACAGCCAGCGCGAGGAGGCGGAGCCGGTCGAGCGCACCGATCCCATCACGCGCATGGGGCTTTCGATCTTCGCGTTCTTCGAGCATTTGCAGGGCGGCGTTGCGCTGTTCGGCCGCGTCGTGCTCGATTTGATCTCGGTGGCGAAGAAGCCGAAGACCATGCCGTGGACCGAGATCTCAGCGAACATCTATAGCACCGGCACGCAGGCGCTGCCGATCACCGCGCTCGTCGCGTTTCTGATCGGCATCGTGCTCTCCTACTTGTCGGCGCAGCAGCTGCGCCTCTTCGGCGCTAACCAGTACATCGTCAACATCCTCGGGCTGTCGGTGATCCGCGAACTCGGGCCGGTGCTCTCGGCGATTCTCGTCGCGGGCCGTTCGGGCTCGGCGATCACCGCGCAGATCGGTGTGATGCGCGTCACCGAGGAACTCGACGCAATGCGCGTGATGGGCATCCCGCACGGCCTGCGCATCATCCTGCCGCGCGTGATCGCGCTCGGCGTGGCGATGCCGCTGCTCGTCATGTGGACCAACATCGTCGCGCTCGCGGGCGGCGCGCTCGCTGCGAAGATCGTGCTCGGCATCGACGTGTCGTACTTCGCGCGTGCGCTGCCGGGCGTGGTGCCGATCGCGAACCTGTGGATCGGGCTCGGCAAGGGCGTCGCGTTCGGCATGCTGATCGCGATCGTCGCGTGTCATTTCGGTTTCCGGATCAAGGCGAACTCGCAGAGCCTGGGCGAGGGCACGACGACCTCGGTCGTCACGTCGATCACGGTCGTGATACTCGCCGACGCCGTGTTCGCGATTCTCTTTCAGAACGTGGGGCTCGGATGATCGCACCGCTCGCATCCGCCGTTCGCAACCAGCCGCCGCCTTGCATCGCCGAGCCGGTGATCGAAGTGAGCGATCTGACCAAGCGCTACGGCCGCAACATCATTCACGAGAACCTCAATTTCGACGTGCGGCGCGGCGAGGTCGTGTCGATCGTCGGCGGCTCGGGGTCGGGCAAGACGACGCTCGTGCGCCAGATCCTCGGCCTCGAGAGTCCGACCTCCGGCACGATCAAGGTGTTCGGCGAAGACATCTCGAAGATCGACCCGGACGAAGCGCATGTGATGCGCAGCCGCTCCGGCATGCTGTTTCAGCAGGGCGCGCTGTTCTCGTCGCTCACGGTGTTCGACAACATCGCGCAGCCGATTCGCGAACTCGGCAAGGTGCCCGACGGGCTGCTGCGCGACATCGTCATGCTCAAGCTCGAGATGGTCGGCCTGCCGTGCAAGCATGCGTCGAAGATGCCGGCCGCGCTTTCGGGCGGCATGATCAAGCGCGCCGGCATTGCGCGCGCGCTCGCGCTCGAACCGGAGCTGCTGTTTCTCGACGAGCCGACCGCGGGGCTCGATCCGCGCGCGTCGGATGAATTCGTCGAGCTGATCGCGACGCTCCATCGCGCGCTTGGCCTCACCGTCGTGATGGTCACGCACGATCTCGACACGATGGTCGCGCTGTCGAGCCGGGTCGCCGTGATCGCCGATCGCAAGGTGCTCGTGGCGGCGCCGGTCGAAGAAGCGGCCAGCGTCGACCACCCGTTCATCAAGGAATACTTTCTCGGTCTGCGCGGCCGCCGCGCGCTGCAGGCGCTGCCGCCCGAACGCCGCGCGAAGCTGCCGCCGGCCGCGCTCGAGCCCGCATCGGCGGAAGTGCCGCTGTGAGCGGCTGGGATGCGTCGGCGCGCTGAGCTTGGCTGACGGCGAAGCCGCTGAGAAAACCGAAAACGCAATACCGCAGGACTGTGCAAATCCGCCTGCAAGGGAACCCGCGAATGGAAAACAAATCACATGCGTTCTGGGCTGGGCTCTTCACGATCGGATTGGCGATCGCGATAGCGTTGACCGTGTTCTGGTTTAACATCGACCGCTCGGTGCGAATCCCGTACGACCTGATCGCACGCACGAACGTGACCGGCCTCTTTACCGACGCCGCCGTCCGCTATCGGGGGCTCGACGTCGGCAAGGTGCAGTCGATCCACTTCGATCATGAGCATCCCGGGCAGATCGTGATCCGCATCCTCGTCGACAAGACCGCGCCGATCACGCATTCCACGTACGGCAGCCTCGGCTTCCAAGGCGTCACGGGCATCGCGTTCGTGCAGCTCGAAGACACTGGGCGCGATTTGTCGCCGTTTCCGTCGTCGACGAAGAACGTCGCTCAGATACCGATGCGCCCCGGGCTGCTCGATCAGTTGCAGGAGCGCGGCGACGTGCTGATGCGCGAACTCGAAAGTGTCGCGAAGCATGCGGACAATATGATGTCCGACGATATGCGCGACCAGTTGAAGGCGACGCTCGCGAGCATGCAAAGCGCGGCCGACAACGTGGCGGCGCTGTCCAAGGCGGCCGCGCCGGTCGCAGCGAAACTGCCGGGCACGCTCGATCAGCTCGACAGTACGCTCGCGTCGACCAACGCGCTGATCTCTCGTGTGAACGGCCAGAACGGGCCGCTCGTGACGAACCTGAACAAGATCGGCGATGCGGCCGATCGCGCGGGCGCCGCGCTGTCGGCGATGGATGCTTCGCTGCAGGACATGACCGCGCGCGTGAACTACGAGACGCTGCCGCGCATCGACGCGTTGACCACCGACGTCGGCAGCGCCGTGCGCTCGGTGGATCGCGCGGCGGACCTGTTCAGCACGAGCCCGCGCAGCGTGCTGTTCGGCGCGCCGGCGGCGGCCCCCGGTCCGGGCGAGCCCGGCTTCGCCTGGCCGAAGGCAGACGCTGCCGCTCATTGAACGAATTGAACGAATTTGAAAATCCAAGTCAGGAACACTGCAATGTCACGCTCGACTGACCGACTATTTCTTGGCCGCATGCCGTTGATCGGCGCGCTCGCGATGATCGTCCTCACGGTTGGCGTACTCGCCGGCTGCTCGCTCGGGCCTCCCGCCGCCGTCGCGAACATCCGCTACGATCTCGGCCCCGTCACGCCGGCGGCGTCCCCGGGACCGCTGCCGCCGTTCAAGGTGCTCGACGTCGGCGCGCCGCAGACGCTCGACAGCGACGGCCTCATTTATCGCCTGAGCTACTCCGACAGCCAGCGCACCGCGACCTACGCGAACAGCCATTGGACGATGCCGCCCGCGCAATTGCTCACGCAGCGGCTGCGCGCGGCGCTGTCGTCGCACGGCACGGTGCTCACGGGCGCCGACGGCGTGCATGCGCCAGTGCTGAAGATCGATCTCGAGCAGTTCGAGCAGGTCTTCGACGGCGAATCGGAAAGCCACGGCGCGCTCACCGCGCGCGCAACGCTGATGCTCGACGGCAAGGTACTCGGCCAGCAAACGTTCGAAGCGCGCGCGCCTGCTAGCACCGCGGACGCCGCCGGCGGCGCGCGAGCGCTCGCCGCCGCGAGCGACGATTTCGTTTCGCAGCTCGTCGTGTGGCTCGGCATGACGCCGGTCGTCGCATCGAAGTGATGTCGAAGTGAGCGGCGTGCGTTTTAGCCGCGCTCGCTATAATCGCCGGGACCTCTCCACACTTCCGACACCATGGATTCCTTCTACAAGTACCACGTCTTCTTCTGCCTGAATCAGCGCGAACCGGGCGCCGAGCGGCCGAGCTGCGCGAATTGCAATGCGCAGGCAATGCAGGAGCACGCGAAGAAGCGCGTGAAGCAACTGGGCCTCGCCGGCCCCGGCCAGGTCCGCATCAACAAGGCGGGCTGCCTCGATCGCTGCGAGGAAGGGCCGACCGTCGTCGTGTATCCGGAAGGCACCTGGTACACCTATGTCGACGAAGCGGACATCGATGAGATCGTCGACTCGCATCTGGCCAACGGCAAGATCGTCGAGCGTCTGTTGATCGACCGCTGATCCGCGCAACGCAATGAACGTTCACACCCAAAAGTTTCTGATCGACGGACCCGTCGGCAAGATCGAAATGGCGCTCGACGTGCCCGACGCCGTGCGCGAAGAAGGCGCCGCGCCGCGCGGCATCGCGCTCGTCGCGCATCCGCATCCGCTGTTCGGCGGCTCGATGGACAACAAGGTCGCGGTCACGCTCGCGCGCACGCTCGTGCAGCTCAACTACGTGACGTACCGCTCGAATTTCCGCGGCGTCGGCGAAACGCAAGGCGAGCACGACAACGGCCACGGCGAGCGCGACGATCTGCTCGCGGTCCTCGACTACATGCGCGCGCAGCCGGGGCAGGCCGATCTGCCGCTCGTGCTAGCGGGCTTTTCGTTCGGCACGTTCGTGCTTTCGCACGTCGCGAAGGCGCTTGCCGAGGCGGGCAAGGAGATCGAGCGGATCGTGTTCGTCGGCACGGCGGCGAGCCGCTGGGAAGTCGCGACGGTGCCCGATAACACGCTCGTCATTCACGGCGAGACCGACGACACCGTGCCGATCGCCTCGGTCTACGATTGGGCCCGGCCGCAGGAATTGCCGATCGTCGTGATCCCGGGTGCTGAACATTTTCTGCATCGCAAGCTTCACATCCTCAAGCGCATCATCGTCGACGCCTGGCGCTGATTTGTATTTTCCGGCATACAGGTACGCATAAAACGCAAAAACGCCACAGCGCGGCGCGTATAATGGGCGCAATTTTTTGCGCGAGTGCCGACGTTTGATGTGACCCCTAGTGCGTGAAAAGTGGGTCGCGGTGACGCGCTCGTGATCGCTCTTCCAACGGCGCGCCCCCCGCGTGCATTGCTCACTACCGCCCGAATCGATCCTATGCGTTTTTCCTCCTCCGGCCTCTCGTCCGTCGCAACGTCTTTCGTTCCGCAATCCGTCAGCCGCGCCGTTTCTCTCGGCCTCCTGCTGCCCGCCACGCTGGTCGCCAGCACCGCGTTCGCGCAGGTGCCGCCGCCGGGCGTGAACGCGCGCTCGTGGGTGCTCGTCGATGCGACCAGCAATCAGGTGCTCGCCTCGGCCAATGCCGATGAGCGCGTCGAGCCCGCGTCGCTCACCAAGCTGATGACGGCGTACCTCGTCTTCGAAGCGCTGCAGACGAAGAAGATTTCGATGGATCAAGTGGTGACGCCGAGCGAAGCGGTGCGCCGCGTGGGCACCGACGAATCGCGCATGTTCATCGAGGCGAACAAGCCCGTGACCGTGCACGACCTCGTCTACGGCATGATCATTCAATCGGGCAACGACGCGGCGATCGCGCTTGCCGAACTCGTCGGCGGCAGCGAGGGCCAGTTCGTCAGCATGATGAACACCGAAGCGCAGCGCCTCGGCATGAAGGGCACGCACTTCGCCGACGTGAACGGCATGCCCGATCCGAACCACTACACGACGGCAGCCGACCTGGCCACGCTGTCGACGCACCTGATCCGCGACTTCCCCGACTACTACAACATCTTCTCGGTCAAGGAATTCACGTACAACAAGATCAAGCAGCCGAACCGCAATCGTCTGCTGTGGATCGACCCGAGCGTCGACGGCCTGAAGACCGGTCACACGCAAGCGGCCGGCTACTGCCTGATCGCGTCGGCGAAGCGTTCGCTGCCGGGCTCGACCGATGTGACCCGCCGTCTTGTCACCGTGATGATGGGCGAGCAGAAGGAACACGAGCGCGTGCAGGACAGCATGAAGATGCTGAACTACGGCTATAGCGCGTACGACACCGTGCGTCTGTACAAGGCGAATCAGGTCGTGCAGACGCCGCGCGTCTACAAGGGTGCGGCCGATAACGTGCAAGTCGGCGTGAAGGGCGACCAGTACATCACCGTGCCGCGTGGCATGGGCGACAAGATCAAGCCGCAGGTCACGCTCGTCGAGCCGCTCGTCGCGCCGATCGCCAACGGCCAGCAGGTCGGTACAGTGCAGATGGTTGCCGACGGCAAGTCGGTCGCGCAGTTCCCGGTCGTCGCGCTGCAGGCGGTGCCGCAGGCGGGCGTCGTCGGCCGTATCTGGGATTCGCTGCTGCTGATGATCAACAAGAAGAAGTCGTAAAGCTTTCAGGACCATGACCGAACAGACGCTGGACCCTGTCGTCTATCTGAATGGCGAGATGACGCCGCTGTCCGAAGCACGCATTCCGGTGCTCGACCGCGGCTTCATCTTCGGCGACGGCATTTACGAAGTCGTGCCGCTCTACGCGAGCGAGCACGGCCTCACGCCGTTTCGCTTCGCGTCGCATCTCGCGCGGCTTTCGCGCAGTCTTGCGAAAGTCGGCATCGAGAATCCGTTCGACGACGACGGTTGGCGTGCGCTGCTCGCGCGTGTGGTCGCGGCGAATTATGCGGAGAACGGCACACCCGCCGATTCCCGTGCCGGCGGTCACGCGCTTGCCTATATTCAGGTTACGCGCGGCGTCGCGAAGCGCGGGCACGCGTTTCCGGCGGGTATCCGGCCGACGGTGTTCATGATGGTCAATCCGATGCGCCTGCCCGACGACGCGGTGCGTGCACGCGGCGTGCGCTGCGTGAGCGCGGAAGACAAACGTTGGCTGCATTGCGACATCAAGTCGGTGTCGCTGCTCGGCAATGTGCTGATGGCGGAGCATGCGGCGAAAAACGACGCGTTCGAGACGATCCAGTTGCGCGACGGGATGCTGACCGAGGCGTCGTCGGCGAACGTCTGGGTGGTGAAGGGCGGCGAGCTGTTTGCGCCGCTTCGCGATCACAAGATCCTCGAAGGCATCCGCTACGGGTTGATCGAGGAGTTGGCGCGCGAATGCGGCATCCGCTTCACCGCGCGCGACGTGACAGACGCGGAGCTGCGCGCTGCCGACGAGATCCTGATCAGCTCGGCGACGAAGGAAGTGCTGCCCGTGACCGATCTGGACGGCGCGCCAGTCGGCGACGGCAAGCCGGGCCCGGTGTATGCAGCGCTATATGCAGCGTATCAGCGCGCAAAGGCGCGCGAGGCGCAGATTGAAGGCGCCTGGGCCTGTAAATAGTCCGGAGAGGCCCCATATAGGCTGCATGGAGAGAAATATGAGCCCGGTCAACGAATCCCTGTTCGAGTTTCCCTGCGACTTTCCCATCAAGGTGATGGGAAAGTCTCACCCCGATTTCGCCGACACGATCGTGTCGGTGATCCAGCAGTTCGACAACGCGTTCGACGCCTCGCGCATCGAGACCCGGCCGTCCTCGGGCGGCAACTACACCGGGCTGACCGTCACCGTGCGCGCGCTGAGTCGCGAGCATCTCGACGATATCTACCGGGCGCTGACCGGGCACCCGATGGTCAAGGTGGTGCTGTAGGGCGACGGGCTATTGCCCTATAGCCCTACTGCCCGGCCGTTTGCAGCACCGCAGCCGCTCCATCCCTTCCTGCTTTGCAGGCGAGGCCGTAGAGCGTCTGAAACTTCCCCACCTCCTCGAATAGCCAGTCCCTGAAGGCGCGGACGCGCGCGGTCTCCAGCGTTCGCGGCGGGCACACGAAGTAGTAGGCCCAGGGGCTCGGCCCATCGATATCGAACAAGCGCACGAGCCGCCCCGCAGCGATTTCATGCATCGCGATCGAGCGTCGCACGAGCGCGATGCCCTGGCCGTCGGCTGCCGCCTGCAGCAGGTTCGACGAATCCTGGTACAACACGCCGCGCTTCGGTTCCGAGGCGCTGATCAGGCCGGCCGCGGCGAACCACGGACGCCAGAGCTCGTCGTCCGAGCGCAGCAGCGCGTAGTTCGGCAGATCGGCGGGCGTCGCCGGCAATTGGCCGCCGTTGTAATGCGGCGAGCAAACCGGAAAAAACACCTCGTCGAGCAGCGGCTCGACGTGCAGCCCCTCGTATTGGCCAAAGCCGAAGCGGACGGCCGCGTCGACGTCGTCGCGCGCGAAATCGGCGAGCGCATTGGTCGACAGCAATTCGAGGTCGATTTCGGGGTATCGCTCGATGAAGTGGCCGATGCGCGGCGTGACCCAGCGCGCCGCAAACGACGACAGGATCGATACCACCAGCCGCCGCTCGCGGTCGCCGGCGCGCACCGAACGCGTGGCCTCGGCGAGCGCCATCAGCGCGGCGCGCACTTCCTTCGCGTAACGGCAACCGACTTCGGTGAGCCGCACCCGCTTGCCGTCGCGCTCGAAAAGCGCGATGCCGAGCTCGGCTTCGAGCGCCCGGATCTGGTGGCTGACCGCGCCGTGTGTGACGAACAGTTCATCCGCGGCGCGCGAGAAGCTTTCGTGGCGCGAGGCTGCTTCGAATGCCTTGATTGCGTTGAGCGCGGGGAGTTGTCGAAGATCCATTGCTAATTTTTCTCACAACGACGTGAAAATTGATCGTTTGGGGGAATCCCTTGCTGCATCTACGATTCTAGTCACGGAACAGCACTTTGACGGAGCGGATCATGCAAGAAATTTCCTCTAGCATCACGTTCGAAATCAACCCTGGCGAAACCGTGCCGATGATGGTCATGAAGAGCACGCGGCTCACGGTGCAGGGCGCGAGCATGTGGGTGACGCGCAGCAACGACACGGAAGACTATTGGCTTGAACCGGGCGATTGCCTGCGCTTGCGCCGCGGCGAGCGGCTCTGGCTCAGCGCGGAAGGCGCTCAGCCGGCGACCGTCGCGTTCTGGGTCGCGCCCCGCCCGAAGGACGGCCTGCGCGACTGGCTGACGGACCTCGGCGCTCGCCTGAGCGTGAGCCTGCGCAGCGGCTGGCGGACCGTTTAACGCGGTGGTCTGGTCGATTCAGCTGACCATTGCGTCCGGCGGGGTGCGCGCGATTTCGGTAAACTACCGCGATCATGTGTGCCACGCCGGTTTCCCCGCTTTCCCGTTCTTCCGATCTGCCTGACGCCGACCCGCTAGACGCGGCGGTCCTCACAGGCACGGCTGATGCGCCCGCCATCCTCCTGCGCTGGCGCGGTCTCGAACCCTACGAAACGAGTTTCGACGCGATGCGCGCGTTCACCGACGCCCGCACCGACGACACCGCCGACGAAATCTGGCTCGTCGAGCACCCTCCCGTTTTCACGCTAGGCCAAGCCGGCGACCCGTCCCACCTGCTGTCGGCCGACGCCGGCATTCCGCTCGTCAAAGTCGATCGCGGTGGACAGATCACCTATCACGGCCCAGGCCAGATCGTGGCTTACCTGCTTTTGAACTTGCGCCGCCGCAAGCTGATGGTGCGCGAGCTGGTCACGAAGATCGAGGAGGCCGTGATCGAAACCCTCGCGGCGTATAATCTGCCGGGCGCTCGCAAGGCAGGCGCGCCCGGCATCTACGTGGCGCCGGGGCCGCAGGCCGGCGTGCACGAGGGTGCGAAGATCGCGGCGCTCGGCCTAAAAATCCGCAACGGTTGCAGCTATCACGGCGTGAGCCTGAACGTGAAGATGGATCTGCAGCCGTTCCTTGCGATCAATCCGTGCGGCTACGCGGGACTCGAAACGGTCGACATGGCGACGCTGGGCGTCGCCGCCGGCTGGGACGACGTGGCCAGGACCCTCGCGGCGCGTTTGGCCGCCAACCTCGACGGCGCTCCCGCGCTCCGCTCTCAACCGCAGGCCGGCACCGCCGCCGTCCGACTGGATCAATCGAATGACTGACGTTACCGCGAACTCCGCCGGCGCTTCCGCCGATTCCGCCGCCAACGCCGCCCCGGCCGCCTATGACGCGACCGTCAAGCAAAAGGCCGAGGCCAAGACGGCACGCATTCCGATCAAGATCGTCCCGATCGAAAAGCTGAAGAAGCCCGATTGGATCCGCGTGAAAGCCGCGACCGGCAGCTCGCGCTTCTACGAAATCAAGCAGATCCTGCGCGAGCACAACCTGCATACGGTGTGCGAGGAAGCGAGCTGCCCAAACATCGGCGAGTGCTTCGGCAAGGGCACGGCGACGTTCATGATCATGGGCGACAAGTGCACGCGGCGCTGCCCGTTCTGCGACGTCGGCCACGGCCGTCCCGATCCGCTCGACGCCGACGAACCCGCCAATCTCGCGCGCACCATTGGCGCGCTCAAGCTCAAGTACGTGGTGATCACGAGCGTCGACCGCGACGACTTGCGCGATGGCGGCGCGGGTCACTTCGTCGAATGTATTCGTCAGGTGCGCGAGCAGTCGCCGGAGACGCGCATCGAAATTCTCACGCCGGACTTCCGCGGCCGTCTGGACCGCGCGCTGACGATCCTGAACGCCGCGCCGCCCGATGTGATGAACCACAACCTCGAAACGGTGCCGCGTCTGTACAAGGAAGCGCGCCCCGGTTCGGACTACGCGCATTCGCTCAAGCTCTTGAAGGACTTCAAGGCGCTGCATCCCGAGGTCGCGACGAAGTCGGGCCTGATGGTGGGCCTGGGCGAAACCGAAGAAGAAATTCTGCAAGTGATGCGCGATCTGCGTGCGCACGACGTCGACATGCTGACGATCGGCCAGTACCTGCAGCCGTCCGAGCATCACCTGCCGGTGCGCGCGTATGTGCATCCGGACACGTTCAAGATGTACGAGGAAGAGGCGTACAAGATGGGCTTCACGCACGCGGCCGTCGGCGCGATGGTGCGTTCGAGCTATCACGCCGATCTGCAGGCGCACGGCGCGGGCGTGGTTTAAAGCCTTACGCGCGTTGTAGTCAAAGAAAATCGGGCGGCCTAGGCCGCCCGATTTTTTTATCGCGCACGTGTGACGTGCTCTTTCTTATTGTGCCTGTCGTTAAGCCGCCGTCATCGCACCGCTTCGCGCGAGCTTGAAAGTACCGACGCTCTGCGCGAGCGTCGCCGCCTGTTCCCGCAACTGGCTCGCGGCTGCAGCCGATTGCTCGACGAGCGCGGCGTTCTGCTGCGTCACGTTGTCGAGCTGCGACAGCGCCTGGTTCACCTGCCCCAGCCCCGTGCTTTGCTCCGACGTCGCGACGCTGATTTCGCCGATCACGCTCGCGATGCTGCGTACGCCGTCGACGATCTCGTTCATCGTCGTGCCGGCTGTCTGCACGAGTCCCGAACCCGCCTCGATCTTCTCCACCGATGAGTTGATCAGCTCCTTGATCTCCTTCGCGGCCTGCGCGCTGCGTTGCGCGAGCGCCCGCACTTCGCCGGCGACGACCGCGAAGCCGCGCCCGTGCTCGCTCGCGCGTGCCGCTTCGACGGCCGCGTTGAGCGCGAGGATATTGGTCTGGAACGCGATGCCGTCGATCACGCCGATGATGTTCGCGATCTGCGTGGACGCCTGCGTGATCTCGTTCATCGTCGCCACCACTTCGGTGACGACCTGGCCGCCGCGCGTCGCGACGCTCGATGCCGATTCCGCGAGCCGGCTGACTTGATTGGCCGAGTCGGCAGAGTTGCGCGCGGTGCCGGCGATCTCTTCGAGCGCGGCCGCCGTTTCCTGTAGGCTCGAAGCCGCGTGTTCGGTGCGGCTCGACAAGTCCTGATTGCCCTGCGCGATCTCGGCGCTCGCGACGTTCACCGATTCGCTGATCGTGCGGATCTGCAGCAGGATGTCGCTGATCTTCTCGGCGAAGAGATTGAACGCGCGTGCGATTTGCGAGGCTTCGTCGTCACCCGCTTCCGGCAGGCGGCGCGTGAGATCGCCGCTGCCCGAGCTCACGTCGATGAGCGCGTCGCGCACTTGCAGCACACGCTTGAACGCCGCGTTCGTCAGCGCGCCGACCAGCGCCGCCGCGATCAGCGCGACGATGATGATCGCGATCACCGTGGTCGTCGCCACCGCGCGCATGCCGGCGGTCACGTCGGACTTGTCGAGCGCGAGGACGAAGCGCCAGTCGGTGCCGGGAATCGGCTGCGACTGCAGCAGCTTGGTGGCGCCGTCGACCTTGGCCGCCATCGGCTCGGCTGCGTTCGAAAGCGCGCCGAGCGCGTCGGTCGTCAAATCCGGCGACAGGTCTGTCGCCGGTTTCATGATGAGATCGCTCTTGGCGGTGGCGAGCAGCTTGCCGGATTGATCGACGAGGAAGGCGAAGCTCGCGGGTGTCGGGTGCACGGCGGCGACGACCGAGCTCACGCCGTCGAGGTACACGCTCGCCGCGATGATGCCTTTGAGCGCGCCGTCGCGCATCACGGGTACCGCGAACGACACGGCGTACTTGCCGTTCGAGGCGTCGGTGAACGGCGCGGTCACGATCAGGTGGCCGGCCGCCAGCGCCTGCTTGTACCAGGGGCGCGCGGTGGGGTCGTAGTTCGGCGGCAGCGAAGTGCCGCCCGTGAACGCCGTCTTGTCGGGCAGGCCCAGCGTCACGACCTGGAAGTCGCCGGACTTGGCGAGCAGCTTGAGCGCGTCGGTGGGGTCGCCTGCGCCGATATTGATCGTGTCGGCGAGCGCCTGGGCGACCCTCGCTTTCCCCGAAACCCATTCTTCGATCGCCGTAGTGTTACCGGTCGAAATGGATTTCAGGTTTTCGCCGATCGTCTGCTCGTTGTCCTTCTTGACCACGTAATAGACGAGGCCTCCGGTTACCGCGAGCGCGGTGACGACGATCGCGACACAAGTCGCCAGAATCCGCGTGCGAATCGATGCAAACATTGCGCTTTCCGTATAGGTGAGATTGCGGGTAAGAGGTTGACTTGCCGGGAGCGACGTACCCATGAGTTATCGGCAGGGGGGAGGGGAACTTGAAGATGGGTTGTAAGCGGCCGTGTAGTTTGGAAAGAACGGGAAAGGAATACGCGGCCGTTGTGGATAGCAATCGAGAATTCGTTAGAACGGATCGCAGCCGAAATCCCTATAGTCGGAAGCCTTTCAGACAACTTCGTTTACTGACGGGGGTTTTCCGCATGATCCGATCCGTTCGCACACTCGCTGGCGCTGCGGCGCTCGTCGCGCTCGCCAGCCTCTTCGCGCCCCGCGTTCACGCCGAAACACGCGAAGTCGTGATCGCCTATCAGGACATGGTGGTGCCATGGCGCTACGCGCAGGCAACCGGCGAAGTCGAAAAGGCAACAGGCTACAAAGTCACTTACCGCAAGCTCGCCAGCGGCGCCGACGTCGTGCGCGCGCTCGCGTCGGGCTCGGTGCAGCTCGGTGAGGCGGGCTCCAGCCCGATCGCAGCGGGCCTGTCGCAAGGCGTCGATATTTCGCTCTTCTGGATTCTCGACAACATCAACGATGCGGAGGCGCTCGTCGCTCGCGACGGCTCCGGCGTGACGAGCGTGGCGGGCCTCAAAGGCAAGAAGATCGGCGTGCCGTATGTGTCGACTTCGCATTTCCATACGCTCGTCGCGCTGCAGAGCGCGGGCATCAATCCTTCGGACGTCAAGATCGTCAATCTGCGTCCGGCCGACGTCGCGGCGGCCTGGGACCGCGGCGACATCGACGCAACCTATATCTGGGACCCGGTGCTCGCGAAGGTGAAGAAGAACGGCCGCGTGCTGATTACGTCGGGCGAGGTCGCGAAAGAGTCGGGCAAGGCGACGTTCGACGGCTTCGTCGTCGACCGCAAATTCGCACGCGAGAACGCCGAGTTCGTGACGCGCTTCGTGAAGGTCTTGGCGGCGACCGATGCGAGCTATCGCGATCACAAGTCGGCCTGGAATGCGGGCTCGCCGCAAGCTGCGGCGGTTGCGCAGGAGTCGGGCGCGAACGCGCAGGACGTACCCGCGAGCCTCGCGCTTTACGCATTTCCGGCGCTTTCCGAACAAGCGTCGCCGACGTGGCTTGGCGGTGGTGCGCAAGCGGGTGCGGCGAAGTCGCTGGCGGCCACGGCGACGTTTCTGAAGGCTCAGGGCACGATTCAAAACGTCTTGCCTGATTATTCGACAGGTGTCGATCCGCAGTTCGTGCAGCGCGCGTTGCGTTGAACGCCGCTCTCGTGACAAGAGATTCGGATATCGAAACGTTGAGGCTTCGACATGAACCGGCTCGAGATTCGACAACTGCACGTCGCGTATGAAAGCGCGCGGGGCCGCGCGGCGAACGTGGCGCTCGCCGACGTCAACCTGACCATCGATGCGGGCGAGTTCGTCGTCGCGCTGGGCGCTTCGGGATGCGGCAAGAGCACGCTCCTCAACTGCATCGCCGGTTTCGTTCAACCGACCGAAGGCGAAGTGCGCATGAATGGGCAACGGATCAGCGGACCCGGCGCCGAGCGCGGCGTCGTGTTCCAGAAGTACGCGCTGATGCCGTGGCTGAATGTGCTCGACAACGTGGCGCTCGGTTTGCGCTTCAAGGGGATGGCGAAGCGCGAACGTGAACGCGTCGCGCGCGACACGCTCACGCTGGTCGGCCTCGAACGCTACGCGCACGCGAGCGTGTATGAGTTGTCAGGCGGGATGCAGCAGCGCGTCGGCATCGCCCGCGCGCTGGCGAACGATCCGCAGGTGCTGCTGATGGACGAGCCGATGGGCGCGCTCGACGCGATGACGCGCGAGTCGATGCAGGAGCTGGTGCTCGACATCTGGGGGCGCACGCGGAAGACCGTGTTCTTCATCACGCACAGCGTCGAAGAGGCGCTGTTTCTTGCGACGCGTCTCGTCTTGATGACGCCGAGCCCGGGCCGCATTGCCGAGACGTTTGAATTGCCGTTTGCGCGGCGCTTTCTTCAATCGGGCGATGCGCGGGCAGTGAAGTCGTCGCCGGATTTCATCGAGTGGCGCGAGCGGCTGGTGGCGCTGCTTCACCATCGCGTGTCGAATGAGGTCACGGCATGAGCAGCGGTCACGAATCGTTTGCGGAATCGGCGGGCAGCGCTCGACGAACCCCGGCTCCTGCTACGCGCCGTCTCAGGCGTCGAGACGCGGCGCGTACGCGTTCCTATCGCTCGCCGGGTGAAGGACCGACTGCGGCATTGAGTGCGGCCTCGGTCGCTGTCCTGGTTGCGATGTGGTGGCTCGCCACGCATCTGCACTGGATCGCGCCTCTTTTCTTGCCGTCGCCCGAATCCGTTTGGGCGGCGTTCATCGACGCGTGGCATGGCCGGATTCAGGGCGGCTTGCCGCTCTCCGAGCATCTCGCCTGGAGCACGCTGCGCGTATTCGGCGCGTTCTTGCTGGCGGCGCTGACGGCGGTGCCGGTCGGCATCCTGATGGGCGTGAGCCGTATCGCGCGCGGCTTGCTGGATGCGCCGCTGGAATTCTATCGGCCGCTGCCGCCGCTCGCGTATTTGCCGCTCGTCGTCATTTGGTTCGGCATCGATGAAACCGCGAAGATCGTCGTGATTTACCTCGCGTGCTTCGCGCCTATCGCGATGGCGGCGCGGGCGGGCGCCAGGAGTGCGACCGTCGAGCAGATCAATGCGGCGTATTCGCTCGGCGGCGGGTTCTGGCAGGTCGTGCGCTTCGTCGTGTTGCCGGCTGCGCTGCCGGAGATCCTGACCGGCTTGCGCATCGCGATCGGCTTCGGCTGGACGACGCTCGTCGCCGCCGAGATGGTGGCCGCCACGGCCGGGCTCGGGCAGATGGTGCTCAATGCGTCGAGCTTTCTGCGCACGGATGTCGTGGTGATGGGCATCGTGCTGATCGGCGCGATCGCTTGGGGTTTCGATCTGGCGATGCGGGGGCTCGAGCGCCGGCTCGTGCCTTGGAGAGGGCGGAGCTAGGCAAGCGGGAAACGCGATCCCGGCGATCCGGATCTCTGGACGCCGCCTATCTCGAATTCCGGAAACCCGGAACGATGCGGCACGCCTCAGGGATAAAACCCGTTAAAAATCAAACCCCTGCGGTCGCCTATCTAGTTGGCATCGCCCTTGCAATGTAAGAGCCGCGGCCGCAACGGTCCGCCTACTTACTAAAGCAAGGAGACAGCCGATGATCGATTCCCCCGCCTGGCATTTCTGAACCCGTCGCTCAAGGCGACCTTTCGCGCCATTTCGTCCCATTTCGCGCTCACGCCAAGCGACCGGCCTTCGTTGGTTCGCGCCGCGCGCGGGATCGTACCGGCCACCGGCCCTTCGGCCCATCCACTCAGTCTGGAACCATCGTGAAGAAACCGTTCTATAAAGTCCTCTATGTCCAGGTGATCGCAGCGATCATCATCGGCATTCTGTTCGGCCACTATTCGCCCGATCTCGCGGTCGACATGAAGCCGCTCGGCGATGGCTTCATCAAGCTCATCAAGATGGTGATTGGCCCGATCATCTTCTGCACGGTCGTTACCGGCATCGCGGGCATGCAGGACATGAAGAAGGTGGGCCGCGTCGGCGGCAAGGCGCTGCTCTACTTCGAAGTCGTGTCGTCGTTCGCGCTCGTGCTCGGTCTCATCGCGACGCACGTGCTCAAGCCCGGCGTCGGCTTCAACGTCGATCCGGCGACGCTGAACGGCAAGGAAGTCGCGAGCTACGCGGCGAAGGCGCACGGCCAGAGCACGGTCGACTTCTTCATGCACATCATTCCGAACACGGTCGTCGACGCGTTCGCGCAAGGCGAAATCCTGCAGATCCTGCTTGTCGCGATGCTGTTCGGCAGCGTGCTGACTCAGCTCGGCGAGCGTGGCAAGATCGTCACCGATTTCATCGAGAGCATCTCGCACGTGTTCTTCGGCATCGTGCGCATCATCACGAAGCTCGCTCCGATCGGCGCGTTCGGCGCGATGGCGTTCACGATCGGCAAGTACGGCGTCGGTTCGCTGCTGCCGCTCCTCAAGCTGATCGGCACGTTCTATCTGACCTCGGTCGTGTTCGTGGTCGTGGTGCTCGGCATCATCGCGCGTCTGGTCGGCTTCAACATCTTCCGGTTCGTCGCTTATATCAAGGAAGAGTTGCTGATCGTGCTCGGCACGAGTTCGTCGGA
Organism: Trinickia camelliae; assembly: GCF_053525655.1. Classification (NCBI taxonomy): domain Bacteria; kingdom Pseudomonadati; phylum Pseudomonadota; class Betaproteobacteria; order Burkholderiales; family Burkholderiaceae; genus Trinickia; species Trinickia camelliae. The sequence continues at coordinate 137,280 of NZ_JBCHAA010000021.1, forward strand.
AGCGGCGCTGCCGCAGCTCATGCAGAAGCTCGAAAAGCTCGGCTGCTCGCGCTCGGTCGTAGGCCTCGTCGTGCCGACCGGCTACTCGTTCAATCTCGACGGCACCAACATCTACATGACGATGGCGGTGCTCTTCATTGCGCAAGCGACGAACACCGATCTCACGCTCACGCAGCAGCTCACGCTGCTCGCCGTGACGATGATCACGTCGAAGGGCGCGAGCGGCGTGACGGGCGCGGGCTTCATCACGCTCGCCGCGACACTCGCCGTGGTGCCGACGATTCCGCTCTCGGGCATGGTCCTCATCCTCGGCATCGATCGCTTCATGAGCGAGTGCCGCGCGCTGACGAACATCGTTGGCAACGGCGTGGCGACGGTGGTCGTGTCGGCTTGGGAGAAGGAGCTCGACCGCGCCCAGCTCACGCGCGCTTTGCGCCGCAGTGAAGTGACCGTCGACGAGACGGCCGCAGTCTAAAGCGATGAGCGAAGCGGCGTCGCGCCTCGCGCGCCGCTGCTTCGCGGCACCGCGCGGCGCCCTGTTCCTCTCGAAGCAATGAGCACCGCAGAACAAAGCGCCCGCGAGCCGGACAGCCTGGCGCGATATGCCAGAATAGTCGATCCCCACCGACTGGAATCCGCCACCGTGACGCGCCGCCTGATCGTCGTTTTCGCGCTTCTCGCGACGCTCGCGGCGGCCTGCGCGCTGACGTGGAGCATCACGTGGCAGCGCGGCGCCGACGAGTTGCGGCGCAACGCAGCGGTGCGCGCCGACCGCACGACGAACGCGCTCAAGAGCACGCTAGAGCGTTACGAGTCGCTGCCTTACTTGCTCGCCGAGCATCCGCTCGTGCAGGACGTGCTCGCCGATCCCACGCCGGACAGCGTCGCGCACGCCAACCGCTACCTCGAGGACGTCAACCGCCACGCGCGCGCGACGCAAACCTACATCATTCGCGCCGACGGCTTATGCGTCGCGGCGAGCAACTGGAACCGCCCGGACAGCTTCGTCGGCGTCCAATATCTTTTCAGGCCGTACTTCGTCGATGCCGTGAAAGGCGGCGTCGGACGCTTCTTCGGCATCGGCACGATCTCGCACGACCCCGGCTACTTCATCTCGCAGCCGGTCTATCGCGGCGGCAAGATCGTCGGCGTCGCGGTCGTCAAGCTCAACCTCGAATGGTTTCCCGGCACCGATGCGTTCGAGCCGCTCGTCGTCACGGACGATCACGGCGTGATCTTCCTGTCGTCGGTGCCGGCGTGGAAATATCACACCGTGCGGCCGCTGCCGGGATCGGTCGCGACATCGATCTTCGAGACCCGGCAATACGCGCAGCAGAGCATCGCGCCGCTGCCGATGACGATCGAGCGAACGCTCGACGACGACGCGCGGATCGTGCGCATCGGCGGCGGGCGGCTCGCGCCGCGCTATCTCGCGACGCGCCGTTCGGTTGGGGTGCCGGACTGGCATCTGATCACGATGGCGTCCGTCGATGCAGTCGACACCGACGCGCGCAACGCGACGGTCGTCACGGGTTTCGGCTTCGTGTCGCTCTGTCTGCTTGGCTTCTATTGGCGGATGCGCCGTGCGCGCGTGCGCGAGATGGTCAAGAGCCGCGCGTTGCTGCAGAAGGCGTATGCGGAACTGAACCAGCGCGTCGCGGAACGGACTGCGGACTTGTCCGAAGCGAACGAGCAATTGCAGAAGGAAGTCGGCGAGCGCACGCGCGCCGAGCAGGAGTTGCGCGCGGCGCACGACGAACTCGTGCAGGCGAGCAAGCTCGCGGCGCTCGGCCAGATGGCGGCGGGCATCACGCACGAATTGAATCAGCCGCTCGCTGCGCTGCGCGGTTTCTCGGATAACACTCGCGTGCTTCTGGAGCGCGGCGATCAAGCGGCCGCGCGCGAGAATCTCGAAGCGATTGCCGCGCTCACCGAGCGCATGGGCAAGATCACGAATCAGCTCAAGCTGTTCGTCGGGCGCGCCCGGCCGCGAAACGAGCGAGCGCTGGTTGCGCGAGCCCTGCGCAACTCGTTGAACCTGCTGCAAAAGCGCCTACAGGGTGTCGTGCTGGAGGTCTCGCTGACGACGGCCGATCGCGCCGAGTCCGCAGGCGATCCCACCGCGCATCGTGTCTTCGACGTGAACGACGAGCACCCGGAGCTTGTCGCGCGCTGCGACGACCTGCGTCTCGAACAAGTGCTCATCAATCTGATCGGCAACGCGCTCGACGCGGTCGCCGGACTGGCTGAGCCGCGCATCGCCATCGAGATCGATGAGGCTGTTACGTCGCTCTCGATCACCGTGCGCGACAACGGTCCCGGCATTGCCGCCGATGCGCTGCCCCGTCTTTTCGAGCCGTTCTTCACGACCAAGGAAATGGGGCAGGGGCTTGGCCTCGGCCTCGCGATCTCGTCGTCGATCGCGCGCGATTGCGGCGGCTCGCTCACGGCGAAGAACGCGGACGACGGCGGCGCGGTGTTCGTCTTGACGCTGCGTCGCGTGCGCACGCATAGTCCAGACACGCTTCCTTCGTGAACGGAATGCCCCCTTTTAAGTGACAAGTGACAAGCGATGGCGAACGGCCTGCAAGTGATCTATATCGAGGACGACGAACTGGTGCGCCGCGCCAGCGTGCAAAGCCTGCAACTGGCCGGCTTCGACGTGGACGGGTACCCGTCGGCCGAAGCGGCGCTGCGCGCGATCGGGGCATCCGCAGGCGCGGCCGGCTCCATCGGCAACGACTTTCCCGGCGTGATCGTCAGCGACATCCGCTTGCCCGGGATGAGCGGTCTGGAGTTGCTCGCTCAATGCCATGAGCGGGCGCCGGACGTGCCGGTGATCCTCGTCACCGGCCACGGCGACATCTCGATGGCCGTCCAGGCGATGCGCGACGGTGCGTATGACTTCATCGAGAAACCGTTCGCGTCCGAGCGCCTGATCGAAACTGTGCGGCGCGCTTTGGAGCGCCGCATGCTCGTGCTCGAAAACGTCGCGCTGCGGCGTGAGCTGGCAGGACAGAACGCGGTTGCGCCGCGCATCATCGGCCGCAGTCCGGCGATCGAGCAGGTGAGAAAGCTGATCGCGAACGTCGCGCCCACCGATGCCTCCGTGCTCATCAACGGCGACACCGGCGCCGGCAAGGAATTGATCGCGCGCAGCCTGCATGAAATGTCGCCGCGGCGTGCGAAGCCGTTTGTCGCGCTCAATTGCGGCGCGCTGCCGGAGCCGATGTTCGAATCGGAGATGTTCGGCTACGAGCCAGGGGCTTTTACTGGTGCGGCAAAACGCCGCATCGGCAAGCTCGAGCATGCGTCGGGCGGCACGCTGTTCCTGGACGAGATCGAGAGCATGCCGCTCTCACTGCAGGTGAAGCTCCTGCGCGTGCTGCAGGACGGCGTGCTGGAGCGGCTTGGCTCGAACCAGCCGATTCGCGTGAATTGCCGCGTGATCGCGGCGGCCAAGGGCGACATGGCCGAGCACGTGGCGGCGGGCACGTTCCGGCAAGACCTGCTCTATCGGTTGAACGTCGTGACGATTGCGCTGCCGCCGCTCGGCGAACGACGCGAAGACATCGTCCCGCTCTTCGAGCACTTCCTGCTCGATGCCGCCGTGCGCTATGGGCGTCCGGCGCCGATCCTGACGGACGGACAACAGGCTGCGCTCATGCGGCGCGACTGGCCCGGCAACGTCCGCGAGCTGAGGAATGCCGCCGATCGCTTCGTGCTCGGCATCGCCGACGGGCTGGGCGACGCGGCGCGTGGCGCTGCGAGCGAAGCGGCGACGGCGTCGCTCAAGGAGCAAGTCGAGCAATTCGAGCGCGCGGCCATTGCGCAAGCGCTGGAGCAGGCGGGCGGTGCAGTGGCGCAGGCCGCCGACCGGCTGCAGGTCGGCAAGGCGACGCTCTACGAGAAGATCAAGCGGTACGGCCTCGCGGACCGAGGCGACGGCGGCAAGGATGGCGATAAGGAAGCGGGTTGAGTGGGCGGCTTGCAGAGCCGGTGCGGCAGAAACGAAAAAGGGCGCTAACTGCGCCCTTATCGTTTGATGCCGCCGCCGCTAAGCGCGAATCGCTAGTTAGCGGCTGCTTCGTGAAGTCGAAAAACTCAATGCCACTTCAGGTGGTGCTCAACGCCTTCGAAAGCAACTGATCGAGCTCCGCGAACTGCGGCTCGCCGACGTAGCGCTTCAGGATCTTGCCGTTCTTGTCGACCAGGAAGGTGGTCGGCGTGAGCTGCACGTTGCCGAATTGCTTGGCGGCGCTGCCGTCGTCCATCGCGACCTTGAACGGCAACTGGCGGGTTTGCGCGTAGTTCACCACGTACATCGGCGCGTCGTAGTTCATCGCCACCGCCACGAACTCGAGCCCCTGGCCCTTGTAGCGGTTGTACGTGTCGATCATCTGCGGCATTTCCTTCATGCAGGTCTCGCAGCTCGTCGCCCAGAAGTTGATCAGGTAGACCTTGCCTTTGAGATCGGCCGTCGAAACCTTCTGGCCGGACAGCAGCGTGAAGGTCGCATCGGGCACTTTTTGCTGGCCGCCGAACGCGAAATAACCGGCGACGGCAATGGCGGCGACCACGATTGCCATCGCGACATAGCGGATGGGATTCGTGCGGCGCGTCGTGGAAGCGGGAGTCTGACTCATGGATCGAACCTCGGTAGCGCTTAAGCGTGAAAAGCGCGGCAAAGAAGCGCGCCTATTGTACCGTCGCGTCGCGGATTTCGCATGGGCGGCGGTACGGTCGGTCTACTGAGGTTCGGTATAAGGGAGACAGATCCGACCGCCGGCCCAGGTCGCTTATATTGCTTTGGGTCGTGCCGCCGCCGCTTGGGCTCAGTCCTGGTAATGCTTGTGGTGCTTGTACTTCTTCTTGTAGCCGTGGCTGTAGTCATCGGAATACGAATTGTTGCGCGAGATATTGCCGCCGAGCGCCGCACCTGCGCCTCCGCCGAGCGCTGCGCCGACCAGTCCGCCGGTGGTGCCGCCCATCGCGTTGCCCGCCGCGGTGCCGGCCCCGCCGCCGAGCGCGCCGCCGACGATGGCGCCCGTGCGCTCGCGCTTGTTCGACGTCACTGCGCCGCCGGCGCCGCCACCGACCGCGCCACCGATCACCGCGCCGGTGCTGCCGCCGATCGCGTTGCCGACCGCCGCGCCTGCAACGCCGCCAAGCGCGCCGCCGAGCGCGTTATTCATGTCGCCGGCCACGGCAGGCAGCGAAGCGACAGCCGCCGCGGCGACAAGCGTAATTCCGACAATTTTCTTCAACATCTGGTTTACCCGTGGTTTTGAGATAGCGGGCGCCAGTGTAGCAGTCCATATGAAAGTGGTTTGTAAAAATGTGTGAACGACATGAAGTGACTTGACACAGCTCGCAAAAAGGCCGAGTTGGCGAGCGCCCTTGTTATTTGGGGCTCGATAAAGCCGTCGCGGCGCATGCGAAGAGGGCCGCACCGGCGACGCTTTGCCCCATGCGATAAGATCGCGGCGACCCGCGTTTTAGCTCCTTCCTGTTACCACGTCATCCGCCTTATGTTTCGGTCCGCTTTTATTCTTCTTGCGTCGTTGCGTCCCATCAAACGCGTGATTTGCCGTGCGGCCTTCGGCCTCGGTACTCGTTCGCCAAGGGACGGCTCCGCCTTCGCCAGCTCACCCGCAGCTGCGTTGCGAGTGTTTGCCGCCGCCAGCCTATTGGGTTGCGCGCTCACCGCGTGCTCGCCGGACTACGATTGGCGCACGATCATGAACAGCGCCGACGGCTATACGATCGACCTGCCGGCGAAGCCAGTGAACGACGAGCGCGACGTCGATATCGGCGGCGCGCGAATGAAGATGAAGATGCAGTCGGCGCGTACTGAGGGTGCCGTTTTCGCGATCGGCACGGTGGTTCTGCCGAGCGACGACCCGCAACTGCGGCAATCGGTGCTCGATTACCTGCGTACGGGATTGGCGCGCAACCTGGGCGCCGCCCCCGAAGCCCGTCCCGCGCAGATTCCGCTTGCCGCTGGCGGCGTGGTTCCAGGTCTAGAGATGAGCGTGAGCGGCGACGCAGGCGAAAAGCGCGAGCACAGGACGATACAGGTGCGTCTGGTTGCCCGCGGCAAGCATGTGTACCAGGCGACCATCATCGCCGACAAGGCGCCGCCCCAGGAGCAGATTGATCAATTCTTCCAGTCGTTCAAGCTTTACTGATCCCTAGGACAAAGAGGCCACGAAAAGCGCCTGAGATCGAGTCTCAAAGTGAAAGTTCCTTCATAGGATGTGTCGCTAATTGCCGGATTTTGCGACGGTTTTTTAGCTATCCACAGCTCCTGTGGATAACTTTGTTGAAAACTCCTCCGCACGAGCCCGGGAACCCCGTCCTGCGGGCATGTCAATAGTTTGCCCCGAAAGGTGGCAACGGGAAAAATTCAAATAAATCAAAGGGCTGCGGATCATCCTTCGGGCGATGCCTTCAAACGGGCAATTGAAGCGGCGATGCCGGGAAATGTGCATAAGTCAAGTCTTGACAGCACCGGCGAGCCTATGACGGTGAGAAAACGCGTCGATACTGCACGGCTTCGGCGACCTGCGCGGCATTTGGGGTGTCGTTCCCCGCGAGATCGGCAATCGAGCGCACGACCTTGAGCACGCGGTAATAAGCGCGTGCCGACCAGCCAAACCGTTCACCCGACTCGCGCAGCAGCGCCTCGCCAGTGGCATCGGGGCGGCAGACTTCGTCGACCTCGCGCCCGCTCAACTCGCGGTTCATCTTCCCTTGCCGCGCGAGCTGGCGCTCGCGTGCCGCGACCACACGCGCGGCGATCGACGCGCTCGACTCCCCGCCCGCCGACGAGCGCGCCGCCAATTCCGCCGGTGTCAGCGCAGGGATTTCGATTTGAATGTCGATCCGATCCAAGAGCGGCCCGGACAGCTTGCGCGTATAGCGCGTGGCGATCTCCGGCGTGCATCGGCAGCGGCCGTTCGGATCGCCGCGCCAGCCGCACGGGCACGGATTCATTGCGGCGATCAATTGGCAGGCGGCCGGGAAGTCGGCTTGCAGCGCGGCTCGCGAGATCGTGATGCGACCGGCTTCGAGCGGCTCGCGCAGCGTCTCGAGTACGTGGCGGTCGAACTCGGGCAACTCGTCCAAGAAGAGCACGCCGAGGTGAGCCAGCGTGATCTCGCCGGGCTGCGGCGGGTTGCGTCCGCCGACCAGGGCCGCTGCGCTCGACGAATGATGGGGCGCGCGAAACGGCCGCTGCCGCCATTGGGCCGGCGAGAATCCAAGCATGCTGGCCGACAGCAGTGCGGCGGACGTGAGCGCTTCGTCGTCGCTCATGGGCGGCAGCAGGCCCGGCAGACGCGCCGCTAGCATCGACTTGCCCGCGCCGGGCGGCCCGACCATCAGCACGTGATGTCCGCCGGCCGCGGCGACCTCCAGCGCGCGGCGCGCGCCGCTCTGGCCGATCACATCGGCCATGTCCGGAAGCGCTGCAGGCGTCGCGCCGCTGATCGAAGGCGCCGCGACTGGCGCGAGCCGCCCGTCTTCCGCGCCTGCGAGGTGAGCGCAGAGCGAAGGCAAATCCGCGGCGCCGTAGACGTCGACGCCAGGAACGAGAGCGGCCTCGCTGGCGCTTTCGAGCGGCAGATACAGTTCAGGGGTGCGGGAGTCGCCAGGATCGGGGAGGGCGGATCTTAAGACGCTTTCGGCGCCGGCTGACGAGCGCTCGGAGCGGCTATGCCCATGACGGCCGCGCGCCGTGCCGCACGCCATCGCGAACGCGCCGCGCATCGGCCGGAGCGCCCCGGTCAGCGAGAGTTCGCCCGCAAATTCGCGGTGCGCGAGCGCTTCAACCGGAATCTGACCGCTCGCGGCCAGGATGCCGAGCGCGATCGGCAAGTCGAAGCGCCCGGATTCCTTTGGCAGATCGGCCGGCGCGAGATTGACGGTGATCCGCCGCACGGGGAATTCGAAGCCGCAGTTCTGCAGCGCGGCGCGCACGCGCTCGCGGCTTTCGCGAACTTCGAGATCGGGTAGGCCGACGATCGAAAACGACGGCAGCCCGTTGGCGAGATGGACTTCGACGGTAACTTCGGGCGCACGGCCAGCGGCCGGCGCGCGTGAGCGCACCACGGCAAGCGACATGTTTTCTCCCTGCTAAAGAGGCGCTGTTACTGCCGCCCCTTCGTTTCTAACGACTTCACGGCTCGCTTGCCGGTGAGGCTCAATAGACGATCAGGACATCAGGAGTCTTGCGAGGTGGAAAGCTTTTGCTCGAGCTCGGCTACGCGCCGCTCGAGCTCTTCGAGCCGCGCACGGGTGCGCACGAGCACCTGGGTCTGCGTATCGAACTCTTCGCGCGTGACCAGATCGAGCTTCGAAAAGCCCTGCGACAGCATGGCCTTCACGTTGCGCTCGACATCCTTGGCCGGCGAGTTCTTGAGCAGCTCGCTCATGCGGTTCTGAAAGTCGTTAAAGACGTCGTTCGGTTGCTTCATAAGTTCCCCTTGGCTGCACGAAAAACGTGCATCTATCGTTTCGACCGCGCACCACATGCGCGAATGAGCGAATTTGGTGCGCGACAGACTTTCTTTGCCACGCCCGTGAGCGCGTTTGGTGCGTGCTTCGGCGTGTAAGGCGTCTGAACACTCTAGCAACGATCCCGACACCACGCCAGCGAGTCGGCCCGGCGTTAGCCATCAGGCCGATGCGGCAGTCCGCCACCTTGATTTGCACCTTTGTTCGCGCCAGCCGTAGCAATTGGCACGCGAGTTGCTGTTGTTGGCCGGCACTCGCTGGCGCGCATTGTAGCGGCGCTTAGCGAATCGGCGTGGCCAACAGGTACGAAAGGGACGGAACGGGACCGGCCACGACCGATGCACAAGGCATCCGCACGGGTTACGCAAATAAGGTTACGCAAACTAAAGCGAGGATTCTATGAAGCTCATTACCGCAATCATCAAGCCGTTCAAGCTCGATGAGGCACGCGAAGCCTTGTCGGCCATCGGCGTCTCAGGGATCACGGTGACCGAAGTGAAGGGGTTCGGTCGCCAGAAGGGGCACACCGAGCTGTACCGCGGGGCCGAGTACGTGGTCGATTTTCTGCCGAAGGTGAAGATCGAGGCCGCCGTGACGGACGATCTGGTCGAACAGGCGATCGAAGCCATCGAGCGCGCTGCACGCACCGGAAAGATCGGCGACGGAAAGATCTTCGTCACGCCGATCGAACAAGTGGTTCGGATCCGCACCGGGGAGACCGGCGCGGACGCCCTGTAAATAGCCCTGTAAAAAATTAGATAGCGACTAGAGGAAACGAAAGATGCGCAAATTATTGATGTCCTTGCTGATGGCCGGGTCGCTGCTGGGTGGCGGCATCGGTGCAGCTCTCGCGGACGACGCGTCCGCGCCTGCTGCGGCGTCGGCCGCCGCCGCTTCGGACACGACGGCAAGCGCCGCAGCCCCCGCTTCGGCGCCTGCGGCAGAGGCTTCGGCCGCCCCGACGGCGAGCGCCGCAGCCGCGCCTGACGCATCGGCGGCATCGGCTGCGGCCGCTCCCGCTGCGCCGACCGCGCCGT
>NZ_JBCHAA010000022.1:0-146651 GCF_053525655.1 Trinickia camelliae
TACCCTGGCCTCCGTTACCCTGGCCTCCGTTGCCCTGGCCGCCGTGCCCCTGACCGCCGTTACCTTGGCCGCCGTTGCCTTGGCCGCCGTTCCCTTGGCCGCCGTTACCTTGACCGCCGTTGCCTTGACCGCCGTTACCTTGGCCGCCGTTACCTTGGCCTCCGTTGCCTTGACCGCCGTTACCTTGGCCGCCGTTACCTTGGCCTCCGTTGCCCTGGCCGCCGTGCCCCTGACCACCGTTACCTTGACCACCGTTACCTTGACCGCCGTTACCTTGACCGCCGTTACCTTGACCGCCGTTACCTTGACCGCCGTTGCCTTGACCACCGGCACCTTGGCCGCCGTTACCTTGACCACCTGTGCCCTGACCACCCGCGCCCTGACCACCCGCGCCCTGGCCACCCGTGCCCTGACCACCCGTGCCCTGACCACCCGTGCCCTGACCACCCGTGCCCTGACCACCCGTGCCCTGACCACCTGCGCCCTGACCACCCGTGCCTTGGCCACCCGTGCCCTGACCACCGGCACCCTGACCACCCGTGCCCTGACCACCCGTGCCCTGACCGCCCGCACCCTGACCGCCCGTGCCTTGGCCACCCGTGCCCTGACCGCCCGCAACGGTTCCACCATTACCCGAGTTGCCAGTTCCCGTGTTTCCCGCGCCTGGGTTGCCGGAGCCCCCGGTCCCGTTGCCCGACGCAACCGGGCCCGCGGTCCCTGATCCCGCGCCGCCGTTGCCACCGTGCCCCGGGTTGCCACCCGTCGTCGCCGCCGTGCCGGGACTTCCCGTACCCGTGCCGCCGCCTCCACCGCCACCCGTTATCCCGATGGCGCCGGAGCTGCCAGAATCGCCGCCGGTAGTCGCGTCATCTCCGTATCCGCTTGCAGGCGCGTCCGTCATCGACAAATCGGCATCCCTGCGCGGGCAGTCCGCTGCCCCCGGTGCCGGACACTCGGTCGCCGCCCCCTGCGCGACTTCGAGCCGATCTGACTGACTTGCCTGGCTCGCCGCCACGACGGCATGTACCGGCGCAGCGTTGGCCGGCGTGTCGCCGCTTTGCTGCGCATATGCCCCTGCCACATGCATGCTGACCGTCAACATCGCCAGCACTTTCAATGGCGCCCACTCCCCGTGTCCCCGATTATTCCGTTTCATTTTGCGATCCTAATTAATATATCTGGACCTTCGAGGGCCCATATCCGTCTTGATAGGCTGCAACCGTGTCCCCCACGGTTGCAGCCCGATTGCGTGAGGTTAAGTTAGGGGGTTCCCAACACGTGAACCGTTCGCTGTCCCACGCATTCGTCTGATTCGATTCGGGAGCACGGAGATAAACGCGATGGATGATCGCTAGCGAACATTGGCTGCGGCGAACGCCAACGTGCTCATTGCGACGTTGTCCCGCGACGGCCCATCACAAGCGATTGACGTGGCGCGGGTTAACGTTGACGGACCAGCGACGACGGGATCGGAGGGACGATCCGCTCAATCGCAGTCGGAGGGTATGGAAAGGCCGGCAGGCGGCATCATCGGCGCTGTTAATATCCCGCTTTAACACCCTCAGCTTCCACCATGCTCGCTCTCAAGCTCACGCTTGTCCCGGCATTTCTCTTATTCGTCTCGACGTCCGGCAAGTGGTGGGGGCCATCTGTAGCCGGATGGCTCGCCGGCCTCCCGGTCGTTGCCGGCCCGATTCTTTATCTGCTCGTTCTTCAGCACGGTCCGCTGTTTGGGGCCCACGCCGCGATACTTTCGCTGTCGGCGATTCTCGCTTCGGAAGCGTTCAACTTCGCCTACGCGTGGATGTGCCGGGCGCGCTCATGGCCAATCGCACTGGGGGCGGGTCTGGCGGCGTGGTTCGTATCGGCTTGCGCGCTATCGCTGTTGCCGGTGTCGCCGCTCTGGGCCGCGGCGATGGCCCTGGCCGCGGTCTGCTTCGGTCAATCGTTTCTGCCTCGCAGCAACCGCGCCTCGGCAGGCGCCCCGCTTGCTCGCGCCGATCTGATCGGACGCATGCTGGCCGGCGCGGTACTTACCGTGCTCGTCACTTCGCTCTCGGGGCTGCTCGGCGCGAAATGGAGCGGCCTCCTGGCGGTGTTCCCATTGCTCGGCATCGTGTTGTTGGTATCGTCGCATCGCGCCCACGGGCCTGACTTCGTCATCTCGCTCTTGCGCGGCATGGTGCTCGGACGGTTTTCGTTCGCCGCGTTCTGTCTCTGGCTGTCGTTTGCGCTAACGCGTCAAACGCCCGCCGCAGCGTTTGCCGAAGCAGCCGTCATCGCAATGGCCGTCCAATCGAGCACCAAACGGCTCGCCGCCGTGCAGCAGCAAAGGCGAGAACCGCCGCGGCCACGGTAATGCAGCAGCGCGGATTAGCGTGTCGAATCGTGAAATCGGCAAGCTGGGATCGCACTCCCCTTACTACGCCGCTTCGCTATCGAGCGGATTCGTAAATCCGCGCACCGAATTCATCATGAGCTCCGCAAGCCGTTCGACTGGGGGCGTCACCGTCGACGATCCGCGCAGCAGCATCAGCGAAAGCTGCGGCAGCGGCGGCAGGCCGTGCGCTTTCGCGTCGAAGGCGATCAGCGACGGCGGCACGCCGTAGACCGTACGCACGGTCAACCCGAGCCCCGCCGACGCCGCCGCCCACAATCCCGCCAGACTCGGGCTCGTGAACACGACGCGCCACGGTATCCCCGCGCGATCGAGCGCAGCGCGGGCCGCGTCGTACAACAGGCAGGGCCCGTCGATCGCGATGAGCGGCAGCGGTTCGCCCGACGCCACGCGCCAGCTCAGCGACTTCGCGCCGATCCAGCGCATCGCGGGCCTCGCGACCAGATCGACGCGGCCGTCCACGCGCTGCGCGTACGTCGAGGTCGGTCCGCTGTCCCAGATCAGCGCAAGATCGAGCTCGTTCGCTTCGAGCCGCGTCACCAAGTCGGCATTGCGCGCGACGCGCGCTTCGATGCGCACCTTCGGATGGGCCCGCGCAAACAACCCGAGCACCTCCGGCAGCAGCGTCTCGCCGAAATCCTCCTGCAAGCCGAGCCGCACCCAGCCTTCGAGATCGGTGCCACGCACCGCTGCCGTCGCTTCGTCGTTCAGTTCGATCAAGCGCCGCGCGTAGCGCAGCATCATCTCGCCCGCATCGGTCAGCGCCAGCCCGCGGCCCGCCTTGCGAAAGAGCGGCGTGCCGGCCTGCTCCTCCAGCTTCTTGATCTGCGCGCTGATCGCGGAGGTCGAGCGCCCGATCTTGTCCGCCGCCTTGGCGAAACTGCCCATGTCCATGCCCGTCACGAAGCTGCGCAAGCTCGCCAAATCGAAGTTCACCTGGCTCATTTGACCATCCTGTTTCATCGAACGATTCGTCAAAAACTTTCCGATATTCAGGATGAATATAGGGTGCCAAACTGCGTCCGTCAAATCCTCTTACCAAGGGACGTTCATGGAATCCTCATCTCTGATCACTCCCGTCGGGCAAGCGAACCGCGCCCTCGGCGCCTCACATAAATGGAAGGTGCTCGGCGTCGGCGTGGTGGCGAACGCGAGCTTTTCGGCCACGGCGACCGGCATTCCGACGACCGCCATCTGGATGCGCCACGACTATCACCTCGGCAACGCCGAACTCGGCCTCGTGATGGGTTCGATGGGGCTGGGGCTCGCGCTGTCGGAGCTGCCGTGGGGGTTCGCCACCGACCGCTTCGGCGACCGGCCCGTGCTGATGACCGGCCTCGTCTCGACCGCGCTCATGCTGCTGGTGACGGCGCTGTTCGCCGTGCCGTCGGCGGGCTCGATTCCGCCGCTTCAGCTGCTGGTGGCGCTGATGTGCGTGGTCGGCCTGCTCGGCGGCAGCGTGAACGGCTCGAGCGGCCGCGCGGTGATGAGCTGGTTCAAGGACGGCGAGCGCGGTCTCGCGATGAGCATCCGCCAGACCGCCGTGCCGCTCGGCGGCGGCATCGGCGCGCTGCTGTTGCCGTGGCTCGCTCAATCGCGCGGATTCGGCGGCGTCTTTGGCGCGCTTGCGGTGATGGTCGCCTTGTCCGCTGGCTTCGCGTGGCGCTGGTTGCATGAACCGCCCGTTGTCGCCGCTCATGCTGCCCACGCCGCCAAGCCCGCCGACGGCGCCGCGCCGCGCGGACCGCTCACCGACATCCAGATCTGGCGTGTCGTGCTCGGCATCGGGATTCTGTGCGTGCCGCAGTTCGCCGTGCTCACGTTCGCGACCGTGTTCCTGCACGACTTCGCCCGCCTCCACGCCGCCGGCATCAGCGCCACGATGGCCGTGATCCAGGGCGGCGCGATGGCGATGCGCGTCTGGAGCGGCCGGTACACCGACAAGCGCGGCAACCGCCGCTCGTATCTGCGCGGCTCGACGCTCGTCGCGGCGGGCTCGTTCGCGGTGCTGGCGCTGGCCGTCGCCGTTTTACACAACGCGTTCGCCGCCGTGCTCGTGGTGCTGATCGTGGTGGCGGGCATCTGTGTGTCCGCGTGGCACGGCGTGGCGTACACCGAGCTCGCGACGCTCGCGGGTCCGCAGCGCGCGGGCACGGCCCTCGGCATGACGAACACGGTCGTCTACGGCGGGCTCTTCGTCGCGCCGATCGCGATTCCGCATCTGCTCGCGGCCAGCTCCTGGACCGGCGTGTGGATCGCGGCGGGACTGTCCGCGCTGCTGACGTATCCGCTATTTCCGAAAGCGGTGCGTGCGATCGCGCGATAAGGACAGGTCGCTTGCTGCGCGCCCCATCGACACCTGTACCGGCCCGTCACTCGAAATCAGCGCGCGGCAAGCCCGATCGATGCGGATAAAATGCCGTCTCGAAACGGAGACGGAGAAGCCATGTCCAGTCATAGGGCGAAGATCGAATGGGACCGCTCAGGCGCGGTGTTCACCGACAACAAATACAGCCGAGCGCATCAATGGTCATTCGACGGCGGCGCTGTCGTGCCCGCGTCGAGTTCGCCCGATGTGGTCAAGGTGCCGCTGTCGAATCCGGCCAATGTCGATCCGGAAGAGGCGTATGTCGCGTCGCTGTCGAGCTGCCACATGCTGTGGTTCCTCGACATCGCTCGCACGGCGGGCTATGTGGTCGACCGGTACGTCGACGATGCGGCCGGACACATGACGCGCGGCGCCGACGGCAAGCCATGGATCGCGACCGTCGAGCTGCGGCCCGTGGTGGACTTCTCCGGGGCGAAGCAGCCCGACGAAGCGGCTGTCGAGCACCTGCATCATCGCGCGCACGAGGAGTGCTTTCTGGCGAGGTCGGTGAAGAGCGAAATTAGCGTCGCGGGGAAGTGGACTTATCGCGAAGGTTGAACGTCATTGAGCGCCGCAGGGAGCTACCGATATAGCAACGGTGACCTCAGACCTCACTGCCCCGGCGCAGCCACCTTCGGCGCTTCCTCAGCCGCCATCAGCTCGCTCGGAAACAACTGCAGAAACGAGCGCGCCTCATCGGTGCTTTTGCATGCGAGCCAGTCTTCGTAGTCTTCCGGCCGCACGATCACGACCGAACGCTTTTCTTCGCCAGGCTTGTGAAAACGCCGCATGAGCGGATGCTCGTCGGCGTTCACGGTCAGCATCGTGAACGAGACGTCCTCGCCGTCCGGCTTCGGCCACGCGCGCCATAAGCCGGCAACCGCAAACGGCTCGCCCGACGCCAGCCCAATCCGAAAGCGCACATGCTTGCCGCTTTCGTAATTCGGTTCGTAGAACGCTTCGCACGGAATCAGACAGAGCTGTTGCTTCGCCCAGGCCGAGCGATAGGTCGGCCGGTCGCCCAGCGTCTCGGCGCGCGCATTCATCGTCGTATAGCGCCTCGCATCTTGAGACACTTTCGCCTTCGGCACCATGCCGAAGGTCGCGAGCCGCGCCTCGCGGCTGCCGCCGCTCGCGCGGCGCAACAGCGGCGCCGGATAGTCCTGGTAGATCTCGTCGCGCCAATCGTCGGCGGGCGGCAACGCACCGTAGTACTTCTCGAAGATGCGCCGGCGCGCGGCGGCGTAGTTCGTGCACATGCCGATACCCTCGCTCTTCGTGGACCTTTGTGGACCTTCGTGAATGGACCTTCGACTCCACATACACTATCCGCTTCCCGCTCACCGACCAAATCCGTGAAGACCCTCCCGCTCGCCGCCGCCCGCACGCTGCACCTCGCCGCCCAGGGACTGCTCGCGCCGCCGCGCCGCAAGGCCGCCAAAGCCGACGTGCTCGACGCGATCCGCCGCATGGCGCAATTGCAGATCGACACGATTCACGTCGTCGCGCGCAGCCCGTATCTGGTGCTGTTCAGCCGCATCGGGCCGTTCGCGCCGCAATGGCTCGACGAGCATCTCGCCGAAGGGCGTCTCTTCGAATACTGGTCTCATGAGGCGTGCTTCGTGCCGATCGAGGACTACGGCCTGTTGCGTCATCGCATGCTCGATCCGAGCGGCATGGGCTGGAAATATTCGGTCGACTGGCACACGCGCCACAAAGAGGACATCGACGCCCTGCTCACCCGCATCCGCGACGACGGCCCGGTGCGCTCAGCCGATTTCGTGCGCGCGGGCGAAAGCGCCGGCAGCGGCTGGTGGGATTGGAAACCGGAGAAGCGCCATCTTGAAGTGCTGTTCACGCTCGGCGAGCTGATGGTCGCGGAGCGGCGCAATTTTCAGCGCGTCTACGATCTCGCCGAACGCGTGCTGCCCGATTGGGATGACGCGCGCGATCTGCCGCCGGCCGACGCCGCGCAGCAAACGCTCGTCGCCAGGACCTGCCGCGCGCTCGGTGTGGTCCGCGCCGATTGGATCGCCGATTACTACCGGCTCGCGAAGCGTCCGTATGCAGCGGATCTTCACGCGCTTGCGGATGCGGGCGAGGTGATTCCGGTGCGCGTCGAAGGCTGGAAGGAAGACGTGTACGTCTCGCGCGAGCTGGAACCGCTGATCGACGACGCCGCGAATTCGCGCCTGCGCTCGACCGTCACGACGCTGCTCTCTCCGTTCGATCCGGTCGTCTGGGACCGCAAGCGCGCTAACGCGCTGTTCGACTTCGACTACGCGATCGAGTGCTACACGCCGGCCGCCAAACGCAAGTTCGGCTACTTCTGCCTGCCGGTGCTGAGCCGGGGGAAACTCGTTGGACGCGTCGATGCGAAGGCGCACCGCGCCAGCGGCGTGTTCGAATTGAAGGCGGTGCATCTGGAACCCGGCGTGCGGATCGGCACGGGGCTCATCGCGGATTTGCGACGCGCGGTGCAGCGTTGCGCGGATTGGCACGGCACGCCGCAAGTCGCAGTCGGCTCGGCGCCGAAGGGATTGGCGGAGGGCTTGCTGGCGGTCGAATAAGCTCGCCGCCATAGCCATAACCTTTGCGAATGAAGCAGGTTACTCCGTCTTCAACCGCTTGAACCGCGGCGAGCCATCCGCCAGCACGCCATTGAACATCTCCGCGGGACGCACCCACAGCCCACGCTCATGCGGCCACAGATGTTCGTAGACGACGAGCAGCTCCTCCGTCTCCGAATGCTTCGCGACGCCGATCTCGCGATAGAGCCCGCCCTTGTAGTGGCGATGAGTCGCCAGTTGCAGCGCTTCGTTTTCGGTCATGCTGGAATCCAAAAAAGCGCCTATTTTAGCGGGCCGAATCGGCCGAATAGATCTCCGGCCGATGCAATTCCATATACCGGTCCGGATACTCCACCACCGTGAACCCGACAGGCCGGTACAGCTCGTGTGCATTCGACGTCACGAGCACGATGCGGCGCAGCCGCGCCAGCGTAGCGTCGGCGAACACGTGGTCGATCAGCGCCTTCGCATAGCCGCGCCCGCGATAGTCGCGCAGCGTGAACACGTCGCATAGATAGGCAAACGTCGCGTAGTCGGTCACGAGGCGTGCGAAGCCCACTTGCACGCCATCGAGATACGCGCCGAAGCACAGCGATCCTTCGATCGCCTTTTGCACGACGTCGAACGGTATCCCCTTCGCCCACGGCGCCTCGTCGCGCAGGAACGCGTGGATCATCGGCACGTCGAGCCGGGTCTTGTCGGTCGAGAACTGCAACTGCGGCGATGCCATGGCGCTCGTCCTATCGCGAGATTCGCGAGATAAAAGAGCGCCAGTATCGCTCAAGGCGTCCAGCGATACATCAGGATCTTCGCGCGCGCATCGTCTTCGACGAGCACGACGTACTCGCCGTTGCTGCGCTCGATCGCGCTGATGCCGAGGGTCACGTCGACCCAGCCCGACGTGCCGCCCACCGACGCGCCCGGCGTCATGTATCCGACCTGCTGCCCATTGCGCGTGTCGTAGACATCGACGCGGTCCGTATACAGCTCGGCCACGAAAATGTAGTTCCCCGCCACGGCGACGCCGACCGGCGTCTGCTGCGGATCGGCCGTCACGTCCCAGGGCAGCATGATCGTGTAGCGCGCTTGCGGCGTGCCCGAACTCCAGTTGTCGTAGCGCACGAGCAGGCGCCCCGCTTCTTTCCAATGCGTGGCGTCATAGGGATACGCGCTCGTATAGCCGGACACGTACATCGCATCGCTCGACGCGTCGTAGACGATGCGCGCCACGCGCGAGAACGGCTGCGGCATCGGATAAGTCTTCGCGCTCGCATACGTGTAGATCGGATTGCCGACCGAATCGAAGCCTTGCAGCGGCAGCTCGCGAATGCCGCTGCCCAACTCGCCGATCCAGATATTGCCGAGGCTGTCGACCCACCAGGAGCCGTCTTCCACCGAATTGCCCGAGGACGGATTCGCCGTGATCTCGCTCGCGTCGACATGGCCGTCGCCATTGGCGTCGCGCCACATCCATTCGCCGTACGTCGGCTGCCCCGCGGGCCACGTGCCAGGAATCGGATTCTCCGCAAAGAAGCCCGACGGAATCGCGACTTGTCCGTCATTCGCCGAATTGAAGCGATAGACGCTCAAGTAATGCGAGTACATATCGACCGTATAGAACAGCAGCTTGCCGTTCACGCGACGCACCATCGGCTCGCCGCGCACGCCTTTGGGCAGGTGGAACGCTGGATCGTCGGGATATTGGAAGCGGTCGAGCGTGAAGCCTGCATAGCTCCACTCGGAGCCCGGTGTCGTTTGCCGGTAGTCGAGCGAGAAGTGTTTCGAGCCGCTGAAGACGCTCGAGGGCTGGAGCGGATCGAACGAACCTCCATCGACGAAAGTCAGTCCGTAGAGCCGCCAGTTCAAATCGTGCGAGGTCCACCGGTAGCTTTCGAGCACCGTGCCCTCGCCGTCGAAGGTCGAGCCGAATGCGCGCGGACCGAAGCCGTTCTGCGCGACATAGAAGTTGCCGGCCGCGTCGAAGCCGATGCCCGTGATGCCGTTTAAGCGCCACTTGCCCGGCACGCCTTCTGTCGGATGGAAGATGCCGCCATGCGTGCCGAGCTGGCCCGCCAGCGAGGTCTTTCCGGACGCCGTCTTGTTGTAGACGAGGATCTGCTGCGACGGTCCGCCGTCCGCGACCAGCAACTGGCCCGACGGCGCGATCGTCAAGTCGACGGGCACCGTATTCGCGGGCAGCGGCACGGCGCTGCCGATCAGCGCGCCCGTCGGCGAATAGTGGGCGATGCTGCGGCCCGCTGGGTCCTGCAGCCCTTGAATGATCCACAGCGTGCCGTCGGTGTCGATCGCGATGCGCCCCGGCGAGGGCGCCGTCCACGAGGTGATGCGGCGCATCGTGTTCGCGTCGTCGACTTCGATCCGGTTCGCGTAGGTGTTCGCGACGAACAACTGCGTCGCGGTGGCGGCGAGTCCGCGGATGCTCGCGTCCGTGCCCGTGGGCACCGCGTTCACGCGCAGGAAGCTGTTTTTGGTGGCGTTGGCGCTGTTGCCAGTGCCGCTTGCAAAAGGTGCACCGGTCGCGATGTTGCTGATCAAGCGGCGCGTGATGCCGTAGTACGTCGTTCCGTTGGGCGGATAGTCGCTGCCGACGAGCGCGCCGTCCTCGTTGCCGATCGAGATGCCCGCGTACAGATACGTCGCGTTCGACGCGACCGCATCGCCGCCTGCGTTGCCCCAGCCGTGCGTGTTGCCGGCCACCGCGACCTTGTCGCCGCCCTTGTACGCGCCGACTTCGCTGCCGCTCTCGTCCCACGGCGCGTTGGTATAGACGGTGCCGTCGGCACCCACGCTGATCGCCTCGACATCGAGCTGCACCCACTTGCCGTCGCCGAAGCCGAAGCTATTGCCGATCCACGAGGTCTCGTAAGTCAGTTGGGCTTGTGCCGAAGCGTCAAACGGATGAGCGACGGACAACACCGCCGCGGACAAGCAAACTCGATGCAGCCAATTCATAAGCGCGATCCTCACGAAGCGGGTCAACGGGGGCCGTTTGTTTTATCAGACGAATAAGGCATTAGTCTGACCATAAACAATTCATAAATAATTCGGCCGCCGTCGATGAATCGCAAATCAGACCGGCTTTTCGCACGCCTCCAACATTCGCTCGATCAGTAAGCGCGTTTTCGGTCGTTTTTCCTTGCGGGCGCTGACGAAGTCAAAGCGCAGCGGATTTTTTTACCGTCTGCCCACTCACCCCATCGGACTCACGCCGATCAGCGGACCATGCAGCAAGAAGCCGAACACGGCCCACACGACGAGTCCGACGACGACGGTCACCACATCGCGTCCGAGTGTCCCCGCCGGATACGTCGTGCCGGCGGCCTGATCGCGATAGCGTCCCGAGAGAAAGCTCGCGACCGCCCACACCAGGAACGCCGCGAACAACAGCACGGCATTGGCCGTGCCGTTCGCAAGCAGATGGCCGAATGCCCAGATCGCGGTGCCGGCCGCCATCGGGTGCCCGACCACGCGCTTGATGCGGTTGCCGGGCACATAGGCCGCGGCGATCAAGATGAAGGCAATCGCGACGAGCAGGATCGTCAGATGGCGAATGCCCATGGGCGGCGTCCAAATCAAAGTGGGCTCGCGCCGCGCGATGCCGTAGCCCCAAATGATCAGCGCGAAGCCGACGATCGACGTCAGCGAATACAGGCCCTTCCACGGCTGTTCTCCAATGCGCGCGCGCATCGCGGTCCGCCACGGGTCGGCGACGATTCGAATCGAATGCACGCCAAGAAAAAGCAACAAACCGATCACCAGAATCCCCATCTCGAACTCCTTGCGTGGTCATTGTGCTTCGCGATTGTACGCACGACACGCGCCGTGCCAATTCGGTATTTACCAGAAAAATCTGAAAACAAAGATAGCGAAGGCAAATCTATGCGAGCGCATTGCGCGTCATTGGCGCCGATACTAGGCGGGTGAATAGGTTAATCAATCGCTTATCGTGTGTATCCTTTGCGCGTGAGGCAGGGCCTCATCCGCCCACCGCCTGCTCTCCATCGGCACGCGCCGCTCGATATGACATTCACGGATCTCAATATTCAGTACACCGTTTTAATTATTAAAAAATCCCCCGCGATTAAGCTAAAAACTCAAGATTATTTTCAAGGCAAACGCGTTAATGCATGACATGAAAGAGTTATCCCCGTGCGCCGGATGGCCTTTTTCATCTGGAGACATTCAATGATCGAAGCGCACGACGACTGCTTGGCGCTCTATACGCTGTTCGGCTCGACTCGCCCCAACTGGCGTCTCACGAGCGATAGCAACACGCTCGAACTCACCGCCGTCGAGACGCCGGCCGCAGTGGCCGTTGCGCTCACGCGCGAGCAGGCCCTGCGAATCCGCCGGCTCTCCGGCGTCACCTCGCATCTCGCCGTCGACGTGCGCGTCCACGGCCAGCCGCTGCGGCTCGACCTCAGCGGCAAGAAGCACGGCGCGGCCGAGTGGGCCGGCACCGCGGCGCCTTATGACCGCACCGGCAGCGCCGCGCGCGATCTCGCGCACGAGGTGTCGTTCGCCGAGCAGGTGGTGTCCGAGGTGAACTCCGTCGTCGTCGTGCTCGATCGGCACGGCATCATTCAGCGCTTCAACCGCCTCGCCGAAGACACGACGGGCATAAAGGAAGAGGACGTCGTCGGCAAGCATGCGCGCACCTTGTTCCTGTCGGGTGCGGACGGCGCAGGCTCGATCGCACAACTCGATGGTTTCTTTGGGAACGGCAAGTCGTCGGAGGTCGAGCGCTACGTCAAGACGCTCAAAGGGCCACGCCTTTATCGCTTTCGCAACACGTTCGTGAAGAGCGGCAGCGGCCGCGACGAAGTGTTTCTGATCTGCTCGGGCACCGACATCACCGACGAGCGCACCACGCACGCGCGTCTCACCGAACTCGCGACCACCGACGCCCTCACCGGCCTGCCGAACCGCCATGCCATCCACGAGAAGATCCGCCTCGCGATCGACAACGCCGGCGACGCGCAAGTGGGTACTCACGCGGGGACTCAGGTGGGCATCCTGTTTCTCGATCTCGACAACTTCAAGAAGGTCAATGATCACTACGGCCACGCATTCGGCGACCAGTTGCTGCGCGACGTGTCGAGCGCCGTCAACACCTGCCTCGCGCCGGGCGACACGCTCGCGCGCCTCGGCGGCGACGAGTTCATCGTGCTTTCACCCACGGCCACGCTTCCCGAGCTCGAAGCCACCGCGCTGCGCATTCAAGAACGCCTGTGCGTGCCGTTCCGCATCGGGCACGTCGAGGTCTATACCGGCAGCTCGATCGGCATTGCGCTCGCGCCGCAGCATGGCGACACAGTAGAGAGCGTGATCCGCAGCGCCGATACCGCGATGTACGTCGCCAAGGATTCCGGCAAGCGCGCGCATCGCGTGTTCTCGCCCGACATGGACAAGCGCGTCGCCGAATACGTGTGGCTCAATACGAACCTGCGCAAAGGACTCGAAGAAGAGCAACTGGCGCTCCACTATCAGCCGCGCCTGTGCACGAAGAGCGGCGCGGTGCTCGGCGCCGAAGCGCTCGTACGCTGGAATTCGCCGGAACGCGGGCAGATCGCGCCGGCCGAATTCATCCCTTACGCCGAGGAATCCGGGCTGATCGCACCGCTCGGGCGCTGGGTGATGAACGCTGCCGCCGCGCAAGCGGCATGCTGGCAGTCACGCGGACTCGATTTGCGCATCGCGATCAACGTCTCGCCGCGGCAGTTGGTCGACATGACCGTCGTGCAGCACTTCAAAGAGGCGCTGCAAAACGCGCGGCTCGATGCCTGTCCGCTCGACATCGAGTTGACCGAAAGCTGCCTGATGGAGAACGAAGCGGCCGCGATCAGTCTCATCAAGGAGTTCCGCCAGCTAGGCGCCGAAGTCCATCTCGACGATTTCGGTTCCGGCTATTCGTCGCTGTCGCAGCTCGCGCGCATTCCGTTCGACGCGATCAAGCTCGACCGCAGCTTCGTCACCGCGATCGACGTCAACCCGAAATCGCAGGCGCTCGTGCGCTCGATGGTCGCCGTGGCGCAGGAGCTGCGCATCGACGTGCTGGCCGAGGGCATCGAGACGCACGCGGAAGAAGCGTTCCTCAAGGCGGCGAGCGTCGATTGCGTGCAGGGCTACCTGTACGGCAAGCCGATGCCCGCCGGTGAATTCGAAGCGTGGCTAGCAAACCGGCGCAGGCTCCGGCTCATTGCGTGAGCCGAAGCCTGCGCGATGCGGCGCTTAGTGCTGCTTAGCGGGGCTTAGTGCGCCGCCGGACTCATGGGGGACTCGCGGCGGCTTTGCAGCAACGCGAGCCGCTCCATGGTCGCGAGATCCTCGTCGCCGACCGCGAACGCGGTGTCGATCCAGTCCTCGGCCAACTCGAGCAGTTCCGCGCGCGTGAGTTGCGACATGCGCCGCCGCGCGCGGACCATCGCACGGATGGCATTGAGCTTCGGACGCATCGCGTCGATGAACGTCCGCGTCGCGATGAAGCCGTCCCCGGGGCCGAACACCTGGTCGACCAGACCCCGGCTCGCGTGCCACTCGGCGGCGTGCGCCTCCCCGCCGCTGACCAGCTCATCCGCGTGCCGCATGCCGCCCTTGCGCACGGCGAGCGAATAACCGCCCATGCTCGGGAACAAATTGCAGGCGATTTCGGGAAAGCCGAGACGCGCATCGCTCTGTGCAAGCACGAAGTGATGGGCAAGCGCCGCCGCAAATCCGCCGCCGAGCGCGGCGCCTTCGACCATGGCGATCGTGACGGCGCCGATATCGAAGCCGCTCGACACGGCGTGCACACATTCGACGCAGGCGTCCACGTAAGCGGCAAGCTGCTCGCGTCGGCCCGAGCGAATCGAATCGACCACCAGGCCGAGGTCGCCGCCGGCGCTGAACGTCGCCGGCGTCAGCGACCCGGTCACCCAGAAGTCGACCGGCACCGCCGCAACGCGCACCGCGCGCGCGAGTTCGAGGATGTCCTTGGCGAGCGCGAGATTGAAATACGGCTCAGGCTGCGCGCGCAACATCATCCACATCACGTTGCGCCCTTCCTCGTAGTAAGGCGCGAGCTGCTGCAGCCTGTCCGCCTCGACGAACGGCCGGCACGAATGATGATTTTCGAGATGCATGGAAATCTCCTTTTTAGACGTTGTTGAGGGTGGGTGAAGCAGCCCTAGCCTAAAGGAGACCTAATTGAGAAAAATAGCGACGCGCGCAAGCGAATCGCTCGCCCCGGCCTGAGCCGAGGCGAACGAGACATGCGTCAAGCAGAATGACGGGCCGTGCCCTCGAAGCGCCCGATGTCCGCGGCAGTCATGCCGACCGCCAGCGCGGCGTCACGGATCTGCCCCCAGGTCGTCGGGTCGATGGGGATGCCTTGCGCGCGGCGTGCGGCCTTCATCGCGAGCTCCGGCTCGCCGGGCATGTAGATTTGCTCGGTGCCGGCCGCGAGCGGCGACGCCTTCGCCCAGGCGACGAACGCATCGGCCTGGGCCGGCCCGCCGTCGGCATCGAACGCCTGCGGATCGATGATGACCGACAACATCCCGTTGATGATCGCGCTGGTCTTCTCGAGGGTCTGTTCGTGCGTCGTGAGGCCGCCCGTCAGCGCGCCGCCGAACAGCTCGCACAGCACCGCGAGCCCGTAGCCCTTGTGCGAGCCGAACGGCAGCAACGAGCCGAACGGCGATTCGTGCATCACCTTGGGCTCGATCGTCTCTTCCCCTTCGTGATCGATCAGGCAGCCCGCCGGCACCGTCTTGTCTTTGTTGTACGCCACCCGCGTCTTGCCGTAGGCGATGGCGCTGGTCGCGAAGTCGAGCACGAAGGGCGGCTCGCCCGCACGCGGGAACGCGGCGCAAAACGGATTCGTGCCGAAGCGGCGGTCCGCGCCGCCGAACGGCGCGACGAGCGGATCGCCTGCCACGTTCACGAAATGAAACGACGCCAGCCCTGCCTTGGCGCACTGCTCGCCCCAATGTCCGATGCGCCCTAGGTGATGCGCGCCGCGCAGACCGACCGCGCAAATGCCGTTGCGCTTCGCGCGCTCGATGCCGAGCTCCATCGCCTCGAACGCAATCACCTGCCCGAAGCCCCTGCCGCCTTCCACGGTCAGCACCGCGCCGCCGTCTCGGATCACTTCGGCGTGGCTGTTGAGCTTCAGTTCTCCTTCGCGCAGCGCATCGACATAGCGCGGAATCATCCCGACGCCGTGCGAATCGTGCCCGGCCAGATTGGCTGCCACGAGATGATCGGCGACGAGACGCGCCTCGCGGACGGCGCTGCCCGCCTGCTCAAAGATGGCGCAAACGTAGGCGTGCAGTTCGTCGGCGGAGAGGCGCAGCTCGGCTTGGTCGGTCGTGGGGATAGCGGTCATCGGTAAATCAGCAATCGTGGCGTGGGTAAAGGTTAGAGGCCCGGGTTAGAGGTCCGCGTCCGGCTGTAGGGCGAGCGCGCCTGGCGCTTAATTCAAGGCGCGGCGGCAATCACTTGCGCGACGGCGGCCGTCAGCTTCTTCGCGTACGGCACGTGCAGGAATTCGTTCGGCCCGTGCGCGTTCGACTTCGGCCCGAGCACCCCGCACACCATGAATTGCGACTTCGGGAAGCCGGCTTGCAGCACGTTCATCAGCGGAATCGTGCCGCCCTGGCCCATGTAGGCGCAATTGGCGCCGTAATGGGCTTGCGACGCGGCGTCGAGCGCCGTTTGCAGCCACGGCGCCAAATCCGGCGCGCTCCAGCCGTTCGCGGCGCCCGGGTCCGACTTGAATGTCACCTTCGCGTTGTACGGCGGGTCGAGTTCCAGCAGTGCCTTCAAGTCGGCGACGGCCTTGGCGGCATCGACGAGCGGCGGCACGCGCAGCGACAGCTTGAATGCGGTGCGCGGACGCAACACGTTGCCCGCATTCGAGAGCGGCGGCAGGCCTTGCGCGCCGGTCACCGACAGCGACGGCCGCCACGTCGAGTTCAACAGCGCCTCGCAGGCGTCGGTCGTCGTGGGCAGCACCGGCTTGCCGTCCTGTCCGCAGGCGAACGGCACGGTCTTCCAGACGCTGTCGCCGAGAATGCCCGCCGTCACCTCGGCTTCGCGCAGACGATTCGCCGGAACCGCACAGTGAAACGCGCTCGGCAGCAGATTGCCGGTCCCGGCATCCTCGAGACGCGCAAACAGTTGCCGCATGATGCGGAAGCTCGACGGCGCGATGCCGCCATAGCCGCCCGAGTGAATCCCTTCGTCGAGCACTTCGACTTCGAGGTCGCCGGAGACGAGCCCGCGCAGCGACGTCGTCAGCCACAGCTGATCGTAGTTGCCCGCGCCCGAGTCGAGGCAGACGACGAGGCCGACCGTGCCGAGCCGGTCGCGCAGCGCATCGACGTACGGCAGCAGGTCGTAGCTGCCCGACTCCTCGCACGTTTCGATCAGCCCGACGCAGCGCGGCCGCTCGACGCCCTGCGCATCGAGCGCGGCCAATGCGCTGATGCTCGCGTAGATCGCGTAGCCGTCGTCGGCGCCGCCGCGGCCGTACAGCTTGCCGTCTTCGAATTTCGGCGTCCACGGGCCGAGGTCGTTGCGCCAGCCGTCGAAT
The DNA here is from genome assembly GCF_053525655.1 of Trinickia camelliae. NCBI lineage: Bacteria > Pseudomonadati > Pseudomonadota > Betaproteobacteria > Burkholderiales > Burkholderiaceae > Trinickia > Trinickia camelliae. The sequence goes on from NZ_JBCHAA010000022.1 coordinate 16,935, forward strand.
TCCGGCTGCTTGTCGAGGTGGCCGTACAGCACGATCGTTTCGGTGCTGCCCGAGCGCGTGGCCGGCGACTCGAAGAAGATCACCGGCGTGCGGCCCGGGATCCGCACGACTTCGAGCTTCAGTCCGCGCACTGGCTGCGACTCGGCCCATTGCGCCGCATCCGTCACGACGCGCTCGATGAAGCCGTTGCGCGACCAGTCCGCATCGAACGCGGGACTTTTCGCGGGGACGGCGATGTAGTCGGTCAGCGCGGGAACGATTTCGTCGTTCCATTTGCGATCGACGAACGCGACGAGCGCGTCTTGATCGAGTTGGATGGATTGGTGCGTCGTGTCGGCGGAGGTCATGTTCGATTGTCCGATCGGTCGGTCAAAATGAACATGATAGACCGGAACGGGGCCACGCTTGCCGCCTGCTCAAGCAATGTCGATGGAGCAGCGCAGCATGTCCCTCTTAGTTTCGCTGCACGAAACTATCAATCGCGCGACAATCGGTATACAGCACCCTTTGGAGAACCTGACATGCACGGCGGAGGATTCGTCGCTCAAGGCGGAATCGTCGCTCAAATCGTCGAGCTGGTCATTGCGCTTGGCGTCTACTTCCTGCCGGCGGTCATCGCCGACCGGCGCAAACGTCACGACCTCCTCGTCCTCGCGCTCTTCAACGCCTGCCTCGGGTGGACCGTCGTCGGCTGGATCATCGCGCTCTTCTGGGCCCTCCAGCCCAATCCCCCTGCCGGCGTCGCCGACGAGGTCAACACGAAGCGCCGCCTCATCAGCCTCGGCACGTTCTCGAAGGGGCTCGCCGAACGCGTGCAGGCACGCGCGGCGAAGCGCGACCGGGCGCGTAATTGAGCCGGACGGCCTTCCGGGGGGGCGGCCTCCCGCGGGCCGGCCTACCGCCGCCGAGCCACCCGGTAATTGACCTGCCGCCCGTCCGCCCGCTTCAACACCATCCCAAAAAGCATGCAATAATCGCCGGGCTCGCGTAACTGGCGCTTAAAGATGGATCACCATCAGGAAACGCGAAGCGTATTGCCGCCGCGCGCCTGGGCACGTCCTGACCCATTGACTCGTCTCACTGGAGTGCTCGCGATGCCCGACTTTCCCCGTCTCGCCGCGTTCGGCCTGATTGCCCTCGGCATGGTGCTTACGCCCGGCCCGAACATGATCTACCTGATTTCCCGCTCGATCTGCCAGGGCCGCGTCGCCGGCCTGATCTCGCTTTCCGGGGTCGCGCTTGGTTTTGTCTTTTACATGCTGTGTGCCGCATTCGGTATTACGGTGCTCGTGCTCGCCGTGCCGTATGCGTATGACGCGTTGCGCTTCGGCGGCGCGCTCTATCTGCTGTATCTCGCTTGGCAAGCCATCAAACCCGGTGGACGCTCGCCGTTCGAAGTGCGCGATTTGCCCAAGGACAGCCCGCGCAAACTGTTCGCGATGGGGCTCGCCACCAATCTGCTGAATCCGAAGGCGGCGGTGCTGTACTTGTCGCTGCTGCCGCAGTTCATCGATCCCACGCACGGCAGCGTGCTCAGGCAGTCGCTCGCACTGGGGACGACGCAAATCGTCATCAGCGTCTGCGTCAATGCGACGATCGCGATCATGGCGGGCTCGATCGCGGCGTTTCTCGGCGACCGGCCGGCCTGGATCAAGGTCCAGCGGTGGCTGATGGGTACGGTGCTCGCGGGGCTTGCGCTGCGGATGGCGACCGAAGCACGGCGTTGATGCCGTGGCCGGATGCGGCGCCTGAGGATGTCGACGCCGCTGGGCACGCGCATCGTCGAGCGCTGCAGCGGCGCGTTGCATACTTTCGTTGGTATACAAGATGCAGCGCTCTGTGCACCGTATACATATAGATAGTGTCTAGTCGCCGCCGGCCGCTGACCGTGCTTCTCACGCCTCGGCAAAAACGGGCAGCCTCAGATTGGCCGACGCACGATAAGTCCAGGCGAGACGGTCACGGTGCGCAAGCGTGGTCCGATCGAGCAGCACGTCGATGGCGGCCGATGCAATGGCGTAGGCCAGCTGATCGCCTGGACACGCATGGACGCCGTGGCCGAAACCGAACACGCGTCGATCATCCCGATCGAGCAGGAATTCGTGCGGCCGCGCATTCGCTGCCGGGTCGCGGTTCGCCGCCGCGAGCAGCACGAGGATTGCCGCGCCGGCTTCGATCCGCTGGCCGCACACTGTGGTTTCGGTCGCCGCAAAACGCCGCGTGTTTTGCACCGAGGCATCGAAACGGCTCGTCTCGCGAATCAAATCGTCAATCTTGCTCGGCGTATGCCGCACTTCGTCCTCCACTCCCGCCTGCGTCATCAGCGCGACGACGGTGTTGCCGATCAAGCCGGCGGTCGCGTCGTAGGTTTGCGACAGCAAGCCAACGAGGTTCGCGATCAGCGCGTCGGCGTCGTTCCAATCGGTGGCTTGCGCTTCCCGCCGCACCAGGGCAACGAGTGATGAGCCTTCCGTCGATGCGGCACTGCTCGGCAAACGGCTGCGGTGAGGTTCGTCGCTGGCTGCGGCATCCGCCACCAGCGTCTTGACGCGCTGCACGAGCCTAAGCGCGGCGGCGTTCGCGCGAGCAAGCTGTTCGGGCGTGCTCAACGGCGAAAGACAGGCGACGAAATCGGCCATCCATGCGGCGACCTCAGGCAACGCGTCATCGGCAAATCCAAGCAGCGACGCGACGACCTGCACCGGCATTTCAAACAACCACGCCGATAAATCGCCGGGCCATCGCAAATCACGCTCGGAACGTTCGGCGATGTGGCGCGCGCGCAGCATCACAGTTTGCAGATCGAGACTGCCGAGCGCACGCCGCAACGCGAGCTTAGGCGCCCGATGAGCCGGGCCGTCGTTCATCCGAGCGAGCCGTGCAAACACGTCGCCGGACGGCGCGCCTGCAATCGCTTTCGGCACAGGCTCGGTCGCGGGCCTCACCTGCAACTCGGAATGCTCGAGCACCTCGGTGACGGCAGCGGCACTGGACGCCACCCATAACCGCAACCGCGGCTCGAACACAAAGGGCGAACGAGCCGCAAGCTCGGTGTAGTAAGGATAGGGATTGGCGTGAACGACCGCGCTGATAGGATCGATTGAGTTCATGCCGGGCAGTATGCCAGCCGGACCATGCTCAACGTTTCAGTCTGAAGCGAAGTGTGCGCGCATGCTGCGGGCCCAGCCACGCGCATGCCGGGACGGCTTCGACGGCGCTCGAAGACCGCCGAAGAAACAACCTTAGAATGCGTTGCGGATAGGACTCGCGTAGCTGCGCAGATGCACGGAGCCCGGAGAAATGGAGCGCGGTTCGCGCTTGACGTCGTCCCGTGAGAACAGGTCCTGGCGCAGCTCGCCGTGGTCGTCGAACCACTGGCAGCGCAGCCAATCGCCATCGGCGAATTGCACGGGTCCAATATCAGTGATGGTCATTCGCGGTCCGCCCACTTTGAGCGTCACCACGTCGCCTACGAAAAACTGTGCCATCTGTGTGCAGGTAGCTGTAAGCATATGCGCCCCGATATAGATCTAGATTTACCCATTGAGGTCTGTGCGCCGGCAAACACAAGAATCAAATATGAACCTCACTTCCGGCCGCTAAAAGGAAAAGCCCCCAACGTAGAAGCAGGCTAACAATAGAATATTTCTTCTACAAGTAATTTTATCAAAAACCCTGCCCCGCTCGGGTTTATCCGGAGCACTTCCCAAGAGTAGCAGATTATTTCCTCAGACATGAGGCGATTGCCCGCGTAAAACCGCAATAATGATTTGCGGCGCGAGAAACGCCCGGGCCAGAAATGCCGCTCCTGCAAGCCTTCTAGGTCACCAACAGACGATGCGCCGCAGCCTGAATATGCGCTTCGCGTGGTGTATGCCAGCACCCTTTCATCGCCCGTCGCGAGACATTTATACCGAGCGCATAAAGTCAAACTATTTCGCATGGAAAATTTGACCGGACAGAATGCATTATTTAATTCACTTGAAAATCGCATTAAGTCTTTATGCGTTTTTTCTGGAAACGTTTTCGACTTTAACGATTTGTTTTGAAACCCTCGAGAATCTGGGCGAGTTGCTTGACGAGTCCATCGATTTTCTCGGCCGGCACACCGGCATAACCCAGTGCTAAACCGTTGTAGCGCGCGATATCGACGCACGGCATGCAGTAGTACGAAAGCGGCGGCACGATCAGGCCCGCGCCGCGCGCGGCCGCGCAAACGTCGACATCGGCGATCGGCGCCGTCAGTTGCGCGCTTAGATGCATGCCGCCCGCGCCGGCCGATACCGTGAGCATCCCGCCCAACTGCGCGCGAAGCGCGTCGGCGAGCGCATTGCGGCGCTCGGCGTAAAGGCGCCGCATGCGCCGCAGGTGTCGCGTGTACAGCCCGCTATCGATGAAATCGGCCAGCGCGATCTGGTCGGCGGGGCGTCCGCGCCGCGCCAGCGCCCCAAGCGGCCCGCGGATCGCGGCCGTCAGCGAGGCCGGCACGACCATGAAGCCGAGCCGCAGCGCCGGGAACATCGTCTTGCTGAACGTGCCGAGATAAATGACCGGCGCGTCGGCGGCTAGCCCCTGCACCGCGGGCAAGGGCGGACCGTCGTGGCGGAACTCGCTGTCGTAGTCGTCCTCGATGATCCACGTGCCGGTCTGGCGCGCGTGTTCGATCAGCCACAGGCGGCGCTCCAGGCTCAGCACGCTGCCGAGCGGATACTGGTGCGACGGCGTCACGTAGATCAGCTTCGGCGGCACGCGCCGCCAATCGTCGGCGCTCGGCGCGATGCCGTCCGCATCGACGGGCATCGGCACGATATTCAAGCCGGCCGACCTGAATGCAGCACGCGCGCCGTTGTATCCAGGATTCTCGAGCCATACGGTCGCGCCCGCGTCGGCGAAGAGGCGCGCGCACAGGTCGAGGCTGCTTTGCGTGCCGTCGGTGATGAAGACTTGGTCGATTTCGCAGCGCACACCGCGCGACACCTTCAAATGCTCCGCGATCGCGTGCCTGAGCGCCGGATGCCCTTCGACGTTGCCATAGCCGAGATGCTGTGGGCCGACCGTGCGCCACGCGCGATCGAGCGAGGCACGCCATGCGCCGAGCGGAAACTCGTCGAGCGCCGGAATGCCGAGGCGAAACGGTTTTTGCTCGTCGTGCGCGACGCGCTCGCGATTGAGCCCGTCGACGCGCCGCGCGAGCGTGACGTCCGGGCCCGCGGCCACCGGCGCGGGATCGCGCCGCGGCAGCCCGACGCGCGCCACTTCCGACCCCTGCCGCGTCGCAACGACGAAGCCCTCGTCGGCGAGCCGCTCGTAGGCGTACAGCACCGAATTGCGGGCCATTTTCAGCTCTTCGGAGAGCGCGCGCGTAGCAGCGAGCCGGTTGCCCTGCGCGAGCCGCCCATCGAGGATCGCGTGGCGCAGACACTCGTAGAGCAGCCGCTGCTGCGTGAGCCCGCGCTCTTTGTTCTCGCGTGCGTAGGTCGAAACGAGCAGCGCGTAGTCCATTCTCGTGGCTCCAAAGTCTGTCAAATCCGTGGGTCTAATCATGGTGCCACGAGATCGTTATTCTTGGCGCTCGATCAACCCTTTTTTGGAGAACCCACTTCGATGACCCAGGCCGCCGCTCCCGCTGTTGCCCCCGCCACGGACCGCACCCGCGTTCGCCGCGCCGCCGATCGCGGACACTACGACACCGCCACGCTTCACTCGATCGTCGACGCCGCCTACGTCTGCCACATCGCCTTCAACGACGAGACCGGCACGCACTGCATTCCGACCGCGTGCTGGCGCGAGGACGACCATCTCTACATCCACGGCTCGAACGGCAGCCGCATGCTGAAGGTGGCGACGGCGGGCACGCAGGTCTGCGTGACGATCACGCATATCGACGGTCTCGTGCTCGCGCGCTCGGCGTTCAATCATTCGATGAATTACCGGTCGGCGGTGATCTACGGCGTGTTCGAGCGCGTGCCCGACGAGCACAAGGCGGCCCGTCTCGATGCGTTCATGGAGAAGCTCGCGCCGGGCCGCTCGATCGAAGCGCGTCCTGGCGACAAGAACGAGATGGCCGCCACGACGGTGCTGCGCATTTCGCTCGACGAAGCGGCGTGCAAGATCCGCACGGGCGGCCCGCACGACGACGAAGGCGACATGTTGCGCGAGGTCTGGGCAGGCGTCCTGCCGATGGCGGTCGTCGCGCAAACGCCGATTCCGGACGGGCCCATGAACCACCTGCCCGACTACGTCGCGAACTGGGCGACACGCTGACGAGCCGAGACGGGCCGAAGCGAACCGGCGCGCGGCCCAACCCCTCGCCCGATGAGGGCAAACGCGCTGCCGGCGCATTCGAGAGGCATAATGTTGCGCTTCCTTGTTTCAGCAATTGCGCGCAGCAACCGTCCCGCGCCGGCAGCCGCACCATGCCCAGACCGATCCTCCCCCTGACGTACGAACATCTCGACCATTGGATCGAAGCGCTGCAGCCGGCGCTTCTCGCCGAAGGCTTCGTATTGGCCGTCGGCATCTTGCGCGGCGGCGCGCCGCTCGCGCTGATGGTGTCGCACGCGGTGGGCACGCCGGTCGCGTTCCTGCGCTATGACCGCGCCACGCGCACGGTCGCATGGGATAGCTCGCTACCGATTCCACCGCGCGGCGCGAAGGTCTTGCTGTGCGAGGACATCTCGGGCCGCGGCTTCACGATGGCCGACTGCATCGCGTTTCTCGAGCAGCATGGCCTCGTCGTGAAGACGCTGACCGCCGCATTCGATGAGCTGAGCCGCGTGCGCCCCGACTATGGGAACGATGCGGTCGGCTACTTCGCGCTCTTCCCGTGGGAGCGCCAGGCGCATACCGAGCGCTATCGGTCGGATTGGGAGCAGGCCGTCGTCGCGGGCCAAGGGCAGATGGCGGACGACCACCACTACGCCGCCTGCGCGATCGACCTCGACGGCATCCTGCTGCCGGACATCCCGCTCGCACGCTATGACGAGGACCTCGCCGCCGCGCTGAACGAACGCGACGCGCTACTGCCCTTCGACACGCTGCCCGGCATCGCGATCGGCGCGGTCCGCGCGATCGTCACCGGGCGCCCCGAAACGGACCGCGACCGCACACAGGCGTGGCTCAGTCGGCACGGCTTTAGCGGCCCCGAACTCATCATGCGCAACCCCGCCTATCACGGCGAAGGCCCGGACGGCGCCGCCGCGCACAAAGCGGCAGCCGTGCGCGCGCTCGGCGTCACGCATTTCATCGAAAGCGACCCGGCGCAAGCGATCCTGATCTCCCGGCTCGCGCCGCTGCTGCGTGTGATCTGGTGGGACGCGCACGCGCACCGGGGCACGCTTGTCACGGCCGCGGATTGGCGCTGAGCCCCGCCGCTTTCAAGCCGGCGTGTAAGCCAAGGTAAGCGCACCGGCGCACGGCCACTCGGCCCACGCCGGCATTTCCGCGGCTCCCCCCTCAAGTTTCACCGCAAGCCTGCCGTAATTCATGGGTGTCGCTCCGCGCCCGCGCGAAGCGCGAAGCGCGTTTCCCCCTCGCCCACTGCGTCCCGCCATGTTCACACGCCTGTCCATCAAAGCCCGTCTCTACAGCACGCTCGGCCTGCTCGGGGTCCTGCTCATCGTCACCGGTCTGCTCGGCCAGATCGGCATGCAGGCGAGCAACCGCGCGCTCAAAGACGCGTATTCGCATCAGCTCGCCTCGCAGATCGCGATCGGCAAGGCCAACCTGAACCTGACCATCGTGCGCACGACGCTCGACCGCGTGGCGCTGCATCCCGAATCGCCGGAGGTGCCCGCGCTGATCGACAAGGCGCTCAACTATCTCGCGGTCTCCGACAAGGCCTGGCAGCAATACGCGTCGCTGCCGCGCAGCGCCGACGAAGAGGCGTTGTACGGCGCGGTGTCCTCGGCGCGTCAGACCTTCGTGCAGCAGGCGATCCTGCCGCTCGTCGACGCCATGAAAAAAGGCGACCGCACGAGCGCCGACACGCTCACGATGACGACCATCCCGCCGCTATCGGTCGCGCTCACGAAAGCGTCCAATGCGCTCGACGACTATCAGCGCGCACAGGGCAAGGCATCGTTCGAGACCGAGCAGGACCGCTTCATGACGCTGTCGTGGATCGGCGGCGCCCTGATCGTGCTCGGGCTCCTCGCGTGCGTGGGCTGCGCGTTCAGCCTGCAACGCGCAATTGCGCGTCCGCTCGCGCAGATCCTCACGCACTTCAAGCGCATCGCCGAGGGCGACCTGACCGGCCGCATCGAGACGCGCTCGCAGGACGAGATGGGCGAGCTAGTGAAAGGCTTGCAGACGATGCAGCGCAGCCTGACCGACACGGTGCGCAAAGTCACGCACGGTTCCGAATCGATCGCGACGGCGACGCGCCAGATCGCGGCGGGCAACACCGACCTGTCGCAGCGCACGGAAGAACAGGCGGCCGCGCTGCAAGAAACCGCGGCCAGCATGGAGCAGCTCACGGCGACCGTGAAGCAAAACGCCGACAACGCGCGCGAAGCGCAGTCGCTCGCCGACAACGCCCAGCAGATCGCGATGAAAGGCGGCGCGGTGGTCGGCGAAGTGATCGAGACGATGAACGGCATCGACCGCAGCTCGAACAAGGTCGTCGACATCATCGGCGTGATCGAAGGCATCGCGTTCCAGACCAATATCCTTGCGCTCAACGCCGCCGTCGAAGCCGCGCGCGCCGGCGAGCAAGGCCGCGGCTTCGCGGTCGTCGCGGGCGAAGTCCGCACGCTGGCGCAACGCTCCGCAGTGGCCGCGAAAGAGATCAAGGAGCTGATCGGCGAATCGGCGCAACGCGTGGCGACGGGCTCGCGGCTCGTCAGCTCGGCCGGCGCGACGATGCAGGACATTCAAAGCGCGGTGCGCAATGTCACGGACATCATGAGCGAGATCGCCGCCGCCTCGAACGAGCAGAGCGACGGCATCGAGCAGGTCAACCGCGCCGTTTCGCAGATGGATGAAGTCTCGCAGCAGAACGCGGCGCTCGTCGAGCAAGCGGCGGCCGCGGCCGCGTCGCTCGAAGAACAGGCCGACGGCTTGCGCCGCGCAGTCTCGACGTTTCAGGTCGCGCAGTAACGAAGCGCCGCGCCTTAGCGGCAACGGCGCTCAGCGATATCGATTAATCAATCGCTTTCGCTATTTTCCCCGCGCAGATGTCGCGCGGCGCGCTGCGACGCGACGACGATCAGTTTCATCGTCGCCCGCGTCGCGCCGACGAAAAGCTTGCGCGCGCTGCGTTCGTCGAAGGTCTCGAAATCGACCTCGGTCAGAATCACGCATGGCGCCGATTGTCCCTTGAAGCGATAGATCGATTCGAGCAGCACGTCGCCCTCGCGATACTCGGGGTTGCCGAACAGATCGTATTTGCCCGTGAAGCTGCGCAGGCGGTGCGGGCCGAGATGATCGAGCGCGGTCAGCGCGGAGCCCTCGCGTCCGCGAAACGAGAGCACGGCGATGTCCTGCTTTCTGAAACCGAGCGCGAGCGCCTGCGTGATCGCGCGCTTGGTCGCTTCGATGCCGCCATCCGCGCTGGCGGCGTCGTAGGTCGAAACGGCGATGTCGGAGCCGTCGAACGGGCTGCCTGATACCAGGCTCGCCGCGAGCGGCACGGGCGTGCCGACGATGTCGCGCACATAGTCGAGAATGTCGCGCGGGCTGCGATAGTTCGTCGTTTCCTTGATCACCGTCCAGCCCGGCAACGCGACCGGCTCGCGCATATAGAGGTTCTGCAGCGGGTCTTCGAGCCACCACCATGCGCCCTCCGGCGCGACGAGCCGCGCCAGCGCATCGACCCATGGCTGCTGGAAATCCTGTCCTTCGTCGACGATGAGGACGTCGAATTGCCAGCGCGAATCGATCGGCGCATCAGCAAACGTTGCCTCGAGACGGCTGAAAATTTCAGGCGCCTGGAAGTCGGGCGCCCTGCCCGCGTCGCGCGCGATCCAATCGCACAGTTGGTGATAGTTCGCGACCTTTGCCTCGGGTGGCGCCACGCGCACGATGTGATCGGCGAGCGGCCGATTGAAGCACACGTATAGCGGCCGCTTGCCGTTCGCGACCGCATCCTTCATGACTTGCACCGCGAGCTGCGTCTTGCCGGAGCCCGCCGTGCCGATCACGCGCAGGCGGAACGGCGCGAATTCGAGCCGGCGCGCCCAGGTGGCAAGCCCCCCGGCCAAACGCGTGACGAGTGTCCCCGCTTGACCGACGAGCGCGCTCGCATCGGGCGTGAGCGCGAGTTCGTCGGCGAGGAAGTGGTGGATCTTGGACGCGCATGCAAGACGCGGTTCGTCAGCGGGAAGCGCCTGGAGAATGATCGAAACCAGCCGGTCACGACGCGTGGCATCGACGATACGATCCGGGTTCACGCCCGCAATCGCCGCGTTCTTCACGGCGTAATCGGGGCAATACAGCAGCTCTTCGATGCAGTAGGTGCCCGCGCCGAACGCGGCGGTAAAGCGGCGGTGCATCCCTTCGATCGTACGCGCCAATTGAATCGACACGTTGCGCTCGGTCTGCAGATACACCTTGACGAGCCCCTTGGGCGTCTCGCGCAGAAACCCGGCCTTTTGCTCGACGATCATCACGCGCCCCGCCGGACTCACGATCACGAAGTCCGCTTCCCCGAACACCGAGAAGCTTTGATTAAGGCGCGTCCAATGCACGCCGTGATAGACGGTGTAGCCGTCAGGCAGCGCGCTTTCCAGCAGCGCCAGCGTCTCGCGCTCGCGCTCCGCGGCGCCGACGGCGGCTAAGTGCTTCCAATCATCAGGGACAGTGCGGGCCATTGAGGAGCCTCCTGGCTGGGCCTTCGAAGATCGCCGTATTGTACGTACTCGCCAAGGCAAAACGCCCGCCGCCGCGCCGGCGAGCGGCACAGACACGGTAGGCAAGCCGTCAGGCTGATCGTGTATCGTAGCGGCAACGATATTTGGAGGAATGGATCAATGCTGAAAATCTGGGGACGCGCCAATTCGGTCAACGTGCAAAAGGTGCTCTGGGTCTGCGATGAACTGAGCCTGCCGTACGAGCGCATCGATGCCGGGCTGCAGTTCGGCCGCGTTCGCGATCCCGACTATCTCGATCTCAATCCGAACGGCCAGATCCCGACGCTCGTCGACGGCACTTACGTGCTGTGGGAATCGAATTCGATCGTGCGCTACCTCGCCATGCAGTACGGGCCGACGAGCCAGCTCTACCCGAACGACCCGAAGCTGCGCGCGAGCATCGACCGCTGGCTCGACTGGTCACTATCGACGCTGCAACCGGCCGAACGCCCGGTATTCTTGAGCGTCGTGCGCACGCCCGCCGACGAGCGCAACCTCGTGCAGTTCGAAGCCGACCTGAAGACCGTCGCCGAGCGCTGGAAGCTGCTCGACGCTCACTTGAGCGGGCGCTTCTTTCTGGAAAGCGACAAATTCACGATCGCCGATATCGTGCTCGGCGCCTTCGCGAAACGCTGGTTTGGACTTGATGGCGTGGAACGGCCGCCGATGCCGAATCTCGAGCGCTGGTATGAACGGCTCGAACAGCGCGCGCCGTTCAAGAAGCATATCGATCTGCCGCTGACCTAAAGCGGCGCTTTCGCTTTGCGCCGAAGCCGCAGTTGCGGTTGCGGCGCCGCGTCAACTAACTCAGCGCTCGTCCGAGCCTGACTCGAACCCACTGCGCCGATCCAGCGCACGCTGCAGCAGCGAATCAATCAGCGCGAGCGGCACGGGCTTCGTCAAATGCGCATCGAACCCGCCTTGCAGCGAACGCTCCATGTCGCTCGCCTGACCAAAGCCCGTCATCGCCGCGTAAAGCACTTCGTTCGTGGACGGAATCAACTTCAATTGGCGCAAGACGGCAAAGCCGTCCGCGCCCGGCATGGCGATGTCGATCAGCGCGACATCGATGTGCTCGGTGCTCGCAATCGCCAGCGCTTGCAAGCCGTTGTAGGCGACCCGCACGCGATGCCCCTTGAGCGTCATCAGCATCGCCATGCTGTCGGCCGAATCGCGGTTGTCGTCCACGATCAGCACGTGCAGGGCGTTGCGGCCATCTCTCTCGGCCGTGTTCGGGAGCGGCGTCGCGCTGTCATCCGATGCCAGGGGCGAAGCGGCGAGCCGCGGCAGGCGCAACGTAAACGTGGCGCCTTGGTCTGGGCCGTCGCTCGCCACCGTCACCGCGCCACCATGCATTTCCGCGAGCCACCGGCAAAGCGTCAGGCCGACGCCGAGGCCGCCCTCTTTTCTCTCCAGGCGATTGTCGGCCTGCACGAACAAATCGAAGATCGAGTCGAGCGCATCGGCCTCGACCCCGCAGCCACGGTCAGCCACGCGCAACGCCGCCATCGTCCCCTCCGCGTGCACCGAGACACTGATCCGCGAACCCGGCTCCGAGAATTTCGACGCGTTGGAGAGCAAGTTCTGGGTGATCTGAACGAGCCGCGCCAAATCGCCATTCACCATGATGCGCGACTTCGAATAGGTGACGTCGACGGCCTGCTGCCGCATGTCGAGATGCGGACGCATCATCTCGATGCTGCGCGTCACGACGTCGTTCAGGTCGACCGGCTCGAGGCGCAGCACGATCTTGCCGGTAGTCACGCGGCCGACGTCGAGCAGATCGTCAACGAGACGCGTGAGGTGGGACACCTGCCGGTCGATCATGTCGCGGCACTGCTTGACTGTAGGGCTTACGAACGGCTCGAGCATCATCACGCTCAACGCATTGCGTACCGGCGCCAGCGGGTTGCGCAACTCGTGCGCGAGCGTGGCGAGAAATTCGTTCATATGCCGGCTCGCCACTTCGAGCTCGCGCAGGCGCTTCCGTTCCGTCATGTCGCGCGTCACCTTTGCAAAACCACACAACTCGCGCTTGCCGCCGCGCGTTTCGTACACCGCGGTAATGATCACATTGGCCCAGAACATCGAGCCGTCCTTGCGCACGCGCCAGCCTTCGTCCTCGACGCGCCCGACCCGGGTCGCCGTGACGAGTTCCATTTCCGGCTTGCCCGCCGCGACATCGTCAGGTGGATAGAAGACCGAAAAGTGCTGGCCCATGATGTCCCGCGCCGAATAGCCCTTGATCTTCTGCGCGCCGGTATTCCAGCTCGCCACGCGGCCGTCGCGATCGAGCATGAAGATCGCGTAGTCCTCGACCGCTTCAACAAGGATTCGGAAGCGCTCCTCGGGCGGCGCGACGAATTCGCGTTCGCGCACATTGCGCGCCGGCGTGCCGGGGGACGGCTCTGGGGCGGGAGAGTCCGGGTGCATGTGGGTGGCCGGTTCGTTAGGGTATGTTCACGCTTGTCGCAAATCCTTCTTCCGGCGGCCAGAGCAAGCCTGCTCTAGCGTCGAACAGACTGATGGCTGCGGCCCAACCGGCCGCTGTAGCTCCCTTAAGCAAAGCTTATGCCGATGTTCGCTATCTGGGACGGCCTAGGGCACTGGTCAACTGAGCTTGCCAACCAAGCAAGTCTTTGGCCCGCCTCGCGCAAATACGCGCCAATGTGCGCTGATAAGCGGAAAGTGCACTCCATTGATCTGCGGTATGGCCGAAACGCCGATTCAATTGCGCTTCGATGCGGTTGGGTTGCAACTGATTCGGGATCGCGCGTGTGACCGGCTTGGCGAAGAACAGCACCTGCGACGCCGCAATGCGCGACGTGCCGCGCTTCAAAACCGCGTTGCCGGCATGCAAATTTGACAACGCGATTGCAAATAATCGTATTCGACAGACCAAACATAGCGTGCGGCGCACACGTATTCGGATTGGTCCGATCGAGCGCTCCACCGCGATGCGTCGCGGCGGAGCGGCCGCAGCCCTGGCGAGCCGCGGGTCGAGGGTCGCCGGAAGACTTACGCAGCAGCGCTCTTCGCGGCGGCGGCGCCGCGTTTCGCGCGACCGGCCGTTTTCGCGGCGCGAACCGTCTTGACCGCTTTGCCCGACTTCGCCGCAGTCTTTTTGGCCGCGACGGCTTTCTTAGCCGGACCCTTGCGCGCTACCGTCCGCTTGGCGCCAACCGCCTTCTTGGCGGCAGCCGTCTTTTTAGCGGCTACCGGTTTCGCGGCCGCCGCGCCCGCTTTCGACTTGTCGATCAGGAAGACTGAGCGGTCTTTTGCATCCTTGATCCATGCCGGTGGACGAGCGTGGCCGCTCCAGGTCGCGCCCGTTTCGGGGTTCAAGTACTTCGGCGGAAGCTTGCCCGCTGCCTTGAGGCCCTTGGCCTTGGTTGCCGCACCCGCGAGGCCGGCTGCGCCCTTCGGCTTGGGACCGCGCTTCTTCGGCATATGCGCGTCGAGGTCGGCGACGGTCAAGCCGTGCTGGTCCATCAACGCGCGGATTTCCCCAATCACGGCACTCGCCCGTTTGGCGATCAAGCTTTCCGCTTGCGCCTGCAATTTCTCGATACGGCTTTGGATTTGCTTGAGCGTAGCCATCTTTTCTCCTTAAGAATGAATTGCGTGACTATGCCACGGGATGCTTGGATTGACTAACGCTATCTGGTCCGCCTTAGCAAAGGATAATAAAAAAGCGCCCCAAAGGGCGCTAAAAAACAACACATTTCGCTTAGAGATGCTTGCTGCAGCGCAGCCGGAATACGTGTTAGAAATTGAAATTATCGATGTTGCTCGCATCAAAGGTGGTCGGCGGTCCAAGAATGATTTCGCCATCCTTGCCGATCGTCCGCTTGCCGAGCTTGCCGGCCTCGAAAGATTCGCCCTCCTTGCCGCTGATCGTGCCCGACGCCAGGTTAGCCGCGGCATACGCGGCCAGATAGCCCAATTGACCCGGATCCCACAATTGAAACGCCTTGACCGTGCCGTTCTTGATGAACGCGCGCATCTGGTTCGGTGTGCCAAGACCCGTCAGCATGACTTGGCCTTTCTTGGGCGAAGTCGACAGATAGCGCGCTGCCGCTGCAACGCCCACCGAAGTCGGCGCCACGATGCCCTTCAAATTCGGATAAGCCTGAAGCAGCCCTTGCGTTTCGACGAACGATTTCTGGTCATCATCGTTGCCGTAAGCGATCTTAACGAGCTTCATCTTCGCGTATTCCGGCTTTTTCAACTCCTCCTGCATCCACTTAATCCAGGTATTTTGATTCGTCGCATTAGGCGTCGCGGAAAGAATCGCGAATTCGCCCTCGCCGCCGATCAATTTGGAGAGCAATTGAATCTGCCCGCGACCGATCGATTCGGCATTCGCCTGATTCACGAACAACTGCCGCCCGGCCGGCGCCGTATCGGAATCGAAGGTCACCACCTTGACGCCTTGCGACATCGCGCGCTTCAGATAAGGAACGAGCGCATTCGCGTCGTTGGCGGCGATGACGATCGCGTTTTGCCGCTGCGTGATGAGCGTATTGATGTATGAAACCTGCGACGATGCACCGGCATCCGACGGCCCGACCACCTTGCCGTCGCCGCCGAACTCCTTGATCGCGTCCATGCCGCCGTTATCCGCGGTCACTTCGTACGGATTATTGATCTGCTTCGGCACGAAGGCGATTTTCAAGCCGGGCTTGAGGTCGGCCGCGCTTGCTGCCGCGCTTGCCGCGCATGCCACCGCGACCAGGGCCGCACAGACTAGCGGTCTACCGAAACCGCGTAGAAAACGATGATGCACAGACATAGCAAGTCTCCTAATAGACGCTTGCGCCCCGCCATTCGGGGTTGCAAGCGGTTGTTGGTATTCGTCGGGTATTCCTGATTAACGGTGATTAAAGGTGGTTAGCGCGAAGCCGCCGCGCGCATCAATGAGCGACGCTCGCGAATGTTGCGCCAGCGTGCGATCAGATTCGGCACCAGCACCGACGACAGCAGCAACGCCCCAGTCACGATCGTCAGCGTTTCGCTCGATACGTCGTTGAGCGTCAGCGCGTTGCGCAGCACGCCGATGATGACGAGCGAGAGCAGCACGCCGGCCATCGACCCACGCCCGCCGAAAATACTCACGCCGCCGAACAGCACAGCCGCGATCACCGGCAGCTCGAAGCCCTCGCCGTTGTCGCCGCGCGCGCTCGTGAAGCGCAGCGTATAGACGACGCCCGCCAACGCGCTCATGAAGCCCGAGATGACGAACAGCTTGAGCTTGACGCGCGCGACATCGAGTCCGGAGAACGCCGCCGCGGTCGGGTTCGCGCCGATCGCATAGAGGCCGCGGCCGAACGCCGTGCGATGCAGCACGACCGTGAAGATGACTGCGCCGGCGATCACGAGTGTGAACGGCTGCGGCAGGAACGTGCTGCCGACGTTGTCCATCCCGAACGCGGTATAGCCGGCCGGAAAATCGGCGACGGCCTGATCGCCGAGCAGCACATAAGCGAGCCCGCGAAACAGCGCGAGCGTCCCGATCGTGACCGCGAGCGACGGCAGGTTGAAGCGCACGATGACGAAGCCGTTGAAGAACCCGGCCAGCGCGCCGAACATGAGCACGAGCACGATGACGACCGGCATCGGCAAGCCCATATGCCACAGCACGCCCATCAGCGCACTCGAAGCGCCGAGCACCGACGCCACCGACAAATCGATTTCCGCGGCGACGATGATGAGCGTCATCGGCAGCGCCATCAGCGCGATTTCGGTGAAGTCGGCGAGCATGTTGCCGAGGTTGGCGCTGCTGATGAACATCGGCGACAACACCGTGCCGAATACGAGCGACAGCACGAGCACGATGCCGAGCGCCGCCTCCCAGGTCACGCGAAAACCGCGTGTGCTGCCTGCTGCGGCGGAATTGGGACTAGCCATGATCGCGCTTCCTCATCATGCGTTTAGCGACGGAGCGGGCCAGCAGCGTATCGACCGTGATGGCCGCGACGATCAGCGCCCCTTGAATGGCTTGTTGCCAGAACGGCGACACGCGCAACACGACCAGCGCGATGTTGATCACGCCGAGCACGAGCGCGCCAAGCGTCGCGCCGAGCACCGTGCCGACGCCACCCGTGATCGCCACACTACCCACGACCGCCGACGCCACGACCTGCAATTCGATGCCCTTGCCCGTTCCCGCATCGACGGTGCCGAAGCGCGCCAGCCACAGCACGCCCGCGAGCCCGGCGATGGCGCCCGACAACAAGAAGCCCGCGAACACGCGCCGCTCGACCTTGATGCCGGCGAGCACCGCCGCCTCCGGGTTCGAGCCGATCGCGTAGTGCTCGCGGCCGGCGCGGAACTGCTTCAAATAGATGGCGAGCGCGATCAGCACGACGGCCGCCATCACGACGAGGTTCGGCACGCCAAGCAAGGTTCCGGTAGCGAGCCGCGAAAATGCATCGGGCAGGCTCGACGCGTTGATCTGGCCGCCGTGAACCCACGCGTAATCGGCGCCGCGAAAAATATAGAGCGTCGACAGCGTCGCAACGAGCGACGGCACGCGCCCGAACGTCACGAGCGTGCCGTTGATCGCGCCCGCGACCAGACCGACCGCGACGCCAGCCACGAGCGCGCCGGCGATCGGCAGATTCGGAAACGCGACGAACAAGCTGCCCACCGTGTACGCGCTGATGCCGACCGTCGAGCTGATCGACAAATCGATGTGCCGCATCAGCATGACGACCGTCATCCCTGCCGTCAGCAAGCTGATGATCGACACGTTCAACAGCACGTCGCGCAGGTTCTGCAGATTCAGGAACTCGGGCCGCGCGAGCGCGGTCCCGCCGATCAGCAGGATCAGCACGACGAACAGCGTGGTCTCGCGGCTTTGCGCGACGGCCGTCGCGAGGCGGCTTAGCTTGAACACGGGCAAGCCCGGTGCGTGGTGATGCGCCCCGACGGGCGCGGTGGAGGAATGCCGAGTCATGCCGCGTGTCCCATGGTGACGGGCGTGCCGCCGAGCGCGGCGCCCATGATGCTTTGTTCGGTGGCCTGAGCACGCGAAAGGCTGGCGCTGATGCGCCCTTCGTGCATCACGAGCACCCGGTCCGCCATGCCGAGCACTTCCGGCAATTCGCTCGAAATCATCAGCACGGCCATGCCTTCGCGCACGAGATCGGACAACGTACGGTAGACCTCGGCCTTCGCGCCGACGTCGATGCCGCGTGTCGGCTCGTCGATGATGAGCACGCGCGGCTCGGTGGCGAGCCATTTGCCGAGCACGACCTTTTGCTGGTTGCCGCCCGAGAGCGTGCCGGCCGGCGCGTCGAGGCTCGGCGCCTTGAGCTTGAGCCGCTGGCCCCAATGCGCGGCGAGCTTCGTTTCGCTGGCGGACGAGATCAGACCGTGGCGAACGAGGCGCCCGAGCACGGTCAGCGAGGCGTTGCGCGCGATGCTCAGTTCGAGCGCGAGACCTTGCGCGCGCCGGTCTTCCGGCACGAGCGCGATGCCCGCGCGCACCGCGACAGCCGGCTTGCCCGGCGCAACGCGCTTGCCACCGACGTGGACTTCGCCCGCATCGGGCATGTCGATCCCGAAGATCGCGCGCGCGACTTCGCTGCGCCCCGCGCCAACGAGCCCCGCCAGCGCGACGATCTCGCCCGCGCGCACCTCGAACGAGACGTCCTTGAACACGCCGACGCGCGTCAACCCGCGCACCGACAGCCGCACTTCGCCGGGCGTCACGTCGGCCTTCGGATAGAACGTGTCGAGGTCGCGCCCGACCATCTTCGCGACGATCTGATCGGTGGTGAGGTCTTTCGTCATCGCGGTCTCGACGGTCGCGCCGTCGCGCATGATCGTCACGCGCTCGGTCAGCGCGAACACCTCGTCGAGCCGGTGCGTGATGAAGAGAATCGCGACGCCGCTCTCGCGCAGCTTCCTGACGATCGAAAACAGACGCTCGACTTCGGGCAGCGAAAGCGCGGCGGTCGGCTCATCCATCACAAGCACATTCGCGTTCAGCGACAGTGCCTTCGCGATCTCGACCACCTGCTGATCCGCGATCGACAAGCCGCGCACGAGCCGCTGCGCACGCAGATTCACGCCCAACGAAACCAGCAAGGCGTCGACTTCGCGATGCATCTCGTCGTAGCGGATGCGTCCGAGCGCGTCGGTCGGCTGCCGCCCCATGTAGATGTTCTCGGCGATCGACAGATCGAAGAACAGCGTCGGCTCCTGGTAGATCACCGCGATGCCCGCGCTGCGCGCATCGGCGGGATCGGAAAACGAGCGCGCGGCGCCGTCGATCGTCAGCACGCCGCCATCGGGACGATGCACGCCCGCAAGTATCTTCACGAGCGTCGATTTGCCCGCGCCGTTCTCGCCGAGCAATGCGTGCACTTCGCCGGGCCACAGCGTGAGATTGCCGTTCTCGAGCGCGCGCACGCGCCCGAAGGTCTTGGTCGCACGCGCGAGCGTAAGGCGCGGGACCGGGTGGGTCGATGAAGTCATGCCTGCCTTGCCATAGTCAATGTTCAGATCCGGTAGCAGCGTTGCGCATTGGTACGGAACAGCGCATCGCGCTCCTCCTCGCTCGCGCCGGAGACGATCGCCGCATAGGCGCGCCAAAGCGCCGAGTAAGTGCCGAACAATCGGTCAACGGGGAAATTCGATGCGAACATCGCGCGCCCGACGCCGAACGCATCGATCGTTTCGAGCACGTACGGGCGCAGGCTTTCGACCGTCCAGCGATGGTCGAACATCGCGAGCCCGCTGATCTTCACGACCACGTTCTCGCACGACGCGAGCAGCCGCAGACCATCGCGCCACGCGCGATAGCCCTCGACGCTGTCGCGGTCGACGAACATGCCGGCATGGTTCAGGATCAACAGCGTGTCCGGATGCTCGCGCGCGAGCGCTGCGGCATCGGCCATCTGCGACGGGTAGAGCTGCAAGTCGAACGACAATCCATAGCGCGCGAGCAAACCGAAATTGCGGCGCCAGACGTCGCCTTGCAGATAGTCCCGCTGCACGTAGTTGTAGAGCGGATCGGGATGACGATTCAGGATCTGCCGGATGCCGCGCGTATTCGCGTACTCCATATGCCCTTCGAGCACCGCCTGCGCGTTGGCTTGCGACAGATCGGCGGCGGCGACGATCGCGTTCGGGAAATCGCGGCCGCGGCGCGTGTCGGCGAGCGACTGCAGCCAGCGCGTCTCGCCGACCGGATTCGCCGGATCGTAATTGGCTTCGACGTGGACCACTTTCAGCAATTCGATGTCGGCGGCATCCTCGATCAGATCGGTCGGCAGGTAATCGTGTTTCAGGTCGCGCGCATCGCCGACGAACGATTTGCCCGGATTCGCCAGCCATGGATAGTGGTGCGCGCTCAAATCCCAAAAGTGGACATGTGAATCGACAACTAGCATCGGTCTTCTCGCTAAGCGTTCAAACGGAATGCCGATTGAACCGGTTATGGAATTTCAAGGCAAATGAAAGACTTCGACCAAGGGCGTCGTGACGGGCGTGCCGTCCGATTCGGTCTGCATGATGTCGGCCATGTAGTCCCACCAGCGGCGCATGACCGCGAGATGCGGCAGGCGGTCCATCGTGTGATTGGGCTCGCGCTTGAGCACGGCAAAGAGATGGTTCGTCGCTTCGTCGAGAAAGATCGAATAGTCGTGCACGCCCGCCTCACGCAACGCCTGTGCCAGTTCGGGCCACAGTTCGCGATGGCGCCGCGCGTATTCGTCGCGCATGCCGGGGTTCAACACCATTCTGAAAGCGATCGTCTCCATGCGCGGCTCGTTCTTGTGCGAACCGGCCAAGCGCGCGTTGAGCGCTTGTCCGGCAGGTTGGTTGAGCAAGGGGAGACGGCGATGCAAGCGGTGCGCAAAATGCAGCACGGTTACGACACGCATCGCAGTGCCGCTGTCTCCAGATTTTCTTAAGCCGCACATCAGGCAATTGCATGGCGTCTATTTGATTTGACTATAATCGGCCCACCGATAACATCACAATCCGTTCTTTGGATTGGGCGATCGCTAAAGCGAATCAATGAGCTCCTCTTCGTCGTCGTTTGTTGCACTCGTCAACCGCCTCAAATTCAAGCACCTCGCCCTGCTCGTCGCGCTCGACGACATGCGCAATCTTCACCAGGCAGCCGAAGCGATCAATGTCGCGCAGCCGAGCGCAAGCCGGATGCTCGGCGACATCGAAGAAGCGTTCGGCTTTCTCCTGTTCGAGCGCAACTCGCGCGGCATGCAGCCGACACCGCTCGGCAGCGCGGCGCTCGCCTACGCGCGCCATTCGCTCGCGGAACTCACGCGCTTTGCCGAGGGGCTCGAAGTCAAACGCAAAGGTGGGCATGGGCAGCTCACGGTGGGCGCGATCATGGGCGCCGCGCCCGACCTGCTCGCGATGGCAGTCGCCGATTTGAAAGCCGAGCGGCCGCTTTTGAACATCCGCATTCTGGGCGAGACCAGCGACCAGGTGCTGCAACTGCTGAATCGGCGCGAAGTCGATGTGGCGCTGGGACGCTTCACCAACGCGCTGCAACATAACGACTTCGATTTCGAGCCGCTCGCACGCGAAACGCTGATGCTCGTCGTGCGCTCGGTGCATCCGCTCGCGACGGGCGCGGCGCCCTCTGCTGCAACGCTCGCTGATCTGCTGGGTTGGCCGTGGGTCGTGCAGCCGCTGACGACGCCGGCACGGCAATTGTTCGAGGATGAATTGGCGCGCGCGCAGTTGCCGACGCCGGCCAATCTGGTGGAATGCGCGTCGATCTTCGCGACGCTGCAATTGCTGCAAAACAGCAATGCGGTGGCGATGCTGCCGGAAACTGTCGTGCGGGATTACTTGAAGGCGAAGCTGTTGGTTGCGCTGCCGATTGGGATCGGGGAGAGCCTCACCGGGTTCGGGCTTCTGGTTCGCAAGCAGGAACCGCTGTCGGAACCGGCCCAGCGCTTCGTGACATTGTTGCGAAAGTATTCGAGCGGCGGCGCCTAAGGCGCTGCGCCGCCCGTCTGCCAAAAACGTTACTGCAGGTTCACGAACATGCCGCCGTCGACGAGCAACGCCGCGCCCGTCACATACCGCGCCCTGTCCGACGCGAGAAACACCACGCATTCGGCGACATCCTCAGGCGCCCCAAGCCGCCCTAGCGGAATGCGCTTCTCGAAGTACGCCTTCTTCCCCGCATCCGACAAATCCTCCGCGTTGAGATCGGTGGCGATCGTCCCCGGCATCACTGAATTGCAGCGGATGCCGTACGGCCCCAGCGCAATCGCGCACGATTGCATCAGCGAATGCACGCCCGCCTTCGTCGGCGTGTAGTGCGTCTGCATGCCGCCGCCGACGAGCGCGCTGATCGAGCTCGTCGCCACGATCGAGCCGCCCGTGCCCTGCGCCTTCATCTGGTTCGCCGCGGCCTGCGTCACGTAGAACGCGCCGTGCAGGTTGACCGCCATCGTCGTTTCGAACACTTCGGGCGGCATGTCGAGGAACGCGTGGAACGGACAAATGCCCGCATTGCTCGCGAGCACGTCGACGCGCCCGAACGCGTCGACGGCCGCTTTCACCAGCGCCGGTCCTGTCTCGCGTTCCGCGACGTTGCCCTCGACCGCAATCGCGCGCCGCCCCAGTGACGCGATGTCATCGAGCACTTCGCGAATCGCGGGGCGCCGGTCGTAGGTCGCATCGTTGTCGCCCCAGTAATTGAGCACGACGTCGGCGCCTTCACGGGCCGCCGTCACCGCGATGGCGCGCCCGATGCCGCGGGATGCGCCCGTCACGATCACTATTTTGTCTTTCAGCAACATCCTGTTCTCCCTCATCCCGTCGATCAGGCTTGGCCTCAATGCTGGTACGGCCGATGCAGTTTGCACTCCGGATTGAGCCGCACGCCGAACCCCGGCGTCTCAGGCACCTTCATGCGGCCATTCACCGGCACCGGTTCATCGAGCAGCAACGGATTGAACATCGGCACGACCTTGTCGGCTTGCGGGGCCATCATCAGGAATTCCGCAAACGGCGAATTATGCCGCGTGACGACGAAGTGGTAGCTGTAGACGGACGACCCGTGCGGCACGACGAGCGCATTGTGCGCATCGGCGAGCGCCGAGATCTTGATCAGCTCCGTCATCCCGCCGCACCAGCCGACGTCCGGCTGGATGATGTCGCAGCAGCCCATCTCGAGCAGTAGCCGGAAACCCCAGCGCGTCGCTTCGTGCTCGCCGGTCGTCACGAGCATGCCGCGCGGCACGTTCTTGCGCAGTTGCGCATAGCCCCAATAGTCGTCCGGCGACAAGCATTCCTCCACCCACTTGAGGCCATATTCGTGCGCGGCGTTCGCCAGGCGCGTCGCGTAGTTGACGTCGAGGCTCATCCAGCAATCGAACATCAGCCAGAAATCGTCGCCGACTTTTTCGCGCATGCCTGCCAGTTTCTCGAGATTGAGCCGCAGGCCGTCCTCGCCCTCGGCCGGCCCGTGCTGCAACGGCATCTTGCCGCCAATGAAACCCATCTGCTTCGCCAGATCGGGACGCGCGCCGGTCGCATAGAACGTCAGCTCGTCGCGCACCGGGCCGCCGAGCAATTGATACACCGGCTCCTTGCGCACCTTCGCAAGCAAATCCCACAACGCAAGATCGACGCCCGAAATCGTGTTCAGCACGACGCCCTTGCGGCCGTAATAGAGCGTCGCGTAGTACATCTGATCCCACATTTTCTCGATGTCGGTGACGAGCTGCCCTTCGAGAAAACGCGCGAGATGCTTCTCGACGATGAACGCGCCGATCTCGCCGCCCGTCGTCACCGCGAAGCCGACGGTGCCGTCGCTCGCTTCGATCTCGACCACCAGCGAGCCGAGCACGTTGAGCCCGAACGACTGGCGGCTTTGCCGGTATTCCGGATAGCGCGCCATCGGCGTCGAAATGTGGTCGTCGATCCAGTGATCGGCGCCCTGGTCGTGATAATCGGCGCCGCCGCCGCGCACCGTGAACGCGCGGACGTGCCGGATGGTAGGCATGGCCATGAGGTTAGCTCCGTCGTGTGGACGCCGATGCGGCTTGCGCGTCGGCGAGAAAAGTTGAGTGAGTCGTGCCGTCGCCAGGCTGCCGCGCTTCGCGACGGCGCACGGCCACGGCGATCAGAAGCGCCGCCGCGAAGCTCGCCGCCCCGAGCAGGGCAAGTCCCGCCGCGGTCGAGGCAAACGCGTGCTCGGCGCTCGTGCGCAGCGTCGGCGCCAGAAAGCCGCCGAGACTGCCGATCGAATTGATCAGCGCGATGCCGCCCGCGGCGGGCGCGCCGGACAGATAACGCGTCGGGAAGGTCCAGAACAGCGGCTGCGCGGCGATAAAGCCGCTCGCGGCGCAGGCGAGTGCGAGGAGCCCGATCGCGGCGTTCGGCGCCACGCCCGAGACGATCACGCCCGCGCCTGAAAGCGCGAGCAAGCCGATTGCCCAGCCGCGATGCGTACGGTGACGATCGGCGTGGCGCGGCACGAGCCAGGTCGCGACGACCGCGCACAGCCAAGGCAGCGCGGTCACGAAACCCACTTCGGCGCCCACTTTCGTGCCGAGCAGCGCCGCGACCTGCTGCGGCAAATAGAAGATCACGCCGTACACGCTGACCTGAATCAGCAGATAGATGACGGCGAGCATCAGCACGCGCCGGTCAGTGAGCGCGCCGATCACGCTGTGCGGCCCGTGCGCCGAGGCTAAGCGCGCATCGTCGCCGACGGCCGCTTCGAGCGCCTCGCGTTCGCCGGCATCGAGCCAGCGCGCGTTCGCGGGCCGGTTGTCGAGATACCAGAACGCCCACACGCCCACCGCGGAGGCGAGCAGCCCCTCGATGATGAACATCCACTGCCAGCCGGCGATGCCGAACGCGCCGTGCAAATCAAGCAGCATGCCGGAGAGCGGTCCGCCGAAAATGAACGCGAGCGGCGCGCCGAAATAGAACAGACCGAGCGCACGAGCGCGCGCCCCCTGCGGAAACCACTGCGACAAGTAATAGACGATGCCGGGAAAGAACCCCGCTTCAGCCACGCCGAGCAGGAAGCGCAGCGTGTAGAACACCGGCGCCGTGTGCGCGAACGCCATGCAGGCCGAGACGACGCCCCACGTCACCATGATCCGGCACATCCAGCCACGCGCGCCGAAGCGATGCAAGGCGAGATTGCTGGGCACCTCGAACAGCGCGTAGCCGATGAAGAACACGCCTGCACCAAAGGCGAAGGCGCTGTCGGAGAGACCCGTGTCGTGCTGCAGCGCCTGCTGCGCAAAGCCGATGTTCGCGCGATCGAGAAACGCCAATACGTACATCAGCAGCAGAAACGGCAGCAGGTGCCGCATCGCCTTGCGTGTCGCGCTCGCTTGCGCGGCGAAACGCGTCGTCTCCGTCATGCTGCCTCCCGTGCCCGCTTGTCCATGCGCAGCAGGTGTTTTTTACGCGGTACTGGTAAAACGCGCTCAATACGTCGCGCGTCCGCCCGACAAGTCGAACACCGCGCCCGTGCTGAACGCGCAGTCTTCCGACGACAGCCACAGGATCAGCGAGGCCGCCTCCTCAGGCAGCAGAAAGCGATTCATCGGAATTTTCGAAAGCATGTAATCGATGTGCTGTTGCGACATCGAGTCGAAGATCTCCGTTTTCGCCGCCGCCGGCGTGACCGCGTTGACGAGGATGTTCTTCGTTGCCAGCTCCTTGCCGAGCGACTTCGTGAGGCCGATCAGACCCGCCTTCGAGGCGCTGTAGTGCGATGCGTTCGGATTGCCTTCCTTGCCGGCCACCGAAGCGATATTGACGATGCGCCCGTAGCCCTGCTTGAGCATCTGCGGAACGATCGCGCGGCAAGTCAGGTATGGCGCGATCAGATTGACGTCGATGACGCGGCGCCATACGTCGGGCGCGAGTTCCCATGTGGCGCCGTTGCCGCCCGTGATGCCGGCGCAGTTGATGAGCACGTCGATCGAGCCGTGTGCGGCGATCGTTTCCTGCGTGGCGCGCGCGACGGCGGCTTCGTCGGTCAGCTCGACCGAAAACGCGCTCACCTTGCCAAGCTCGCTCAACTCCGCACGACTGCGCGACAAGCGCTCGGCGTCGAGATCCCACAACGCCACCGACGCCCCCGAACGCAGCGCGCGTTGTGCGACTGCGTAGCCAATCCCGCGTGCGCCGCCAGTTACGACGACGACACGGTTGTCCAAATCGATGCGATTCATGTCTTCCTCCACGCATGGCGCCTGGTTCGTGCGCCGTTGATGTCATGCGTACGACTATAGCGAGAGCACCGATAGCCAGACAATTCGCCTATCTGATCGGGAGATAGCGAAAGCGGATTGCGGTCCGGGCGGTGGATGCGCGTGGAGTAGTCGTTGGAATATTGGCAACTTGTCCACAGATTTTGTTGGCAAGCTTGTGGACAACTAGCGGGAATGACGTCTAAACGTCTGACGTTAAAGGAAAAAGATTGCCGGTTGCCAAACGCGGCAACGGTAATTTGGAAACAAGCCTCTACGCCGCGCCTTGTACGACAAGACGCGCCTTGCGGCGGCGGTCAGAGATGACCGCGTCACCGCATAGTGCAAGCGGCATCAACTTGCCGCGCGAGCGCCAAGCGCTTCGTGCAACAGCGAAACCAGCAGGTCCGGCGGCGCGGGTTTCGTCATGAAGTGCTGAAAGCCCTCGCCGATGCTGCGAAGCCGGTAAGCCTCGTCAGTGTGCCCGGTGATCGCAACCGCCACGCACGGGCTGTGATTGCTGCAAATCTCGTAGTCGCGTAACCGCTGAATCAAATAGAAACCGTCCATCGTCGGCAGATCGAGATCGCAGACGACGGCATCGGGCAGCACCCGCATCGCCGCTTCCACGCCTTCCTCCGCATCCGCCACTGCCACGACTTGCGCTCCTTCCGACTCCAGCAACGTCACGAGCGAATCCCGGTTCTGCGGATCGTCCTCCACGAGGACGATCGTCGCACGGTCAAGTCTCAATGCTCCGTTCATACTTTTTTTCGCTACCAGTACGGTGCGAAACGCCGCGAAACACGCCGCGCTTCGCGAATCAAACTGCCCTTGGCACGCGCCCAATGCCTACCGCTTGCAATCGTCGACGGCTTGCCGGCCGCGTGCTGAAGACTCCGACCCGAACACGCGCCGCGAGTTGCAACGCGATCGGCACAACAATCGGCGCGCCTCTTTCGGCACACCATTCGTCTGCTCGACACGTAAATACATGCTGCGTTGCCACGCCCTCCGCAGCATGTGTTTACATGTCGGGCAGCACCCTAGCACGCGACGAAGAAACGTCTATGAAAGACGCACCATAGATGGTGGTTTTCAAGCGGAGTTTCAACCCGTCTTGCAAGCCGCGTCTGCTGCATGCGCCACCTCCAGACGCAATTCTCGCGCCTGACGGCACGTTCGTTCGGTGTGGGTCAGCGTTGGTTTTTACGCGCGCCGAAGCCGTTGGTGAGCATGGCGATCGCGTGACGAGCGATGTCGTCCGTGCCGATCTGTCGCCGCTCAGGATCGGCGCGCCAGGAGGTCGACGCCGCAAGCGGCAGCAACGTGATGCCGAGCAGCGTCGGAAAGACGAGCGCTGGCTCGAGGTCCGGATTCAGGCGCCCTTCTTTTTGCCAGCGGACGATCCATTGGATCTCGTCCTTGCGATGCGCGTCCTTGAAGCGGTCACGCATGCGTTGCCGCAGCAAGCCCGCGTCGCTGATGACCTCGCGAATCCATAGCGACGGAAACCACGGACGCTCGACCGCAAGATCGACGAATCGCTGCGCGATCGCCGCGAGCGCCGCGACGGGGTCGTCCGCGTTGTCTTCGAACGCGCCGCTGATGGCCTTGCGCACCGGCACGAAGCGCTCGTCGATCAGCACATCGAGCAGTTGTTCGCGGGTCTTGAAGTAATAGTGCAGCATCGCCGGCGTGACGCCGGCTTCGCGCGCGATTGCGGCGAGCGTCGTATCGACGATGCCCTGCCGCGCGAACAGCACGAGCGCCGTGTCCAGGAGTTTCTCGCGCTGCTCCGGCCCGCTCAAACCGCCCGTCGGACGGCCGGGACGGCGCGGCGCTGCTGCGGGCTTTGGCGGCGTTTTCGCCGGACGCGTGCCGGTTTTGGCGGTCTTGGCGGTTGTCACGATCTGCTGCGCGGTCTTTCTTGTCGCCATGTTCGAATCAAGTTGGTTGACTAAGCAAGGAACGTCGCCTATATTAATCGCCGCATTAATTAATTTCAAGACCGGGTGTCCCCATGGATATCGATACCTCCATCGCCGCAGTTGAAAGCGCTCACGTCGAAGCCGGCGAACGTCCGCCGATCCGGCTGATCTTCTCGGCGCTGCTGCTCGTCATGCTGCTGGCCGCGCTCGACCAGACCATCGTCTCGACCGCGCTGCCCACCATCGTCGGCGATCTCGGCGGACTGGAAAATCTGTCGTGGGTCGTCACGGCCTACCTGCTCGCGTCGACCATCGTCGTGCCGCTCTACGGCAAGTTCGGCGACCTGTTCGGCCGCAAGATCGTGCTGCAGGCTTCGATTGCGCTATTCCTGCTCGGCTCCGTGCTGTGCGGGCTCGCGCAGAACATGCCGCAGCTCATTTTGCTGCGCGCGCTGCAGGGTCTCGGCGGCGGCGGTCTGCTCGTCATCACGATGGCGGCGATCGGCGACATCATTCCGCCCGCCGAGCGCGGCCGCTATCAGGGGCTGTTCGGCGGGGTCTACGGTCTTGCGACCGTCATCGGGCCGCTCGCGGGCGGCTTCATCGTCGAGCATCTGTCGTGGCGCTGGATCTTCTACATCAACGTGCCGCTCGGCATCGTCGCGCTCGCGGTGATCGGGGCCGCCTTCAAGCCGCACGTCGCGCACGTGAAGCACAAGATCGACTACATGGGCGCCGCTTACCTCGCCGCCGCGCTCACTTGCATCATCTTGTTTACGAGCCAGGGCGGCACGGTCCTGCCGTGGTCGTCGCCTGACTTGTGGTTCACGCTTGCGCTCGGTTGCATCGCGATCGCGGGCTTCGTCTATGAAGAGCGGCTTGCGGTCGAGCCCATCATGCCGCTCGAACTCTTCAAGGAGCGCACGTTCCTGCTCGCGAGCCTGATCGGTTTTATCGTGGGCGTGTCGCTGTTTGGCGCAGTGACGTTCCTGCCGCTGTATCTGCAAGTCGTCAAGCATTCGACGCCTTCGCAAGCCGGCATGCAGTTGCTGCCGCTGATGGGCGGCGTGCTCGTCACGTCGATCGCCAGCGGCCGGATCATCAGCAAGATCGGCAAATATCGCTTGTTTCCGATCGTCGGCACGCTGCTCGTATGCGTCGGGATGCTGCTGCTCGCCACGCTCTCCATTTCGACGCCTATCGAGCGCATGTATCTGTATATGGGCCTCGTCGGGTGCGGGCTCGGCATGGTCATGCAAGTGCTGATCCTCGCCGTGCAGAACACCGTCGCGTTCAAGCATATGGGCGTCGCGACCTCGGGCGCGACGCTGTTCCGCTCGATCGGCGGCTCGGTCGGCGTGGCGGCGTTCGGCGCGGTCTTCACGAACGTGCTGCACGCGCGGCTCGCCGCGCTGTTGCCCGCCGGCGCCGAGTTGCCCCAGGCGCTGAAGCCGTCCGCCGTGCAAGCGCTGCCGGCCGCGCTGCGCGACGACTATCTGCAGGCATTCGGTGGCGCCATGCATACGGTGTTCGTCGTCGCCGCGTGCATCGTCGTGCTCGCGTTCGCGCTCGCATGGCTGATCGAGGACGTGCCGCTCAGGAAGAAGTGAACGGGTGCGGCCGAGTTGTTGTATTCTCTCGGCCGCTCACCTGGAGAACACATGAAGTTCACGACCTGGCTGGCCGCGGCGCTCACGCTCGCCGCCGCAGCCGCAACGGCAACCGCCGCCGCACAAACCTCCCAAACCTACCATTTCGGCGAAGGCCAAGCCGGACCGCAAGCGCAGCACGCCGTCACGCACCCGCGCCCGCCGCGCTATGTCAAGCCGAAACAGCGGAAGTACCGCAAGCCGAAATATCATGCGCCGCGCCGTCACGTACCGCCGCGCCACGTGTCGAATTCACCCCTGTATTCGCACGGCTAAAGCGCGTTCGACTTTGCCGCGCGGCTTTCGCTGCGCGGCAAAGGAAGCGAAGCGCCGCTGCGCTAGAATCGCGGCATGCGCAAAACGCCCTCTTCCGCCTCTCGCACGAGCGGCCCCCCAGCGAACTCGCCCGGCAACGAATACTCCGTCGACGAGCTCGCGCGCGTCGCCGACAGCACCGTGCGCAACATCCGCGCCTACCAGGATCGCGGGCTGCTTGCGCCGCCGGAGAAACGTGGACGCGTCGGCATCTACAACGACACGCACGTGTCGCGCCTCAAGCTCATCAATCACCTGCTCGCGCGCGGTTACTCGCTTGCGAACATTCAGGACTTGATCCAGGCCATCGAGGAAGGACACGACCTGCGCTCGATCCTCGGACTCGAAAACGCCATCGGCGGACGGTGGTCGCAAGAGCGGCCGCAAGCCTATTCGCTCGTTGCGCTCGCAACGATGTTCGGCGGCAAAGCGCCGGCCGCGCTCGCCAAAGCCGTCGAGCTGGGTCTGCTCGAGCGCGACGGATTGAAGTTCGTCGCGAAGAGCCCGTCGTCGCTCGCGGCCGGTGCGGCGATGACTCGCGAAGGGATACCGGCGACCGAGATGCTCGACATGGTGCGCGACGTTCGCCCGCATTTCGAAGCGGTCGCGAAGACGCTCGTCGATCTCGTCGTGCGCCGGCTCGACCGATACGATGAAGCGTCACTGCCGCCGCCCGCCGACGTGCCCGCGCTCGTCGAGGCGATCGGGCGGATGCGTCCGCTCGCGATGGTGCTCGTCGAAAGCGAAATGAACCGGGCGCTGGAGGAAGCGGCGGGAGACTATCTGGGTGACCGGGTCGCGACGATCATGGAAAAGCGGCTTGGCCATACACGGGATAAAAACCCCGAGACCGGCGCGGCATCAGCCCCCCACCGCAAGCGCGCCACCAAACGCTAAAGCTTTGGCCGCGTGCAACTCGGCGCCAAATCGCTTACACAGCGTCATATTCAAATCGCAATTGCTTCGTTTGGTTCGCCGTACGTGCATGCGACGATTCGCTGACTAGAACAGCACGCGCGCTGCCATCAATCGCGGCGCCGCCTTCGTCATCGACCGTCCGCATGGAGATTCTCTCGTGATCAAACTGGCCGTCCGCTCCCAATTGCGCATCGTCGCTGCTTTGCTGTTTGCATTCGCTACTTTGCCTTCCTTCGCGCAAGGCGACGCCGACAAGGTATTGCGAGTCGGCTATCAAAAAGCCGGCCTGCTTGCGGTACTCAAAGCGCAAGGCGTGTTCGAGCAAAAGCTCAAACCGCTCGGCTATAGCGTCAAATGGTTCGAATTCCCGGCAGGCCCGCAATTGCTCGAAGCGCTCAACGCCGACAGCATCGATTTCGGCTATACGGGCGCACCGCCAGCGGTCTTCGCGCAAGCGGGCGGCGTGCGCTTCGTCTATGTCGGCGCTGAACCGGCCGCCGCGCACAACGAGGCCATCTTTGTCAAAGCCGACTCCCCGTTGCGCACGCCCGCCGACTTGAAAGGCAAGCGCGTCGCGCTCCAAAAGGGTTCGAGTTCGCACTACCTGCTGCTCGAAGCGCTCAAGAAAGCCGGCTTGCGATACGAAGACGTGCAGCCGGTCTACCTCGCCCCCGCCGATGCACGCGCAGCGTTCGAAAGCGGCAACGTCGACGCATGGGTGGTCTGGGACCCGTATTACGCCGCGGCGCAAGCGACGCTCAAAGTCCGCACGCTTGCCGATTTCGCCGGCTTTCCGACCTATAACTTCTACGAGGCCACACGAGATTTCGCGCAGCAGCACCCGGATATCGTGGCCGCCGTGCTGAGCCAGTTGCGCGCGACGGGCCAGTGGGTCAACGCGCATCCGAGCGAAACGGCGGCGCTGATCGCGCCGAAGGTCGGGCTCGATCAAGCGATCGTCGAAACGTGGGTGCGCCGCGTGCCGTATGGCGCGACGCCCGTCACCGACAATGTGATCGCGATTCAGCAAAACGTGGCCGATGCGTTTTACGGCGCACGGTTGATCCCGCAAAAGCTCACCGTCAGAGACAACGTCTGGCAAAACAGCGCTGCGCTCGCGAGCTTGGGCAGCACACAGTGAGCCGCGACATCACAGCGTCGCCGTCGCTTCGATTTCGATCTTGAAGCCGTAATGCAGCGGACCGGTCGGCACGATCGCGCGCGCCGGCCGCGCATCGCCTGCCCAGCGCGTGTAGACCTGATTGAAACTCGGCCAGTGCTCGATATCGGCGATATAGACGCGGACTTGCACCAGTTGCCCAATGCTGCTGCCCACGCCTTCGAGCGCCGCTTGCACGTTCGCCAGCACCTGCTCGGCCTGGGCTTCGAAGGACGCGTCCGTCAGCTTCTGGCCGTTCGCGTCGATCGGCAGCTGCCCCGACACGAACACGAGCCCGTTGGCGATTGCGACGTGACTATAGTGACCTCCCGGCCTCGAGAGGCCCGCGGGGTTTTCGGTGCGCGGCAGGCGCGTGCTCTGTTCATTACCAGCCATGAAAGCGACTCCATACGGTAGTTTCGCCATCGTCCGATAGCGCGTGATATTCCGGGAACTGCGCGCCCGTTGCGCAAGCGTGATTGGGCAGGATGCGCAGTTTGGCGCCGATAGGGAAACGCGTCGCCAAGCTCTCGTCTTGCGACCCGCCGCCGGCAAGTTCCGGCTTCGCGGGCGAAAGAATGCCGTGCTCCTGGTTCGCGCCGCTCATCTCCCAGCCGTTCAACGGCGTGCCATCTAGCGCACACGGCAGACCATAGCCGAAATCATGCGCCTGTTTCGACGTGCCGCGATCGCGGCTCATCGCCATCCAGCCCGCGTCGAGAATGACCCAGTTCTTTTCCGGCTGATGGCCGATGACCGTGGCGACCACGCTCAACGCGATGTCGTCGATCGAACAAACGCCGACGTTGTGCATCACGAGATCGAAGAACACATAGACGCCCGCCCGCACTTCGGTCACGCCGTCGAGCTTCGCGGCCGACAATGCCGTCGGCGTCGAACCGACGCTGACCGCTTCGCAAGCAATCCCCGCGTCACGCAACCTTTGCGCCGCGCGAACGCAGCCCGCTCGTTCCTGCTCGGCAAGTTCACGGAGGGCTTCCGGCGTGTGAAGCTCGTAACTCGACCCGGCGTGTGTCATCACGCCGCCCACTTTGATGCCGCCCTCTTGCAAAACGCGTCCGACTTCAAGCAACGCGTCCTGCTCCGGCGTAATGCCTGAGCGATGACCATCCGTATCGACTTCGATCCAGACTTCCAGAGGTTCGCGCTGTTCACTCGCGAACTTTGCAATCTCCGCTGCCGCAGGCACGTTGTCGACCACCAGCTTGAGATCGCAGCCTTGCCGTCTTAACGCCATTGCCCTCGGCAGCTTCGACGGCGCAATACTGACCGCGTAAAGAATGTCCTTCACGCCGGCCGCAAAAAACGCTTCAGCTTCTTTCAGTGTCGAAACGGTGATGCCTTGCACGCCCGCCGCCAATTGCGCACGGATCACGTCCAGGCACTTGGTGGTTTTCACATGAGGGCGGAATTTCACGCCGAGCGCGTCCATGCGCGCCTGCATGCGCGCAATGTTTCGTTCCATCCGCGAGATGTCGACCAGTGCGGCTGGCGTATCGAGTTCGTCGAGTTTCATGATTTCAATCCGTCTGGTTGCTGCGGGACGATGCGCCAAAACGGCTGCACCAGGACACCAATTCGCCGAGCGTCGGCGCTTCGATTTCAGGTGCTTGCGCACCCTCCTTCAATTCAAGCCCGACTCGGTTGTGCCAGTAAGTCCGCAAGCCGACTTGAGCCGTGCCGAACATGTCGTAACTGGAGCCGGCCACGAACGCAGCGTCTGTGGCGCTCACACCGAGCTTGTCCAGCGCGAGGCGATACGGACGCGGGTCCGGCTTGTAGACACCCGCTTCTTCCGCTGTGATCACCACGTCCCATTCGACGGGGAGGATTTCGGCTGCCTGGCGCCCAAGCCGTATCGAGCAGTTGGTCACGACCGCTAGCTTGCAGTGCGGGCGAAGCTGCTGCAACGCCTCGACCGCGCCGCTCCACGGCGCCAATTGCAACCAGTTCGCCTCGAGCGCGAGCGGTGCGGATTCGGGCAAGCCCACCCGCGCCGCCGCTTGCCTCACCAACTGCTCGTATTCGACATAAGCACCGCAGCCATAGGTCAGACGCAAATACTCCGCACGCCATGCCCTGCCCGCTTGCTCCGAGCCGGCCGCTCGATTCCACAGCGTCCATGAATCGAGCAGCGCAGTCAGCAAATCGAAGAGCACCGCTTTCGGGTAAGCGGACGTTGCAGAGGAATCGCTCATGAGCCAGGACACTCCCGGGGTTGTCGTTCGTTCATGGCGTCAAGTATAGATTTCGATTCGGCGTTGGCGATTCAGTCCCGCTCACTCAATCATTCGAACAAACTGAATGTTCGCCAACCGCTTCGACAATCCGCCGCTCAGGCTCGCCACGGCGGATTCGGCTTGAACCGGTCCTGCAAATACCGCATGAATTGCCTGGTGCGCTCCGGCAAGCTCACACGATGGTGAGTGAGCGCGATTACATCGGCATCCGATGCCTTCCATGCGGGCAGCAGCCGCACGAGACTTCCCTTCGCGATATCGTCAGCGACGTCCCATTCGGAACGGAGAATCACGCCGCGCCCTTCGCAGGCCCAGCGGCGAATCACTTCGCCATCGTTGCAGATCAGCTTCGAGGCAACCCTGACGCTGCGCGCCGCGCGGCCTTTGCGAAACTGCCAGAGCGACACGTCTTCATTGTTTTCGCGCAGCACGATGCACGGGAGCTTGGCCAAATCGTCGGGGGTCTCCGGGTTCGGGAAGCGCTTCAGCAACGACGGCGCCGCGCAAACGAAGCGCGCGTTCGGCGCAATCGCATAACCGACCAGATTCGACGCGGGCAACTCGCCGATATGCACGACGATGTCGTAGCGATCGGCCGCTTCGGTCAGCGGCTGGTCGGACAGCGTCAGCACGATGTCGACGCCGGGATGGTCCTGTTGAAAGTCGGCGACGACGGGAGCGAGGTAGCGCCGCCCGAAACCTAACGGCGCGGCGATATTCAAGGTGCCGACGAGCCCCGACCGGCGAGCCTGCACATCCTCGAACAGCATGTCGAACTGCTCGACGAGTTCCGCGCCGCGCCGGCACAGCAACATGCCCTCTTCCGTGAACCGCAGGCGGCGGGCCGTGCGATCGACTAGCCGCGTGTCGAGCTTCTTCTCAATCTGTTGAAGACGCTGGGTGACCGCGGAAGGCGATAGTCCGAGCTTCCTCGCTGCCGCAACGAGGCTGCCGGAATCGCGTATGGCCAGCAGGAAACGGATATCAGTGGAGTCGGTCATGTTGCTGTCTTTCTCGTCGTCAGCGCGCCCCGACCTTCTTCTGGCGCCACAGGCACAGCAGATCGCAAGCGATATGCGCGGCGGCGAGCGCCGTCACTTCGCTTTGGTCATACGCAGGCGACACCTCCACGACATCGGCGCCGATCAGGTTCACTCCTCCTAAGCCGCGCACGATCGCGAGCGCCTGGGCGGAGCTCAACCCGCCGGGCACCGGCGTGCCCGTTCCCGGCGCAAACGCCGGATCGAGGCAATCGATATCGAAGGTCAAGTAGGTTGGCCGGCTCCCGACGATCGACGTAATCCGCTCGAGCGCGGCACGTGTGCCGTGCTCGTGCACCCATGCGGCGTCGAGGATATTGATGCCGAGAAAGTCCTCGTTCCAGGTGCGAATGCCCACTTGCACCGACGTCTTCGGATCGATCAGCCCTTCCTTCACGGCCTTGTAGAACATCGTGCCGTGATTGAGCGAATCGGGGCTGTCGTCGGCCCACGTATCGCAGTGCGCGTCGAAGTGAATCAGCGAGAGCGGCTTGCCATACTTCTCCGCATGCGCGACAAGCAGCGGATACGTGATGTAGTGATC
The DNA here is from genome assembly GCF_053525655.1 of Trinickia camelliae. Classification (NCBI taxonomy): domain Bacteria; kingdom Pseudomonadati; phylum Pseudomonadota; class Betaproteobacteria; order Burkholderiales; family Burkholderiaceae; genus Trinickia; species Trinickia camelliae. The sequence continues at coordinate 52,823 of NZ_JBCHAA010000022.1, forward strand.
GCCGCCGAAGGTCAGCATCTTCGCGGTCGAGCGCAGGATCGTGCGCGCGTGCTCGATGATCGCGGGCTTGATCGACAGCGGGTTGTGCGCGTCGAACCAGCAATCGCCGTAGTCGGTCACGGCGAGATCATCGAACGGGTTGAAGCCCCACGGGTAGGGATGCAGCTCCGCAAGCTGCACGCTCGCCGCGCGCACTGCGGATGGCCCGAGCCGCGCGCCCGAGCGAAACGTCGTGGCGAGATCGAGCGGCACACCGGACACGACGACATCGACGCCGTCGAGTTCGCGCGTGTATTTGCGTCGCATGAACGACAGCACGCCCGCGTAAGTGTTTTCGATGGAAGACCCGTAGAGGGACGGACGGCGAATGGCGCCATCGCCATAGAGGAGTTCAGTCATGAGACGACCTGATGGAACGTGCCGAATAACGCGCGCAAGGGTTCCTGGTTAAGCGCGCGATTCCGGCGTCGGATTCATTGGGAACGCGACGGCGCGCGCAATGGCGCCGCCACGCTGGCTTGCGAATCCTTTAGCGCAGCCGCACGAGCGTGGACTTCAGCTCGGTGTACTTCTCCAGTGCGTGCAACGACTTGTCGCGGCCGTTGCCCGATTGTTTATAACCGCCGAACGGGAAGTTCATGTCTCCCCCTTCGTCGTAGCAGTTGACCCATACCGTGCCTGCCCGCAAGCTGCGCGCGATTTCGTGCGCGTGGGTCAGGTTCGCGGTCCAGACCGCGGCGCCGAGGCCGTATTCGCTGTCGTTGGCGATCTTCACCGCTTCTTCGATACTGTCGAACGTGATGACCGACAGCACCGGCCCGAAGATCTCCTCGCGGGCGATCTTCGCATCCGGCGTCGCCACATCGAAAATCGTCGGCTCGATATAGAAGCCGCCGCTTTCCGCCTTCACACGCGAGCCGCCCAGCATGAGCTTCGCTTCGGCGCGTCCCGCTTCGATATAGCCGAGCACGCGCTCGAGCTGGATCTTGTCGACGATCGCACCCATCGTGGTCTGCGGATCGAGCGGGTTGCCGGGAGTATAGCTGCGCGCGGCAGCGATGACTTTATCGAGGAACGCATCCTTGATATCACGATGCACGAGCAGTCGCGAACCCGCCGTACACATTTCGCCCATGTTGTAGAAGATCGCGCCCGCAGCGGCATTGGCCGCGCGATCGAAATCCGGGCAATCGGGCAGCACGATGTTCGGCGACTTGCCGCCGAGTTCGAGCCACACGCGCTTCAGGTTCGACTGCCCGGCGTACTGCATGATCAGCTTGCCGACATTGGTCGATCCCGTGAACGCGAGGCAATCCACGTCTTGATGCAACGCGAGCAGCTTGCCCGGTTCGCCGCCGCCCGGCAGCACGTTGAATACACCGGCCGGAATACCGGCTTCGTGCGCGAGTTGCGCGACGCGGATCGCGGTCAACGGCGACTTCTCCGACGGCTTGAGCACCACGCTGTTGCCCGCCGCGAGCGCCGGACCGAATTTCCACGAGGCCATCAGGATCGGAAAATTCCAAGGCACGACGGCCGCGACCACGCCAATCGGCTCACGCGTGACAAGGCCCACCAGATGATGATCGCTCGGCACCACTTCGCCGCCGACTTTATCGATCGCTTCGGCAAACCACTCGACGCAATACGCGGCGCCGGGCACGTCGACACTCGTCGTGTCGCCGATCGGCTTGCCGGCGTCGAGCGTTTCGAGCAGCGAGAGCTCGTCGAGTTGCTCGCGCATCAGAGCGGCCCAGCGCAGCAGGATCTTCTTGCGCGCGCGCGGGTTGAGCCCTGCCCATACGCGCGCGTCAAAAGCGCGCCGCGCAACGGCGACGGCGCGATCCACATCCTCCGCGCCGCTGTCCGCGACTTTCGCAAGCACCTTGCCGTCGATCGGGCTCACGCAATCGAACGTGCGGCCCGATGCGGCCGCACAGTATTCGCCGTCGATAAACGCCCGCCCTTCGATCGAGAGCTTGGCGGCCAAGTCATTCCAATAACTCAGGTTCTTCTTTTCCATCAGGATGCCTCACTGTTATGCGTTCGATGCGCGGTGCGCCGTGACTCGTGATGGCTGCACCGGCTGGAACGCGATGCGCGTCGTGCGCCGGTACTGTGTCGAGATTGGGTTCGCTTGCGCTTGAGCGCAGTCGTTAGAACGTTGCCGGCGAATTCGCCGACACGATCTCGCAGACTTGCTCCGCGCTCGGATTGCGAAAGCGATGCGGCAAGCGGCTTTCGAAGAAATAGCTGTCGCCGGGGTCGAGCAGCCACGTCGTGCCGTCGACGGTCAACTCGATCTGACCGCTGACGACGACGCCGCCCTCGTGTCCTTCATGCTGCAGCATCTCGGGGCCCGTATCCGAGAGCGGTTGATAGACCTCGCGCAAGATGCACATGTTGCGGTCTTTCACGCCGGCGCCGGCCAGGTAGAACTCGATCGACTCGTTGCCGAGATTCGGCATGTCCGCGCGGCGTGCTATGACCGCGCGGTTCTCCTCGATATCGAAGGTGAAGAACTCCGCGAGACTCATCGGTATGCATTCGAGCAATTTCTTGAGCGAACCCACCGAAGGGCTCACGCGATTTTGCTCAATGAGCGAGATCGTCCCATTCGTCACACCAGCGCGCTTGGCCAATTCGCGCTGCGACAAGCCATGCTTCTTACGAATGTACTGAAGACGGGTAGCCACTTCGATGGACACCATGCGCTCTCGAATCGGGGTTGGTTTGGAGTGAATAGCGACTACAGGTGTTGAATATTCTAATCACTTTAACGCGCGCGCCGCTCGGGGAAACCCTGAAAAATTGAAGAAATCGCGGCCACGTCCCCCAACATTCGCTTGTCCATATGTTTGGCATCCGCTCAGGGAAAGCCCCGAGCAAAAATTTCATAAAAGGAATTGACGCCGTTTTTGGCTCGTATATCCTGATTCCCAGGTCGTCGTCACACCTTTGTCACGCAATGCAGCATAAATGGCTCATAAAGGTGCAAACGATAAACCGATGCCCCGTTTCTTTAAACGCCCAGGCGTTTTCTCAAACGAGGCGTTCAATACTTTCAACGCAGCCAGTCGAGTGTAATCGTGAGAGTCCGAGGCCCTTTGGTTAGGTGGGATCGAAGTCAGATGCGGGGTTGCCCCCGTGCTGACGGCGCCATCGCCGACGGCAGCAGCGGCAGCCTTGCGTTTCGCCGTTTCCTGTCCGTCTTCACGATCCTCTCCCGTCGCTCCGTCCGACGTCACAATTCAGTCGCAGCACGCGCCTTCATTGCGGTGCACTGCGACGAGGTCGCTTCCCTGCTCCCGTAGCGCCTCTCTCCTTTTCCGCGGTTCGATTTATCGGATTGCGTGAACGTGCGTTGATTCGCACGGTTTGCGCTCGCCTTCGCTCGTCCGTCGCTGTGCCCTGGCTTTCGTCTTGGCATTGCGTCGATCGAACGATGGGACCCGTTGCGCCTCGCATCCGGGAAATCGAACCGCTCCATCCATTTCGCTTGGGTCCGGCGTGCGCCATCGCGCAACGTCAGGCGGCGTCTGCTCGTCCGCAGAAAGCCGCGGCACGCTGCCAACCAAAGCGAAAGTTTTCGATGCCGCTTGCCGCGGCCACAGAATCACACTGTTAGTCATGCAAAAGAAACCGCTAGTAGGCGTTACCGCCGACAGAACGATGATGGGAGCGCATCCGTCCCATGTGACCGGCGAGAAATACATCGCCGCGATCATCGACGGCTCGGAAGCGCTGGCGATGCTGCTGCCCGCTCTGGGTGCCAAACAGGCAACCGAAGACGTGCTGGCCGCGGTCGACGGGCTGCTCTTCACCGGCGCCTATTCGAACGTCGAGCCGCATCACTACGGCGGCGAGGCAAGTGCACCGGGCACGCTGCACGACCCGGCGCGCGACGCGACGACACTGCCGCTGATGCGTGCGGCGATCGAAGCGGGCGTCCCCGTCCTCGCGATTTGCCGTGGCTTTCAAGAGATGAATGTGGTTTTTGGCGGGACGCTGCATCAAAGCGTTCACGCGGTGGAAGGCCTCAATGACCACCGCGAGAACAAAGACGACGCCCTGGACCTGCAATACGGCCCCTCGCATTCGATCCGCCTGAGCCAAGGCGGATTGCTCAGCCGCCTCGCTGGCGGCGCACTCGAGGCGCACGTGAATTCACTGCATGGCCAAGGCGTCGAGCGGCTTGGAGACGGCTTGGCTGTAGAAGCCGTCGCGCCGGACGGACTGATCGAAGCGATCAGCGTGAAGGACGCTCCCGCTTTCGCACTGGGCCTGCAATGGCACCCGGAGTGGAAACAGGCGGACGACCCGCTCTCGAATGCGATCTTCCGTGCGTTTGGCGCAGCCTGCCGCGATCGAATGCGCACCAGGGCCGGCTTGAATGCTGCATTAGCGGCCGCCGCACGCCGCTGATCAACCGGTCCGCGCACAACTCTGCCAAGAGAACAATCATGCAAGACATCGATGAATTTCTGAAGAAACACCGCATCACCGAAGTCGAAGCCATCATCCCCGACATGGCCGGTATCGCGCGCGGCAAGATCATTCCGCGCAACAAGTTCGAATCCGGCGAATCGATGCGGCTGCCTCAGGCCGTCATGATCCAGACCGTCACCGGCGAGTATCCGGAAGACGGCAGCTTCACCGGCGTCACCGATCCCGACATGGTCTGCGTTCCCGACGCGTCGACGATCCGCCTCATCCCGTGGGCAGTCGATCCGACCGCGCAAGTGATCCACGACTGCGTGCACTTCGACGGCTCGCCCGTCGCAATCTCGCCGCGCCGCGTGCTGCGCCGCGTGCTCGAACTGTACAAGGCCAAGGGCTGGAAGCCCGTCGTCGCACCGGAGCTCGAGTTCTATCTGGTCGACATGAACAAGGACCCCGACCTGCCGCTGCAGCCGCCGGTCGGCCGTACAGGCCGCGCGGAAACCGGCCGGCAAGCGTATTCCATCGAAGCGGTCAACGAATTCGACCCCCTGTTCGAGGACATCTACGAGTACTGCGAGGTGCAGGAGCTCGAAGTCGACACGCTGATTCACGAAGTCGGCGCGGCGCAAATGGAAATCAACTTCCTGCACGGCGACCCGCTCAATCTCGCGGACCGCGTGTTCCTCTTCAAGCGCACCGTGCGCGAGGCCGCGCTGCGTCACCACATGTACGCGACGTTCATGGCGAAGCCCATGGAGAACGAACCGGGTTCGGCCATGCACGTGCATCAGAGCCTCCTCGACGAGGAAACCGGCCGCAACCTGTTCACCGGCGCCGACGGCGCGCCGACTGAAATGTTCTACGCGTACATTGCCGGCTTGCAGAAATACACGCCCGCGCTGATGCCGATCTTCGCGCCCTACATCAACTCGTACCGTCGTCTATCGCGCTTCATGGCCGCGCCGATTAACGTGCAGTGGGGCTACGACAACCGCACGGTGGGTTTCCGCGTGCCGCACTCGTCGCCGGTTGCGCGGCGCGTCGAGAACCGCATCCCGGGTGTGGACTGCAACCCGTACCTCGCGATTGCCGCCACGCTTGCCGCCGGCTATCTCGGCATGACGCAAAAGCTCGCGCCGACCGAGCCGCTCACGAGCGACGGCTACGAGCTGCCGTATCAGCTCCCGCGCAATCTCGAAGAAGGCCTGAGCTTGATGGGTGCATGCGAACCGCTCTCCGACATCCTCGGCGAACGCTTCGTGAAGGCGTATCTCGCGTTGAAGGAAACCGAATACGAAGCGTTCTTCCGCGTCATCAGTTCGTGGGAACGCAGGCATTTGCTGCTGCACGTTTGAGCCAACAACGCGCAAGCGCAAACCATTTGGAGGAAACATGAGCTACAGAACCGACGAAATCGCCTACGTGCAGCCCGCCGCTGCCGCCAGCGGCCAGACGAGTCAAGCGCGCAGCACCGCGCAATACCGCGCGCTCGACGCCGCGCACCACATCCACCCGTTTTCGGACATGGGGTCGCTCAATCGCACAGGCAGCCGCGTGATCACGAAGGCGAAAGGCGTCTACCTGTGGGACTCGGACGGCAACAAGATCATCGACGGCATGGCCGGCCTGTGGTGCGTGAACGTCGGCTATGGCCGCAAGGAACTGGCCGACGCCGCTTACCAGCAGATTCAGGAACTGCCCTTCTACAACACCTTCTTCAAGACGACGCACCCGCCCGTCATCGAACTGTCCGCGCTGCTCGCGGAAGTCACGCCCGCTCCGTTCAACCACTTCTTCTATTGCAACAGCGGCTCGGAAGGCAACGATACGGTGCTGCGCATCGCCCATCGCTTCTGGGGCGCGCAAGGCAAGGCGTCGAAGAAATATGTGATTTCGCGCAAGAACGGCTATCACGGTTCGACGATCGCAGGCGGCACGCTGGGCGGCATGGGCTACATGCACGAGCAGATGCCATCGAAGGTCGAGCACATCGTCCACATCGATCAGCCGTATTTCTTTGGCGAAGCCGAAGGCAATCTGACGCCTGAAGAATTTGCCCTCGCTCGCGCGCAGCAGCTCGAAGCCAAGATTCTCGAACTCGGCGCCGAGAACGTGGCGGCGTTCATCGGCGAGCCGTTCCAAGGCGCGGGCGGCGTGATCTTCCCCGCTTCGACCTACTGGCCGGAAATTCAGCGCATCTGCCGCAAGTACGACATCTTGCTCGTCGCCGATGAAGTGATAGGCGGCTTCGGCCGCACCGGCGAGTGGTTCGCTCATCAGCACTTCGGCTTCGAGCCGGATCTGATGACGCTGGCCAAGGGCTTGACGAGCGGCTATGTGCCGATGGGCGCCGTCGCGCTGCATGACGGCGTCGCGAAGGTCATCATCGAGCACGGCGAATTCAATCACGGCCTCACCTACTCGGGCCACCCGGTCGCGGCGGCCGTCGCAGTGGCGAACCTCAAGGTGTTGCGCGACGAGAAGATCGTCGAGCGCGTGAAGACCGACACCGGCCCGTACTTTCAGAATCTGTTGCGCGAAACCTTTGCGAACCATCCGATCATCGGCGAGATCGCCGGCGCGGGGCTCGTCGCGGGCCTGCAGCTCGCGGAAGACCCGAAAGCGCGCAAGCGCTTCGCGAACGGCGGCGACGTCGGCACGATCTGCCGCGACTTCTGCTTCAACGGCAATTTGATCATGCGCGCCACCGGCGACCGCATGCTGCTGTCGCCGCCGCTTGTGATCACACGTGGCGAGATCGATGAAATCGTGTCGAAGGCGAAGCAAGCCATCGACGCCACCGCTAAGCAATTAGGCCTTTCGTAACGGCAGTTCCGTCCTGGCACGGGTGCGGCGACCGCACACAAGAGGGGGCACCCGCGCCGGGTTTTTATTTCCAAGGGAAATCTCATCATGAGCGTTAATTGTTCTGGACGTCATCTTCGTCACGCCATCGCGGGGGCCGCTCTTTTAGCCGTCACGAGTTTGTCCGCGTCATTCGCCACGCCGGCGCTCGCCGCCGACACCGAACTGAACGTGTACAACTGGTCCGACTACATTGCGAAGGACACGATTCCGAACTTCGAAAAGGAAACGTCGATCCACGTGAAGTACGACAACTACGACAGCGACGACACGCTGCAGGCCAAGCTGCTCGCGGGCAGCTCGGGCTACGACATCGTCGTGCCGACGTCGAACTACATGGCGAAGCAGATCCAGGCAGGCGTGTATCAGAAGCTCGACAAGTCGAAGCTGCCGAATCTGGCGAACCTCGACCCGACGCTCATGAAGATGATTTCCGATGCCGACCCGGGCAATCAGTACGGCGTGCCCTGGGCCTACGGCACCGACGGCATCGGCTACAACGTCGAAGCCGTTAAAAAAGCGCTCGGCGACAGCGCGCCCGTCGATAGCTGGGCGCTCGTATTCGATCCCGCGAATCTCTCGAAGTTGAAGGGCTGCGGCGTCTCGTTCCTCGACCAGCCCGTGGACGTATTCGCGGCCGTGCTGCAGTACATGAAGAAAGACCCGAACAGCACGAACCCGGCCGACTACCAGGCCGCGTTCCAAGTGCTCAAGCAAGTGCGCCCGTACATCACGCAGTTCAACTCGTCGGGCTACATCAACGATCTCGCGAACAACGACATCTGCGTCGCGGTCGCGTGGTCGGGCGACGTCGGCATCGCGCGCCGCCGCACGATGGAAGCCAAGCGCTCGTATGAAGTGAAGTTCTCGAATGTGAAGGAAGGCGGCCTCCTGTGGTTCGACGTGATGGTCATTCCGAAGGACGCCCCACACCCCGAAGCAGCGATGAAGTGGATCAACTACATCGAAGATCCGAAGGTCAATGCGGCGATCACCAATGAGGTGTTCTACCCGACCGCCAACCATGCCGCACGCCAATTCGTGATACCCGCGGTGGCGAACGACCAGACCGTCTATCCGACAGAAGACGTGCTCAAGAAGATGACGCTGATGAGGCCGATGCCGACCGACATCCTGCGCCTTGAAAACCGCCTCTGGGCCCAACTGAAAACCGGCCACTGATTGCTTCATGACCGCGGGTGAGGGGTCGCTCGATCCCTCACCGGCAAGAAGTCGCATCACGGTAGTGAACCTGCGCTAACGGGATTCTCCCCGCGCAGTCCCCAAGTTTCTTTCGATCGCTGCAAGCCCTGTGAGCCGCATTCGCGCCTCGCACGGGAGAACTCATGCCTGCGATTCGCACGGAATGGTTAGATCATGAATACGACAGCTTCCAACAAAGCGCCTAATGCGGCTCAATCGGCGCCGCAATCGAACCGCAATTCGCCCATCGCCTTCACAAAGCAAGCGAAATCGGATGAATTCGTTCGCATCGAAAACGTCGTCAAGAAATTCGGCGACAGCACCGCCGTCGACAACGTCAATTTGTCGATCGCCAAGAACGAGTTGTTCGCGCTGCTCGGCAGCTCCGGCTGCGGCAAGTCGACGTTGCTCAGAATGCTCGCCGGCCTGGAGACGGCCACGTCCGGCAAGATCTATGTCGACGGTGAAGACCTCGCGACGCTGCCGCCGTACAAGCGTCCCGTCAACATGATGTTTCAGTCGTACGCGCTGTTTCCGCACATGACGGTCGAAGCCAACATCGCATTCGGCCTCAAGCAGGAAGGCACGCCAAAGAACGAAATCAAGGAGCGCGTGGCCGATGCGCTCGCGCTCGTGCAGATGAGCAAGTATGCGGGCCGCAAGCCGCATCAACTGTCGGGCGGCCAGCAGCAGCGCGTCGCGCTCGCGCGCTCGCTCGTCAAGCGCCCGAAGCTGCTGCTGCTCGACGAGCCGATGTCCGCGCTCGACAAGAAGATCCGCCAGAAGACCCAGCTCGAACTCGTCAACATCATCGAGAAGGTCGACGTGACCTGCGTGATGGTCACGCACGACCAGGAAGAAGCGATGACGATGGCAGGCCGCATCGCCGTCATGAGCGAAGGCAAGATCGTGCAAATCGGCTCGCCGTCGCAAGTCTACGAATTCCCGAACAGCCGCTTTTCCGCCGAGTTCATCGGCTCGACCAACCTGTTCGAAGGCCTCGTCGTCGAAGACGAGCCCGACCACGTGTTCGTCGAAAGCGAAGACCTCGAAGCGCGCATGTACGTGAGCCACGGCATCACCGGGCCGCTCGGCATGCCGGTCGGCATCTCGGTGCGCCCGGAGCGCGTGCGCGTCTCGCGCGAAAAGCCGAGCGCCGCTCACAACTGGGCGCGCGGCGTCGTCACGGATATCGCCTACATGGGCAGCTATTCGCTGTATCACGTGCGTCTGCCGAGCGGCAAAGTCGTCGTGTCGAATCTCTCCAGCTCGCACCTCCTGCAAGACGGTGCGCCCGCCTACAACGACGACGTGTTCGTTCACTGGTCGCCCGCCAGCGGCGTGGTGCTGACGCAATGAGGACGCCATGAGAAATCCCGCCACCTCCTCCCTGCCCGGCGCGAACGCCAACACCGGTTCGTTGTTCGCGCCGCTGCGCGCCCTTGTCGCTCGCTTCACGCCTTCGGGCCGGACGACCGTCATCGGCTTCCCGTTCCTCTGGCTCACGCTGTTCTTCGCCGTGCCATTCGTGCTCGTGCTGAAGATCAGCTTCGCCGATCAACAGCTCGGCATTCCGCCGTACAACGATCTCGTCAGCATCAAGGACGGCGTCGTGCACTTCGCCTTGCAGCTCGGACACTACGTGTTCCTGCTGCAAGACGATCTGTACATCGCCACCTACATCAGCTCGCTCAAGATGGCCGCCGTGTCGACCTTCTTCTGCCTGCTGCTCGGCTATCCGATCGCCTACTACATCGCGCGCTCGAATCCGGCGACACGCAACGTCTTGATGATGGGCGTGATGCTGCCGTTCTGGACGTCGTTCCTGATTCGCGTCTATGCGTGGATCGGCATTCTCAAGGACAACGGCCTGCTCAACCACTTCCTGATGGCGATCGGCCTGATTCACGAGCCGCTGCGTCTTTACCGGACCGACATCGGCGTCTATATCGGCATGGTCTATTCGTACCTGCCGTTCATGGTGATGCCGCTCTACGCGCACCTCGTGAAGATGGACCTCACGCTGCTCGAGGCCGCCTACGATCTCGGCGCCAAACCGTGGACCGCGTTCACACGCATCACGCTGCCGCTCTCGAAGAACGGAATCATCGCGGGGAGTCTCCTCGTGTTCATCCCGGCGGTGGGCGAGTACGTGATTCCCGAGCTGCTCGGCGGCGCCGACACGTTGATGATCGGCCGCGTGATGTGGGACGAGTTCTTCAACAACATGGACTGGCCGATGGCTTCCGCCGTGACGGTTGCAATGGTCGTGCTGCTGCTCGTGCCGATGGCCGTGTTCCAGTACTACCAGGTCAAGGAATTGGAGAGCACCAAATGATCAAGCCAAGCAAACCCCTTTCGGTGACGGTGCTCACGATCGGCTTTCTGTTCCTGTACATCCCGATCATCAGCCTCGTCGTTTTCTCCTTCAACGAGTCGAAGCTCGTCACGGTCTGGTCCGGCTTCTCGCTCAAGTGGTATGGCGCGCTGCTAAAGGACGACGAGCTGCTGACCGCGGCGTGGCTGTCGTTGAAGCTCGCGTTGATGACGGCCTGTGCGTCGGTCGTGATCGGCACCTGGGCCGGCTTCGTGCTGGCCCGCTTCGGGCGCTTTCGCGGCTTCACGCTGTTCGCCGGCATGATCAATGCGCCGCTCGTGATTCCCGAGGTGATCCAGGGCATCTCGCTGCTGCTGCTGTTTGTCGCGATGGAGCAGTTGCTGGGCTGGCCCAAGGGCCGGGGCATCACCACGATGTGGATCGGTCACGTGATGCTGTGCGTGTCGTACGTCGCGATCATCGTGCAGTCGCGCGTGAAAGAGTTGAACAAGTCGCTCGAAGAGGCCGCGCTCGATCTCGGCGCCACGCCGCTCAAGGTGTTCTTCGTGATCACGCTGCCGCTGATCTCGCAGGCGATCCTGTCCGGGTGGTTGCTGTCGTTCACGCTCTCGGTCGACGACCTCGTGCTGTCGGCGTTCCTGTCCGGCCCCGGCTCGACCACCCTGCCCCTCGTCGTGTTCTCTCGCGTGCGCCTCGGCTTGAACCCCGAAATGAATGCGCTCGCAACCATCTTCATCACGCTCGTGACGATCGGCGTCATTCTCGTGAACCAGATGATGCTCGCGAAGGACCGCAAGCGGACACGCGACATGCAGATGGCCTTTGCGCAAATCGAGCTAGACGACCCGAAAACGCCGCGTATTCCGCAAACGGCGAGTGCCCGCAAAGCGCCTGAACCGCTGGGCACGGCCTGACACGAATCGAACTAGAAACCTCACTGCAAAACGACCTAGAACGGAGAATTGGGATGCAAAAGAAACTGATATGCATGCTGGTGGCGGCCAGCATGCCGGGGCTTGCGCTGGCCGACTCGACTAGCGCGGAAATCAAAGCGCTTCAGGCCGAGCTGAAAGCGCTGCAAAAAGAAGTGAAAGCACTTAAGGCGGAGGTTGGGGCCAAGCCGGCTGTTGTTGGGACCTCGGGCACGGCGGCGGTCGCGACGGCGGCCACGGCCGCGCCCGCCGCGCCGGTCGATATCTCGTCGCCGGATTATGGCAAGGCCACAGCGACGTTGACCAACGACGACCTCGCGTCGATGAAGCAGCAGATCGCGAATCAGCAGTTGAAGGTCGATTCGCTCACCGACGCCGCCAACACCGGACCGATCGCAGGCCTCTCGGTCACGGGCTATATCGACCCGACCTACGTCTATAACCGTGCTGCCAGCAGCTCGTCGTTCCTGTTCGCGAACCACGAAAACACTTACAACTACTTCAACAGCACGTTCGGCGATCTGTACCTCGACATCAAGAAGACGTTCGGCGTGGGCCCGATGGCGCCGTCCGCCGAAATCACGCTGATGCCGAACCGCGGCAACGGCATCACGCTGCTGCAGAACGAAAACGGCAGCTCCGGTCTCAACATCCTGAACACGGCCGTGGTCAACGTGCCGCTGTCGGGCACCACCACTTTCGTGGCCGGCTTGATTCCGAGCTTCGGCGGCTACGAAGTGCAGCAGTCGAACCAGATGCAGACGCTCACGCACAACCTGCTCTATGACTTCTCCGATCCGGGCAGCTATGTCGGCGTCGGCCTGAACTACACGGGCGACGGCAGCAATTGGGCATGGAAGTTCTTCCTCGGCAACGAGCAGTACCGTACTTACGGCGCTGTGACGCAGATCGGCAAGAATGCGTCCAACGACCCGATCACGTCGAGCAACAAGATCCCGACCTTCACCGCGCGTACCGACTATACGTGGTCGAGCGCGCTCGATATCGGCGGTTCGTTCAACATCGGGCGCCAGACGCTGGCTGCGAATGGGACCGGCTTCGGTCCCGCTGGCTTGTCGAGCAACGCGTACGGCACATTTTTCTTCGGCGAGGCGGACATGACGTACACGCTTGCCGATGTGATTTACAACGCCGAACTCGACTACGGACAGCAGCAGCATGCCGCGTATAACGGCGGCGAAGCGCAGTGGTACGGTTTGTCGCTGCTCGCGCACCGCAAATTCAACGCACCTGTGGTTGGCCGCATGGGCGCGACGCTGCGTTATGACTACCTCGTAGACAGTAAAAACGGCGGTGGTGGCGGTGGTATCGCGTTGACCGACCAAGGTCGGGATCCGTACAACGGCTTCGGCCCAAGCACCGATTGCATCCAGAGCTCGACCGACGGCGGCATCGAATGCAAGGGCGCAAACCGTCAGGACGTCGCGCTCGACCTGTTGTTCTATCCGACTCAGCAGATCACCGTGAAGGTCGAATACCGCCACGACTGGGCGAACAACGCCGTGTTCCTGCGCAACGACGGTTCGTACGCGAAGTCGAACGACCTGCTCGCCACGCAGTTCATCTACTCGTTCTAAACTGTTGCACCGCTGCGGCGTGAGGCGGCGCGTTCGTCATCGACGCGCCGCCTCACGCCCTTCCCTGCCTATGCTCAAGTTCACGAATCAACCTCACGTCGCGTCGTATTACGCGGCCACCGCCAACGACACGACGCGCCACGCGCCCCTCGCCGACGCGCTCTCCGTCGATGTCTGCGTGATCGGCGCCGGCCTCACCGGCATCAGCACCGCGCTCAATCTCGCGGAACGCGGGCACTCGGTCGCCGTGCTGGAGGCGTCGAAAGTCGGATGGGCCGCGAGCGGCCGCAACGGCGGGCAGTTGATCGCGGGCTTCGCATGCGGCATCGATGCGTTCGCGGACCACATGGACGAAGCCGACGTGAAGCGTGTCTGGGACATAGGTCTCGAGACGCTCGACATCGTCAAGGACCGCGTCGCGAAGCACCAGATCGATTGCGATCTGACGCTCGGCTACCTCACCGCGGCGAACAAACCACGCCATGCAGAAGAACTTCGCGCCGCGCGCGACGACGCCGCCGAGCGCTTTGGTTACGACCGTCTGCGTTACGTCGAGCGCAACGCGATGCCGGAGTACGTGCAGTCGTCGCGCTACCTGGGCGGATTGTTCGATCCCGACAGCGGCCATCTGCATCCGCTCAACTACACGCTCGGCCTCGCGCGCGCCGCGAAAGACGCCGGCGTGAAAATCTTCGAAGACAGCTGCGTGACGTCGATCGGCAAGGAAGACGGCAAGCATCTCGTCGAAACGTCGAAGGGCCGCGTGCGTGCGCAATACGTCGTGCTCGCGTGCAATACCTATCTCGGCGCGCTCGCTCCCCAGCTCACGCGCAAGATCATGCCGGTCGGCACCTATGTGATCGCAACGGAACCGCTCGGCCACGCGCGCGCAGAAGCGCTGATGCCCGCGCGCGCCGCGCTGTGCGACAGCCGCTTCGTGCTCGACTACTTCCGTCCGTCGCCTGATGGGCGGATCTTGTGGGGCGGCAAGGTCAGCTACTCGACCTTCGCACCGCCCAACCTCGCGCAAGCGATGCGCCGCGACATGCTCGTCACGTTCCCCCAGCTCGCCGACGTGAAGATCGATTACGCGTGGGGCGGCTATGTCGACATCACGATGAATCGCGCGCCGCATTTCGGGCGGCTATCGCCGACTGTCTATTTCGCGCAGGGCTTTTCCGGGCATGGCGTGAACACGACCGGTCTGGCCGGCAAGCTGATCGCCGAAGCGATCGACGGGCAAGCGTCGCGCTTCGATTTATTCGGTAAGATTCGGCACCGCGATTTTCCGGGTGGCGCGCTGCTGCGCACGCCGGCGCTCGTGCTTGCGATGGCGTGGTACCGAATGAAGGATTGGCTCTGATGACTGCAACGCTCGACAAGCGCGCGGACGATCTCGCGCGCCGTTCCTATTACGAAGCCAGTGTCCGGCGCCCCGCCGTCGACGACCCAATGCTCGAAGACACGCTCGATGTCGACGTCTGCGTGATCGGCGCCGGGTTTGCGGGCTTGTCGGTCGCGCTTGAATGCCGCGCGCGCGGCCTCTCGGTCGCGGTGCTCGACGCGCATCGTCCCGGCTGGGGGGCATCGGGACGCAATGGCGGGCAAGCGCTCGTCGGCTTTGCAAAGGACGAGGTCATCGAAAAGCAATTGGGCCTCGACGGTGCGCGGGCGTTGTGGGCGATGTCGATGGACGGGGTCGCGCTGATTCGCGAGCGCATCGCGAAGTACGGCATCGATTGCGATTTCACCGCGGGCTATCTGACCGTAGCGACGAAGACCAAGCGCGTGCCGGATTTGCGCGCGTGGATGGATGCAGCGGCGTCGCGCTGGGGCCATCCGCATTTGTCGTGGCTCGAGCGCAGCGAGGTGCGTGAACGGATCGCATCCGAGCGCTATCTGGCCGGCGTCTACGATCCGCATTCGGGCCACCTGCATCCGCTCAAATATTGCCTTGGCCTCGCCGATGCCGCGCGTCGCGAAGGCGCGCAACTGTTCGCACATTCGCCGGTACTTGAAGTCGCGCGCGGCGCGCGGCCGGTCGTGCGCACGGCAAATGGCGAAGTGCGTTGCCGCTTCGTTGTCGCCGCGGGTAACGCCACGCTTGATGGCGTATTGCCGCCGCGGATCGCCGCGCGCATTGCGCCGATCGCCTCTTACATCGTCGCGACCGAGCCGCTCGGGCAAGCCCGCGCCGATGCGCTGATTTCAAAGCGCGAAGCGATTTGCGACAACAATTTCTTTCTCGATTATTTCCGTCTTTCCGCCGATCACCGTGTGCTGTTCGGCGGACGCGCGAGTTCGACCGGCGCATCGCCCGCCAAGCTCGCCGACGATATCCGCAAGCGCATGGTCGGCGTGTTTCCGCAGCTCTCCGATGTGAAAGTCGAATACGCGTGGGGCGGGTTCGTCGACGTGACACGCAATCGCGCGCCGGATTTCGGCGCGATAGATCCGAACTACTTCTATGCGCAAGGGTTTTCCGGGCATGGCGTTGCGCTGACGGGCATCGCAGGGCGCGTCGTGGCAAGCGCGATCACGGGAAACACTGCTGCCTTCGATCTCTTCGCGAAGCTCCAGCACGCGCGCTTTCCTGGCGGTCCGGCTTTGCGCGGCCCCGCGCTCGAAATCGGCATGCTCTATCACCGCATGCGCGAATTGTTCTGACGCGCATTGCGCAGCCGCGATTCAGGATATCCTCACTCCATTTTCATCAAAACCCTACAAGCCGGACGCTTGCACCTGCGATTTAAACCTCGCATAGTCAGCGTCTTGCGCGGTTCAGGCGACGGCTTGACTCCGCAAGGCATAGACTGCGCCGTCCATCCGCTCATGACACGGCCGAACCAGTTTTACAACGACGGCGGAACCACGCTTGATGCCTGAACTCATTGATGCGCCAGCGTATTCGCCGCATTCGCGTTCTATCAGCCGGCACACGCGCCTGCTTCCCGCAGGCGTTGCGCTCCTGTCGATGCTTGTCTTCCTCTTTGCCGCGCCGTTCGCGAAGGTGCCGCTGCATCAAGTGCCCGCATTTATTCCCGTCTATGAATCGGCGCTCATTCTTAACGATCTGATCACCTCGGTCCTTCTGTTCGGCCAGTGCGTGATCGCACGCTCGCGGGCACTCGGCGCATTGGCGAGCGGCTATCTGTACACATCGGCGATCGCCCTTCTCCATATGTTGAGCTTTCCGGGGGTGTTCTCGCCAACCGGACTCTTGAATGCGGGACCGCAAAGCACGGCCTGGATCTATATGTTCTGGCACGCCGGCTTTCCGTGCTTCGTCATTGCCTATGCACTGCTCAACAACAGGAAACAGGCCACGATAACAGGCGACATCGTCGGAGCAGGCAAGCTGATGTTCATCGTCGGCGCCATGCTTTGCCTCGCAGCGGGGATGACCGTTCTTGCCATAGCAGGGCAGCGCCTGCTGCCTGAAATCATCCGAAACAACCACTACACCCCGACGATGCCGTGGGTGGCGGGATCGGTTTGGGGAATCTGCCTCCTCGCCCTTGCGGTGCTGTACCGGCAAAGACGGCGCTCGACAATCGACCTGTGGCTGATGGTCGTGCAGTGCGCCTGGATTTGCGACGTCGCGTTAAGTGCCGTGTTCAACGGGGCCCGCTATGACCTCGGGTTCTATGTCGGTCGAATCTACGGCATGTGCGCAGCCAGCTTCGTCCTTCTGTTGCTCCTGGTCGAAAATACGTTTCTTCATTCGCGGCTTGCGGCAGCACTTGACGAATTGAAGCGGCTCGCCACGACAGATCCGCTGACGGGCGTCGCCAATCGTCGCGCCTTCGACGCCGCGCTGACATTGCACTGGCAGCGCGCCGCCCACGACCGGTCGACGCTCTCATTGCTGATGATCGACATCGACTTCTTCAAACGTTTCAACGATCACTACGGCCATGTCGAAGGCGACCGGTGCCTCGTGCTCGTTGCCCAATGCCTCACACGGACAGTGCGGCGCGCAAGCGATCTGGTTGCACGCTACGGTGGCGAAGAGTTCGTGATTCTGCTGCCGGAAACCGATGCGGCGTCGGCCGCTCACATCGGTGAACGAATGTGCGAAGCCGTCGCTGCCTTGGCGATTCCCAATGCCGGTTCACCTCAAATGCCCAACGTCACGATCAGTGTCGGCGTCGCCAGCCGGGTGGTCGATACCGGCGCTGAGATGACGGACCTGACAAAGGCTGCCGATCACGCACTCTATCTGGCAAAGGCGGCGGGACGTGGCCGGGTCGAAGAAGCGAGCTCGATCGCTTAGTCGGAGGGTGGCTGTCGAAATGTGTTGGCGGATCGCCCCAGTCCTGCCCCCATGGAAGCCGCATAACGGTGAGCGATTCTCGCCGTCCATAGAGTTGCGCGTCTAAACCCATCCTTGCGCTCGCCACCGCCACATCCTATCGTTACATCGTACAATGTAACGATTATCGATGAATGCACAAGGACGCACAGATGACCGCGAGCCCCGCCCCCGAGACCACCGACATCGTCATCATCGGCTCGGGCTTCGCCGGACTCGGCATGGCGATCCGGCTCAAGCAAGCGGGCATCGACGATTTCGTGATCGCGGAACAAGCCGGCTCGCTAGGCGGTACCTGGCGCGACAACCACTACCCCGGCTGCGCATGCGATGTGCAATCGCACGTCTATTCGTTTTCGTTCGCGCCCAATCCGCGCTGGACGCGCATGTTCGCGCCACAACCCGAGATTCGCGCTTACCTTGAGGATTGCGCGACGCGCTTTCAGATCCGTCCGCATTTGCGCTTTCATCACCAACTCGTTTCGGCCGTCTACGACGAAGCGGCGTTGCGCTGGCAATTACGCTTTACCAACGGCACGCGCTTGTCGGCGCGCGTATTGATATCGGGCATGGGTGCGTTGTCGCGCGCCGTGTTGCCCGACATCCCCGGTCTCGACACCTTCGCGGGCAAAGCCTTTCACTCGCAGCAATGGGACCACGACTATCCGCTCGACGGCAAGCGCGTCGCCGTGATCGGCACCGGTGCGAGCGCAATTCAATTCGTGCCGCAAATCGCGCCGCGCGTCGCGCACCTCGACCTCTTTCAGCGCACGCCGCCGTGGATCATGCCGAAAGCGGATCGCGCGCTGAAGCCTCGCGAAACGTGGCTGTTTGAACGCTTTCCCGTCTTGCAGCGACTCGCGCGAACACGTCTCTATTGGATGCTGGAGGCACGCGTGCTCGGTTTCGCGACGCATCCCGCGCTGATGAAGTCCGTGCAAAAACTCGCGCTCAAGCACTTGAAAGACCAAGTGCCCGATCCAGTCCTGCGCGAAACGTTGACGCCCGACTACACGATCGGCTGCAAACGCGTGCTGATCTCGAACGACTACTATCCGGCACTTGCTCGCGAGAACGTTGACGTCGTGACAACCGGCATCGTGCGAATCGAGCACGATGCCGTGGTCACGGCCGACGGCGTGCGCCACCCCGCCGATTGCCTGATCTTCGGCACCGGCTTTCACGTGACCGATCCGTTTGCACGCAGCGTCGTGATCGGCCGCGACGGCGTGGATATCGTCGACACTTGGCGCGACGGCGCGCATGCCTATCTCGGTGCGACGCTGCCGGGCTATCCGAACTTCTTCATGGTGGTCGGTCCGAACACCGGGCTCGGTCACAACTCAATGGTGCTGATGATCGAAGCGCAAGTGGAGTACATCCTGCGTGCTTTGCAAACGATGCGCCGCGAAGGCGCCGATGCGATCGAGGTGCGCGCGGCGGTGGAACGCGCCTACAACGAGCGCGTTCAGCAAAAGCTCGCGCGCGCGATCTGGTCGACAGGCGGCTGCAAAAGCTGGTATCTCGATCCGAAGACCGGCAAGAACACGACGCTTTGGCCCGGCTTTACGTGGCGCTTCCGGCAATTGACGCGGCGCTTCAGGATGGCGGACTACTACACTTATGCGGCAGGCCCTAAGCCATCTTCAACGAATACGGAACGCGCTACCGTCGCGATACGCTCCACGGAAACGGCGTAGCACCGCGCGATACGTCATCGACCACAGCATCCCCGAACAACAAAACGACAGCACAGCAATCAGGGAGAACAATCGTGAAGTCATTTACCGGCAAAGTCGCGGCCATCACCGGCGCAGGCTCCGGCATGGGCCGCGCGCTTGCGGTGGCGCTCGCTCGTGAAGGTTGTGAACTGGCGCTTGCGGATCAACATGCCGCGAACCTCGCCGAGACCGCGCGGCTCGCGCAGAATGCGGCCATGCAAAACCTCGGCGTGGAAGTCGCGATCACGACCCGCGTGCTCGACGTCGCCGAGCGCGACGCGATGTTCGACTGGGCCGCGTCGAGCGCCGCTCATCATGGCCGCGTGAACCTCGTCTTCAACAATGCCGGCGTCGCGCTTTCGAGCACGATCGAAGGCATGGACCACGCGGACCTCGCTTGGATCGTCGGCGTCAACTTCTGGGGCGTCGTGCACGGCACGCAAGCGTTCCTGCCGTACTTGAAGGCAGCAGGTGAAGGCCACATCGTCAATACATCGAGCGTATTCGGCCTGTTCGCTCAGCCCGGCATGAGCGCGTACAACGCAACCAAGTTCGCGGTGCGCGGCTTCACCGAATCGCTGCGCCAGGAGCTCGATTTGATGAAGTGCGGCGTGTCGGCGACCTGCGTGCACCCTGGCGGCATCCGCACCAATATCGCTCAGGCGAGCCGAATCGCCTCGAACATGAAAGGCTTCCTGATCGAAAACGAACAACAGAGCCGAAGCGACTTTGAGCGGCTGTTCATCACGTCGGCCGACGAGGCGGCACGCGTGATTCTCGACGGCGTGCGCCGCAATAAGCGCCGCGTGCTGATCGGCCGCGACGCGCGCGCCGCCGATTGGCTTGCGCGCCTGCTGCCGGCTGCCTATCAAGCGCTGGTCGTGGCAAGCGCACGCCGCATGCAGCGGCGCGCGCAACGGAATGCGGCGCACGACAGTTCCGCGCATCGAGCGTGATCCGCATCTGCCACGCGCCCTTAAAAGAAGGAGAAACGATCATGATGCCCATCCGCCGCGACCTGCATTTCGCGCTGCCGCCCGATCGCGTCGGCGACTGGCACGCGTGGGGCACGCACGTCACGCATTTCTTCAACGCGCTGTCGCTCATGTTTCCGGGCGGCGAACGCTACTTCATCGACAGCGTGCGTCACTACCGCGACAAGATCGACGACCCTGTCCTCAAGAAGCAGGTGATCGGCTTCATCGGACAAGAAGCGATGCACACGCGCGAACACATCGAATACAACAAGCGGCTCGAAGCAGCCAGCTTGCCCGCGCACCAACTCGACAAACGCGTGTGGGCGCTCTTCGATTTCGGGCGCAGACACTTGCCGCCTTCTTTCCGGCTCGCGCAAACCGTCGCGCTCGAACACTACACCGCGATGCTCGCGGGGATGGTGCTCGACGATCCTTCTCGGCTCGAAGGCTCCGAAGAGCACTACCGGCAGGTATGGATGTGGCACGCGTTCGAAGAGACCGAGCACAAGGCGGTTTCGTTCGATGTGTGGAATACCGTCATCGAGCCGGGGCCGAAGCGTTATTTGATGCGCACCCTCGCGATGCTCGAGGTC
Source organism: Trinickia camelliae (assembly GCF_053525655.1). Taxonomy (NCBI): domain Bacteria; kingdom Pseudomonadati; phylum Pseudomonadota; class Betaproteobacteria; order Burkholderiales; family Burkholderiaceae; genus Trinickia; species Trinickia camelliae. Next base: position 73,808 of record NZ_JBCHAA010000022.1, read on the forward strand.
ACCGTACTGTTCTGGGCGATGGTGTTCGAGTTTCACGTCCGCCTTATCGTCGCGGACCGCAAACGCGGCGGACACCTGCGCGGCATGTCGCGAGTCGTTCGTTTCCTATTCGGCCGACGCGGGGTGTTTCCTACGATCGCGCTTGACTGGCTGCGCTTTTTCAAGCCGAGCTTTCATCCGTGGGATCACGACAATCGTGCGCAACTCGCACGCCTTGACGATCTGCTCGCGGCTGTCGCCGAGAGCAACACGCCATACGGCGCGCACGCTCCAGGCGCCCCGCCGCAGCAAGACGAAAGGGCGCCTGCATGACGCGCGAAACACTGCGTGTGCGCTCCGCCGACCTGGATCTCGCGGTCTATGTGAGCGGGCCGCGCGATGCGCCGCCTATCGTGCTCGTGCACGGCTATCCGGATTCGGCGGCCGTGTGGGAACCGCTGCGTGCGCAACTCGAAACGCGCTATCGCGTGATTGCGTATGACGTGCGCGGTGCGGGTGCCTCAGACGCCCCCTCTGAACGCGCGGGATATCAGCTTGAACGGCTCGCCGAAGATCTCACCGCCGTTGCGGACGCAACCTGCGGCACACGGCCGTTTCATTTGGTCGGACACGACTGGGGTTCGATTCAGTGCTGGGAAGCCGTCACCGGCGAGGCATTAAACGGACGCATTGCGTCGTTCACGTCGATCTCGGGGCCTTGCCTCGATCATGTAGCGGCTGCGTCGCGCGACGCCTCGCAGCGCTCATTCGGCGCGGATATCGCGCAACGGCTGCGGTCGTGGTACATCGTGTTCTTTCATCTTCCGCTCGCGCCCGAAGTCATGTGGCGCTTCGCCGGCGTGCGGGCGTGGCCGCTTTGGATGAAGTTGAGCGAAAGCGTCCGCATCCACCCCGACCCGACTCAATTGCGCAATGCGCTCAACGGGCTCGAACTCTATCGCGCGAATTTCTTCGACCGTATTCGCCGCCCGCGCGCAAGACAGGCTCACGCGCCGGTGCTGTTCATCGTGCCGCGGCACGACCGCTATGTCGGACCTGCCCTTTCGGTCGGGCTAGAACGCTGGCTCGGCCCGTATCAGCGCGAGGAGATCGACGCGGGCCACTGGGTCATTCTGCGCGACCCGGCCAGGATCGCCGCAAGTATCGACCGCTTCGTGACGCAGCATGAACCGCATGCAGACGTTACACACCCGCCGCGGTGACCGTCTGGTCGATTTCCGAGCGCGAGCACGCGATCGCATGGCGCAGCGCAACAGAAATGGCACGGTTCGCGGTGTCAGCCCGCCATGGGCAATCGTCTGAAGATCCCTGGGTAGTCGATCACGAGACCGTCTTCGTCGACTTCAAGGTTCGCGGTGAAATTCGAGCCCACGTTTTCATAGCGGTATTCGCGATCCGGCTCGATGCATGTATAGGCTTGCCGCATGTGTGTCACCCGCAAATCGGGCACGGAGATGTACGCCATCTCCAGCACCCTGCGCTCGTCTTTCAGGAGTTTCAAACGGCGGATCGGCAACGTGTTCGTAAACGGCGTCGCCATGATATCGATGTCGATGCAACCGTCGATATGCGCGAGCGCGAGGCCCTTGCCGTCATGCCAATGGCCCGCGCCATCGCCGTGAAGCTCCAGACTCGCGCCGCCCATCACGCGCAGGAACGCGTCCTTGACGCGCCATTGCGCATCGCATTCGATGCGGTAGCACAGCCCGTACGCGCTACCGTCACGCTGCCCGGTCAGCACGCTCTCGACGATGCAGCCTTCGGCGTCGACATCGAACGCCAGATGCTCGATGCCCGCACCCTCTTCCGATACCCAACGCACTTCTCGCATTCGCGACGTCTCCTATCGATGTCAACGGAAAATGCCGAAATTGCGAGCCATCGTAGCGCAAACGAAACCGGTGCACCGGTGCCGCAAATAAACACTATCAAAGGCCTTGCATGCTGCACGCGAGGGATCTGCCCTATGCTCGCGAGTCGGAAGCCGCGCGCGGCGCCTCGCCCGCGCGAGCGGTCATCGCGTGCGCGATCTGCGGCATACTAAACCGTCGCCAAGCGACACGCCGTCACGCGCTTGGCTCCTGCTTCCTGCACTTGAAGGAAACGAATATGTCATTCGCTCACGCGCCCAATCGCCGGATCGCCGCATCCGGTCCCATGTCCGCTGCCGAGCAGCAGACCCGCATCGATCTCGCCGCCGCCTACCGGCTCGCCGCACTCAATCAATGGGACGATCTCATCTACTCGCATATTTCAGCGAGCGTGCCAGGCGAGCCCGGCCACTTCCTGATCAATCCGTTCGGGCTCGCATTCGATGAAGTGCGTGCGTCGAATCTCGTGAAGATCGACATCGAAGGCAATATCGTCGGTGAAAGCGAACATCCGGTGAACGCAACGGGCTTCGCACTTCACGCCGCCGTACACGCCGCGCGCGCCGACGCTTTCTGCGTGATGCATCTGCACAACACGGCGGGCATCGCGGTCTCGGCGCAGCGCGAAGGACTCTTGCCGGCCTCGCAGCACGCGCTGCGCTTTTACGGTCAGCTCGCGTATCACGATTACGAGGGGCTCGCGTTCACGCCGGCCGAGGGCGCGCGGCTCGTTGCGCATCTCGGCGACAAGCCCGCGATGCTGTTGCGCAATCACGGCACGCTGACTGCTGGGCGCACGGTCGCCGAAGCCTACGTGCTGATGGCGACGCTCATCAAAGCTTGCGAGATTCAAATCCAGGCGCAAGGCAGCAAGCAATACCTCGTGGTGCCGGACGACACGGTCGCCAAGCGCACGGCGGAGCAACTGCTCGACGGCGGCGCGATCGAAGGCGTGCTCGAATGGCCCGCGCTCTTGCGCAAGCTCGACCGCATCGATCCGTCCTATCGCGACTAGAACGCGACTAAGCGCGCACGGCTCCATCCCATTCATCCCACTAATCTCAGAGGAGAGACACGATGCCAACATTCCACATCGAACTGTTCGAAGGCCGAAGCATCGATCAAAAACGTAAATTCGTCGAAGCAATCACGCGCGTGACGTGCGAGACGCTCGGCTGCGAAGCGAGCTCGGTCGATATCATTCTCACCGACGTCAAGCGCGAAAACTGGGCGACTGCGGGCCGCCTGTGGTCCGATCCGGAGCCTTCGGCTTAAGGCTCGCTCGCTATCCTTAGAACGCTTTACGTGCCTTAGCGGTCAAGCACGAACGCAGCCTTTTTCAAGGCGCCTGTCCGAAATGCGCGAGGCTTAGACGCCTCGCGCCACATTTTTTCAGCAAAACGGCAACAGCGAACTTTTGTCCTTGCGTCGCTATAGGCTGCGCACTAATTTTCGGTTCTAGGGCCACGCAAAAGGGATCGGCCCCAACCGATCCATACAGAGCCCGGCGCTTCGCGCGCCGACGCGGCCCGGCAGGTCATAACGGGAGCCCACCATGCATCGCCCGCCGATTGTCGCGGCGGGTGTGGCCGTGCGCCGCGCTCGCCTTGTACCGCGACTGTTTCGCCGTCCGTATCGTGCGCCAAGCATGGTCTATGACGGCTTTTCCGCTTATTGCGAATGCCCCGCGTGGCATCGGATCGTGCTGCCTCGGCATAGGAGCAAGACGCTGGACGGGCACCATTGCCTGTTCGCGCCTAAACGGCGGCTGTGTGTTTCATTCGATTAAACACTGCGAATTTAGCTCGCTTGTTATTCGTTTGAACGAACTTGGAAAGCCCTCTGCAAGAAAAGCAGTGCGCCATGTGCGCTGCAGCGCGGTCGATTGCCGCACTTTTCAATGATCAGTCAATTGACGTCCATCAAAACGCGTTTCAGCGATCCGTTTCGCATCAGCCACTTACGTCTCGAAAATTGATGCACGTCATTGACGTCTCGGCATAAAGCGTCAAAACGCAGCGCAGCAAATTTCGCATCGCTGCCCTAACCTTGCGTCCATCTGCATAGCACAGCGCAGTGCGTACCGGCAGCGGCCGGCACGCGTGGTCAACTTCTGCTCTCTGGCTTATGGAACCCGCACTCAGCGCTTTCGAACTGGCGCGCATTCAGTTCGCTTTCACCGTTTCATTCCATATCGTCTTTCCGGCGCTCAGCATCGGCTTAGCGAGTTTCATCGCCGTGCTCGAGTGGCGTTGGCTCAAAACCGGCAAGGCGTACTACAAAGACCTTTGCCTGTTCTGGTCGAAGATCTTTGCGGTCGCCTTTGGCATGGGTGTCGTCTCGGGTGTCGTGATGAGCTACGAATTCGGCACCAATTGGGCCGGCTTTTCGAAGTTCGCCGGACCGATCACCGGACCGCTCTTGACCTACGAGGTCATGACCGCGTTCTTTCTCGAAGCCGGCTTCCTCGGCATCATGTTGTTCGGCTGGAAACGCGTCGGACCGCGCGCGCACTTCGGCGCGACCTTGATGGTGGCGGTCGGCACGCTGATCTCCACGTTCTGGATTCTCGCGTCGAATAGCTGGATGCAGACGCCGCAAGGCTTCACGATCGCCGACGGCCACGTGGTCCCGGTCGACTGGTTCAAGATCATCTTCAATCCCTCGTTCCCGTATCGTCTCGCGCACATGGCGCTCGCCGCGTTCATCGTCGCCGCGCTCGTGGTGGCCGCGGTAGGCGCATGGCATTTGCTCAAAGGCCGGCGCGATCCCGCAGTCAAGAAGATGTTTTCGATGGCGCTGTGGCTGCTGTTGATCCTCACGCCGATTCAGGCATTCGTCGGCGATCAGCACGGCTTGAATACACGCAAGTATCAGCCCGCGAAGATCGCGGCGATCGAGGGCTTGTGGAACACCGAGAAAGGCGGCACGGCGCTCAATCTGTTCGGCATCCCCGACATGGACGCCGAAACGACGCGCTATGCCGTATCGATTCCGCACCTCGGCAGCGTGATCCTCACGCACAGCTGGGATGGCGAGATTCGCGGCCTCAAAGACTTTCCGAAGGAAGACCGGCCTGACTCGACCGTCGTGTTCTGGAGTTTCCGCATCATGGCCGGGCTCGGCATGTTGATGATCCTGATGTCCGCGCTCTCGTGGTGGCTGCGCCGCCGCGGGCGTCTGTTCGACGCGAAGTGGTTCCACCGCTTCGTCGTCGCGATGGGTCCCACCGGCTTCATATCGCTGCTCTCGGGATGGGTGACGACTGAAGTCGGCCGTCAGCCGTGGGTCGTGTACGGCGTGATGCGGACTTCGCAAGCCGTGTCGCCGCTTACCGCGCAGCAGGTCGGCATTTCGCTGATGGCGTTCGTGGTCGTCTACTTCCTCGTGTTCGGCACCGGTGTGTACTACATGCTGAAGCTGATGAAAAACGGTCCTGCGCTGCCGCCTGCTGGGCGAGATGTGGAACGCGACACGCCGCCCCGTGATGCGAACCTGCGCCCCAAGCGTCAACCGGTGCCGGCGCCCAAGCACTTGATCGACGCTTAAGCGCGCTAGCCGCATCGCTATCGCCGCAACTCGCCGCAACTCGTAAAACCCCTGTATTTCGAGGCTTAAAATGGATGTGACCGTTGTCTGGGCTGCGATCATCGCGCTCGGCCTGTTCCTGTATGTCGTGCTCGACGGCTTCGACCTCGGCATCGGCATCGTCTTCCCGTTCTTCCCCGACGAGCAAGAACGCGACCTCATGATGAACACCGTCGCCCCCGTGTGGGACGGCAACGAAACCTGGCTCGTGCTCGGCGGCGCATCGCTCTTCGCCGTGTTTCCGGTCGTGTATTCGACGGTGCTCTCGGCGCTTTATCTGCCGCTCGTCTTCATGCTCTTGTGCTTGATCTTTCGTGGCGTGTCATTCGAAATCCGCGCTAAAGCGACGCGCACGAAACCCATGTGGGACCTCGCGTTCATCGGGGGCTCGACAGGCGCCGCGCTCTTTCAAGGGATTGCGCTAGGCGCATTCCTCCAAGGCATTCCGGTCGAGAACGGCCAGTTCGCCGGCGACGCGTTCGGCTGGCTCACGCCTTTCAGCCTGCTGACGGGGCTCGGCCTCGTCGCGACCTACGCGCTCCTCGGCGCGTGCTGGCTCGTCGCGAAGACCGAGGGCGACCTGCAGCGGCGCTTGCATCGCGTCGTGTGGCCGCTCACGCTCGTCCTGCTCGCGTTCATCGCGCTGGTCAGCGTATGGACGCCGCTGCAGGATCCGAACGTGGCCGCGCGCTGGTTCGATTCGGGATTGTTCTATCGCTTGCTGCCGGCGCCGTTCCTCGTCGCGGTCTGCGCGTTCGTCATGTATCGCGCGGTCCACGGGCGCCATCACACGACACCGTTCTTCATCGCGCTCGCGCTCGTGCTGCTCGGCTACGCGGGCTTGCTCGTGTCGCTCTGGCCTTACGCGATTCCATCGAGCTTGACCGTGTGGGAGGCAGCGGCGCCGCGTTCGAGCCAGACCTTCACACTCGCCGGGGCGGCGGTGATCCTGCCGGTCATCATCGGCTACACGATCTTGGGCTATTGGGTTTTTCGCGGGAAGGTACGCCATGGCGACGCGCATTATCACTAAATCGATGGCCGCGCTTCAGCGCGCGAGCTGGGCGATTCCGAGCTGGGTCTGGTTCGTCACGCTGTGGTGCGTGGGCGTGAGCGGCGCGATGCTGATCGGCGCGCTGTTCAAGGTGTTCATGAACGTCACGCTGTTTGCCGTTTCGAAGTAACGCGCGGCGCAGCACAGGACGACGCCGGGGATGCGAAGTTCGGCATCCCCGGCGCTTCCCTCTCTCCCCGTCTTTCCCCGGTCCCTCACCGCGTGGTATGCATTAGACGAATGGGCTCGGCGCTTTTTGAAGCGTCGCTGGGCGTTTCATAAGCGCGTTGAGTTCAGACTGATCACATCAGCAGGCGATGTTCGTCGCCACCGGTACGACCGCGCCGCCGAATATCGGATGCTTGGTGTCGTCGAAATCCTGAGCCTTGCACGTTCGGGCCGCGCCCGCGCCGAGCGTCACGTGCGGGGCATCCGACGGTTCGTAATCGACAAAGAAGCTCTCGTCCCACACGCCTAGCTGCACTTGCCCGCGTGTCACGTCGACGGCCTTTTGCGGCACGAGCGAGAAACGATACACAAGGTGCCCGTTTTCCATCGCCACGCGAAAATTCGTCGCCTCGCCAAAGTGAAGCGGCACGCCATCGACGAACAGATGCGTGAAGTAATCCGTATCTTTAAGCGAAGAGAAAGCCTGTTCCCAGAACAATTGCGTCTGCGCCGCATTCAACGGACCGCTTTCGGGCAGCTCGGACAAGCCCGCAATCGCCACCGGAAAACCGCGCGAGAAAATCCACGTCTCGTTGACCGACACGATGGCGCTGCCCCGCATATCGACCGACAGCGAATATTTGATCCACACGTGGGGATGCGCATAAGCCGCTTGGGCGGCAAGCCACACCGCAACGGCGACAGCAAATTGCAGCCAAGCGCGAACACGAACCGCATGCGATAGGCGGTTCTTCCCCGGAAGCAGGCGATCCAAACTCATCTTGATCCTTGTAGCGACGTCGATCGGCAAATAGCTTCTCTACGCCAGAATTACCGATTCGGCAATTCCAATCTGCCCGATGAGGTAACAATTTTACAATCGACGCTTGCGGAAAACGTCATTATTTCCGCGATGCACCACACGCCAGACATTACAAAATCCCGTCAATACCAAATTAAAAATCCGGGCGAGGTTTTGCCCGCAATCGTTAAAACGTCTGACCGCTCTCGATCGCGTTTTACCCATGCTCAGCGATAGATTTTCGATGAGAGTTCGGGTGCAACGTACCGCAGCACCGTACCCACGCCGCATCTGTGCACAATCAGCAACGACGGGCCTCTGCACGGATTCTTTGATAAGAGCAGGAATATTTCCTATGATTACCAATACGAAAACGTTTGCGACCAAATGGTGAACCAGGATAAACGTTTGCCATCCCCGACAACGTTTGCGGCATTTAACATTTCAGCGATTTAATTGACAGATATTGTTAAATATCGCGAATGCTCCGATTATAAGCCTGAAATAAATGACCCTTAATCGAATTAGCTGTGATATCTTCGCCCCCGTTTTGATTTCAAAAAAAATGAGAGCCTGCGGCATTAGACCGTGTCGTGGGGGGCAAACATCGAACCGCAAAGACGGTCGAGGGCTATCGAGGCAGCCGTCACTGGCTGCGCCTGACAACAACATTCAGAACAATGGCGAACTCCGCAATACGCCTTGGCGCTTACGCCAGGCGAAGCATGCCGGCGCGTTTTCTCTCCGGGAGCTGCATTCGCCGCTTGGCCGCGCTGTCGCTGGCGTGGCTTGGCGTATTCGCAGCCGTTCCGAGTAACGCGCAAACGGCCGCAGAGAACCGGCAAGCGGGCGCGGGCGCCGCGGTCGAACGCGCTCATGCGTCGACTCAAGCGCCGAATCTGGCGTTCTACGACGCGGACCAACCACCGCTCGACGAACTGCAAGCGTTCGACGCAATCGTGCTCGATCCGGCCAGCGGGTTCGATCCCTCTACTCACCCTCTCGCCCACTCCATCTATATCGCTCGCGCCGCCGCCAGCGCGAACACCGCGCCCGCGGACTTCGTAGCCAATCGCATCGAGCCATTGTGGCAACGCGGTTTTCGCGGCTTCCTGCTCGACAGTCCCGCCGGTTTCGCCTCCATCGATTCGATCGTAGCGGCGCATCCGGACGCCAAGATCATCGTCGCCGGCGACACGGCAACGGCGTATAGCGTCGCAGAAGCGCATCGCAACGCAATCTACGCCGTGGTGATCGATTCGCTCGTGGAAGCGCGCAACGACAGCGCGACGCACGTCGTCGACGTCCCGGCCGCCGAGCGCGAGCAGCGCGTGGCCGCCGCGCAGGCATTCATGCAGCGGACCCGCGTGCCCGTCGTCTCGATCGAATACTGCGAGAGCGCGGCGCGAGCGTGTGCGCGCACACTCGCCGCGCAGGTTGCGGCCACCGGCGTGGAGCCCTACGTCACCGACCCCGCGCGCGATCTCGTCGGCATCGGCCGCATCGAGGTGATGCCGCGCAAGGTGCTCGTCATCCAGGACCGCGATCCGAACGAGCCGATCGATCTGAGCCTCGGCGTGCGCGCGCTCGCCACGCCGCTCAACTACCTCGGCTACGACGTCGAGTACGCCGACTTCAGCCACCCGCTTCCCGCGCACGTGACGCCTGACCGCTACGCAGGCGTCGTCGCGTGGATTCAGCGCAACGCCGTGCCTGACCCGCTCGCTTGGCGGCGCTGGATCGGCGCACGGATGGCCGATCAGTTGCCGGTCGCATTCCTCGGTCAGTTCGGCTTCAACGTTGCCGACAACGACTCGGCGATCGGTTTGCATACCGTATCCGGCATCTTGAATGCACCGTTGACGGTCGCCAAGCGCGACCCGATGGTGGGCTTCGAGATCATGCCGCGCCCCGATCCGCGCGACCTGCCGAATATCCAGGTCGGCGCCGACGGGCAATCGCTCTTGCGCATCGCCTCGGCAGACAAGGCGGTGGACGTCGTCGGCCTCACGCGCTGGGGCGGCTTCGCGCTGAACCAGTACACGGTCGTGTCGCTGGACGGCATCGAGCAGGAGCGCTGGGCCATTCAGCCGATCGCGTTCCTGCGCGCCGCGCTGCGCCTGCCCGATCTGCCCGCGCCCAACGTGACGACCGAGAACGGCAGGCGTCTTTTCATGACGCACGTCGACGGCGACGGTTTCGCGTCGCGCAGCGAGTTCCCCGGCCCCGACTATTCGGGCGAGGCGCTCTACGAGCAGATCTTCACGCGCTATTCCGTGCCGATGACGCTTTCGGTGATCGAAGGCGAAGTCGGCCCAACCGGCCTCTATCCGAAGATCTCGCCACGCCTCGAAGAGATCGCGCGCAAGATCTTCGCGCTGCCGTATGTCGAAATCGGCACGCACACCTATTCGCACCCGTTCAACTGGGAAGAGGTGGACGCCAAGACTGGCTTGCAGAAGGACCGCGGCGGCGGCGACTCGGCGTTTTCGCTGAACATTCCCGGCTACAAGTTCAACCTCGATCGCGAGATCTCCGGGTCGATCCACTACATCGATACGCGGCTCGCGCCCGCCGGCAAGCGCACCGTCGTGCTGCAATGGTCGGGCGACTGCATGCCGCCCGCCGTGGTCGTGAAGAAGACGTATGAGGCCGGCGTGCTGAACGTCAACGGCGGCGACACGGTCATCACGCACGCCGCCGACAGCTGGACGAACATCGCGCCGATCGGCGTCGACAAGGGCCCCGGCGCCTATCAGATCTACGCGCCGAACCAGGACGAAAACGTCTACACGAGCGATTGGCAGGGACCGTTCTACGGATTTACGCGCGTGCTCGAAACGTTCGACATGACCGACCATCCGCTGCGCTTCAAGCCGATCGACGTCTACTACCACATGTATAGCGGCACGAAGGTCGCGTCGCTGCGCGCGCTCACGCAGATCTTCGATACCGTGCTCGCGCAGCCGGTGCTGCCCGTGCACGTGACCGACTATCTGCGCAAGGTGCTCGACTGGCGCTCGTTCGCGGTGGCGCGCGAAGGCGATGCCTGGCTCGTGCGCGGCAACGGGGAAGTGCGCGAACTGCATTGGCCGAAAGACGACGTGCCGCTCATCGACGCCGCGCATGATTCGACTGGCGTGACCGGCTACTCGCACGGCCCGGACGGCACCTATATCCACATCGACGGCGGCGCGGCGCGCTTCACGCTCGGCGCGAAGGCCGCGCCCGGCGCCCTGCCCTATATCGCGCAAGCCAATGGTTTCGTGCGCAACTTCCAGCGCTCGGCGTCCGGCCTGCGCTTCGAATTCGGCGGCTACTACAAGCCATTCGTCGAGCTCGCGAGCGCGTCCACGTGCCGCGTGTCGATGAATGGCGCGCGCGTCGCCGCGACTCGCAACGGCACGCTGCTGCGTGTCGACATCCCGGGCGTGGCCGGCCAGCAAGTCACGTATCGGCCGCTGGAGATCGACTGTGGCCGTTGAGCGCCCGCGCATCGCCACCTCGCTCGTGCTGACGGGCATGACCGCCGCCATCGTGCTCGCGCTCGCGGGCGTCTACTCGGCGGGCGGCGTGCGCGAGCACATCATCGAGACCTCGGCGCCCAGCGAGCTGACAGTCGCGTACCTCGAAGCCTGGTTGCGCACGCAACCAACCAACACCGAGTATTTGACGGCGCTCGCAACGCAATATCTGCGCCTTGGGCGATACGACGATGCCGAGCGGATCGCCGCGCGCATGACAGCGCTCGATGACGAAACGCTCCGCGCAAAGGCGACGCTGATCCGCTTGAAGGTCGCCGAACAGCGCACCTTCGCGAGCCCCGAGGGGACGCCTGCACGCGAGGCGGGACTGATTCAAGTCCGCAAAGCGCTGACTGCGTCCATGAAGCAGCAGTGGGACGCGGACACGTTGCGAGTGTTGTCCGCGGATGCGCTCGCCGCCGGTGCGCCGGATGTCGCGGTGACGTGCTACCAGCGGCTCGCGCAACAAGACGCCGCTTCACGCTCGCACTGGCAAGACGCCGCGGGCCGGATCGCGCTCGGAAACGGTCAATATCGCTTCGCGGCCGAGCGTTTCTTCGACGCGCAGCGCTCCGCCCCGACCCATGACGACACGCGCCGCGAATTCCTCGCTGGCGTGCAAGCGCTGGAGGCGGGCAATCTGCTCGACGAGGCGCTCGCCGCCGCGCAAGCGAACGCCGGCAATCTCGCCAACGATCGCGCCACGTTGATCGTGCTGCTGAATCTGGCGCGTGCGGCGGGCCGCACCGATCTGGTCGATCGCTACGCACGAGCGCTGATGCCGTACACGACGGGCGCACGCGACGCGGATGGAACGGGGCTGCGCACCGTTTCGTATCGTCCGGCGTGGGCCCGCTACATGGACGGGCCCGCACCCGATGCCGCCTCGCCGCGCTGGGGCGACGTGCGAATCCTGCGCGTCAGCACGCAAGCCGCCGCGCCGAACGTTGCGAGCGCAACCAATGGCGCCTCGCGAGACGACGTTGCCGCGCTCGTCTATCAGTCCTTCATCGAATCGAACGACCTCGCCAACGCCGAGAAAGTGGCCTCCGAGCAGGCAGAACGCCACCCGCAATCGGCCGACTGGCAAAAGCGGCTCGCGCAAGTCGCCGAGTGGCACGACGAGCCGGCGCTTTCGCTCAAGGCGTGGCTCGCGTATGCGAACCTCTCGAATGATCCGGCTGGCTGGAAGAACGTGCTGCGCCTCGCGCCGATGCTCCACGACGACGAGTCCTACGTGCTCGCGCTCGTGCACGCGTCGAACGCCGCGCCCTCCGATTTGAAGCTCGCCGATCAGGTGGTCGCGGCCTACGAGCGGCTCGGACGGCCGCAGGACGCCCTCAAGTTCCTGCAAACGCGCGCCACCGATGGCGAAGCGGCCGCCATGAACGAGCGCTACGCGACGGTTGCCGAACGCGCCGGCGACGATGCGCAGGCGCTCGACACTTACCGCAAGCTGCAGAAGCTCGACCCGAACAACACCGTCTACGCGTTGCAAGCCGCCAACCTGCTCTACCAGCAGAACGACTACGCCGACGCATTCGCCGCGCTGAAGCTCGCCGAGCGCGGCGCGAGCGACCACGACACGCTCTACTGGCGCACCTACGGCCAGCTCGCGCGGCTTCTGCAAGACGACGCGTCGGCCAACGCGGCATACAAACATTTGCTCGAGGACGGCCAAGCCACGCCTGAGGACCTCGCCGCGATGGTCTATTTCTACGATCCCTATCCGATCGACGCCGGACGCACGGCGGAATTGAAATTCGACCGCTATCAGGACGTGCAGTCGCTGCGCGACGCGATGTACTACTACACGGAATCGCACCAGCTCGACCGCGTCGGCGCGCTGCTCGCGCGCCTCACGCCCAAGCAATTGGACGCTGCGCAGCAACGTCCGGAGTTTCTCGGCGTCCGCGCCGAATACTATCGACAGATCGATCGCCCGCTTTGGGCGCTGCAAGATCTCTCGCGCGCGATCGCGATGCCGGACGCTCGCTCCGATGTGAAGGCGGCGTACTTGTGGACGCTCGTCGACGTGGGCCGCGAAAGCGAGCTGCGCGATATCGTCAAGCGCTGGCATGACGACGCGCTGCGCACGTCCGAGCTGTGGGGGCCGATGGCCGCCGCCTTGATGCGCTTGAACCGGCCCGTCGCCGCGCTGCGCTATCTGCGCTTGCAGGCGGCGTCGAATCGGCGCGACCCGCTGTGGCTCCTCACCTTTGCGGACGCCGAGGAGATGACGGGGCGTCCTGATCTGGCGTGGTCGATCCGCCGCAATGTGTGGCGCGGGCTGATCGCGCTGCAAGCTGCGCCTGTGCCGCTTGACGGCGCAGCAGCGCAGAACGGCTTGCAACTGCCGACGCCGACCGACCCCGAAGTGCGCGCGCAGTTAGCGAGCCGGCGCGTGTCGCTCGCGCAGATCTTTGCGAATGGCGATGTCGCGACACGCCTGCTCGACGATTTGACACGACCGCCCTCGCCGAGCGATGCGGTCGATCCCGCGGCGACCAAGACGTTGCTCGGCGAAGTGCGCGGACTGCCGCCCGTGCCGACGCGCGCCGACGCGCTCAAGGAATCGCGGCGCATACGCACGAGCGCGGCGCGAGACGTGGCGGTCGCCTGGGCGCTGTCGCGCGAGTCGAATGCGCTCGCCAAGCGCTGGCTCGCGCGCCGCTACGCGAGCCGCTTGCTGGCGCCGGCCGACGCGCAGCTCTCGATCGCACTCGCGGAAGGCGACACGGCCGAGATGAACCGGCTGCTCGACCAGCACACCGCCGAGCTGCCGCTCTACAACCGTATCGACGCCTCCGTCCAGACCGATCGCCAAGGCGCTGCCCAAGCGCTGGCGTTCGACGGACTCGACGGCGCGCCCGACGACAGCGAACTGCACCAGCGCCTCACTGACACGACGATGTTCTGGGCGCAATCGATCGATGCGTCCGTCGACAACTACGTCGAGCATCCGCTCGACTATCTGCAGCAGACGCTCGCGGGCAGCCTGAAACTCTCCGATCACTACATGATCGGCGCGAAAGGCACGCAGATCTTCCAGCGCTCGACGGATGCCTCTCAGCTCATCAACGTGCCCAACGTCGACCGCTCGGCCGAATTCTGGGCGCGGCGCCTAACGCGCGATACGGATTTCCAGGTCCGCGCCGGACGGCGCGACGCGCTCGATTCGTTCTACACGGCGAACGCCTCGGCGGAGATCGGCCGCGATTCGGCGCTGTCGTTCAAAGGCACGCTGGGACGCAATCAGATGGCGACCGAAGCGCAGTCGCTGCAAGTCGGCGGCATGAAGGACAACCTGACAGGCGGCCTCGTCTGGCAAGTGACGCCGCGCATTTCAGTCGCCGCGAACATCGAAGGCGACCGCTTCTACAGCCAGGCGCGCAATTTTCTCGGCACCGGCGTGCTGTCGCAAGGCGAGATCGACTACAAATTCCGCACCACGTATCCGGACTACACGCTTCGCCTGATCGGCGTGCGCGGCAATTACAACGCGACAGGCCAGGCCGACGCGCTGCTATCGCGCCTCGTGCCAGGCGCGCCCACCGCGGCGAGCGCGTACATGCCGCTCACCTACGCCCAGTACGGCGCGATGTTCGGCTTCGGCAACGATCTTGCCGATCGCTACACGCATGCGTGGCGCCCGTACCTCGATGTGGGCCTCGTGCACGACTCGGTGCAGGGTTGGGGGGTGGATACGAACATCGGCATCGCCGGGACGATATTCGGCGGCGACCATGCGGCGATTTATTTCGAGCATGAAAGCGTGTCGCAGCGTGGCACGTCGGTGACGCTGCTCGGTGCCCGCTATAGCTGGTTCTATTGAATAGTGAATTGAGCGTTTTGAATTAGGTATACCAAATGCAATACGTGGTGTACCACATACAACGTAACTCGACGGAGAAAACAGCATGAGCCTTTGGAAGAAGACCAGCGCGCGGGCGGCGTGGATGCTCGCACTCGCCTCGGTGGCGCTCGCGAGCGCGTGCAGCTCGATCGATGCGACGCACGCGCCCGCGCTCGCCGCAGGCGACGCGGTGGCCGTGCTGCCGATCGCCAACTTTACGGAAACGCCGGACGCCGGCCAGTCCGCGCAAGCGATGTCGGCCAATGCGCTGCGCACGCTCGGCGTCACGAACGTCGTGCGCACGCCGGCCGACCCGAACGCCAACGCGCTCTTCGATAGCGGCGCGCACGGCGACGGCGCGCCGAACCTCGATTGGGCGCGCCAGCAACACGCGCGCTATGCGCTCACGGGCGCGGTCGAAGAGTGGCGCTACAAGGTAGGCGTGGACGGTGAGCCGGCTGTCGGCATCACGTTCGAACTGATCGAGGTCGAATCGGGCAAGGTGCTGTGGAGCGCAACGGGCACGCGCACCGGCTGGAGCCGTTCGGGTCTCGCAAGCGTCGCGCAGACGCTGATCGGCAAGCTGCTCGCACCGCTCGGCGTGCGCTCCTAAGCTGCCTCTTTAGAAGGAAACGGCCGTGAACACCGTAGCCGCCGACTCCCGCTCCACCGCGCCCAAGCCGCGCAATTCCGATCCATTCGGCAACTTGGGCCGCGTGCGTCGTGTGCTCGCGCCCGCCGTCGAGCGGCCATTTGCGCTCGTCGAGTCGGCCGTCTTCATGGCGCTCGTGCTCGCGCTTTGCTGGGCGCTCGATCGCCATGATCCGCTGCTGCTCGGCGCACGCTTTCCGTGGCTGTGGCTTGCGCCGTTGATCGTGGCGCTGCGCTACGGCGCGCTGATCGGCACGCTCGGCGGCGCGATGATGATCGGCATGTGGTACCTCTGCTACCCGGCCGGAGAATGGCCCATGGCGTATTTCGCGGGCGGCCTGATTCAGACGATCGTCGCCGGTCACTTCGGCGACACGTGGGGCACGCGCGCGACCCGTTCGCGCTCGATCAATGCTTACCTGAACGACCGGCTCGTCGCGATCACCGATAGCCACTACCTGTTGCGGCTTTCGCACGAGCGGCTCGAGAAAGACTTGCTCTCGAAGCCGACCACGCTGCGCGATTCGATCACCGAGCTGCGGCGCTTGACCGTGACGCACGCCGTCTCGCCCGCCACGCACGCCGAACAATCCCCTGCACCGACCCTCGAAACGCTTCCCGGCGCGCAGCGTCTGCTCGAATTCGTCGCGCAGGCGTGCCAGATCGAAGTGGCCGCGCTCTATCCGGTGACCGGCGGCAAGCCTGCTCTTAACGCCGTCGCGGCGGTCGGCGAGCCGTTCGAGTTCGACGCGAAAGACGATCTCGTCACGCATGCGCTGACGACGCAAAGCGTCGCGCACCTTCGCGTCGACGATTCGCGGCACATGGACAGCCGCTACATCGTCTGCGCGCCGATGCTCACCGCCGACAATGAATTGCGCGCGGTCCTCGTCGTCAAGCGCATGCCGTTCCTGTCGCTCAATGCCGACAACCTCCTGCTGCTGCTCGTCCTGCTCGGCTACTACGCGGACGGCATCGAGCATTCACAGCACGTGCAGGACATTCTCGATGCCGTGCCCGAATGCCCCTATGAATTCGCGCTCGAATTAGGGCGGCTCGCTCATTTGCAGCAGGGCTCGGGCATCGAATCGTCGCTCGTCGCGTTGTCGTTCCCGCGCGATGACGCGCACGATTCCCTCTTCGAGCACGTCATGCGCCGGCGCCGCTCGCTCGATATCATCTGGCCGCTCGTGACCGACAAGCGGTCGGTGCTCGTGAACCTGATGCCCGTCACCGACGCGACCGGCATCGACGGTTATCTCGCGCGCATTGAAGGCAGCCTTGCAGCCCAATTCGACACCGACCTCGAACAAGCGGGCATCGGCGTGCATACGCTGCACGTGCACGATGCCTCGCCCGGGCCGAGCCTCGCTGCGCTGATCGCGCGGGTCACGTCGCATGTCTGACGTACTGATCCCCGCTCTCGTCGCGATCCTCGCGCTTGGGCTGCAATACGCGGCGCTGGCGGGCGTGCTGCACGCGCCGTCATGGCTCGACCCGTTCCTCGCGTTCTGCGTGCTGCAGGCGCTGGCCGGATTCGTCGAGGCCTGCGCGATTCGCTTGCTGCTCCCCGCGGCATACCGCCAACCGGCGCGCTCGACACTTCTGCTGCTGTGGCTGCTCTGCACGCTCGTGCCGCTCGCGGGCGGACTCGTCGCGCTGGTGTCGTGCGCGTGGGCGTATTGGTTTCCGGCCGCACGCACGAACGATCGACTGACCGACATCGCGCGCCCGCAGTTCGTCACGCATCTCGTCTCGCGCGTTTCGCACGGCAGCGGCGCGCGCCTGCAGGCGCGGCTCGCGAATACCCAGGTCTCGACGACCGATCGCCTGTCGGCGCTCGTCGCGATCCAGAACATGCCGACGCGCACCACGGGCTCGCTGCTGCGCGGCTTGCTCACCGACCCTGTCGAGGATATTCGCCTGATTGCCTACGGCACGCTCGATCAGGCCGAGAACGAGATCATGCAGAAGATCTTCGACAACACGAAGGCCCTCGAGAGCGCCGCCACCGACGACGGGCGCCATGCGCTGCATTGCCGTCTCGCCGAGCTGCACTTCGAGCTCGTCTATCAGAACCTCGTGCAGAGCGCCGTGTTTCAACACACGCTCGAAGAGGCCGAGCGTCATGCGGCCATGGCGTTGTCGCTTTCGAGTAGCGACAAGGACGCCGCCCTATGGCTGATCCGCGGCCGCCTCGCGCTGGCGCGCGTGCAGCCCGACGCCGCGGCGGCCCATCTGGACGAAGCGCAGCGTCTTGGCTTTCCGCGCGAGCGGCTGCTGCCCTGGCTTGCCGAAGCCGCTTTCCTCAAGGGCGACTACGCGCGCACGCGCGAGCTGCTTGCGTCGCTCGGCAGCGCCGCCGCGCTGCCGGTGTTGAAGCCCGTAGTGGAGTACTGGTCATGATGAATACCCCGCTCAACCGCAAATCCGCCGACGCCGATATCTGCTTGTTGCTCGAAGGCACGTTTCCGTTCGTGCGCGGCGGCGTATCGAGCTGGGTCAACGAAATGATCCGTGCCTATCCGGCGCTGCGGTTCGCGATCGTGTTCATCGGCAGCCGCACCGACGACTACGCGGGCGCCGTCTACGCATTGCCGGACAACGTCGTGCATTTCGAAGCGCACTACTTGTACGAGTCGCCAGTCAACGCCGACACGCGCAAGCCGCGCGCCACCACTGGCGACGCGCATGCTTTCGAGCGCTCCGCGAAGCTGCACGCCGCGTTGCGCAATCGCGGCGCCGACGTCGATGTGGGCGCGCTGATGGCCGAGCTGATTCCGATGCTAGGCGAGCAAGGCGGACTTTCGGAAGCGCAATTCCTCACGAGCCGCCGCGCTTGGGAATTCATCGTCGAGCAATACGAACAGCACTGCACAGACCCCTCGTTTACCGATTACTTCTGGACCGTGCGCATCATGCACAAGCCGCTGTGGCAGTTGGCGAGAGTCGCACAGCAACTGATGCCGGCGCGCGTCTATCACACGGTGTCGACCGGTTATGCGGGGTTCCTCGGCACGCTCGCCCACTATCGCACCGGGCGGCCGCTGCTCATCAGCGAACACGGCATCTATACAAAGGAACGCAAGATCGACCTGCTGCAAAGCAAGTGGATACGCGACAACCGTGGCGCTTTTGAACGCGATATTTCGCAGGTCAGCTATTTTCGGGAGCTATGGGTGCGCTTTTTCGAAGCGCTCGGCAAGCTCGCCTACGACGCCGCCGACGACATCGTCGCGCTTTACGAAGGCAACCGCCGCCGCCAAGTGGCCGACGGCGCGCTCGCCGAACGCACGCGCAACATCCCGAACGGCATCGACATCGAGCGCTTCGGCGCCCTGCTTTCGCGCCGCACGCCGCGCAAGCGCCGCGTGATCGCGCTGATCGGCCGCGTGGTGCCGATCAAGGACATCAAGACGTTCATTCGCGCCGTGTTTATCGCGTCGCGTGCGATGCCGGACATCGAAGGCTGGATCGTCGGCCCCGAGGAAGAAGATGCCGATTACGCCCAAGAGTGCCGCGCGCTGGCGCAAAGCCTTGGGTCTTCCAAGAACATCCGGTTTTTAGGCTTTCAGAAGATCGACGACGTCATGCCCGAAGTCGACTTGATTGCGCTCAGCTCTATCAGCGAGGCATTGCCGCTTGTCGTGCTCGAAGGCTTCGCGGCCGGTGTGCCGGCCATTACGACCGATGTCGGAGCATGCCGCCAGTTGATCGAAGGCTTCGGCGGCGACGACGAAGCGCTCGGCAGCGCCGGCGCGATCGTGCCGATTGCGAATCCGCCCGCGTTTGCCGAAGCGGCCGTCTCGCTGCTGAGCGACGACGCGCGCTGGCAGGCAGCGCAGCAAGCCGGTCTCGCGCGCGTGCGGCGCTACTACACGAAGACGCAGATGATCGACAGTTATCGCACGCTGTACGAGCGGCTCGCGGCCGCGCCAACAGGCGCCAAGCGCTCGCCGGGTTCCGCGCCCGGCTGTCCGATGCATCACGCAACGGCACGACCAGCCGAACACTCGCAAACCGCATTGCCGATCGACGCCGATCAGGGCGCCACGCCGCAGGAGAGCCGCTGATGGCCGGCATCGGATTCGAACTGCGCAAGGTGATGCGGCGCGACACGCTGGCCGGCGTCGCACGCGCGTATCTCTACGCGGGCCTCATCAGCTCCGGACCGCTGATCCTGTCGATTTTCGGCATTCTGATCATCGGCTTGCTGAGTCTCGCGGTCGTGATACCGAAGTTCGCCGTCGTGCAGTTCCAGGTATCGGTGACGTATTTGATCGCGGTGAGCTTGATCGTGACGGGGCCGTTGCAGCTCTCGCTCACACGCTTCATTTCCGACCGCCTGTTCGAGAAGCGCGACGATCTCGTGCTGTCGAATTACAACGCGGTGGTGCTCGTATCGACTGTCTTGTCGGCCGCGATCGCCGTCACTGCGATGGCATTCGGGTTTCGCCACGAGTTGCTCACGTACCGTCTGCTGATGGTGGCGGGCTTCACGGTGATGAGCAACATCTGGATTGCCGTCATTTTTCTATCGAGCGTCAAACAGTATCGGCAGATTCTGGTCGTGTTCTTCGTCGGCTATGCGTGCGTCGTCGCGCTCGCGCTCGCGCTGAATCACTATGGGCTGGTCGGGTTGCTGGGCGGGTTTGTCGGCGGGCATCTGGTGTTGCTCACGGGACTCTCCGGGCTCATCTACCGGAACTACAGCAGCCCCGTGTTCATTTCGTTCGAGGTGTTCGAACGGCGCTACGCGTATCCGACGCTGGCGCTCGTGGGCCTGATGTTCAACCTCGGCGTCTGGGCCGACAAATTCGTCTTCTGGTATGCGCCCGGCACCGGCGGACACGTGATCGGCTGGCTCAACGCATCGATCATCTACGACATTCCGGTGTTCATCGCTTACGTTTGCGTGATGCCCGGCATGGCCACGTTTCTGGTTCGCATCGAAGCGGACTTCGTCGAATACTACGATGCGTTTTATGACGCCGTGCGCAGCGGCGACACATTCGGCCGCATCAACGACATGCGCGACATGATGGTGCGCAGCGTACGTTCCGGGCTTTACGAAATCATCAAGGTGCAATCGATCGTGCTGCTGCTGATCGTGGCGTTCGGGCAATGGGTGCTGCAAGCGCTCGATATTTCGCCGCTGTACATGCCGCTGCTTTTGGTGGACGTGATCTCGGCAAGCCTGCAGGTGTTGTTGCTTGGGCTGCTGAACGTGTTCTTCTATTTGGACGCGCGGCGTACCGTGCTCGTGCTGACGACGGCGTTCGCGCTGCTCAACGCGGTGCTGACGATCTTTACGCTGTGGATTGGGCCGAATGCCTACGGGTATGGATTTGCGGCGGCGCTGCTGATGGTCGTCGTGGCCGCGGTGAAACTGCTCGACGCGAAGTTTGCTTCGTTGGAGTACGAAACCTATATGTTGCGGTCGTGAGGAGGATGTCTGCGTTTCTGCAAGCATCGGCGATTCACGCTAACCTGTCTGCCGCCGCTGCATCCCTCGCAAACCCGTGGGGGACAGACTCTCTCCATTTTGTAAGCCATGACCCAATCGCTCACTATCGATTTTGTCTCCGACGTCGCGTGCCCGTGGTGCGCCATCGGCCTCTCCTCGCTCCAACTCGCGCTATCGCGCCTGGGCGATGCGGTTGATGCGCAGATCGTCATGCATCCCTTCGAATTGAACCCGCAGATGGGGCCCGAAGGCCAGGACATCGTTGACTATCTCGGCAAGAAATACGGACGCACGCCGGCGCAAATCGCCGAAACGCAAGCGATGATTCGCGAGCGAGGCGCGAGCGTCGGCTTTGAATTCGGTCCGCGTACGAACGTCTATAACACCTTCGATGCGCACCGCCTGTTGTATTGGGCCGGTCTCGAAGGCAAGCAGTTGCCGCTCAAGCTGGCGCTGCTGCGCGCCTATCATTCCGAAGGCAAAGACCCGAGCAACCATGGGGTCTTGGTCGAGGCGGCGCAATCGGTGGGACTTGACGCCGCGGCCGCGCGTGACGTGCTGCGTAACGGCGACTACGCCGATGTGGTTCGTGCGGAAGAACAGAAATATCAGGAGCTGGGCGTCGATTCCGTGCCGTCGATCATCTTCAACCAGCGTTATCTGGTCACCGGCGGACAACCGGTGGAAAGCTTCGAGCAAGTGATTCAGCAGATTCTGGCTGAAGCACAAGAGCGTTAAGACGTCCACTAAGACGCCCACGAAGATCGGCGGCGATCGACCGTTTCAAGCCGATCGCCGCCGTCCGCAGCCTCAGGTCGAGCGAATTCAATGCGCGGTGCGTGCCGCGATGAGCTTGCAGGCCTGCGGAGGCAATTCCGCGAATATCGGCATGCCCACCGCGAGCTCGGGCGTCTCGCGCGGCGTCGTGGCGGCGGTCAGCGTGAAGCCGGCGCAGTCGATCGTGGCTTCGAGCGACGCGCCGACGTCCCGGATGAACGTGACCTTGCCCGCCAGGCTATTCGGCCCGGGATTGGGCGTGATGGGTCGCACACAGACGTCTTCGGGACGAATCAGCAGCCGGATATCGCCGGCGTCGGCCGATGCGCTTGGCGTCGCGTTCACCCTGATTTGCTGCCCGCCGGGAAGGCCGATCCGGTCTCCCCCATCGAACGTGACAGGCAGAATGTTGCCCAGTCCGATGAAGTCGGCCACGAATTCACTCACAGGGTCGCGATAGATATCGAGCGGCCTGCCGACCTGCGCGATGTGGCCTTTTTCCATCACCACGATTTCGTCGGCCATCGTCATGGCCTCGCGCTGGTCGTGCGTGACCATGATCGTCGTGATGCCGAGGCGCTGCTGCAGCAGACGGATCTCGACCTGCATCGCTTCGCGCAGCTTCGCGTCGAGCGCCGAGAGCGGTTCGTCGAGCAGCAGCAGCTTCGGTGACGATGCGATCGCACGGGCAATCGCAACCCGTTGGCGCTGCCCGCCCGAAAGCTGAGTGACCGGCCGGTTCGCCATGTGCGGCAACTGAATCAGTTCGAGCAGTTCAGAAACGCGCTTCTCTTGTGCGCTTTTCTCGATCCGGCGCAGCCGCAGCGGGTAGGCGATGTTCTGCGCGACCGTCATATGCGGAAAGAGCGCCAGCGACTGGAACACCATGCCGAAATCGCGCCGGTTTGCCGGCACGTGGGTCAGATCGCGGCCGGCAAACGCAACGGTGCCGGACGACGGGGTTTCGAGCCCCGCGATGATCCGCAGCAGGGTCGTCTTGCCACAGCCGGACGGTCCAAGAAAACAGACCAGCTTGCCGTCCGGTACCGTGAGGTCGACATGATCGACCGCGTACGCGGTGTGGAAGCGCTTCGTCACAGCTTGAAGTGTCAAATGAGTCATGAGAGTCCTCTGTGCATGCAATGGCGAATGCGGCAACCGCTACAGCGCAACGCCTTCGTCACCGACCAGTTTTTCGAGCAGCCAGATCAGCCCAAAGTCGATGAGCACGATAAAAACGGCAAACGAGAACACCGTCGGATCAAGCGATGACACGGTGCGGCTGTAGAGCCAGATGGGCAGCGTCATCGTGTTGATGCTGTACAAGAAGAACGTCACCGTGAACTCGTTGAACGAGATGATGAAGGCGAACAGCATGCCCGCGAGAATGCCCGGGCGCATGAGCGGCAGTACCACGTCGATGAGCGCGCGTTGCGGGCTTGCCCCCATCAGACACGCGGCTTCCTCGAATTCGGGGCCGATCGACGCGACCGATGCCGCGCAGTTCTTCACCGTGAACGGCAACGCGAGAATCACGTGCGCGATGATGAGCCGGAATACGCCCAGTTCGACTGGCAAGACGTTGAACACGAGCAACAACGAGAGCCCGAGCATCACCAGCGGATACACCAGCGGCAGCGCAACCAGTTGTTCGATGACCGGCTTGCCGCGGAAGCGGTAACGCGAGAGCGCATACGCTGCGGGCACCGAAATGGCGGTGGCGATGAACATCGTCGCTATCGCGACGACCAGGCTCGTGGTCAGCGCCGTGCCCATCGACAAGACATCGCTTGCATCGGGCGAGACGAACGTGTGCCACGCGGCGTGGTACCAGCGCAGCCCGAAGCTCTGCGGCGGAAATTCGAGCGTGTCCGAGTTGCCGAACGACATCGTGATCATCGTCAGGATCGGCAGCGCAGCGAGAAACAGCACGACGGTCGCGAGCAGGCTCGTCGCCCGGCTGAGACGGCCCGGCATCATCGCGGGAAGGCGCAAGGTAGTCATGGACGGGATTCCTCGTTGCGTTGCATGCCGCGCACGAGCCGCTGCGACACCGCCATCACGGTGAGCGTCGCGACCATCAGCACGACGCCCGATGCCGAGGCGGCCGGCCAGTTCAGCAGCGGGGCCACGTTGTCGTGCACCAGCACGGCAAGCATCGGCACACGGCGGCCGCCAAGCAGCAGCGGCACGGCAAACGCGCTTGCGTTATAGGCAAAGACGAGCAGCGCGCCGGAGACCAGGCCCGGCATCGCGAGCGGCAGCATCACGTGACGCAAGGTCTGCCAGCGCGTCGCGCCAAGCGTTGCCGCTGCCTCTTCATACGAGCGCGATACCGCGCGCATCGCACTGGAAAGCGGCAGCACGGCAAGCGGGAAAGCGGTCTGGATCAGGCCGAGCAGCACGCCGTTCTCGCGATAGAGCCATAGCACCGGCCGCTCGATGAGGCCGGTTGCGCTCAACGCATGGTTGAGCAAGCCGGCCGGCCCGAGGATGACAAGCCAGCCGTAGCCCTGCAGCAAAAGGTTGACCAGGAGCGGCAACAGGACCCCCGCGAGCAGCAGCCGTCGCGCGATCCGCGATTGAGTGCGGGCCATTGCGAGGGCCACGGGAATTGCCAGCAGCACCGCGCACACCATGCTTTGAAACGCGAGCCGCAACGTCAGCCAGAGCGAGCGCAGGAAGTACGAGTCGGCAAGGTCCGCGTAGTTCTGCAGCGTGAACGCGTGCCACTCGTTACCCGCTACGCCAAAGCTCATGCGCAGCACCGCGAGCGCGGCCGCGACCAGCACCGCGAGAAACGCGAGGATCGGCGCGAGCAGCAGCAGCGGCGGCACCTTGGGCAACGCAGGCGTCGCCGCATGCGCCGCGGAGTCGCCGGCGGCAGCCGCCGCTGCCGCACGGTGTGAAGAGAACGCGGACATGGTCGTCAGGCCGAGAAGATTTCCGTATAGCGCTTGATCCACGCCGGCTGGACCGCAGCGAGCGTCTTGTCGTCGTGCAGAATGGCCTTCTCGGCGATCTGCTGCGGCGACGGCACATACGCGCGGCTTTCGGCCGGGATCACCGCTTTCGAGTTCACAGGACCATTCAGCACATCGGCGGCCATCTGGCCTTGCACGCCGGCATCGAGCGAATGGTTGATGAACGCGTGAATCAGATCGATGTCGCCGGGATGCGCCTTGGGAATGACAGTGAACATCAACTGCGTCGCGAACCCTTCCTTCATGCCATACGTCACGGCCATCTTGTACTCGGGCTTGCGCAACTGATCCGGGAAGAACGCCGGGGAGTAGATGCCGCCGATATCGAGCGATCCGGTACGGAACAGGTCGGCAATCTGGTTCGGATTCTCTCCGAGCGTCATGACGCTGTCCTTCAATTGAGCCAGCTTAGCGAAACCAGGCTCGATATTCTGCTGCGAGCCACCAGCCATCTTGGCGGCGATGATCGCCAGATCGACCGCTTCGGCCCATTCCGGCGGCGGCAGGAAGAGCCGCCCTTTGTACTTCGGATCCCACAGCGCCTCGTAGCTCGAGGGAGCCGTTTTCACCGTCGAGGTGTTGTAGATCAGGCCGTCCGACCAGAGCAAATAGCCGACGCCGAAGCCGTTCGCACCGGTTCGATATGGCGGGGCGACGTCCTTGAGGTTCGGCAGTTTGTTCAGGTCGGGTTTCATCAGCAGGCCGGCATCCGCGAGGCCCGACGCGCCGACGCCTGCCAGCGTGATCACGTCGTAAGTCGGCCGGTCTCCGGCGGCCTTCACTTTCGCAACCATGCCGGAGGTGCCGTCAGCCCGGTCCGCGATCACCTGCGCCCCGGTCTTCTTGCTGAAGGTCGCGGCGATGTTGCGTAACGCTGCAGCTCCGGTGTCGTCGGACCACGTGAGCAGGCGCAGCGTCTTGCCTGAAAAGTTCTTCTCTTGTGCCTTGGCAGTGCTGATGAATGGCATGGGGAGCATCGAAACGCCGAGCGCGGTTCCGATGGTCTTGATCGCCTGCCTTCTGCGCTCATTGATGTCTTTCATGATCGTCTCCTCGTTGAACCCTGTCGGTACGTGAATGAACTTTAGGTTCGTCAAATTCCGGTAACAAACGAAATCTCTGCATGCGGCCTATGACAGGAAGTCATGCGCCGCCGTCTGCGGACAGCGCTGCGCCCTGGCCGGTTGCAGTCAGTACCTGCTTGATTTCCTGAAAGGCCGCGAGTCCGAACGGTCCCAGTTCGCGGCCCACGCTGCTGCGCTTGTAGCCGCCCCAGGACGTCTGCGGAAAGATCAGCTGAGGCGCATTGATCCAGACGACGCCCGCCTCCAGCGCGTCGGCCACACGCTTGCCGCGCACGGCATCCCGCGTGACGACGGAGGCCACCAGCCCGAATTCGGTGTCATTGGCCGCTGCGATCGCTTCGTCTTCCGTATCGAAGCTGCGCACGCACAGGACCGGTCCGAAGATCTCCTCACGCCACACCGCGCTGTCGGCCGGCACATCCACGAAGATCGTGGGTTTCACGAAATAGCCCGGCCCCGATGGCACCTCGCCTTCGATCACGAGACGCGCCCCATCGGCCTTTCCCTTCGCGATGAAGCGTTGGACACGCTCGTATTGCGCGCGGCTCGTGAGCGGTCCCATCTGGACGCTGGACGAGAACGGATCGCCTACTACGATCTGTTTCGCACGATCGGCAAGGCGCGCGGTCAGCGCCTGAGCAAGCGGCCGCTCAACGAGTACACGTGAAGTGGCCGAGCACATTTGGCCGGCATTGAAGAATGCACCGCCTGCCACCAGGTCGACTGCGAGATCGAGGTCGGCATCGGCGAACACGATGATCGACGACTTGCCTCCCAATTCCAGACTCACGCCCTTGATCGTTTGCGCGGCCGTCTTCATCACCTGCTCGCCCACTGCGGTGCTCCCGGTAAACGACACCTTCGCAACGAGCGGATGTGCGGCAAGCGGCGCGCCGACTTCCGGTCCGGTGCCCGTCACGACGTTGAATACGCCGCGCGGCAAACCCGCTTCCGCGATGATCGAGGCCAGCTCCAGCTCGGGTAGCGGCGTCACTTCAGACGGCTTGAGCACGACGGCACAGCCCGCCGCAAGCGCCGGCGCGAGCTTCCAGGCCGTCGTGACCATCGGAAAATTCCACGGCACGATCAGCGCCACGACGCCTGCCGGCTCGCGGCGAATCAAGGCTTGGTGATCGCCGCTTGGGATGGCGACCTCCGCCTCTGCGCTGACGTCGAGCTGTTCGGCAAGTCCCGCGTAGTAGTCGAAGGTCGCGACGACGTCGCTCACATCGATCTGCGCCTCGGCCAGCGGTTTGCCGTTATTCAGCGACTGGAGCGCGGCGAGTTGGGCCCGGCGCGCCTCCACACCCCGGGCAATGGCGCGCAGACAAGCCGCACGCTCGGCACCGGTTGCTTTCTTCCAGGTGCGGAATGCACGCGCAGCGGCTTGCACCGCGCAATCGACGTCGCCGGCCTCACCCGCCTCCACTTCCACGATCGTCTCTTCCGTCGACGGGTTGACGACCGGCAGGCGGCGACCCGCCTCTCCCGCACACCAGAAGCCATCGATATAGAGCTGGGTGCGCAGCGGGACATCCAAACGAGGGAAGGCTTGCGTACTCATGCCGGCACCTGTTCGAACCAGTCGCTTTCCAGAATCTCGATCACCGTCGGGACATGACGCAACGCGGCCTGTTGCAACTGCGTGACGAGGTCCGGCCGGTTTTCGACGCGACATGCGGCGCATCCGAAGCCGCGCGCGAGCGCCATGAAGTCCGGCGTATGGATATCGACGCCCACGTGAGCGACGTCGTGCTGGGTCATGTATTTACGGATTTCGCCGTAACCGAAGTTATTCCACAGCAGCACGATGATGGGCACTTGCGCCTCGACCGCACTTGCGAGCTCCGGCAGGGTGAACTGCAAGCCGCCATCGCCGATCAGGCAGACGACGGGCCGCCCGCTCGCCGCGAGCTTTGCGCCGATCGCGGCGGGCAGCCCATAGCCCAGCGTGCCGTAGCCGGTCGAGGAGTTGAACCACGAGCGCGGCGCCGGCGCGTCGTGCACGAAGTTGCCGACATAGACCGGGCTGGTCGAATCACCCGCAACGATGACACCGGGCAAGGTGCCGACGAGGGTATCGATCAGGTGTTTCTGCGAACGCGTCGGCTCGTCGAAGCTGGCCATGACCGCTTTGCGCACCGCCGCCACGCGTGGCGCTCCCCAGTCGGCCCGTGAAGCGGGCAAGGTCCGTTCATGCAGCCGCTGCGACAGGCTCCCCAGTGCCTGCTGTGCATCACCCGCAATCGCCACATCGGGATGGAAATTGCGCATCAGCTGTTGCGCGTCGATGTCGATGCGAATCAGCCGGCCGTCGATGGCAAAGCCGCCATCGAACACGACGTCATAGTCGGTTTCACCGAGTTCAGTCCCGACGGCGAGCACCACGTCGGCATCCCGAATCATCGCGCGGGTCGGCGGCAACGACTGGGTGGAACCGATCAACAGCGGGTGACCGCACGGCAGCAGACCTTTGGCGTTGATCGTGAGCGCAACCGGCGCGTCCAGACGTTCAGCGAGTTCCCGGAGTTCGGCTGCCGCGTGGACGGCTCCGCCGCCGGCCAGGATCAATGGGCGCTGTGCCTCGGCAAGCAGGTCCGCGGCCGCGGCAAGGGCGCTGGCGCTCGCCGCCGGCTTCGCCGGCAACGCGGTGTGCGTCCGCTTCATGACGCTTGCCGGCGCCTTGATGACGTCGAGCGGGATCTCGATGTGCACGGGTCGCGGACGCGCGCTCTCGAACACCGCAAAGGCCCGAGCCAACACCTGGGGCAATTCGGCCGCATCCAGCAGCGTGTGCGAGAACGCGGTGAGACCGGCGAAGACATTGCGTTGCGAAGGCAGCTCATGCAGCCGTCCATCGCCGCTGCCCAGCTCGCGCCGAGCGTTGACGCTGGAGATCACCAGCATCGGGATGGAATCCGCGTAGGCCTGCGCCATGGCGGTCGCGATGTTGGTCATGCCCGGCCCGGTGATGATGAAGCACACGCCGGGCTTGCCCGTGACCCGTGCGTAGCCGTCGGCCATGAAGCCCGCGCCCTGTTCGTGGCGAGGCGTGATGTGCCGGATCGAGGACGCGGAGACACCGCGATACAGTTCGACCGTATGCACGCCGGGAATGCCGAACACGTATTGCACGCCGTATTCCTCGAGCAGCGTGACGAGCGCCTCGCCGCAGGTGAGATCCGGCTTGGCGCGCCGGGTAGCCGCCTGCTCGTCTGCGTCATTGAGGCGGGCAGTCATGTCTGGATAGTTCATCGTTCGTCGCTTTCGTGGTTGACTCGAACGCGCGTACCTCGGCGCATGTGTTGAAGTCATTCTCTGTGCTGATCTGGCGTACGAACAATCGATAAGTTTTCATGGTGCGCATGATCGTCGCGCATGACCTGAGGAAAACCCGGACGCGTTCAACACGCCAAAAAACAAAGGCGGCGATCAGCTGTTTCCAGCCAATCGCCGCCTCTCGCAAACCACACTAAGCGTAGCGAATTCCGCTTACCGCGCTTTCCCCGCCGTCTGCCGCACCATCGCAGCCCTATCCCGCGAGCCGACTTGGCGAATCACGTTTTCCTCGTGCGCCAAATCGAGCGACCGGCTCAACAGGTAGTAAACACCCCCCGAAACAATCAGACCGACGAGCCACGCGATGTCGATTCCGTCCAGCAATCTCGCGAAATACCCAACGAACACTTCCTTCTCGGCTTGCGCATCGTAGACATAGAAAAACGGAATCATCGCCGCGAAGCCGATCAGATACGACGCAATCCCTCTGATCTGCCATGCGCCATACAGCCCGTCAGGCGTGAAGAAGTGCGGAATCGCGTAGCGTCCCTTGCGCACGAAGAAGTAGTCGACCAGATTGACCGCGGTCCATGGCACGAGGAAATACAGCATCAGCACGAGAAACGTATTCAGCATCGCCACGCCGTTGCCCTTGATCGACAGCACGCAAATCAGCAGCACCGCGCTGATCGCGAAGATCGCTGCAATCCGCGAGCCGCGACTAGGCTGGATCTTCTTGACCGAATCCACGCCGGTCAGGATCGTCAGCATCGCGCTATAGGTGTTCAGCGAAATGATCGGCAAGAAGCCGAACACGGAGACGGCGACGATCACGTTGCCGAGCCCCGGCGCGAGCGCCGAGCCGACCTGATGCAGCGCCACCAGGGCGTCGTTCGCTTTTAGCTGCTGCGCGAGCCATGCGCCGAGCCCGATCATCCATGCACCCGACAACGACGCGCCGAGAAAAATGATCGTGATCAGCTTCGCGCGGCTCGTGTTCTTCGGCAGGTAGCGCGAATAGTCGGACACGTAGGGTGCGTACGAAATATTGAAGCTCGCGGCAATGGCGAACTGCGTGAGAAACGCCACCCAGCTGAAGCCGAGCTGCACGGGGTGAGCCGGCATCGTAGCAGCGCCCTTGCCGACGCCGAACAGCAGCGCGATCGTCACGAGCGCATAAAGCGGCAGCGTCGCGATCAGCGCCCATTTGAACGCCTTGTGCATGAGGTCGTGACCGAAGACAGCGAGCAGCGCGCCCGCAGCCGCAGCGACGATCGCGACGAGCGTCGGGTCGATGCCGAACACGTTCTTCAAGCCATCCATGATCAGCGCGATGTTCACGACATTGAAGCCGATGAACACGAACAGCGTGGCGAGCAACGCGAGAATCACGCCGCGATAGCCGAACTGCGCGCGCGATTGAATCATCTGCGGCAGCCCCATTTCCGGCCCTTGCGAACCGTGAAAGGCCATGAAGATCGTGCCGAACATGATGCCGAGCGCCCCGGCCAAGGTCGTCCAGCCTGCAGTGAGCCCCATGCTGGGTCCGACAAAACCGATCGAAATCGTAAAGAAGTGAAAGTTGCCGAGAAACCAGAACGGCCCTTGGCTGCGCAAGCGCGCGTGCCGCTCATTCTCGGGAATGTAGTCGATCGAATGGGTCTCGACTTCCAGGCCGCCGATCGCGCCGGGCAGGTGTGCGGATTCGGAATTGCTCATCGATAGCGTGTCTCCACAGTGGTTATTTTTTAATGCGAGACGCCGAGCGCCGGCAGCGTGGCCGGCGCTCGGCGTCCGCTTAGTCGCGGCGCTTCACGCCGGGCAGCACGCACAACAGTTCGTAGGCGAGATTGGCGGCGAGCAGCGCCGTCGTGCCGAACGGGTCATAAGGCGGGGCCACTTCCACCACGTCCGCGCCCACCAGACCGAGCCCCCAGGCGCCACGGATGATCTCCAGCGCCTGCGGGACGGTCAGCCCGGCGATCTCCGGCGTCCCGGTGCCCGGCGCATAGGCCGGGTCGATCCCGTCGATATCGAAGCTCAAGTACACCGGCCCGCCGTCGACGCGCTCCCGTACCTCAGCCATCAACGGTTCGAGCGAGCGGTTCCAGCATTCTTCCGCCTGCACCACGCGAAAACCTTGTTGACGGCACCAATCGAAGTCCTCAGCCGCGTAGCCGGTGCCCCGCAGGCCGATCTGCACGACGCGGTCGCAATCGAGCAGTCCTTCCTCGACCGCGCGCCGGAACGGCGTACCGTGGGCAATCTTCTCGCCCATCATCGTGTCGTTGACATCCGCGTGCGCGTCGACGTGAATCAGCCCCACTTTGCCGTGCCGGCGATGGATCGCCCGCAGGATCGGCAGCGTGATCGTGTGATCGCCGCCCAGCGTGATGGGCTTCGCGCCATGCTTCAGGATGCCGTCATACGCGGCCTCGATGCGCGCAATCGAGTCGTGCAGGTTGTACGGATTGACCGCGACATCGCCGACATCGGCCACGCGCAGCGAATCGAACGGCGCGGCGCGCGTCGCCATGTTGTACGGGCGCAGCAGCACCGATTCGGTGCGCACCTGGCGCGGCCCGAAGCGCGCACCGGTGCGGTTCGACGTGCCCAAATCGAACGGCACGCCGACGAAGCACGCATCGAGCCCCTCGGCGCTCTCCAGATGCGGCAGACGCATCATCGTCGCGATTCCCCCGCTGCGCGGCATGTCGTTGCCGCCAAGGGGTTGAAAATAGTCAGCCGGCATCATTTCCTCCGATTTACATTCAACGAGCCGTATCATGTGTCTCGTCCTCAGGACTGAGTTTTAAGCGATCAGAAACAAAACTTGAATGATGAAATTCGGATGCTTACATCTATAACTATCGATGTAACCGCCCGCGACGGAGAAAACCATGTTCGGAACGCTCTCTGATCTCGATCTGCGGCTGATCCGCGTGTTTCTCGCGGTGGTCGACGCGGGCGGCGTCAGCGTCGCGCAGACGACGCTGAACGTCGGCCAGTCGACGATCAGCACGCAGTTGTCGACGCTCGAAACCCGGCTCGGCTTTCGCCTCTGCGAGCGCGGCCGCGGCGGCTTCAAGCTGACCGAGAAAGGCGAGCGTTTTCATGCGCTCGCCAAGCGGCTGCTCGCGGCCGTCGACGAGTTCAGCGTCGAGGCGCGCAACATGGACAAGAAGCTCGTCGGCACGTTGAAGATCGGCTTGATCGGCCACACGCCGATCAGCCAGAACGCGCGCATCAGCGAGGCGATCGCGCGCTTCAGGGAACGCGACGAAGCCGTGCGTTTTTCGATTTCGGTGAAGTCGCCGGGCGACCTCGAAGCGCAGTTGCTGAACGGCGAGATACAGGTCGCGGTCGGCTATTTCTGGCACCGTGTGCCGACGCTCGAATACACGCCGCTGTTCGTCGAGCGGCAGATCGCGTATTGCGGACGCGGGCATCCGCTCTTTTCGCGCGCGGGGCGCCTCACGCATGAGCAAGTCGCCGACATGGAGTGGGCATGGCGCAGCTATCCGCTGCCCGAAGCGCAGCTCTCGACGACGCCGAATCGCGTCACCGCCCAAGCCGACAACATGGAGGCCGTGTCGCTCTTGATCCTTTCCGGCCATCATCTCGGCTATTTGCCCGAGCACTTCGCCGCGCCGTACGTCGCGCAGGGGCTGCTGGCGGCGCTCAATCCCGAGACGCTGCGCTACGAGGTGACCTTTCACATCGTCACGCAGCATGAGAGCCACCATAGTCCGATCGTCGCGGCCTTCGTGGAGGATTTGAAACATGCGCACGTGTCGCTTGTCGCTTGAGCCGCGGCGCGGCGTTCAAAAAACGCTCCGCTCGGTTCGTCTATCGGGTAAGCCGCAACACGGCGACGTTCCGATGCGCTACGCTGCAACGCAGCGCGAGCGCCTTGGCATTCGCCGCGCTCAGGCCGTATAACAAGAAGCAGAGTCCCTCACGGAGACAACATGAAGTTTCTTGTTGCCGACGACCATGAACTGATCCGCCAAGGCGTCAAAGGCCTCTTGCGCGGCCTCGATGCGGACGCCCAATTCGATGAAGCCGACAGTTGGGAAACGCTCAACGCCGCCGCCCGCCCCGACGCCAACCACGATTTAGCGATCGTCGACCTGCACATGCCCGGCATGGCGGGCGCGGCCTCGCTCGAAGCGCTCCTGAAGGGCAATCCGGCGCTGCCGGTGGTCGTGCTCTCCGCCGAGGAGTCGCCCGATGAAATGCGCGCCGTGCTCGCCGCCGGGGCGCTCGGCTTCGTGCCGAAGCGGCAGCCCGCGAGCGTGATGCTCAAGGCGATCGAACTCGTGTTGTCGGGCGGCGCCTATGTGCCGATGGAGGCGCTGAGCCTGCTCGGCGCGCATGGGGCGGCGTCTTCCGCATCATCAGCGCAGGCGTCGCCGGAAAGCGCCGCCGCAGCCCCGCCGTCCAGCGTTCCAGCGCTGCAGCCGCACCAGCAGCATCTGATGGAAAACCTCTCGCCGCGTCAGCAAGACATCATGCGGCTCGTCCACCGTGGCTGGACCAACAAGATGATCGCGCGTGAACTCGGCATGGCCGAAGGCACGGTGAAGGTGCATCTGTCGGTGATCTTCCGGGCGCTGGCGGTGCGCAATCGCGCGACCGCGATCGCCGTCATCAACGGCTGGCTCGAGGCCGGGAAGACGCTGTAAGCGGCGCGGGCTGCCTAAGCGTTTCAGGCGGCTGCTGGCTCGGCGACGGCAGCGGCGCCGCAGCGGCCTCGGAAACCGCGGCGTCCTTGGTGTCCGCCTTGTCGTCCGCCGCAGCGCGCCACGCCGTCAGCAGCGTGCGCAGCAGACGCGCTGGATTCACGGGCTTGTGCAAGATCGCCACGCCCTCTTCGGCCAGCGCCTTCAACTCCGGCGACGCCATGTCGCCCGTAATCAGCAGCAGCACCGCGCGTTCAGCGCCGTGGCGCACCAGCGCGCCGCGCACGCGTTCGATCGCCGCGTTGCCCGCTCGGCCTCCGCGGCCGTTGCCGAGCTGGTAATCGCATAGCACGGCGTCGGGGGCGAAGCCCTCGGCGATCGCATCGCAGGCGTCCTCCTCGTTGGCGACGCTCTTCACGATGCACCCCCAGTGGCCGAGCAAGCTCGCGAGGCCGTCGCGAATCGCCGGTTCGTCGTCGACGCACAACACGCGCCGCCCTGTCGCCATGGCCTGCGGCGCGCTCGCGGGCGTCAGCTCGGCGAGCCCCGTGACGACGCGCCCCGGGTCCCCCGCGCGCACTGGAAAACGAAACGTCGAGCCGAGTCCGGGCGCCGAGCGCAGTTG
Organism: Trinickia camelliae; assembly: GCF_053525655.1. Lineage (NCBI taxonomy): Bacteria > Pseudomonadati > Pseudomonadota > Betaproteobacteria > Burkholderiales > Burkholderiaceae > Trinickia > Trinickia camelliae. The sequence continues at coordinate 108,224 of NZ_JBCHAA010000022.1, forward strand.
CAACTCGCCGCCGAGCAAGCCGATCAGGCGGCGCACCGTCGGCAGCCCGAGCCCGTGGCCCGGGCGCGCGTCGCGCTCGGCGCTCTCGCCGCGATAGAACTCTTCGAAGATGCGCTCGTGCTCGCCGGGCGGAATGCCGATGCCCGAATCGCGCACTTCGATATAGCCGCCGTCGGCACGGCCCGCGCGCCGCAGTCCGACCCAGATCGAGCCCTCGTCGGTATAGCGCACCGCGTTCGCCACCAGGTTGCCGAGCACGCGCTCGAGCAGCGCCGGGTCGTCGTAAAGCACCATCGAGGTCGGCGCAATCCGCAACGCGAGCCCCTTGGCCGCCGCCTGCGGCCGGTATAGGCCGCCGATGCGCTCGAACAGCTCGGCGAGCCGGAAATCCACGCGCATCACCTGCGTGACGCCGCTTTCGATCCGCGAGAGATCGAGCACCTGATTGAAGAGCTGATTGAGCGCTTCGACGTTGCGCACGATGTTGTCCGCCGCGCGCGCACGTTCGGCGCTTGGCGCCGCCATGTCGCCGAGCGACGCCGCGAGCAGCCCGATCGCGTGAAGCGGCTGACGCAGATCGTGGCTCGCGGCCGCGAAAAAGCGCGTCTTCGCCAAGCCGGCCTCGACGGCCACATGCTTTTGCACCGCGAGCGATTCGGCCAGACGCTGCTGGTCGACGCGCGCCTGCACGACGCTGCGAAAGAGCTTGCGGTAGCTGACCGCATACAGGTTGATCGCGGAAAAGAAGAACAGCACCACGGTCCCGACCACGATCCGCTCGAACGAATGCGCGCTGAAATGCAGCACGATCGCCGGCAGCAGCAGCAACGGAATGGCGACTGAGAAATTGAGCATATCGAAGCCGTTCGACATGAAAACGCCGGCGGCGAGCGTCACGATCATCACCGTGTGCAGCAGCGGCAGCTCCACTTGCGTGCTGTGAAACGCGAACCAGATCGAAAGCCCCGGCGCGCTATAGAGCAGCGCGCCGCGCAACGCATGCAGGTTGATCCAGACGCGCGGCGCCAGCGCGGCGGGCCAATGCCGGTGCCAAAGCCAGAGCGCGAGACCTAGGCAATTGGCCATCGAGTAGAAGATGAACCACGCGTTGAAGAAGCGCAGCGCCGACATCTCCGCCCAATAAATCGACGTCAGCACCGCAATCGAAAACCAATGCGTGAAAAACGCGAGCAAATCCTGCGCGTAGAGAACCCGCACAAGGTCTTCATCGATGGCGCGCTGGATCGGATCGGCCTGCATCGTGCGGCTTCCTTTTGAAGTCCGGCAAGTGCGTTGAGCGGCGGCCCTTTTGGGGAAACCGCATTAGTGGCTGCGTTTTCGCGGTTTACCCGGGAGTTTACCCATCAGCTAACACTTAATCCATATAGGCAGCAACGAGGCCAAAAACAATACTGCAGGCACTTCTCGCGCGGCCTGCGTTTCTTCGCGAACTTTTCAGCGTTTCCTTCAACGCTGATTCCGATGCCGCGTTCCCTCTAGTTCTTCGACAAGATGGAGGCATCATGGGCGCACTGATCGGCCACGACTTTGCACGCAACGACACCGCAATCCTTCCCGACCTCTGGCGCCGCCGCAGCGCGCTGTCCGACGACGAGATGGTGTCGATGTGCGAGCTCGTGCGGAGCGCGCTGCGCGGCTACCATCCGCTCGAACTCCACGCGCTCGCCGAGGACAAAGAGGAGCTCGTCGCGCAGTTCATCTTCGCGAAGGTGCTCCGGCTCGAACCCGGCCACGCCGAATCGCGCGCTTGCCCGGACAGCGCGCCGTCCACGCGCTACGCGATCTGCGCGTACTTCCGCCGTTATCTGATCGACTGCCTGCGCAGCGCGAGCCATCAGCGCAACGTGTCGATGGAAATCGAAGGCATCGAACAGGAAATCGACTCGCACGCGCGCGCGCTCGAAGACCCCGTCGACGGCGTGCTGACGCAATACGGCCTCCATGAAGCCCACGTGCGCGCCGCCGCGCGCCGCTTCATCGCCGGCCTCGACGCGCCCGAGCAGATCGTGCTCGCGGGCAGCCTCGGCTGGGGCTCCGAATCGAAGGGCGGACTGTCGCGTATCGCGGCGCAGCATCGCGTGCCGTCATATCACTATCGCGCCGTAAAGCTCGGCGTCACGATGAAAAAGACGGCCCAGGCCGACGATTTTTCCAATACGAAGATCGGACGCTGGCTGGTCGACGAGCTCGGCATCGAGATTCATGTCGAGAACCGCGAGGTCATTCTGGTCGCGCTGAGCCTGCTGGCCGTCGAGGCGAGCGAGTGCGTGGTGAACGAGGCGGCGGCTTGATGCACCGGCTAATTCACTGGATAAGCGCGATTCACCGCCTAAGATAGATAAGCCGCGCCGCACGTCCCCTCTTCTTCCAATTAGCTAGCGAGGTGGCCGCATGAACCGCCTGTCGAGACCTATGGAGGCGTTGGAGCCGCACTACGACGTGATCGTCGTCGGCTCCGGCTATGGCGGCGCCATCGCCGCAAGCCGCATGGCGCGCGCACGGCGCCGCGTCTGCGTGCTCGAACGCGGGCGCGAATTCATGGCGGGCGACTATCCGGTGCATGCCGCGCAGGGCGCCGGCGAGGTCCAGTACAACCTCGACGCCAGGCGGCTCGGCTCGGCGCTCGCGTTGATCGAAGTGCACGTGAACGCGGAAGTCAACGCGGTGGTCGGCTGCGGACTCGGCGGCACCTCGCTGATCAACGCGAACGTCGCGCTGCATCCTGACGCGCGCCTTTGGGACGATCCGCGCTGGCCTGCGGCGCTGCGCGCCGATCAAGGCGGCATCGAAGCCGGCTATGCCCGCGCGCTGGCGATGCTCAACCCGCAGCCGTGGCCCGCCGATTTCCCACGCTTGCCCAAGCTCGACGCGCTCGGGCGGTCGGCGCAAGCGCTTGACATGAGCGCGTCGTTCTACCGGCCGCCGATCACCGTCACGTTCAAGGACGGCCTCAATGCGGCGGGCGTCGAGCAAAGCGCCTGCATCGGCTGCGGCAACTGCAATTCCGGCTGCAACTACGGCGCGAAGAACTCGACGCACATGAACTATCTGCCGGATGCGGTCGCGCACGGCGCGCAGATCTTCACGCAAGCTGCCGTGGATTCGGTCGAATGGGACAAAGCAGCGCAGCAGTGGCGCGTCTACTACGAGTGGGTCGATATCGGCCGGGAGATTTTCGACGGCGCCGATTTGTTCACGACGGCGGACCACGTGATCCTTTCGGCGGGCACGCTCGGCTCCACGGCGATCCTGTTGCGCTCGCGCGAGAAGCGCGGCCTCAGGCTATCGAATCAGTTGGGCGAGCATTTCACCGGTAACGGCGACGTGCTCGCCTTCGCGTTCAATACCAACCATGAAATCAACGGCGTGGGCTGGGAGACGGCCGAAGAAGCCAGGCGCGCGCCGGTCGGCCCCGTGATCACCGGCATCATCGATCATCGCGACACCAAAGACGTGATGGACGGCTTCGTCGTCGAAGAAGGCTCGCTCGCCGCGCCGATCGGCACGGCGATGCTGGGCGTGCTCGGCATCGCCGCGCCCGCGGAGGGTGTCGCGGAGCCGGAGGACGCAGCCTTGGACGGCGCCGAGGAAAACGACACGCTCGACGCCGTCGCGCGCGAAGCGCTCTCGGCATTGCGCGGCCCGCACTACGGCGCGATGCGCAACACGCAAACGTACCTCGTGATGGCCCACGACGACGCTGCCGGGCAAATCGTGCTGCAAGAAGATCGCCCGCGTATCGCGTGGCCTGGCGCGAGCGAGCAGCCGATCTACCGCACGATCAACGACACGCTCGAAGACGCGACACGCGCGCTCGGCGGCACCTTCGTCAACGATCCGCTCGATACGCCGCTCTTCAAGGACCGCCTCGTCACGGTGCATCCGCTGGGCGGCTGCGCGATGGCGGACGATGCCGGACATGGCGTTGTCGATCACGCGGGCCGCGTGTTCAGCGGCGCGGAAGGCGTCGACGTGCATCGCGGCCTCTACGTGATGGACGGCGCGGTCATCCCGTTGTCGCTCGGCGTGAATCCGCTGTTGACGATTTCGGCCCTGGCCGAACGCAATTGCGTGCAACTGGCTGCAGCCAACGGCTGGGCGATTGATTTCACAACCGGCGATACGCGCGCCGATGCCGCTGCGCCACCTGCCGAGCGCATCGGTCTGCGCTTCACGGAAACGATGGTCGGGTCATATACACCCGCCGCCCCTGACGACGCCGAATCGAGTCCGATGAGCTTCACGCTCACCGTCGACTCCGGCGACCTTCCAGCCATGCTCGCGAACCCGCAGCACGAAGCGCCGATGGTGGGCACGCTGACGTGCGCGGCGCTATCGAGCGAACCGATGACGATCGCTAACGGGCGCTTCAACCTGTTCGTCACCGACCCGGCGCATGTCGATCAGCGCTACATGGTCTACCGTATGACGCTCGTCGCGGCCGAGGACAAGCGCTATGACTTCGTCGGCCGCAAGATCATCACGTTCAGCTCGCCGCTCGAACTGTGGAAGCAGACGAACACGCTTTACGCGGAAGTGCATGAATCCGCTGACGACGGCGCGCGTTTGCTGGGCAAAGCCACGCTCATCATCACGGCCGGCAATTCGCTCAAGCAGCAAACGACGCTCGGCGTCACCAACGCGCCGACACTCGAAATGCGCCTGGCGTGGACCCTGCGTTTCGGCAAGTTCTTCGCCGACGTGCTGTTCACCGAGTACGGCGGCATTGCAGCGCCGCTGCAATTCGCGGACGCCGACGTACGTCCGCGCGAGCGTCGCCGTTTAAATGCACCTGCGCCGGATACCCATTACTTGCGCACTCAAGACGGCAAGACGCTGCGCCTCACACGCTATCGCGCCGGAAACAAGGGACCGTTGCTGCTGATTCATGGTTCGGGCGTATCGAGCGGCATCTTCACGACGGACATGATCGACACCAATCTGGTCGAGCATCTGTGCGCGGACGGCTACGACGTCTGGCTCGTCGATCTGCGCGTGAGCATCGCGCTGCCGAGCGCGGCCGAGCCAACGACTGCCGACGCGATCGCCGCCTACGACATCCCCGCCGCCGTGACAAAGGTCTGCGAGTTGAGCGGCGCTGATTCGATCCACGTCATCGGCCATTGCCTAGGCGCAGTGACGCTGACGATGTCGCTATTGAGCGGCCTCACGCGCGTAAGTTCGGCCGTGATGTCGCAAGTGTCCGCGCATTTGATTCCCGAACCGCTGCAGCGCGTGAAGGCCGGCTTGCATGTGCCGGAGATGCTCGGTCACTTGGGCATCACCGACTTGACCGCGCTAACCCGGCACGCGAGCTGGCCAGCGAACCTGCTCGATGAAGCACTGCGTCTGTATCCGGTGGAAGAAGGCTGCCGCAGCGCGGTCTGTCATCGCGCGACGTTCATGTACGGGCAAGTCTACGAGCACGAGCAGCTCAATGAGGTGTTGCACGAAAACCTGCAGGAGCTGTTCGGCGTGCATGACATGCGTCTGTTCGAACATCTCGCCGCGATGGTGCGAGCGGGGCATGTCGTGAGAGCGGACGGCGAGGATGTCTATCTGCGCGATTTGAGCTGCTTGAATCTGCCGATCACGTTCGTCCATGGCGCGCTCAATCGCTGCTATCTGCCGGAAAGCACGCTAAAGACCTTCGATCTGCTCAAGGGCGCCTACCCCGATCAGCGCTACGAGCACGTGCTCATCGACGGGTACGGCCATATCGACTGCATCTTCGGGCGCGATGCGGCCACGCACGTGTATCCCGCGATTACGCGGCATCTGGCGGTCCACGCCAGGTAGTGGCTTAGTGCGTCGAGAAGCGATCAAACGACGAGGCGGGCACGTAGCGCATCGATGGTCGATTGCGCGAGACCGAGCCCTTGCGTGAGATAGCCCGGCATGGTCCCGTAGCTCTGCTGCACCTGATCAAAACCGGCTTGCAGGTAGCTCGATTGCGCGCTGAAGAGCGGCATCGCATTCGCGGCGGCATCGTCGCCGCTTTGCTGGCGAATGGCATCGACGCGGGCCTGGATCGACGCCGTCGAATAGGTGTTGGTCAGCAGGTAGTCGGCCACGATCACATCGAGCGGCACATTGGCGATGCTCAGCAGCAAAGCCGCCGCCCACCCCGCGCGGTCCTTGCCCGCCGTGCTGTGAAAAATCTGCGCGCCGGTTCCGCTCGCGAGATCCATGAGCAGCGCGCCGTACGCAGCCCGTTCGACATCCGAGGTCACGAAGTTGCGGTTCAGGGTTTGCATCAACGCCACCGCTTCGGCCGCGCTCGCGGGCGCAGGCGTCACGATGTCGTTCGTGCCATCGATATTGATGGCTGCATAAGCCGCGCCCGCGGGCGGGACGTCAGGCGTGCGGGCGGCTTCTCCCGGCGTGCGCAAGTCGTACACCGCCGCGATGCCCAAGGTGCCGAGCGTCGCCTTGTCGGCGTCCGACAGCGTCAGCACGCTCGATCGATAGAACGCGCCGCGTTTGACTCGCCGGCCGTCGGCCGTGGGATAGCCGTCCGGCGCGCCGCCCACGTCGCGGAAATTGTCGACGGACGCCAGACGCGGCGTCGCGTCCGCATCGGTGTCGAAATCGCCACCGCCGCACGCCGTCAGCAGCGAACTGCCGAAAGCCGGCAGCAGCACCATTCCCGCAGCGCGCTTCAGGAACGCGCGACGCCGCGTGTCCGCCGCCTCTCCTACGGCCTCTTCGGCATAGACCGACGGCGCGCAGACGCGCGCGCGCATCGAACGCGGACGGTCATTCGCTGGGAAATCCATGCGGGCTATGGGTTCGAGGGGGTCGAGGCATCGTGGTCGGGGCGGGAAACGCGTACCAATCCGGCGCGCAAATGTAACGACGGCGCGTCGAGTCGGCCAACCGCAACTGTAACGACGATTCGCGTCACAAGTAGGGCTTGGTAGGAATAGGTAAGGATAAAAAAGGATTGACTAAAACCCGCTCGGTAAAACCCGCCAAACGCGCGCTTTAATCTTTCAAATACATTTCCAGTTGTATTTAACTGGTATTGTGATTTTGGTGCTGCATTGCGAAAAACTGACGAATTTCGGTCAATTTTTCCTGTTACAGAAATGTGAAATTGTTACCGAAATACGCGGTTAACTTTTTTGAGACATTTAATTGGAAACGGATTGATTTCCCCAAATGGCCTGCATACAATGCGTCTCACCAGGTTGTTACAAGTTGTAACACCCTGTATCAAAGATACACAAAGGAAGAGCAAACGTTAGCGCTCGACCGGGGGCATAAATACACGGTATAAATTACCGGGCAAATATAGATATCGGGGCTTCGGGAAAACTGAGAAATGGACCGTAGCAGCGAGACGCTGGATTCTATCCGCGAAATTAATCTGTCGTACATCATGCTCGCTCAGCGCATGCTGCGCGAGGATAAGCCGGTCGGGATGTTCCGCCTGGGCCTATCGTCGGAATTGGCCGACTTGCTTGCCAGTCTGTCGCTCGCGCAGATCGTCAAGCTGGCCTCTTCCGACCAGCTTCTCTGCTTCTTCCGTTTTAACGACCACTCGATGTTGTCGGCGCTCACGCAATCCGCGAAGAATGCGGATGTCGCTCCGACTCACGCTGCCATCCTGCTTGCTGGCCAACGGGCCGAACAGTTCGCATAAGGAGCCGGTCGTGTCGACGAAGAAGAGTCTTTCGGAAGACGCACAAGAAGTCTTCCGCGCCATCGCTCTGATCGAGCTTGGCGCACGCATGCAAGTGCTCGAGAGCGAACTGACGCTGTCGCGCGACCGTATGATCCGGCTGTACCGCGAGGTCAAGGGCGTATCGCCGCCGAAAGGCATGCTGCCCTTCTCGGCCGACTGGTACATGACCTGGCTCGCGAACATCCACGCATCGCTCTTCTATAACACTTACCTGTTCCTGAAGAACGAAGCGCGCTGCTCGCATCTCGATGCGCTCACGAAGGGCTATCGTCTCTATCTCGAGCATTGCAAGCACAGCGGCGCGGAAGCCGTGCTCGACCTGACGCGCGCCTGGACGCTCGTGCGCTTCTTCGACGCCAACCTGCTCCAGCTCACGCGCTGCTGCCGTTGCAGCGGCAAGTTCGTCGCGCACAAGCACGATTTGCAGCACAACGTGGTGTGCGGCGCATGCCAGCCGCCGTCGCGCGCCGGCAAGACGAAGAAGGCTGCCGCGGCCAAGGAAGCGGCTGAGCTGATCGAAATTCCGGCCATCGTTGCGCCGGTGACTGAGGACGACACGGCAACCGTCGTACCGCTGCCGATCGCTGCGCAAATGCAGTCTATGCCGCTACAACACGGGGCGGTGGCTTGCGCTGCTTGAGACGTACAAGCACGCACAAGCTGCCTTAATCGACGCTCGCCTAACCGGATCGTGTTCAGGCGAGCGTCGACTCACTTTCCCGTTCACATATACAACGACGCCTCCGGCAACGCGCCAGTCAGCGCATAGCGGCCGACCGCCCGCACGCGATAGTCGAGCGGATCGTGCAGCGTATGCGTGCGCGCATTGCGCCAGAAGCGATCGCGCGCAAGCGACGCATCGGTGGCGCGCGCGCCGCATGCGTCGAATAGTTGTTCGCTGACTTCAAGCGCGGCGCGATGCGCATGTATCTTCGCAACGGAAACCTCGAGCGCGACTTCACCGCGCTCGCCTTCGGTCAACGACTCCCCCTTCTCCCAGGCTCCTTGCAACGCTTGCGCGGCGCGCGCCGCCAACGCATCGGCGCTCGTCGCCATCAGATGCATCTCGCCGAAGCGTTGGATCAGGTACGGGTCCTCAACGGCGCTCTCGACGCCCGCGCCGATCCACGGGCGGCCGTGCTGCAACACGTAGTCGCGCGCCTCTTCCAAAGCCCCTTGCGCAATGCCGACAAACACATGCGTCAGCACGAGCTGCGAGACCAGGGTGCGCAGCGTGGCGCGCGGCGTCGGTGCGGCCTCCGAGCGGTGCAAGACTTCGTTGGCCGCTATGAGCACTTCATCGAAGGAGACGCCGCCGCTATCGGTCTGACGCTGGCCAATCGGATCCCAGTCGTCGTGCACAGTGATGCCGTGACGCGCGGTCGGCACGACGGCGAATATGGGCTTGCCCGTTTCCGGATCATGAGCGGACACGGTCATCATCTGCGAGCCGCGCGTGCCTGAACAAAATCGCTTCTTGCCCGACAGACGATAGCCGCCGTCGGCCGTTGCCTGCGCCGCGAGCCGCGTATCGAGCGGATTCACTGCATTGCCCCACCACCAGCGCTCCTCGGCCGTGCCGCGCAAATAGCGCTCACGTTGCGCGCCTTTGCCCCAAACTGCGACGCTCACCACTTGCAGGCACTGAAAACCGACGAGATGCGCGAGCGCGCTATCGACACGCGCGATATCGCGAATCGTCGCGTAGATGGCGGGCCACGTTGCGCCCTGCCCGCCATATTCGCGCGGCACGGCCAGCGTCAACAGGCCGGCGTCCCTGATCCAGCGCTTCTCCTGCGCTGCGTGGCCGCCATCGCGATCGCGCTGCGCCGCCGTCGCGCGCAGTGCGTCGATCAGGCTCGCGAGTGCGCGATTCGATCCGGTATGCGGTATACCAAATGCATCATGCAAGGGCGTTCTCGGGTCGTTCATGCGAGCTGCGCCGCCGGCACGCTCGACAACGGCACGAGCGAAGCCAACTCGTCGGAATCGCGACCGATAAGGCGCGCCAGGATCTCGCGCCGCCAATCGTCATAGATCGCGCGATACGCTGTGATGTCCGCGCCGAATACTAGCGCCGTATGCTCGTATTCGGTATGCAAGTAAGGATCGAGGCGGCGTTGCGTTTCTTCGTCGGCGGCGATGACGCGCTCGATCAATGCCTCGCGCTCCGCGCCCTGCACCGATGCAAGCCGCGCTTGCCACCATTGGACGATCTGCACGCGATGCCACTCCTCGTCCGGCCGGATGCGATTTTCGCCGTGCTCTCGCATCGCACCGTCGGCAACGCGTCCGGTTTTGCGCTGTATCCACAGCTTCGCGAGAATATGCAGTTCGTAGTGCCACTGAAACGCGAGAAAGCCCGCGAGGTCGCGCAGCGGCAAATCGCCGAGCCGCTCCCAATGCGCGCTCACGTGGCGCTCGATGTCCGGCAGCGGATCAATGCGCGTCAACGCGATGATGCGCTCGCGCGCAAGCACGGCATGCGCGCCGTCGTCGCCGAGCTGACGCGAGAGGATCAGCTGGAAATGCGGGTCGTCCTTGAACAGCGTGTCGATCGCGCGCGCCACCACCTGCACGATGAAGAGATCATGCGAGGCCATGCGCGTGTAGTAATCGCAGACCGCGTCGACTTCGCTATCGATTGCCGGCTCGCGCGGCGGCACGGCGAGCTTGTCGGGGAAATCCGGCACGTGGCGTCGCGCGACTTCCAGAAACAGCTTTTCTTCGAATGCCGCGTTCCATGGCGGCGTGCTGTGGCTCAACGTCATGGTCGAAGGTCCTTACACGTGTGCAGTCAAAGGCTCGGCGTCGTGCGCGCGCCGCCGGTGCTGCGCGCCCGCGTGCACGCCGGCCAAGCGCGCACGGCCGGCGCCGAACAGCTTTTCGCGCAGCGTCGGCACGTTCTCGTAGTCTTCCTTGTACGCGCCTCGGTTCTGCAGTTCGGGTACGACAAGATCCACAAAGTCCTCGAACGATTCCGGCATCACCGTGCGCGTCAGGTTGAATCCGTCGATGCCGGTCTCGTCGATCCAAGCGATCAACGCATCGGCGACTTGGGAAGGGGAACCGACAATCGGCTGATAGCGGCCGCCTAGCGGCATCTGTTCAAGCACACGGCGCACCGTCCACGCACCGCTCGTGCTCTTCTTCGAAATCGCTTCGACCGCGGACTGGATCGAATCGGTCTTCACATACGGAATCGGTTCGTCGAGTTCGTACTTCGAGAAGTCAATCCCCGTGGAGCTCGCGAAATGGGCCAGGCCCGCTTCCGCGCTCGCATAGCGCCGATACTCTTCGAACTTGTCCCGCGCGGCGCGCTCGGTCTCGCCCACCACGACCGAAACGCCCGCGAAAATCTTGATGTCGTCGGCTGCGCGCCCGAAGCTGACCGCGCGAGCGCGAATATCGTCGACGACTGAACGCGTCAACGCCTTAGTCTGGCCGCCGACGAACACGCATTCGGCGTGCCGCGCCGCGAATTCGACACCGCGCGCCGACGACCCCGCCTGATACAACACGGGCGTGCGCTGCGGCGACGGCTCGCTCAAATGAATCGCATCGATCGAGTAGTACGGGCCCGCGTGCTTCACGCGATGCACGCTTCCCGGTTGCGTGTAGACGCGCGCCGCGCGGTCGCGCACCACGGCATCGTCGTCCCAGCTTTGCTCCCATAGCTTGTAGACGACGTCCATATAGTCTTCCGCGCGATCGTAGCGATCGTCGTGTCCGATCTGCTGCGCGAGCCCCATGCCGCGCGCGGCACTGTCGAGGTAGCCGGTCACGATGTTCCAGCCGATGCGCCCTTTCGTCAGGTGATCGAGGGTCGACATGCGGCGCGCGAACAGATAGGGCGGCTCGTAGGTCAGGTTCGACGTCACGCCGAAGCCGAGATGGCGCGTGACCTGGGCCATGGCCGGCACGAGCAGCATCGGATCGTTGACCGGCACCTGCACCGATTCGCGCAGCGCGGCGTCAGGGCCGCCTTCGTAGATGTCGTACACGCCGACGATATCGGCGAGAAAGATGCCGTCGAACTTGCCGCGCTCGAGCGTCTGCGCGAGATTCGTCCAGTAGTCGAGATCGGTGTAGTGCGCGGAGCGGTCGCGAGGGTGCGTCCAAAGGCCATGGTTGATATGGCCGACGCAATTCATGTTGAACGCGTTGAGCAGGATCTTCTTCGTTGCCATCGCCGGGCCGCTATAGAGAACTAGCCGCCGATGATAGAAGCCGTGCCTACGATGGTCTACGAAGCGATTTTCGAATGGAAATCGCGGATTGCGATATGGGCCCGAAGGCTTCGGATCAACCGAGTCAATTGCCGCGTTCGCGGCCCGCTGCGCTGTTCTTTTACTTCGATTTCGTCTTCCCTCCCGCTCCCTCGACGAACAGCTTGATCACCGCGCGGAATTCTTCCCGAAGAGAAAGACTCGGCATGTTCAGCCAACGCAGCAACGCCGCGAGGTACAAATGATGAAACCACGCGGCGAGCTGGTCTGCCTGAAAGCCCTTGCTCAACTCCCCGGCTTGCTGGCCCGCCGCGATCAGCTGCTGCCAGGTGACGGCGATATCGCTTCCGCTGGCCCGAACGTTATCGGCTTCGTCCACACCGATGCTCAGGAAACGATGCCGAAGATAGGCCATCAGATAAACCGGATGCGTTTCGCACCAGTCAGCCGACGCATTCAATATGCACGAAACCCTGGATACGAAGGTCTTACGCCTCGCCACGTCTCGTTGCAGATGCGCGAGGTCGCGTGCGAGTTCGGCGTCGATCCAGTGGGCGAGCACAGCCTCCTTGGTAGCGAAGTGGTTGTACAAGGTCCGCTTGGCGACGTCGGCCTCGGCGGCGATCTGCTCCATCGTCACCGGCTCGTAGCCCTGTGCTTCGAACAGACGCGCAGCGGTGTTCGCCAGATGCTCCAGCATTTGCAAGCGCTTGCGGCTTCGGCGGCCGAGTTCTTCGAAGGTAGGTTCCATGGCGATGATCTGTAGCAAAACATGAAATGCACGACTTGCATTAGTATACGACGTATACTTTTTTACTTCCACCGGCGGCGGCCATGCGCCAAGGGATCGAAACATGAAAATTGCGGTCGTGACTTACGGCACCGAAGGCGACGCGCGTCCGCTGGCGGCGCTGTGCCGGGCGCTCATGGATGCCGGGCATGAAACGCGCCTCCTCGCCGATGCCGCGACGCTGAGCTCGGCCGTCTCGCTCGGCGTGCCGTCAACGGCGCTGGCGGGCAATATCCGCGAGGCGCTGTCAAACACCGTCAACATTCATGGCGGTTTCAACAACACCTCAAAGGCGCTCGCGGAGATCGCGAACGCCAACACCGCGGCGTGGATGAGGGAAGCCGCCGACGTCTCGGACGGATGCGACATCATCATCGCGTCGGGGTTAGCGGCCTTTGCCGGCTTGTCGGTCGCCGAATATCGCGGCATCCGGGCGATCGGCACGGGCTTGTTTCCGATTACGCCGACGGCCGCTTTCCCTTCGCCCTTTCTACCGCCGGGCATGATCCCGCGCTGGGCAAATCGGTTAAGCCACCGGTTCATCATCGCCATGCTGTGGCAAGCGTTTCGGAAATCGACCAACGCGGCGCGCAAGAACGTCTTGGGCCTGCCTGCGCGAAAAACCGTCTGGAGCGAGCATCCCATGCTCTATGGCATTTCGCCGAGCCTCTTGCCTGAACCGGCTGACTGGCCGAAACACGCCCGCGTGTGCGGCCAATGGGGCCTCGCGACTCCCGACTGGGCGCCATCTCCGGCGCTGGCCGATTTTCTGGCTGCCGGAGATCCACCTATCTACGCGGGATTCGGCAGCATGGCGGGCTTTGATGGACGGCAGTTGATGGAGGCTATCGTCAAAGCGATTGCAGGAAGGCGGGCACTGTTCTATCCCGGGTGGAGCGGAGCAGATACATCGCAATTGCCCAGAAACTTCTTCGTCGTCGATGAAACCCCGCATCAGTGGCTGTTTCCGAGGACGTCCCTCGTCATTCATCACGGCGGTTCGGGCACGACTCATTCGGTTGCGAAAGCAGGGGTGCCGTCGGTCGTCATTCCGTTCGCGGGAGACCAGCCCTTTTGGGCGGATCGGCTTCAGCGTTTGGGAATCGCTGGAAAGCCGGTAGACGGTAAGCGGATTCAGAGCGAAGCGCTTAAACAAGGCATTGCGTTTGCAGAGCGCGAAGACGTGAGAAGCCGCGCTGTGCAAGTGAGCATGGCGATGGCGCGCGAAGATGGCTTGAGTCAGGCCGTCGAAATCATCGAAAACTTGACGGCAAACACCGCGCACGCGCGAACTGAACCCGCGTGACGTTGCCGACGCGTTAGGCCCAAACCGCAGTGAGTTTGGGACGCGCGGATGGTGAACATCGAAATTTGGACTGCAGGGCTGGAGCGCCGGCCGCTAGAAGAAGCCGCCGCTCCAGCCCATGCTGTACGTCTACTGCTTCGCGACCTGCTGCGTAGCCGTATCAACCGATCCCACGTCCGTCGGCTTGACATCCCCCCAACCGCCGCCCAGCGCGCGAATCAAATTGACCGTCGCCACCGCCTGCGCGCCGTTGAGCTGGCTCGCCTGAACCTGCGAGACCAGCACCGTGCGCTCGCCGTCGAGCACGTTGAGATAGTCGACCTCGCCTTCCTTGTACTGCGTGTCCGACAGATGCGACGCGCGCTCCGAGGCCGCGACCGCCTCGCCCTGCTGGTGGATCTGATCGTCGAGCAATCGCAGATCGGAGAGGTTGTCTTCGACTTCGCGGAACGCGATCAGCACCTGCTGGCGATACTGCGCGACGTTCTCGTCGTACTGCGCATTGGCTTGCTGGACCCCTGCCTTGCGCTTTCCACCGTCAAAGAGCGGCATCGTCAACGCGGTTCCAGCCAACGGCCCGAGCAGGAACGCACGGCTCGACCACTTGAACAAATCGCCCAAGGTCGCCGACTCGAACCCGAATGCACCCGTGATATCAAGCTGCGGGAAATAAGCGGACTTCGCGAGACCGATACGCGCATTCGCCGCCTGCATCGCACGTTCCGCCGCCGCGACATCGGGGCGGCGCTCGAGCAGTGCTGACGGCAAGCCGGGCGGCACGCGCGCCGTCACCGGATCGAGCGGCGTCTCCGGGAACGAGAAATCGGCCGGCGCCTTGCCGAGCAGAATCGCGAGGCTATGCTCCGACGCCGCGCGCTGCCGCGCGATGCCGACCGCATCCGCACGCGCGGTCGCGAGCGAGTTCCTCGCCTGCGCGACGTCGAGCTCGCTGATATCGCCTTCCTTGAAGCGCCGCTCGACGAGTTGCAAGCCGTCTTCACGCAAGGCGACCGTGCGGCGATACAAGTCTTGCTCCGTATCCAGCTCGCGCAGCGAGAAGTAATTCGCCGCGACATCCGCTTGCAGCGAGAGCTGCACCGAACGGAACAGCGCTTCGCTTTGCTGCGCGTCGGCGCGCGACGCCGCCACGTTCGAGCTCACGCGGCCGAACAAGTCCGCCTCGTACGAGACGCTCGTCTGCGCGCGCCATAGCGTCGTTGACACGCCGCTGGTGTTCTGCGGCAGGAATTGCGAAGCCGGAGACGCATGTTCACGCGTCGGCCCGAAGCCGGCATCGACTTCCGGGAACCATGCGGAGCGAGCCGATGCGAGCAGCGCGCGTGATTGCTGTACGCGTGCGGCCGCTGCCTTCAAATCCTGGTTGGCGGTCTGCGCCTGCTCTTCCAGATCGTTGAGCTTCGCGTCGCCGAAGATCGTCCACCATTGCCCGCGATGCGCGGCATCGGCCGGCTCGGCGACCTTCCAGGTTCCTTCGCCTTGCGCATTGACGACCGGCGCTTCCTTGAACGCCGCCGGCGCCTGAACGTCGGGCCGTTCGTACTTTGGCCCCACCGCGCAGGCCGCGAGCAAACTGAGCATCAATCCGCTCAAGAGCGCCCCGCGCGCCATGCGCGTCCAGGCAAAACCCGCGGCAACTGAATCAAATCGTTTCATTGTTTTTTTCCTCACTCCGCAGCCGCCACGCCGACATGCGGCGAATCCTTCTGTGCGACGTGGATCTTGCCGCCAGCCAGCGTGCGCAGCACCACGTAGAACACCGGCGTCAGCATCAAGCCGAACAGCGTCACGCCGAGCATCCCGAAGAACACGGCTATGCCCATCGCGTGCCGCATCTCCGAACCCGCGCCCGACGACAGCACCAGCGGCACCACGCCCATGATGAATGCGATCGACGTCATCAGAATCGGGCGCAGCCGCAGACGGCTCGCTTCGATTGCCGCCGCAAGCGGCGTGCGTCCATCGTGTTCGAGCTCACGCGCGAACTCCACAATCAGAATCGCGTTCTTCGAGGCGAGCCCCACCAGCACCATCAAGCCGATCTGCGTGAAGATGTTGTTGTCGCCTTGCGTGAGCCACACGCCCGCCAGCGCGGACAGCACGCTCATCGGCACGATCAGGATCACCGCGAGCGGCAGCGTCAGGCTTTCATACAGCGCCGCGAGCACGAGGAACACGAGCAGCACGCTGATCGGGAACACCCAGATCGCCGAGTTGCCGGCCAGCACCTGCTGATACGTCAAATCGGTCCACTCGAACTTCACGCCGCGCGGCAGCGTTTCGTGCGCGATCCGCTCGATCGCCGCCTGCGCCTGGCCCGACGAAAAGCCGGGCGCCGGGCCGCCGTTCACGTCCGCCGCCGTGTAGCCGTTGTAGCGCACCACCATCTCCGGGCCGAACGTCGGCGTCACCTTCACGAGCGACGACAGCGGCACCATGTCACCGGAGGCGTTGCGCGCCTTGAGGCTCAAGATGTCATCCGGGTGGGCGCGGAACGGCGCATCCGCTTGCACGCGCACCTGATACACGCGGCCGAAGCGGTTGAAGTCGTTCACGTACAGCGAGCCGAGATAGGTCTGCAGCGTGTCGAATACGTCCGTCACCGGCACGCCGAGTTGCTTCGCCTTCACGCGGTCGAGATCGACGTTCAACTGCGGCACGTTGATCTGATAGCTCGTGAAGAGCGACCCCAGTTCCGGCGCCGATTGCGCGCGCTTGATGAACGCCTGCGTCGCGTCGTCGAGCTGCGCGTAACCGAGTGCGCCGCGGTCTTCGATCTGCAGCTTGAAGCCGCCGAGCGTACCGAGGCCGAGCACCGGCGGCGGCGGGAACACGGCGATGAACGCGTCCTTCATGCCGCCATACTGCTGATTGAGCGCACCCGCAATCGCGCCTGCCGACAGCGCCTTGCCCTTGCGCTCGTCGAACGGCTTGAGCGTGACGAACACGATGCCCGCGCTCGAGCTGTTCGTGAAGCCGTTCACCGACAAGCCCGGGAATGCCACCGCGCTTTCGACGCCCGGCTGCTTGAGCGCCACGGCGCCCATGTCGCGAATCACTTTCTCGGTGCGGTCGAGCGATGCGCCGTTAGGCAGCTGCGCGAACGCGATCAGATACTCCTTGTCCTGCGCGGGCACGAAACCACCGGGCACGATGTGGGTCACGAATACCGTCCCGCCGAGCAGCACGGCGTAGATGCCGAGCATCGCCCCCTTGCGGCCCAGCACGCCGCGCACGCCCTTGCCGTATGCGCCCGAACCGCGATGGAACACCTTGTTGAAGCGCGCGAAGAAACCGCCGAACACTTTGTTCATCGCCCGCGTGAGCCAGTCTTCAGGCGCATCGTGGCCACGCAACAGCAAGGCGGACAATGCCGGCGAAAGCGTCAGCGAGTTGAACGCGGAGATCACCGTGGAGATCGCGATGGTCATCGCAAACTGCTTGTAGAACTCGCCCGTCAGGCCGCTCATGAACGCAAGCGGAACGAACACGGCCACGAGCGTCAGCGCGATCGCGATGATCGGCCCGCTCACTTCGCGCATCGCCTTATAGGTCGCCTCCCGCGCGCTCAAGCCCTCTGAGATGTTGCGCTCGACGTTCTCGACCACCACGATCGCATCGTCGACCACAATCCCGATCGCGAGCACCATCCCGAACAGCGATAGCGCGTTGATCGAGAAGCCGAAGCCAAGCAACAGCGAAAACGTACCGATGATCGACACCGGCACCGCGACGAGCGGAATGATCGAGGCACGCCAAGTTTGCAGAAACACGATCACGACGATCACGACGAGCGCAATCGCTTCGAGCAGCGTGTGAATCACCGCGTGGATGCTCGAACGCACGAACTGCGTCGGGTCATAGACGATCTTGTAGTCGACGCCCGTCGGGAAGTCCTGCTTCAAGTCCTTCATCGCCTCGCGCACTTGATCCGAGATCTGCAGCGAGTTCGCGCCCGGTTGCTGGTTGATCGCGAGCGCCACCGCCGGCTTGTTGTCGAGCAGCGAACGCAGGCCGTATTCCGACGCGGCCAGCTCGACGCGCGCGACATCGCGCAGATACGTCACGCCGCCATCGGGCGAGGTCTTCAGGATGATGTCTCGAAACTGCTCTTCCGTTTGCAGACGTCCGCGTGCATTCACCGACAGTTGCAGCGGCACGTCCGGACCGGACGGCGAGCCGCCGATCACACCGGCCGCCACCTGCACGTTCTGTTCGCGGATTGCGTTGACCACGTCGGTCGCCGTCATGTTGTGCTCGGCCACCTTCTGCGGATCGAGCCAGACACGCATCGCGTAGTCGCCCGAGCCCCACAGCTGCACTTCGCCCACGCCGGCAATCCGCTCGAGACGATCCTTCACGTTGATCAGCGCGTAGTTGCGCAGATACGTCATGTCGTAGCGGTTGTCCGGCGAGATCAAGTGCACGACCATCGTCAGCGTCGGCGAGCTCTTGATCGTCGTGACGCCGAGACGCTGCACGTCGTCGGGCAGGCGCGGCAGCGCTTGCGACACGCGGTTCTGCACGAGCTGCTGCGCCTTGTCCGGGTCGGTGCCGAGCTTGAACGTGACCGTCAGCGTGAGGTTGCCGTCGCTATTCGCTTGCGACTGCATGTACAGCATGTTCTCGACGCCGTTGATCTGCTCTTCGAGCGGCGAAGCCACCGTCTCGGCAATCACCTTCGGGTTCGCGCCCGGATACTGCGCGTGCACCACGACCGAAGGCGGCACGACCTCGGGATACTCCGAGATCGGCAACTGGAACAGCGAAATCACGCCGGCCAGCAAGATCAGAACCGACAGCACCCCTGCAAAGATCGGTCGATCGATAAAGAATTTGGATATGTTCATGAGTGACTCTGAATGTTTGAGCGCTAAACAGATTCACGGTGCATGGCCTTGGCCCGCACCGTGAAGCCTGACGCTCAAGAGTTCGTCTCTTTCGATGCCGCGCGTTGCGCGATCGGCGCGGCCTTCGCACCGTTCGACGCATTCGCGTTCGCGTCTGCGGCGTTCGGATCGCTGTCGTCCGTCATCGGCACCATATGCACGCGCACTTCCGCACCCGGACGCACACGCTGCAAGCCGTTGACGACGATCCGGTCGCCCGCCTTCAGGCCCGCGGTGATCACGCGCAAGTTGCCCTGCTGCTGGCCGAGCGTGACCTCGCGATACGACACGTGGCCGCTTGCGTCGACTGTCAGCACGTACTTCTTGTCCTGATCGGTGCCGATCGCCACGTCGTCCACCAGCAGCGCCTCATGCGGCGCACCGCCGCCTACCTTGATCCGCGCGTAGAGGCCCGGCACGAGCGCGCCGTCGGCGTTGTCGAAGCGCGCACGCACACGGATCGTGCCCGACGACGTATCGAGCCGGTTGTCGACCGACGCGATCGTGCCGCTGCGCGAGTAGCCGGTTTCGTTGGCGAGGCCGAGCTGGACGGGCACGTCGTGGCCGTTTCTCGCGTTGCCGATGTATTGCAGATACGTTTGCTCGTCGACGTCGAACGAGGCGTAGATCGGCGAGACGGACACGAGCGTCGTCAGCGCCGGCGAGCTTGCGCCAGCAGAGACGATGTTGCCGAGCGTGATCTCGGCGCGCGACACGCGGCCCGCTACCGGCGCGACGATCTTGGTATAGCCGAGATTGATCTGCGCGGTTTCGAGCGCGGCTTGCGCGGCCTTCAGGTTCGCGGCCGCTTCGCGCGCGTCGTTCTGCTTCTGGTCGTAGTCGCGCTTGGCGATGGCGTTATCACTGATCAGGCGCTGCGCGCGCTCCCAATCGGTCTGCGTGTAGCCGACGCGTGCCTGAGCGGCGGCGACTTGCGCTGCCGTGCGATCGACTTCGGCCTGGTACGGACGCGGGTCGATCACGAACAGCACGTCGCCTTTCTTGACGAGCGAGCCGTCCTTGAAATTCACGGAGACGATCGTGCCCGATACGAGCGGCCGGATCTCGACGCGATCGATCGCTTCCATCCGGCCGGAATACGATTGCCAGTCGGTGACGGTGCGATTCAGAACGTTGGCGACATCGACTTCCGGCGCCGTGGGCGCCGCGTGAGCCGGTGCGCTGGCATTCACGCGGATCGCGCCGAACGTGCCCAGTGCGGCTATGACGAGCGTTGCGGTAACGGCTATGGCAATGCGTGAGCGAGTAAAACGCTGAGACATAATTACCTCCGGTTTTTTAAATTTTGGCGAAAGGAATCTTTAGCGAGCATTTAGCGAAGTGCACGCGGATCAAGGCGGCACTGAAAAAATCGGACGACTTCCTGCAAGGCAGGCGTGTGCTGAGCCAGCGCGGCGTGCGAGACGCTGGGAAAACGAATGACCTGAGTTAACACTCCAGCTCCGATTAAATTCCCTGCGTACTTCTCCGCCTCGACGTGCAGCACGTCGTTTTGCGCGGTCACGATCAGCGTGCCCGGCAAGCCCGCCAGCCGCGATGCTTCGAGCGGCGCCGCATAGGGATGGATGCGCTGCGCCGCTTGCGGCAGGTACGCGCGATAGCACGCCGCGCATTCGCTGGCGGTGATGTCGGACGACAAGCGCGCGGCATCGCCGAGGCGCGTCAAGCTCGGATCGAGCATCGGGCCGAGCAGCGCCTGGGCCCGCACGATGACGTCGCCGCGATCGCGCGCCATGAACGCGAGGCAGTTCGCGATCTGCCCGCCCGCGTCATGCCCGGCCACGCCAATCCGCTTCGGATTGCCGCCGTAAGTCCGCGCCTTGCTTTCGATCCAGCGCGCCGCGCGGTAGGCGTCTTCGGGCGCCGCCGGAAACGGATGTTTCGGCGCGAGCGAATAATCGACGGAAACGACGAGCGCCGTTAATTGCTCCGATAAATACCGTGCTTCAAAATCGGCTTCATCGAGCGAACCGCGTACAAAACCGCCGCCATGAAAATAAAGCACTATTGGCAGCGCGGTTTTATTTGCCGGGCGATAAAGGCGCAGCGTAATGTGTTTCTCGTACCCCGGTATCTGCACATCGGTGACCGTCAACGTCCGCCCCACGGACGTGAAGGGCGGAACGAACGGATTACGGGTATCGAGAGCTTCCATAGCCAAAAGCGCAAAGCGCGACAGTTCACAATGGCCCGAATTGTGGGTTCGGCAAGCTCGCGAATAAATGCCTATAATCCGGCAACACAATTCGGTGCGCCCAAACAATCGATCACATCTGTCTGCCTGCGGGCACTCGGATGGGGCAAGCCATTCCGCTGGAGGTTGCGATGGACCGGCTTCAGGCCATGCAAGTGTTCACTCGTGTCGTCGACACGAATAGCTTCACCAAAGCCGCGGAAACGCTGGACCTCCCGCGCGCATCGGTCACCACGATTATTCAGAATCTCGAGGCGTTCCTCGGCGTGCGCCTGATGCATCGCACGACGCGCCGCTTGAGCCTCACGCCCGACGGCGCCGCTTACTACGAGCGCTGCGTGCGCATTCTCGCGGATGTCGAAGAGACCGAAACGTCGCTCCAAAACGGCAATAAGAAACCGCACGGCAAGCTGCGCATCGATATGCCGGGCTCGATCGGCCGAACTCTCGTGATTCCGGCGCTGTGCGAATTTCATACGAAGTATCCCGACATCGATTTGCAGCTCGGCTTATCGGACCGGCCTGTCGACTTGCTGCAAGAAGGCGTCGATTGCGTGATTCGGGTGGGCGCTTTGCAGGATTCGTCGCTGGTCGCCCGCCGCATCGGCTTGTTCGAAGGCGTGACGTGCGCGGCGCCGAGCTATCTCGAGCGGATGGGCGAGCCGACGACGCTCGATGATTTGAGCCAGCATCGCGCGGTAAATTATTTTTCGAGCCGTACTGGGCGCGTGATCGATTGGTCGTTCCTCGTCGACGGCAAGGAAGTCGAAGTCAAGATGAACGGGTTGGTCTCCGTCAACGATGCCGACGCGTACTTGACCTGCGCGCTCGAAGGCTTCGGCCTGATCCAGCTGGCCCGCTTCATGGTGTTGCCGCATTTGCGCACCGGCGATCTGAAGGAGGTGCTGCTCGACTGGAAACCGCTGCCGATGCCGATTTCGGTTGTGTATCCGCATAGCCGGCACTTGTCGCCGAAAGTGCGGGTATTCGTCGACTGGATCGCCGAGGTGTTCGACCGCTGCCCGTTGCTGAGCGGCCGGGAAAGCCTCGAAAAGACCTGCAGCAAGAGGACGTTCGAAGAACTGGAAAAAGCGCCGGCGCTCGATACGCCTGTGATTTCCGAATGGCTCGCGTGAGCGGGCTGTCTTGTGCTGTTGCGCGTCTTTAGTGCGTTGCCGGGCTTCAACGTGCTAAAGACGGGCTCTTAATCCCGCGATTCACATAAGGTCTTCCAGCAGCGAACGCATTGTTCGCCTTCGGCAAAAAAACATTTCGCCGATTTCCCATTTATCGGAACGCCCGCCCTCCCCTACATTTCAGCCTGTCGCGGCGCTGATCGTCAGCGCACAAATCGTATCGATAGACAGGAGTCTCACCATGAAGCGCCAACTGATTGCTGGTCTTGCACTTTCGCTGCTGGCCAGCACGGCGGCATTCGCTCAAGGCGGCGGCATCGGACACGCCGGTTCGTATAACGACTACTCGTGGGTCGGCACGAGCACGAAGACGCGCGCGGAAGTGAAGAGCGAAGTCGTGCAAGCGGAGCGCGACGGCTCGCTGCCGTCGATGAGCAAACAGAGCTATCCGAACCTGAGCCTGCAAGGACAAACGCAAGCGGAACGCGTCGTGCTGCAGGAAAACGGCGACTCGCTGCGTCTTGCGCGCGCTGGGCGCTAAGCGAATGGATTGCGAGCGTGTCGCGCGGCATCGCTAAACGCCGCGCGGCGCGCAGCTTCAAGACGATACGTCGATTGAAGCCTTAGCAACGGATCAAGGAGCCCATCATGTTCAACACACTGCCTTCGGAACTCGATCATTGGAATACCGACACACCCGTGTGGACGCCGTTCCGGCCGAATCAACACTGACGCTTTCGCTTACGCGAGCGAATGCTTAGCGCTGGGGCACGCCATCACGCCAATCCCCCCAATGCGTCGCGATGTCCTGCACGAGCGGATTCCCTGCGCGATACAGGTTCTCGACGGCCGGCGTAAAGCCGCCTTGGGCGGCGTAGTTGAGCAGATTGTCCGCGCTGGTTTGTCCCGTGTAAGGGCGATCGAAGTCCGAACCCGCGCGCAGCGCGGCAACGCGCTTCAAATCGACACGGTTAGCGCTCGCCGCACGCGTGAGCGCTTCATACGTTGCGTTGTCTTCCTGCTGCGTCGTGCAATACACGCCCTTGCCATCCGTGAGGATCTTGGTCCAATCGCGGGCGCGCTGGCCTAGCAACGTGCCCGACCACCAGTTGTCGCTGGCGAGCGTGTCGCATTGAATCACCGACGGCGGCTGATTCGCAGGCGCATAGCGATACTTGGCGCGCGCGACCTGCGCTTCCTTGCTGTCGGAAAGCGCGACGCTGTGCGATAGCGCAAAAGCCGTATCGGCGAGCTGCGGGTTGAGCTGGAACACTTCGCTGCGATAGTCGAGCGGCGGCTTGTCGTTGGGGTTCTTGGTATTGATGCCGAGGTAGCCGGTCTTCCAGCCGCGCGGAATCTCTCGCCCATCAAGCTCCCATTGAATGCCGAAGTCCACCAGGTACTTCGCCCACGCCGCCGAGCCGAGCGTGCCCTGCGCCGGATCGATGCCGGCGATGCCCGCGACGAGGAAATACGTCTTGCGCAAGTCGAAGCGCGGCGAGAACGCCATGGCCATCGTCGACGCCGCCGCATTCGCGTGGCCCATGCCCGTCGTCATCACGCAGATGTCTTGCTGGTTGCAGTGAACGTTGGGATAGTCAGGAGAGAGCCCCGCGACGGGAATCGATTCCCAAGGGCCCAGATGATTTAGCCACACTTGCCCTTCGGGCTCGAACATCGAAATGATCATCACCTTCACGGGGCGGCCGGAAGGCACCGCGTCGGCAAAGCTGCCGTTGTCTTGCGGAGCTTTCGAAGTGGTGGCACAGGCAGCGAGCGTTAGCGCGGCGAGCGAGACGAGGGAGCGAGTCAGCATGGGCGTTTCCTTTTCTTATTGACGACAGGTCTACGGGCACTCTCGTGCCCGCTCATGCAAAAACAATCCGTTGACGGCCTACCTACTTATTGAGGCACAAAGGTATCGTCATTCGAGCTTCCGGGCACTGCATTCTAGCCGCTGATCCTGCTGCTCCGGCTCATCCTCTTTCCTTTGCTCGAAAGCCTTCTTGCTCGCATATCCGACCAGTTGCCAGTAGTCGGGATACGCGGGATCGAACTTCACGGAAATATAAGGGAATTTGCAGGCGGCATTCAGATGCTTAAGGCGATAGGAGGCAATGGGGGCTTTGTCTTCCAGGTCCTGCTCTAAGACGTCATAAGTCGTCGCCATGCAGGTGCTATAAGGCGTCTTCCATTCGATCGTCTTGCTTGTCAGCGTGAGCCGCCCTGAGCACGAACGGCCTTGGCCGGAAAAGATACCGGTCAGTGTCGTTGCCTCCGCGTGCACGGCAGTCAAGAGACAAAAAAGATTGACGGCATGAACATATCGATTCAGACGAGGCATTGCACATCCGTTTTCTTCAAAGCCGGTTTCCTCGGATACACGAGCTTGCAGTCCATATCTTGGCGCGCAGCGCTAAGCCTTGCGCGACTGCTGCTGCACTGACTTGACCGAAGCCGACTCCGCCTCCTGGGTCGGCTTCGCCTTTAGATCGGCAGCCTCCGCTTGCCCAATCACCCCTTCCCCCACCAGCACGTTCCGCTGCGGATTTGCGATCTCGATCCCCTTCTCCTTAAACCGCTGCGCAATCAGCAAATTGAATTCGCGCTGCACGGCCCAGCGCTTCGTATCGCGGCATTGCACCTGGCCGCTCATCGTCACCAACGCGCCATCGACCTTATCGACGCCCCAATAAGCGAAGTCGGACAAGATCCCGTCCTTGAAGCGCTCGTCCTCGCGCAGCGCGGCCCCGATCTCCTTGAGCGTCGCGACAGCAAGATCGATGTCCTGGCCGTAGACGATGCTCACCGAAACCGCCGCATTGCCGATGCCGCGATTCGTGTTGTTGACGGTCGACACCGAACTGAACGGAACGGTATAGAGCGAACCGTCGCCACCGCGCAAGCGCACGGTGCGGATCGACAAATACTCGACCGTGCCCGACACGCCCGCGAGCGTCACCCAGTCGCCCACCTGCAGTGCGTTTTCCATCAGCAGGAAGATCCCCGTGATGAAGTCCTGCACGAGCTTTTGCGAACCGAAGCCGAGCGCGACGCCAAAAATGCTTGCGCCCGCAAGCAACGGCGCCGTGTTCACGCCGAGCTCGCTCAAGCCCGTCAGCACCACCACCAGCGCGATCACGATGAAGACGACCGCGCGCAGCATCGGCACCAGCGTGCGCAGCCGTGTCGCGCGCACGAGATCGCCATCGGCGGTCCAGACGTCGAGCCGGTGTTCGAGCGCGATGTTGATCGACTCCCACGCGACGAGCGCGATGATCGCCGCGACCGCGATCGTCGTGAACGCCGACGCGAGCTTCGAGCCGATGGTGCCGCCCGCCAGCGTATGCCACACGTGGATGCCCCACGCGGCAAGCAGGAGGTTGGCCATCACGAGCAAGATGATCGCCGACGCGATACGGCGCAGCAGCGGGTAATAGCGATACGCGTGCTGAAACGCGATCGACCCCGTCTCGCCCTCTTTGAGCTTGAAAATACGGCCGAGCACGCCGAACGTCACCATCGCGACCAGCCGCGCGCCGATCAGCACGAGCACCGAAAGGCCGCCGCGATGCAACAGCACGCGATAGCCGTTGTGTACATCGAGCGCCCATACAAACCAAAGCGCCATTACGAAGAACACCGCAAGGCCTGCCCATACGTCGGCGAGCCAATTGCCGACGATGAGCAGCGAGCGATCCTTGTTCATGGACTTGCGAATCCAGCGCGCGACCGGACGGCGGCATTGCAGGATCAGGATCGAGATCATCACGTGGCCGATCAGCGTGACGACCTTCACGATCGCCAAGTGCGCCTCGGGTGCGAGACCGAGCGGCAGCGGTACCGCGGCGACACCCGCGCCCACGCCGAGCACGGTGACGAGCCGGACGACCCAGCGCTGCGCGAACTGCGCCCACGGGTCCGACAGCCTCAATAGACGCAGCCTCGGTGTTTGCGGCGCGAAGAAGAACTCACCCGCAAGCGCGATCGCGCGGCATATCGCGAAGATTTGGATCAGCGAGTCGAGCACGCGCTCGCCGGGACTGCCTTCGTCGGTGAGCGCGGACATCAGCGCAATCGCGACGACGATGAACACCACGAGCGGCACGGCCTTGAGCACGATGCGCAAGAGCGCGATCGGCAAGCGTTGCAGCACGGTCCAATGGTGCCCCGCCTTCGCCGCATTGCGTGCGATGCGTGCCGCGGCGGTGTCCGTCGCACGCAGGGCGGCGCCGGATGCCGCAACTGCCGCTGCCGACGCAGGCGGAATGGCTTGCGCTTCCGTTGCGGCCGCATGCCGCCGCGCCACACGCATCGCTTCTTCCTCGATTTCGATCTTGCGCCCTACCAGCGCCTGCACGCGCTTCTTGAACACATAGTGCGTCAGCGCCGCAAGCAAGCCCGCCGGGATCAGCGTGCCAAGAACCACCCATGCGAGATGCCACAGCAACGCAACGTCCTGCGGACTCGACATTTGTTCGCGCCACCACGCGCGCACCGATTGCGTATCGAGCAAGGCCGCCGTCGAGCGCCCGAGCGCGCCGCCGACCACGTGCACGCCCCCCACCACCTGACGCGATAGCTGCGATGCGAGACCGTTCGCCTTGAACGCGGACGCCAATGTGCCCGACGCCGCGCTCGCGGCACTCGGCGCCGATGCCGCCGCGGAAGCGGGAACCGCCGCCGAGGCCGGCGGCGCAGCGAGCGCGCCTGCCGCGGCGATCGCTCGCAGGGTGTCCTCGATCTGCACGCGGCGCGTTGGATCGTTGAGCACTTCGAGCGCGCGGCGCGCCTCATCGGGCGTCAGCGCGACGGTCGAGGGATTCGAGGCGGGAACGGCCGCGGGCGTCGCGGCACCGGATGGAGTAGCGACACCCAAGGTCGCTAACAACAGGAATAGAAAAACGAGAAGTGTTTTGCGCATAGAACGGAAAGAGAGGCACGCAACGGATTCACTGAGATGCGGCGGAGGCTGCGGCATGCATGCTCCTGCGCTGAGCAATGCGCGTGCCACGGTGCAAAATTATCTCGGCAATGCGAGACCTCGACCGCCGGCGGCGTCATGCGTGCCCGGTCAGCCCGGGCACGCCAGTCCACGAATAGCGGCTCTGTGAGAGCCGCTATTATCGGCAATTCGCCGGAATCGTGTCGAGAAATGCCCTCAAGCCCGTTCCAGCACGGCCATTTCCCGCACGAGCACAAGCAGCATCGACAGGCTTGCGCCGCCGGTGGCCCGTTGCTCCGCAATCAAGCGCGCGTGGCGTTCGAGGGACGCCGTCCGCTTGTCGCGCCACACGTTCGTGATCGCCTCTGCCGTGTTCAGCTCGCGCGCCTCGGCGAGCGCGCTGATCGACACAGCGCGCCTCAAGCGCGCGAACTCTGCGAGCGCAGCCGCACGCGCGAGCAGGTCCCAATGCGTGTGCGTGGGCAGCGCGCTCGCACGCTCGGAAATAAAGCCGTAGTTGAGTTGCGTCGCGAGCGAGAAATACACGCCGGCGACGAGTTCGAGCGGTCGCCCGCTCGCCGCCGCGACATCGGCGATATCGAGCACCGCCGCCGAAATCTCGCGGCTCACCACGCGCATCGCGAGCTCGCCATCCACGCCCGCCTCCACGAGCGCGCGCTGACGTTCCTGCAGTGCTTCGAGGTCTTCCGGCGGCAACAGCTCCGGCAATTGCGGCGCGAGCCGTTGCGCCGCATCGCGGCAGCGCGCGATGAGCGCGGCGACGCCGTCGCTGTCGACACGCTCGGCGCTCGTCTCCAAGTGCCGCAGGAACCACAACGCCGCGCGCTCGACGAGCCGCGCCACTTCGACGAACATGCGCGCCTGCACGTCGTCGGCGACGCGATTATCGAGCGCATCGATGCGGCGCCAGACGTCGTCGAGGTCGAACACATCGCGTGCGACGATGCACGCGCGCACGATATCGCCGGGCGTCGCGTCCGTCTCCTCCTGCAAGCGATGAATGAACTCGCAGCCGACGCGATTCACGAGCGCGTTGGTCAAATGCGTCGCGAGGATTTCGCGCTTGAGCGGATGCCGCTGCATCGGTTCGGCAAAGCGCGCTTGCAGCGGAGTCGGGAAATAGTCGACCAGCATCCCGGCGACGAGCGGGTCTTCCGGCACGTCGGATTCGAGCAATTCATCGTAGAGCCACATCTTGCTGTAGGCGAGCAACACCGCGCGCTCAGGCGACGTGAGCCCCTGTTTCGCGCTGAGCCGCTCGGCGAGCTCATCGTCGGTCGGCAGGAATTCGATCACGCGATTCAGGCGTCCCAGGCGTTCGAGGTAGCGCATCAGCCGCGCCTCGGGTTCGAGCAACTCGGCGACGTAGCGCCCCGCTATCGATAGCGCCTGCGTTTGATAGTAGTTGTCGCGCAGCACGAGCAGGCCCACTTCGTCGGTCATCTCGGCGAGCTGCTTATTGCGCTGCTTGTCGGTCATTTCGCCGTCGGCCATCACGAGGCCAAGCAGAATCTTGATGTTCACCTCGTGATCTGAGCAGTCGACGCCCGCGGAATTGTCGATCGCATCGGTATTGATGCGGCCGCCCTTCTGCGCGAACTCGATGCGCCCGAGCTGCGTGAGCCCGAGATTGCCGCCCTCGGCCACGACCTTCACGCGCAGCTCCGCACCGTTCACGCGCACGGCGTCGTTCGCGCGGTCGCCCACTTGCAGATGCGTCTCGCGGCTCGACTTCACATAGGTGCCGATGCCGCCGTTGTAAAGCAGATCGACCGGTGCGAGCAGAATCGCCCGAATCAGGTCGACAGGCGCGAGCGTTGCCGCATGGATACCCAGCACCGCCTGCATCGCGGGCGACACGGGAATGGTCTTCGCCGTGCGCGGATACACGCCGCCGCCCGCCGAGATCGTCGACGTATCGTAGTCGCCCCAGCTCGATCGTTCGAGCGCGAAGAGGCGTTGACGCTCCTTGAAGCTCACCGCCGGGTCCGGATTCGGATCGAGGAACACATGACGATGGTCGAACGCGGCCACGAGCCGGATATGCGGCGACAGCAGCATGCCGTTGCCGAACACGTCGCCCGACATATCGCCGACGCCGACCACCGTGAAATCGGTCGCCTGCGTATCGACGCCCATCTCGCGGAAATGGCGCTTCACCGATTCCCACGCGCCGCGCGCGGTGATCGCCATCTTCTTGTGGTCGTAGCCGACCGAGCCGCCCGACGCGAACGCATCGTCGAGCCAGAAGCCGTAGTTGTGCGAGATCGCGTTCGCGTAGTCGGAGAACGTGGCCGTGCCCTTGTCGGCGGCGACGACGAGATAGGGGTCGTCGGTATCGGCGCGCACGACGTTCGGCGGCGGCACGATCGCACCGGCGACGCGATTGTCCGTGACGTCGAGCAGGCCGCACAGGAACGTCTGGTAACAACTGACGCCTTCGCGCATGAACGCTTCGCGGTCGCCCGCCGGCGGCGGGTTCTTCACGACGAAGCCGCCCTTCGAGCCGACCGGCACGATCACGGTGTTCTTCACCATTTGCGCCTTCATCAGCCCAAGCACTTCCGTGCGGAAGTCCTCGCGACGGTCGGACCAGCGCAGGCCGCCGCGCGCGACACGTCCGCCGCGCAAGTGCACGCCTTCGACACGCGGCGAGTACACCCAGATCTCGAACATCGGCTTCGGCTCGGGCAGCCCTGGCACCTTCGCCGGATTGAGCTTGAACGACAGATACGGCAGCGGCTTGCCGTCGCTCGCGCGGCGGAAGTAGTTGGTGCGCACCGTCGCGTTGATGACGCCGAGGAACTGCCGCAGGATGCGGTCTTCGTCGAGATTGGGCACCTGGTCGAGCGCGGCTTCGAGATTCTTCGTCAACTGCTCGGTGTAGGCGTCGCGCGTGTCGCCGAGCGCCGGGTCGAAGCGCGCGATAAAAAGCTCGACGAGCTGGCGCGCGAGCGCCGGGTTGCCGGTCACCGCGCGTTCGATATAGGCGTCGCTGAACGTGGAGCCGACTTGGCGCAGATACTTCGCGTAGGCACGCAATATCGTCACTTCGCGCGAGCCGAGCTGGGCGCGCAGCACCAGGCGGTTGAAATCGTCGCTTTCGATCTCGCCGGACCAGACGCGCTCGAACGCATCCTCGAACAGCGTCTTCACGCGCTCGATGTCGAACTCGACGTCGTCGGCCAGCTCAAGGCCAAAATCGTGCACCCATGCCGCCTTCGAGCCTTCGGGCTCGATCAGGTACGGCCGCTCTTCATCGACGCGCACGCCGAGATGCTCGAGCATCGGCAGACTGCGCGACAGCGCGATCGCCTGTTCGGTGCGGAAGACCTTGAAGCGAAACGCACGCGACGCCGCCTCAATCGGCCGATACAGATTCATCGCGAGCGGCTTGCCGTTCTGCACCTGTTCGATCAGCTCGATATCGCGCACCGCCGTGCGTGCCGCGTAATCCTCGCGATAGCCGGCCGGGAACGAATCGCCGTAGCGTTGCAGCAGCCGGTTGCCCTCCTCTTCGCCGAAGCTGTCGAGCAAGGCGTCGGCGAGGTCGTCCTGCCAGCGGCGCGTCGCTTGAACGAGGCGTGCTTCGAGTTCGCGCGTATCGACTTCGGGTAGCGCGCCAGGCTGCGTGCGCACCACGATATGGATACGCGCGAGCGGCGACTCCGACAGCAGCGGCGTGAATTCGACGGCCGTGCCGTTGAATGCGCCCGTGAGCAGCTTCGCGATGCGGCGGCGCAAATCGGTGTTGTACTTTTCGCGCGGCACGAAAACGAGGCACGACACGAAACGGTCGAAGCGGTCGCGCCGCACGAAGAGCCGCGTGCGCTGATGCTCTTGCAGGCGCAGCACGCCGAGCGCGATCTCGAAGAGATCGTCTTCGTTGGTCTGGAACAGTTCGTCGCGCGGATACGTTTCGAGCACCGTCACGAGCGATTTATAGAGGTGCCCCTTGGCGAGAAACCCCGCACGCCGCACGACGTTCGCGCTTTTGCGGCGCACGATCGGAATGTCGGCAATGGAACCCGTGTAGGCGGTCGACGTATAGAGCCCGATAAAGCGCCGCTCGCCGCGCAGCTTGCCATCTTCGCCCACGAGCTTCACGCCGACGTAATCGAGGTAGCCGGGCCGGTGGACGGTCGCGCGCGAATTGGCTTTCGTCAGGAAGATCGGCACCGGACCGCTGATGATGTCGGCTGCCGCGGACGGCAGCGGCGTGAGGTCCGGCGTGCCGGCGGAGCGCAATGCCTCACGCAGGATGCCGGATCCGGTACCGGGTATACCACGCAGCGCGAAACCGCCGTCGTGAGTCACGAGTTCGTAATCGCGCTGGCCGAGAAACGTGAAATGGTCGGCGACCATCCATTCGAGGAACGCGCGCGCCTCGACGCCGTCGGGGGACGACTCGCGCGCAAGCATGTCCTTGATCGTGCTCTTCGCGACCTCGGTGATCTTCGGCCAATCCTCGACTGAGGCGCGCACGTCGCCCAGGATGCGCGCTAGATTCGCGCGCAGCTCGGCGAGCTTCGCTGCGTCGCCGCAGCGGTCGATTTCGAAGTGGATGAACGATTCGAGCCGGGAAGGCGCGGTGTCGGCGGCGCCCGCCACCGCTGCGCCGCCGAGTGCGACGCGCTCGATGGCGCCGTTCGCACCGCGCCAGACCCGGAACACCGGGTGCAACCCGGAATGCAGCGCGAGCCCGCAGCGGTTCACCTCCATCGTCACCGAGTCGACGAGGAACGGCATGTCGTCGTTGACGATTTCAATGACCGTGTGGTCAGAATGCCAGCCGTGCTGATCGAGCACGGGGTTGTAGACACGCAGCTGCTCGCTGCCGGAGACAAATTTCTGCGCGGTCTGCCAATGCGCCATGGCGGCGCCGTAGAGATCGGCGATGTTGCGGCTTTGCACGTCGTCCGCATCGGCCTGCTCGTAGTAATGCAGCAGGAAGGGTTCTACCGCGGTGAAGACGGGTTCCGGCAATCGTCCCCGCGCGTAATCCACCACATCGTTGATCAGGTGCGCGACAGCATCTTCGTTCTTCGCTTCCATGACGTCCTCCGCCTAGCGTTACGGTGACTATCTGGCCTGCTCTTCGAACGGCATTATGCGCCTGTCGCGAGGCACTTTGATGAGGCAGATCGATGTGCGGACGCACAAAGATCGTGCGTCCGCCGACGTTGCGGGATTCCGTTGCCTGATTCGTTACTGGAGGAACACGTACTGCGCGGTGTAAGGGCTGCGCCCTTCTTGTCCCTCTTGCGTGCAAGGCGCGGCGGGTGCTGCGCCGCCGTGGGTGGCCAGGCGCTGAACATAGCGAACCGTGCTGAGCAGCCCTGGGCCGCCCGCGTCGGTCGCCTGCAGGAGCAGCATCGGAATCGCGCCGGCATCGTCGGGATTGGCGGCGTGCTGCAGCACCTTGCCGGTGATCTTGCTGCCGTCCGCCGACTGCCATGAGGGGCCGGCCCCGTGCTTGACGGTCAGCTTGCCGGAGGCGTCGTAAAGATCGGCCTGCGGCGCCTTGAAGACCCACGCGAGCTGGTTGCTGGCGTCGCGCTTGCATACATAGATCTGTACGCCGGATGCCGCCAGCGACGCCACCACGGTCGCGCCCTCAGGCTGGAGTTCCGGCGGCACGGTTGTCGTTTGAGCGTAGGCGATCAAGGGCGAAGACATCGCGATCAACATCGCGCCGGCGGCCAGAAGGCGAACGGCGCGGCCGTTCGAGCGGATAGTTTTTTCCATACCTGTTTTCCCCGTTGAGTGAGCGTGTCCAACATATCGATAACACTCGTTGCGCGAGGAATATTCGGGCGTCTGTCACTTTTTTGCGCTCGATAGCGCTCCACCGTCAGTCGTGGCTTGAAAATGGCGGCGGCAGCCGCAAAGCAATCCTTTTCTAGTTCCGCTGATTGGGCGCAATATCGGATCTGCCGACTCCGACTGAATCACGAAACCAGCCGTCGCGTTCGCTTGAGTCAGGCTGGCCACAGGTATGAAGATTGCTTTTTGCCGGGCGCGAAAGGGTTCCCGCGCCGGGCGCCGGGGCTGCGGCGAACCCGTGTCTGTGCCGAAGATGGAGGAACGACTATGCAATGGACAACGCCTAGCTACACCGATATCCGTCTTGGTTTCGAAATCACGATGTATGTCGCCACGCGGTAGCACCGCGTGAGTTGTGAGGGGCGGCAAGCGCCGCCCCGCTCTCGACCGCCAGCCGTTCCTCATGCGACGAGCCAGTCACCTCGGAGCGGGATTGCGTTGTGCGCCGCACGAACAGGGTAGGCATATTCAGCGCATGCTAGTGGTTGAACTCGATTTCCTTGAGAGGCGCGCACTCCGCGCGGTACTGCATGAAGATCAAGGTCCTCGGCTCATCTGCGGGCGGCGGCTTTCCGCAATGGAACTGCAATTGCCGAAACTGTGAAGGCGTCCGGCGCGGCACGATCAACGCGACTCGCCGCACGCAATCGTCGATCGCCGTCAGCGCGAACGGCGTCGACTGGCTGCTCGTCAACGCGTCACCCGACGTCCTCGCGCAAATCGCCGCCAATCCCGAACTGCAACCGGCTCGTCGAATACGCGACACGGGCATCGCCGCAATCGTGACGGTCGATGCGCAGATCGATCACGTCACCGGTCTTTTGATGCTGCGCGAGCATGCCACGCCGCTTTCGCTCTACACGACCGACGCCGTTTGGGAAGACCTGTGCACGGGTTTTCCGATCGGCCCTCTGCTGTTCGATTACTGCGGTTTCGAGCGTCACGCGATCATCTTCGACGGCGGTCCGCTCATGCTCGACGCGCTGCCCGGCGTGCAAATCGACGCGGTGCCTCTCACCAGCAAGGCGCCGCCCTATTCGCCGCATCGCACCTCCCCGCGCCCCGGCGACAACATCGGTCTCGTGTTCACGAATCTCGCATCGGGCAAGCGCGCGTTCTACGCACCGGGAATCGGCGTCATCGAACCGCCGGTGCTGGACGCGATGCGAAGCGCGGATCTGCTGCTCGTCGACGGCACGCTGTGGACCGACGACGAGATGATCCGCCTCGGCATTTCGCAAAAGCACGCGGCAGAGATGGGTCATTTGCCGCAAAGTGGCCCTGGCGGCATGATCGAAGTGCTCGATTCGATCGAGCGCGCCGGCGTGCGCAAGGTGCTGGTCCATATCAACAACACGAACCCGATCCTCGTCGATGACGGTCCCGAGCGCCGGACGCTGTCGGAGCACGGAATCGAAGTCGGCTATGACGGAATGGCGTTCGATCTATGAGCGCCCAATCGACACAATCCGCCCAATCCGAAACGGCAATGCCGTGGACGCGCGACGAATTCGAAGCGCAGTTGCGCGCCAAGGGCGCGGGGTATCACATCCACCATCCGTTCAACGTGAAGATGACGGCAGGCGGCTGCTCGCGCGAGCAGATTCGCGGATGGGTCGCGAACCGCTTTTATTATCAGATCAATATCCCGCTCAAGGACGCAGCGATTCTGTCGAACTGTCCTGATCGCGAGACGCGCCGCCGCTGGGTGCTGCGCATCCTCGATCACGACGGCCACGGCGGCAATGAAGGCGGCATCGAAGCATGGGAGCGATTGGGAGACGCCGTCGGCCTGCCGCGCGAAGAGCTGCGATCGCTCAAGCTCGTCGCGCCCGGCGTGCGCTTCGCCGTCGATGCGTACGTTAACTTCGCCCGCCGAGCGCCTTGGCAGGAAGCAGTATGTTCGTCACTCACCGAGATGTTCGCGCCGCAGATTCATCGCGACCGGCTCGCGACATGGCCCGAGCACTATCCGTGGATCGACGCGGACGGTCTCGCGTATTTCCGTTCGCGCGTGGCGCTCGCCGAGCGCGACGTCGAACATGGGCTCGAAGTGACGCTGAATCATTTCACGCGGCGCGATCAACAAGAACGCGCGCTGGACATCCTGCAGTTCAAGCTCGACATTCTGTGGACGATGCTCGACGCGATCGAAAAGGCGTTCCCATGATGAATGATGCCGCTCGCCCGCCGCAGGAAGCCGACACCGCGCGTCTCGCGATCAAGGCGCTGTTCCGCTTGCAATGGGAGCCCGCGCAGGACGCCTACGTGTTGCTCTATCCGGAAGGGATGGTGAAGCTGAATCAAAGCGCGGCGGAAATCTTGAAACGCTGCGACGGCACACGTGATCTCGATGCGCTGATCGCCGATCTCGAACGCGCGTTCAATGCGACCGGCATCGGTGCGGAGGTCCGCGCGTTCGTCGCCGATGCGCTGACGCATGGATGGCTGGAGTGGCGCGCATGACGAACACCTTCTCTGCGTCAACCGCAACGACCGGCTCGAAGCCGGCAATCGCGCCGCCGCTATGGCTGCTCGCGGAGCTGACTTACCGCTGCCCTTTGCATTGCGTGTTCTGCTACAACCCGGTCGACTACACGGAGCACCACCGCGAACTCGACACCAGCGAGTGGCTCGACGTGCTCAGGCAAGCACGCGCGCTCGGCGCCGCGCAACTGGGTTTTTCTGGCGGCGAACCGCTCGTGCGCGAGGACCTCGAAGTGCTCGTCGGCGAGGCGCGCGCGCTCGGCTTCTATACGAACCTGATCACGTCCGGCGTCGGGCTCACGAACACACGCCTTGGCGATTTGAAAGCGGCCGGGCTCGACCACATCCAACTGTCATTTCAGGACTCGACGCAAGCGCTCAACGATTTCCTGAGCAGCACCCGCACCTTCGACCTCAAGAAACGCACCGCCGCATCGATCAAGCAGCACGGCTTCCCGATGGTGATGAATTGCGTGCTGCATCGCTACAACCTCCCGCACGTCGCGAAGATCATCGACATGGCGCTCGCCATGGGCGCCGAGTACCTCGAACTGGCGAACACGCAGTACTACGGCTGGGCGCATGCCAACCGCGCGCATCTGCTGCCGACGCGTGAGCAAGTCGCCGAGGCGGAAGCCGTGGTCGAGCGCTATCGCAACACGATCGGCGACGCGTGCAAGATCTTCTTCGTCGTTCCCGACTACTTCGAGCGCCGGCCGAAACGCTGCATGAACGGCTGGGGCGCCGTGTTCCTAGGCATTGCGCCGGACGGCGTGGCGCTCCCCTGCCACGCGGCGCGCGGACTGCCAGGGCTGAAGTTGCCGAACGTGAAATCGTCAACGCTGCGCGAGATTTGGTACGACAGTGAGGCGTTCAACCGCTATCGCGGCTTCGAATGGATGAAGGAACCCTGCCGCAGTTGCGACGAGAAAACGCGCGACCTCGGCGGATGCCGCTGCCAGGCGTACTTGCTGACGGGCGACGCGGCCAACGCGGACCCCGTCTGCGACAAGTCGCCGAAGCATGAGGAAGTCGTCGAGGCGGTACGTTTCGCGGCCACTGCGGGCGAGTCTCGCGAGCAGCCGATCCTGTTTCGCAACGACGCCAATTCGCGAATGATTGCGGCGGCATCGCGCACTAAAGCCGCACAACAATAGCCAGCGCAAGCCCGGGGATCACTCGGGCGGGGGGAGGATCGATGACGCACCGCCGCCGTCGAAAGCACCGGAGCGCCGACTGCCGGATGGCCGGCCCCCGGATCGGACGCGGCGTCCGCCTGTCTGCTTTTGTTGGCGGCGTGCTCGTCAACTTGCCCGTCGCTGCTTGGGCGCAGGCGGAACCGGCCGCCGCCCCCTTGCTCCCCGAAGCACCGGCCGCCGGAGCGCCGGCCGCAGAAATCACCCTCGCCCCTGTCATCGTCATCGGCACAACGCCGCTGCTCGGCATCGGCACACCGCTATCCCTCGTGCCCGCAAACGTCCAGACCGTGCGCGCACAAGACCTCGAACACCAGCACCGCAGCACGCTCACCGACTTCTTCGAGAAGAACCTCCCGAGCGTCGACGTCAACGAGGCGCAAGGCAATCCGTATCAAGTCGACATCAACTACCGCGGCTTCACGGCCTCGCCGCTCGTGGGCACGCCGCAAGGCCTGTCGGTGTTCATGGACGGCGTGCGGATCAACGAACCGTTCGGCGACGTCGTGAACTGGGACCTGATTCCGCAGCAAGCCATCGACACGATCCAGTTGATCCCCGGCTCGAACCCGACGTTCGGCCTGAACACGCTCGGCGGCGCGATCGCGATCTCGACCAAGAACGGCAAAGAGAACCCGGGCGGCGAGGCCGAAGTGACGGGCGGCTCATGGGGCCGCAAAACCGCGCAAATCGAGCAAGGCGGCACGATCGGCCCGAACCTCGACTACTACGTCACCGGCGACGCCGCCAACGACGACGGCTGGGCCGACCACAACTCGAGCCGCGTGCGCCAGGGCTTCGGCAAGCTGCGCTACACCGACGCCGACACCACGGTCTCTTTGTCCGCAGGCGGCGCCGACAACGATCTGCACGGCACGCAGACGATCCCGCGCTCGTTCCTCGACAACTTCAGGCAGGCGTACACATTTCCCGACCAAAACCAGAATAGCGCCGGCTACGTGACGCTCTCCGGCGACCATTATTTCAACGACCACGTCGAATTGAGCGGAAACGTTTACTTCCGGCGCCTGGTCAACACGAATACCAGCAGCAACACCAACGCCGATTTCGGGCAAGTCCTGCCCGACGGCACGATCGACACGCTCGAAGGCACCAACGTCCAATCCTCGATCGATACCGACAGCTACGGCGCGAGCCTGCAGCTGACGCTGCTCGGCAAGCTCGGCGGCATGGAGAACCAGTTCGTCGCGGGCCTGGCCGCCGATTTCGCGAATTCGCACTACACGCAATCGACGCAGGACGCGACCTTCACCGCGTCGCGCGCGACGATCGGCATCGGCGATTTCGTCCAGCAAGTCGACGCGAAAACGCGTGACGCCAACCTCGGGTTCTATCTGCAAGACACGCTGTCGCTCACAAAGCAATGGACGCTGACGCTCGCCGGACGCTACGACTGGGCGAAGGCCGACATCGGTGACGAAAGCGGCTTGCAGCCGCTGCTGAACGGCAGCCATGTGTTCTCGCGCTTCAATCCGGCGATCGGCCTGAACTGGAACCCGACGCCCGGCTTCACCGCCTACGCGACGTACAACGAAGGCATGCGCTCGCCGACCGCGATCGAATTGACCTGCGCCGACCCGGCTGCGCCGTGCTCGCTGCCGAACGATTTCCTGGCCGACCCGGCGCTGCAGCCCGTCA
>NZ_JBCHAA010000023.1:0-122773 GCF_053525655.1 Trinickia camelliae
TGCAGATGCCGATGATCGGACGCCCATCGAACGCGTGATCGGGGATGCCCTGGTTCTTCATCCAGCTGCGGTACATGAAGCCGTTTTTATCGGCGGTGCCGAACCATTGGGCGGAGCGGAGCTTGCGAGATTTGTTGGTCATCTTGAAGGCACTGAAATTCTTAAATAGTAAAACTAAATCGACAAACTCAGAATGTGGGTATCTGGGTAAAAGGCAAACTTAAAAAGGGAGTACTTAATCGGCTCTTCGCTCAAATACCGGGAAATTCGTTGAAATTACAGGGCATCTGTGCCCGGGTCGCATAGAAATAGCATTACTATTCGAGGCGGTGATTTGGGGAAAACGCTAATCGATACCGCTTATCGCGATGAATATAGTATGGCTATTTCGCGTCACGGGTCGCCGCCGACGCGATCCGGCAGACCGATCAACCGACCATCAGGAGCCCGTGCTGTGACCACCTTCGCCCGTCCGTTCTCAGGCGTCTTTCCCGTCGCGCCGACGCCGTTCACCGATTCGGGCGAGCTCGATCTGGACGGTCAGCGGCGCGTGATCGACTGCATGGTCGACCAGCAGGTCGACGGCATCTGCATCCTTGCGAACTACTCCGAGCAGTTCGTCCTGAGCGACGCCGAGCGCGACACCCTCGTCGATCTGTGTCTCGAACAGACCGCGGGCCGCGTGCCGGTGATGGTGACGTGCAGCCACTTCAGCACCGCCATCGCGAGCGCGCGGGCCAAGCGCGCGGCGGCCGCGGGCGCGAGCCTCGTCATGCTGATGCCGCCGTATCACGGCGTGGCGCTGCGCGCCGACGAGGCGTCGATGTTCGATCACTTCGCGCGCGTGGCCGAAGCGGCGGGCGTGCCGGTCATGGTTCAGGACGCGCCGCTGTCCGGCGTCACGCTGTCCGTGCCGTTTCTCGCGCGGCTCGCTCGCGAGTTGCCGCTCGTGCGCTACTTCAAGATCGAAGTGCCGCAAGCCGCGGCGAAATTGCGCGCGTTGATCGCAGCCGGCGGCGACACGATCGAAGGCCCGTTCGACGGCGAAGAGGCGATCACGCTGATGCCCGATCTCGACGCGGGCGCGAGGGGCACGATGTCGAGCGCGCTGCTGCCCGACCTGATTCGCCAAGTGTTCGACGCGTATCACGCCGGCGAACGCGACAAAGCGCGCGAAGGCTACGCGCGCATCCTGCCGCTCATCAACTACGAAAACCGCCAGTGCGGCTTGCGTGCGGCGAAGACGGTCATGAAAGAAGGCGGCGTGATCAAGAGCGACGCCGTGCGTCATCCGCTCGAAGCGCTTGCGCCCGCCACCCGCGCTGAACTGCTCGAACTCGCACGCGAAGCGAATCCGCTCGCGCTGCGCTGGGGCCGCTAAGAGCGGGATCGAGTTCCCTTGAACAACGCCTTAACCACACGTGGTCGCTAAAGACCCGATCGCATCAAAGGAGACGAGTATGACCAGCAAACTTCGACGCCTGACGCTGTGTGCCGCCATGGCCACGCTGTTCGCGGCGCCCTTGGCAATGACGCAATCGATCGCGCACGCCGACGAGCCGCTCAAGGTCGGCTTCCTCGTGAAGATGCCCGAGCAGGCATGGTTCATCAACGAGCAGAAGGCGGCGACGGCGCTCGGCCAGAAGCAAGGCTTCTCGGTCGTCAACATCGGCACGCCCGATGGCGAAAAGGTGCTCGCTGCGATCGACAACCTCGGCGCGCAAGGCGCGAAGGGCTTCGTGATCTGCGCGCCGGACGTGCGGCTCGGACCGGCCATCGAGGCGCGCGCGAAGCGCTACAACATGAAGTTCGTGACGGTGGACGATCAGCTCGTCGATTCGTCGGGTAAGCCGCTCGGCGACGTGCCGCACCTCGGCATGTCGGCGTTCAAGATCGGCAACCAGGTCGGCCAGGCGATCTCCGACGAGATGAAGCGCCGCGGCTGGAACCCGGATGAAGTGGGCGCCGTGCGCATCTCCGACTACGAGCTGCCGACGGCCAAGCTGCGCACGGACGGCGCCACGCAGACGCTGCTCGCGAACGGCTTCAAGAAGGACAACATGTTCGATGCGCCGCAAAAGACCACCGACGACGAAGGCGGCTTCAACGCGGCCTCGCCGGTGTTCGCCAAGCACCCGAACATCAAGAAGTGGGTGATCTTCGCGCTGAACGAGGAAACGGTGATCGGCGGCGTGCGCGCGTCGGAGCAGTTGCACATTCCGTCCGCGGACGTGATCGGCGTCGGCATCAACGGCGCGGGCGAAGCGTTCGCCGAACTGCAGCGCAAGGAACCGACGGGCTTCTACGGCACGATC
The DNA here is from genome assembly GCF_053525655.1 of Trinickia camelliae. Classification (NCBI taxonomy): domain Bacteria; kingdom Pseudomonadati; phylum Pseudomonadota; class Betaproteobacteria; order Burkholderiales; family Burkholderiaceae; genus Trinickia; species Trinickia camelliae. The sequence goes on from NZ_JBCHAA010000023.1 coordinate 2,316, forward strand.
GCGGTCAGCTCGACGAACCACGGCAAGCAGAGCACCGAGAACCTGGTCGACTGGATCAAGACGGGCAAGCAACCGCCGGCCGATACGCAGACCACGGGCAAGCTGATGACGCGCGACAACTGGAAGCAAGTGCGCGACGAGCTCGGGATCTGAACGAGCATGCGTGACGCGAACGAAATCGCCGAAGCCGCGCCGAACGCAACGCGTCACGACGCCGAGCCCCCTTACCTGCAGCTCGACGGCATCACCGTCAGCTTCCCGGGGGTGCTCGCGCTCGACCGCGTGTCGTTCGAGGTGCGCGCGGGCGAAGTGCATGGCCTCATGGGCGAGAACGGCGCGGGCAAGTCGACGCTGCTCAAGGTGCTCTCGGGCGTCAACGATCCGCAGGCGGGCGCGCTGCGCCTCGCCGGCGTCGAGCGGCGCTTCGCGAACACCAAGGCGGCGATCGATGCCGGCATCGCGATCATCTACCAGGAGCTGCACCTGGTGCCCGAGCTGACGGTGGCGGAGAACCTGATGCTCGGGCAGTTGCCGAGCCGCTTCGGCGTGCTCGACGAGCGCTTGCTCGTGGAGCGGGCGATGGCCACGCTCGCGCGTCTCGGCGAGCACATCGATCCGAATGCGCAGGTCAAGAACTTGTCGATCGGACAGCGCCAGATGATCGAGATCGGCAAGGCGCTGATGCGCGACGCGCGCGTGATCGCCTTCGACGAACCGACCAGCTCGCTCTCGTCGCGTGAGACGAAGCAGCTGTTCGAGATCATCGACGCGTTGCGCGCCGAGGGCCGCGCGATCATCTACGTGACGCATCGAATGGACGAGGTCTACGAGCTGTGCGACCGCGTCACGGTGTTTCGCGACGGACGCTCGATCGAGACGTTCGAAGCGGTCGAGGGTCTCGAACGCGATCGCCTGATCAGTTGCATGGTCGGGCGCTCGATCAGCGACGTGTACAACTATCGCCCGCGCCCGCCGGGCGACGTGCGGATCGAAGCGAAAGCGCTGATGGGGCCGGGCTTGTCGGAGCCGGCGACGTTCAGCGCGCGGCGTGGGGAGATCGTCGGCTTCTTCGGGCTCGTCGGCGCGGGGCGTTCCGAGCTGATGAAGCTGATCTGCGGCGCGGTGCGGCCGAGCGCGGGGCATGTCGAACTCGACGGACGCCGCGTGAGCTTCGGCACGCCGCGCGACGCGGTGCGCGCCGGCATCGCGATGTGCCCGGAAGACCGCAAGCAGGACGGCATCGTCGCGATCGCGTCGGTCGCCGACAACCTCAACATCAGCGCACGCCGCCATTTCAGCGTCGCGCGCTTTCTGCTGAACGGGCGTCGTGAACGCGAGCTGACCGGCGAATACGTCGCGAAGCTGTCGATCAAGACGCGCGACGGCGACACGGCGATCGGCACGCTCTCGGGCGGCAATCAGCAGAAGGTGATCCTCTCGCGCTGGCTCGCCGAAAAAATCGACGTCTTCGTGATGGATGAACCGACGCGCGGCATCGACGTCGGCGCCCGCGCGCAGATCTACGAGCTGCTTTACGGCTTGGCCGAGGCGGGGCGCACGGTGCTGATGGTGTCGAGCGATCTCGCCGAGGTGATCGGCGTCGCCGACCGTGTGCTCGTGATGAAGGAAGGCCGGATCGTCGGCGATCTGCCGAAGGCCGAGGCCACGCCGGATCAGCTGATCAAGCTGGCTTTGCCGCAGTAATCGGACTCAGGCCGCTCTGGATGCCGGCGTACCGCAACGAATGAGAGAAACCATGCAACAACCTCAATCCCTTCCGAAAACCGCGCAGTCCGGGCAGCCCGGCTCCACTTCCCAGGCGGCGAAGGCGTGGCGCGTCATGAACAAGTCCGGCATCGTCATGGTGTTCGTGATCCTGTTCGCGATCCTGTCGTTCACCGTCCCCGACTTCCTGACGAGCCGCAATTTGCAGGGCCTGCTGCTATCGGTCACGCTGATCGGCTCGATCGCGGTGACGATGATGTTCGTGCTCGCGCTAGGCGAGGTCGATTTGTCGGTGGCGTCGATCGTGGCGCTGTCGGGCGTGGTGGCATCGATGCTGATCACGGCCACGCACAGCGTATGGCTCGGTGTCGTGGGCGGCATCCTGGCGGGCGGCGCGGTTGGGCTCGTCAACGGCGTGCTCGTCGGCCGGTATCGCATCAACTCCTTGATCGTGACGCTCGCGATGATGGAAGTCGTGCGCGGTCTGGCCTTTATCGTGTCGAACGGCGACGCCGTGATGATTACCGAAGAGCGCTTCTTCGATCTCGGCGGCGGTTCGTTCCTCGGCATTTCGTATCCGATCTGGAGCAACATCGTCGGCTTTGTCGTATTCGGCTTTCTTCTCAGGAAGACGGTGTTCGGCAAGAACGTGCTCGCCGTGGGCGGCAATAGCGACGCCGCACGGCTCGCGGGGCTACCAGTGACGCGCATCAAAATCGCCGTGTTCGTGCTGCAGGGTCTCGTAACCGGCTTTGCTGGCGTGATGCTCGCGTCGCGGATGAGCTTGGGCGATCCGAAGACGTCGGTCGGCCTCGAACTCGGCGTGATTTCGGCGTGCGTGCTCGGTGGCGTGTCGCTGACAGGCGGAGTGGCGACGATCTCGGGCGTGCTGGTGGGCGTGCTGATCATGGGCTCGGTGCAGGACGCCATGAGCCTCATGAACGTGCCGACCTTCTATCAGTACCTGATTCGTGGCGGCATTCTGCTGCTCGCCGTGCTGTTCGATCACTACCGCCGCACGCGGCGGCGCAGCGCGGCGCGGGTGTAGTCGAGCGATGCGCGCCCTTCGCTGCGGGATCAGTGCGAAAGGTGAGGCTTTTCGGGAGCCGCGTTTTGCAGCGCTCCCGATTCGCAGCGGAAATCGAAAAACCCCTTGTTTTCAGGCATAAAATCATGCGCGGCGAATCGATGTGCGTCGCCACACGGAGCGAAAGGTGAGTTTTTTCGGGAGTGTGCTGAAAGATGCGGTTTTGGCGGCTTTGCGATTCGATGGCGCGATGGTCGAGCGCGAATGCGGCCGCAGCGCGGCGCACTGTCGTTATGCAGTTCTCAGGAATGGGATGGACGTGTTGACGCGCACGCCGAACGCAGCGCGGTCAAAACATGATGACCGTGCTGCGTTCGGCGTGCGCCGACAGCATCGTGCCGCAATGAAATCGCGCGACGACGCGCCGATCTCACCGGCCTGCCTTGTTTCGCAACGGCGTTGCCAACTGCGCCAACTACTGCGCCGCCGCGAGCTTCATGCCGGGCCGCAACGCTTGGGAAGTTTCTTGCGTTCCCTTGCGCTGATCGGACACCTGCTCGATGCCTTTCTTCGTGACTTCTTCGAGGAAGGTCAAGCGGGCGCGGTAGTAATCCGCGTGCATCTGCGCGTCGAGGACGCGCTGCTCGGCCTGAAACAGTTCCATGCGCAGCTCGTTCAACGCTCGTTCCGCTTGCTTCTCGGGAGTTGGCGCGTGATTTGATGCCCAGTTTGCGACCCACCGCAGCATGATGAAGCCCTCCTGTGCGCAGATGCGCTTGTTCTGATGTGAAAACGGTTTCTCGCCGCAATCGCTCGGCAACCGGTCTGGAACATCAGCTTGATTAAGGCTATCAAAAACTAGACTTGGCTTGTGTGACTTTCACCACGTGTTGCGAAAGCGACGCACCGCTGTATTTACTGATTGGAATTGCAGCGGCCGTTATGCAAGATCGTGTGGAGTGGGGGACGTGCTTAGTTTTATAGGCGATTGTCGCGTCAACCCATAACCCGATTGACACTAATTGACGAACGCCGATAAAGCGCTTTCGACTTTTGAAATTTTGTCTGACGCGGCAATTGATTCGCAGCAGAAATTGCAAAGGCGAATGTGTGCGGATAACCGCATTGTTTATAGATGCACCGTGCCGGGGAAAAGCGATTTTGCCTAAACGTGCTGAGCACGTAACCAGCTTAAGGTGAGGCTTTTCGGGAGCGCCTCGCATTAGCGGTCAGGGTGAGTTCGGATCGTAGGGCGCCCGCACCTCACCCATGCTCGACGCTGATCAACCGCGCGTCGAGCCGTCTTGCCAAGCCGGCTCCGCCTTCGCGCATCACAGCATCGTGATTCCACTGGAACACGGGTCTTGCCAACGGCGCCAATGCATTCATCCACGCGCGGGTGGTCCGCACACGCCAGTCGTAGTGAATCACGCTGATGTCGCGCTCCGTCGAGAAGCGCCAGCAACCGGTGCCTTCCACATCGCCGCTCGCTTCACCTTCGAGCGCGACAAGCGGCTCGATGCGCGTCACACGCATATCGAACACGAGCCGGTACGGCAGGCGGCCTTTCCACGTATAGCGTTGGATCGCGCCGATACCTTCGCCAGAACCCGCTTCGATCTCTGCCACACCTTCGACGTTCTTCCACCACTCGGGCCAGTGCGCCGAGTCGTGGATCGCCGCCCATACGGCGGCCACCGGCGCGTCAATGCGCCAGATCGTGACGAACTGAAATTCGGCCACGCGCATAGGGTCTCCCGTTTCAGGGCTTGTTATTAGCTAGCGCCCCCAGACTTCGCATTTCGGCTCGCTCAGGGCAATTGCCACCAGCCCGGCAACAGGCGGCGGACTTCGGGGCGCCGGTAGCGATCGTCGATCAGATGCACGACGCCCGTATCGTGTTCGGTGCGAATCACGCGCCCCGCTGCCTGCACGACTTTCTGCAAGCCAGGGTACAGGTACACGTAATCGTAGCCGTTGCCGAACTTCGCCTCCATCGTGCGGCGCATCTGCTCATTGACGGCGTTTAGCTGCGGTAAGCCGAGCGTGGCGATGAATGCGCCGATCAACTGCTCGCCGACGAGATCGACGCCTTCGGAAAACGCGCCTCCCAGAACAGCAAAGCCGATGCCGCAGCGCGTGTCGCGAAAGCGCGCGAGGAAGGCGTCGCGCGCGGCTTCGTCCATGCCGGGTGCTTGCGTCCAGATCGGCAGCGTGGGATGGCGCTCGCGCAACAACGCCGCGACGCGCTCGAGATAATCGAAGCTGCTCAGGAAGCCGAGATAGTTGCCAGGCTGCGCGGCGTACTGTTGCGCGATCAGCTCGACGATCGGCGCGAGCGAGCGTTCGCGGTCGCGCCAGCGCGTCGAGACATGAGCGGCCACGTGCACTTTCAATTGCTGCGCGCGAAACGGCCCGTCGACCTCCAGCCAGTTCGTCGCTTCCGGCAAGCCGAGCGTGTCGCGGTAGAAGTGCGAGGGGTGCAGCGTCCCGGAAAACATCACCGTCGTGTGCGCGGCGTCGTAGCGAGGCGCGAGGTACGGCGCCGGAATGACGTTGCGCACGCATAGCGTCGAAGCGGCTTGGCCGCGCGCCCCGCGTGCGCTCTCGTCGCGCGTGACATCGAAGATCGAGTGCTCGCCGAACTGCTCGGCAAGCGCGACGAAGTGCATCGCGTCGAAGAACACGCGCAGCAGCGAGTCGTCGATCGAGAGCGGTGCGTCGACGAGCTGGTCCGTGACCGCGCCGATCAGATTCTGGGCTGCCGACAGCAACCGCGCGGGCACTTCGGTGTGCACGTGGTACGCGTCGTCTTGTGTGCGATTCAACACGTTCCATTCGCGCTGCAGCCGTTCGAGCGGCTTCTTCAGCGTGTCCGGCGCGCTCTTGCGCGCGGCGCGAAAGTCGTTTTGTTCGAGCGACGCCGTGTACATCTTGCGTGCGCGTTCGAGCAGGTTGTGCGCCTCGTCGACCAGCACGGCGACGCGCCATTGATTCAACCGCGTGAGCGCGAAGAGCAGGGCGCTGCTGTCGTAGAAGTAGTTGTAGTCGCCGACGACCACGTCGCTCCAGCGCGCGAGTTCTTGCGCGAGGTAGTACGGGCAGACGTCGTGCGCGAGGGCGGCGGCGCGCACGGCCTCGCGATCGAGCCGTCGCGAGCCGTTGAGCGCTGCGCTGCGCGCGTCATGGAGACGATCGTAGAAGCCGCGCGCGAGCGGGCACGATTCGCCATGGCAGGACTTGTCGGGATGCTCGCAGGCTTTATCGCGCGCGACGAGTTCGAGCGTGCGCAAGGGCAGCGGCAAGCCTTCGCCAGTGCTTGCGCTTGCGTGCAGCGTATCGATCGCGTCGAGCGCCAATGCGCGGCCAGGGGTCTTCGCGGTCAGAAAGAAGACTCGCTCGACACGATCCTCGCCGCACGCTTTCAGCATCGGGAAGATCGTCGCGAGCGTCTTGCCGATGCCGGTGGGCGCCTGCGCCATCAAGGCGTGCCCGTCGCGTGCGGCTCGATAAACCGCGACCGCCAGTTCACGCTGGCCGCTGCGAAAGCGCTCATGCGGAAATTTGAGCGCAGTGAGCGCGGCGTTGCGTGCGTCGCGGTGGGCCGCTTCCTGCGCGGCCCAATCGAGAAAGCGCTCGCATTGTTCGACGAAAAACGCTTCCAGCGAAGCAGCGTCGTGCGTCTGCGTCAGCACCGTTTCCTTCTGGCTATGGATATCGAAGTACACGAGCGCGACGTCGAGCTGCGAGAGAGCGCGCGTCTGGCAAAGCAGATGTCCGTAGACGAGGGCTTGCGCCCAATGCAACGCACGATGATTGTCCGGCATCGCATCGAGATCGCCGCGATAGGTCTTCACTTCTTCGAGCCGGTTGAGCGCGGCGTCGTAGCCGTCGGCGCGGCCGCGCACGGTGAGATCGCGATAGGTGCCGGTGAGGGTGATCTCCGCTTCGTAACCGCTCGCTCGGCGCGCGGCGACGGTTGCGTGACCGGCGATCCCTTCGAGCGCGGTGGGGGCCGGCGTGAAGCGCAGGTCGAGATCGCCGCGCTTGGCCGTGAACTCGCAGAGGGCGCGGACGGCGATGACGTAGGTCACGTTGCCTCGGCCGTTTGTGTTGCGCCAACGCCCGCGTCTTCGGTCCAGCGCACGTCGAGCACGCGCACCGGCATGCCGTGCTGCACGCAATACTGCAGCCAGCGGATCTGATTGTCCTGCAGACGGTCGCCCGGGCCTTTCACTTCGATCAGCTCATAGCGGCGCTCGGCGGGCCAAAAGCGGATCAGGTCGGGCAGCCCCGACCGGTTGCTGCGAATGTCGCCGAGCAGCCGCTCGAACCAGAGCTTCAGATGCGCGGCGGGGAGGCAATCGAGCGCCTGCGCAATCAGTTCGGGGCTCAGCACCCCCCAGAACACGAACGGCGATTGCACACCGGCCTTGCTCTCGAGATGGCGCAGGATCGTCTCGCGATAGGTCCCGTCTTCGAGTTGGGCCAAGCACCGGTTGAACGTCTCGGCGCGGCGCGCGCGGAAATCGGGCGCGTGCAGATCGGCGGGGCCGCGCTGGAACGGGTGAAAGAACGCGCCCGGAATGGCCGCGAACACGGGCTCCCAGCACAGCAGGCCGAACAGTGAATTGATCAGCGCGTTCTCGACGTAGTGAACGGGCGCATCGGCGGCGCTGAGCGCGTCGCGCGCGGCGTACTCGACCGTGATCGGCGCAGCGGGCCGCGTGAGTTCGAGGGTGCTGCGCGCGATCGGCTGCGCGGCTGCTACGGTGCGTTTTGCCGGCTGCCCCGTTTGGCGTTGCAAGCGCGGCAGCATCCGCGCGATGCGTTGGCTTTCCTCCTCGCTTTCCGGCGCCTCGGCCGCTTGCAAAGCGAGCGCCAACGCATCGTCGAAGCGGCCGCAGCGCTCCAACACCCGCATACGCCGGTGACGCGCGCCGGGCCACGCGCACCGCGCGAAGACAGCAAGGGCCGCGTCCCAGTTCTGCCGGCGCTCGGCGTGCTGGCCGATGCGGAACAGCAGCTTCGCGCGGCGCGTTTCGAGCCACGCGTTGTCGATATCGATGGCGAGGACGGCGGCGGCGAGCGCGTCGAGTGCTTCGTCATCGTCGAGTGCATCGACCACATCGAGCGCTTCGCGGTACGCCTGCAGCGCGAGATAGCCGTCGATATCCGCGCGCCGCTGAAACGCGCGCGACGACCGCGAGAACGACACGCTTTCGTACTTGAACACGCCAAGATCCGCGAGCACGAACTCCGACCAATCTTGATGCAGGTTGCCGAAGAACATGAGCCGCCACCGATCGCAAAGCGGCGCGATCGCGACGCGGAACACCGGGTCGCCGGGCGGCGCGCCCCAGGCGGCGTAGCTGCGCGCGTCGACGTGGGTGGGCCGCAGCGCGTCGAGCCAATCGGATTTGCGGGCCTGCTTGCCGAGCGCCGTGACGGTGGAGGGAAACATCTGCAGCAGCTCGGGCCGCGTCGTCAGCGCGAACACTTCGTCAAGCGTGAGCTCCGGTTCGGAATCGAGCCAGCCAAGCTCAACGAGCGGCTGCGCCGCCGCCAACGGACACCCGATCTCCTCATACGACAGACGGCTCGCCCGAAACAGCGTGCCCTTGCGCATCAGCATCCGCACGAGCAGCGCGCGGGAGTCTTGCGGCAACGCGGCGAACGCCTCGAAAAACGCACGCTCGCCGGTGCTGAACAGGTCGTCGTAACGTTCGGCGATCCACGCGAGCGCGCGCTCGAAGTTCAGCAGGTAATAGGGAGGATCGGTCGGCACGGGGAGCGACGGGACTGTATATTTATACAGGGATGAATGATAGCAAACCAGGCGGCGCGCAGCGTCAGGTGAGCTTTTTCGGGAGCCGGCATTTCTCGACGTTTTCGACGTTTCCGACGTTTCCAATCACGCCGCGCGTTTCTATGATTGGAATCCGGACGCCGACAAGGACCCACGCCGTGCAGACCGATTCCATCCAGCGCCCCAAAACGCTGAGCCAGATTCCGCGCGGCGTCTGGGTTCTCGGTTTCGTGAGCATGTTCATGGACATCTCATCGGAAACCATTCACAGCCTCTTGCCGATGTTTCTCGTGACGAGCCTCGGTGCGAGCGCCATGACGGTCGGGCTGATCGAAGGCATCGCCGAGGCGGCCGCGCCGATCGTCAAAATGTTCTCCGGCGCGTTGAGCGACTACCTCGGCAACCGGAAATGGCTGGCGGTGATCGGCTACGGCATGGGCACGCTGAGCAAGCCGCTGTTCGCGATTGCGCCGACTGCGGGCATCGTCCTGACCGCGCGCGTCGTCGACCGGATCGGCAAGGGCATCCGCGGGGCGCCGCGGGACGCGCTCGTCGCCGACATCACACCCGCGCACTTGCGCGGCGCCGCCTACGGCTTGCGGCAAGCGCTCGACACGGTCGGCGCTTTTATCGGCCCTTTGATCGCCGTCGCGCTGATGCTGTTGTGGGCGGACCGCTTCCGCTGGGTCTTCTGGGTGGCCGTCATCCCGGGGCTCGTCGCTGTTGCGCTATTGGCCTTCGGTATCCGGGAGCCCGCGTGGCAGCCGGGTGCGAAGCGCGTCAATCCGGTACGGATCGATAGCTTGAAGCAACTCAGCCGCACGTATTGGTGGGTCGTCGTCGCTGGCGCGGTCATCACGCTGGCGCGCTTCAGCGAGGCGTTTCTCGTGCTGCGCGCGATGCAAGGCGGCGTGCCGATCGCGCTCGTGCCGCTCGTCATGGTCGCGATGAACGTCGTGTATTCGCTGTCGGCCTATCCGTTCGGAAAACTGGCCGATTCGATGAGCCATGCGCGGCTGCTGGCGATGGGCCTGGTCGTGCTGATCGGGTCCGACATCGTGCTTGCGCACGGCAACAGCTGGCCGATCGTGTTGCTTGGCGTCGCGCTCTGGGGGCTGCATATGGGCCTGACACAAGGGCTGCTGGCGACGATGGTCGCGCATGCCGCGCCCGCCGAATTGAAGGGGACGGCGTTCGGTTTCTTCAACCTGATAAGCGGATTGGCGACGCTGATTGCAAGCGTCGTCGCCGGCGGGTTGTGGGACCGGTTCGGCGCGGCAACGACCTTCTATGCGGGAGCGGGGTTTTGCGCGATCGCGCTGCTCGTGTTGGTTGGGCAAGCGTCGACGCGAAACTCACGGGTCGTCTAAATGTTGTTCAAATAATCGATGTCTATATAAAGTAAAAATAAAAGCGGACAAATGGGATCGTGAGGAGAACGTTGAAAGAAGCGTTGTGGTGAATGCAACTGCTTAGCATTATCGAACGAGCATGGCACTTTCGATCATATTCTCCGTTGTAGTTCTGAAAGACTTGAGCCTGATATGACGGGGCTGCGAGGCATATCGAACGAAGCCTCGAAAATATATTGGTTCTGCTTAGAAAATCGTGTTGACTCGCGAATATCCCGACGCCTAGAATTTAAGTGTCTTCACAAAAGGGGCCTCTGCCTTGGACAGTTGTAGTTGTCGACCTTCGAATCGTTTCGCTGCCTGACCGGCAGGACGTCTGCGCTTTTGTTTATTAGCCACCGTTCTGCCAGCAGGCAGCCGGTGCGCGCCGTAGCCACACTCCCCGTGCACCCTGACTAGCGCCATTTGGACGCCGCGCTTGCGCGCGTCTGTCTGTTTGGCACTGCGTCGCGATCGACCCATCGCGGCGTTCGTTCGCGCTCGTGCGATTCATTCTCACGCGAGCGCGTGGATAAACACGTGCCTAAGAAACGCGCGTACCCACACCGTAAAGGAGCCGAAATGCCGGACAGTGACAGTTATCCCATACGCCGCGCAACACCATTTTTGCCATTCACTGTGAAAAGCGAGTAGACCTCTGCCACTGCGCGCATGACGCGCGTGGTCTTCCGTGTCTGCTGGCTTTTCGCGCAACGCGTCAAGCCAGACGCACGGAGCTACACCATGAACTTCGGCCTTCTTCTTTCGAACCTGCCGCACGTCAACGAATCGCGCGCCCAATACGACGCGATGCTGTCGCTGCAAACCCGCGAAACGCACCGGCTCGCTGCTCTCTGGCGCCGCCTCAAGGCGCTCATTTCGTAAGCCTCGGCGCGCGCTCTACGGAGTGTGCGAATCCGGTAGGTAGGAGCGACTGCCATGAATCGCTTGCATATCCATCACTGGGCGGCGTTGGTGCCGCTCTTACTGGGTGCATTGATGCTCTTTGTCACGCTGGAGTCCATCAACCCGGCCTGCGTGCCCCGCGCAACCGACGATCTGCGCCCCACGTCTGACGCTGTCGTCAAACGTGCCGAGACGAACAGCAAGCCTTCCCACTGCCTGATCTACGGAAAGTATTGCCTCGGCGATACGCTTCGCAGCCGGTAGGGTCGAAGGCATGGAGCGCGTTTCGAAGGGGATGTCCGCGCGAAACGGAGGCCGCGCGAACATCCCTAATCTCCAATCGACTTGCGATGTCGCTCAGCGTGCTCGCTCGGGCGCGGCTCCCAGCGCGAGCGCGAGTCCGAGCAGAATCGCGCCCATACCGGCGATCCCCAACGGCAACAACCGGTTGCCGAGAAACACGTAGTCCATCAGCGCGGTCACGACGGGCACCAGATAAAAGAGGCTCGTCACGTTGACCAGATTGCCGCTTCGCACGAGCCGATAGAACAACAGTTGCGCGAACACCGAGATCACGATGCCCAGCCACAGCAGCGGCACCAGCACGCTCACGCTCGGCTTGAACGCGAGCGGCTCGAACGGCGCAAACAACAGGCACAGCACGAGGCTCACCGCGTTTTGCAACGGCAGGACGTCGATCGGCGCCTGTTTCAAGCCCTTTTGGAAGATCGCGCCGAGCGTCATGCACGCGAGCGAGGCCAGCGCGAACAGTACGCCGCTGGCCGGCAGCCGCACGTCGTCGGCGCCGCGATAGACGACGAGCGCGAGCCCGCCCAACGCAATGCAGAGCCCGGCGACGCGCGCCGCCGAGTAACGGCGCTCCACGAGCAGCAACGTGAGAATCGGTTGCACGCCGAGGATCGTTGCGAGCACGCCGGGCGTGAGGCCGCGCGCGAGCGAGAGCAGATAGCAGATCGAGTAGCCGCCGGTAATCAGTGCGCCGGTGCCGGCCACTTGCAGCCGCGTGCCGGGAGCGGGCAGCCAGCGCCGCCGCCATACGCCGAAAACCGCCAGCACCGACGATGCAAGCGCGAAGCGCAGCACCAGAAACGCGAATGCGGGCGCGTGCTGCACACCCAGTTCCGCGAAGATCGCGCCGCTGCTCCAAAGCAAGATGAAGAGCGAGGTCGCGCCATAGGCCGCAAATGCGGCTCGTAAAGAAGTCATGTGAAGTCACCTGTCGAAAACACGCGGACTCCGGCGAACTCGAACGGCGACGCACGCGCGTTCACACGGCTGCGCTCATGCGCAGTTGCACGACTTCGAGTTGCGGGAGACTTTCGGGGTGGCTGAAGAATCAGCCAAGAGCCGTCGAACAGGGCGGCGGCGCAGTGCCGGCGCCGACGAGGCTCGGAGGGGAAGCGACAGGTGGAGGAAAAGCGGCAAGGCCGCAAACACGCGCGCCGCCACCGACGTGGTTCACGTCGGCGTTGCCACTGGCAGAGCAAAGGCGCGCAAGGTGTGTCATGTGAGGGGAAGCGAATTCGGCGATGTCGGAAAAAGCCTTTGGCGAGGTTACGCGTATCGGACCCATTGCGCAACCGCGCGCGACGCCGGTTCTTTTCCGAGCCTCTGAAGCGCCGGCGTCTTTGCGTCACAATAATCGAACGCATGCCGTGACCCATTCGGAGCCCAGATGCAAAACGACACCGCCTATTCAAAGACCGCACCCACCCGCGCAGAAGTCGACGCACTCGCCGGTACGACAGTGCTCGAATTCGGCACCGACTGGTGCGGCTATTGCCGAGGTGCGCAGCCCATCATCGGGCGGGCGTTGGCCAAGCTCGCGCACGCACGGCACCTGAAGATCGAAGACGGCCCGGGACGGCCGCTTGGCCGCTCGTTCAAGGTCAAGCTGTGGCCCACGCTGATTTTTCTGCGCGACGGCGCGGAAGTGGCGCGCGTGGTGCGTCCCGTGGACGTCGCCGCGATTGACGATGGCATCGCTGCACTCGGATAACTTCGCGCGTTTTCAACGGACGCACGTACTGATCCGATTGCTTTCCGGCAACCTCAAATCACAGGAAAACGAATGGAACGACCTGATTTCATCCGGCACTGGACCGAACTCGAAGGTGAAGACAACAAGCACTATCCGGGCGATACCGAGCTGCAGGGCATCGGCGCTCCGCTCGCGGCCAAACTCGGGCTGACGCGCATCGGCATTCACCACGTGCGGCTCTTGCCTGGGCGCCGCACGTCGTACCCGCATGCGGAAAGCGCGGAAGAAGAGTTCGCGTTCGTGCTCGAAGGCACGCCGGACGTATGGATCGATGGCCATCTGCATCGCCTCGCGCCCGGCGATTCGGTCGCGTTTCCGGCAGGCACCGGCATTTGCCACACGTTTCTGAACAACACGGATCAAGAGGCCCGGCTGCTCGTGATCGGTGAAAGGCCGAAGGACGAAAACCGCATCCGCTATCCGAAGAACGAAGCGTATGAGGCGACGCGCGCGGATCGCTGGGTGGATTGGCCGGCACGCCCGCTCGGGCCGCACGACGGCAAGCCGGCGCGCAATGGGTCATGACCGCGCGTCGATAAAACGACGCCGGGCGTTCATCAAGAACGCCCGGCGGTACACCACGGTGTAGCCAAGCGCGGCCGCGCCGCGCTTGTTGCGGCAATTAATGCTGGCCGAAGTAGATCGAGCTCGGGCCCGACACTTGTGCACGAGCGCCCGATTGCGACGACGCATCCTTCACACCGCCGTAGGCGACGTTTGCGGAGCTGTCACGCTGTTCGACTGCGAGGGTTTGCGCGCTTTGGCCGCGTTGCGAAGTCGGTGCGCCGTCTTGCGGCTTGTAGAACGGTGCCGGACCGTAGCCGCTCGCGAAAGCGGGGGCAGCGATCGAGGCGGAAACAGCGACGAGCAGAGCGGCGAGCAGTTTGGTCTTCATGACGGACTCCAATGATCATTAACACTTCAGTTCTGGGATGACGTTGTTGACCTATCAAGGGTGTGTCCGCAACGTCGATGGGAGGCAGTGTATACCCGCGCTATCAAACTATTGTATCGATAGCTGGAAATGACTTTTATCCAGACTCGAATAATCGTGAGAGCCCCGCCGGACGGGGCTTTCAGGCTCTCCGGACATCCGCCGGCGATGCCAAAAATGGGGGCGAATGGGCGTTCTGAACGGAGGTGCTCATGTCGATCGGCAGACCGATTTCCCGTCTTCTCGCGCTGTGCGGATGGCTGACGTGCGCGCTGTACGGCACGGTATACGCGCAGGGCGCCGACGCCGTCCTTGGCTATCACCGCTCTGACGACCGTAGCGGCCAATACGTCGTGCCGGGCCTGACGTGGGAAAGTGCAACGCACCTGCACCGCGACGAGGGCTTCGACGGCCGGGTCGACGGCCATGTCTACGCCCAGCCCCTCTACTGGCGCCCGCCAGGCTCCGCGAACGGGCTCTTGATCGTCGCGACGGAGGCGAACGTCGTCTATGCGCTCGATGCCGTGACCGGCCGCCCTGTCTGGCGCACCGCGCTCGGCACGCCGGCGCCGCGCTCCGCGTTGCCGTGCGGAAACATCGATCCGCTCGGCATCACGGGGACGCCGGTCATCGATCCGGCGAGCGGCGTGCTGTATCTCGACGCGTTGGTGGTTCGCCAGAACGGACTCGCGCATCTCGTGTACGCGTTGTCGTTAAAGGACGGATCAGTGCTGCCGGGCTGGCCGGTCGACGTCGCTGCGGGCCTGCGGGCGCGCGGCATGCCGTTCGCGTCGGACGTGCATAACCAGCGCGGCGCGCTGATGCTCGCCGATGGCCGGCTCTTCGTGCCCTACGGCGGCCATTGGGGCGATTGCGGGGACTATCACGGCTGGGTGGTCGGTCTGCGGCTCGACCAGCCTGGCGTGTTCGGCGCGTGGCGGACTCGCGCGAGCAAGGGCGGTATCTGGGCGCCGGGCGGAATCTCCGCCGCCGATGGCGCGCTGTTCGTCTCGACCGGCAACACCGAGGGCGCCTCGACGTGGAGCGACGGCGAAGCGGTGATCCGGCTCGCTCCCGATCTGCACCGGTCAGCGAACACGCGAGACGCGTTCGCGCCGCGCGACTGGCTCGAACTCGACGACCGCGATCTCGACCTTGGCGGCGCGAATCCCATGCCGGTCGAGCTGCACGGAAGACGCTTGATCGTCGCGCTGGGCAAAGACGGTAAGGCGTATCTGCTCGACCGCGACAACCTCGGCGGCATTGGCGGCGCGCTTGATGTCGCTCTGGTCGCGAGCCGGTCGATCCGTACCGGGCCGGCGTCCTTCCCCGCGCAGGACGGCGTATTCGTCGTGTTCCAAGGCGAGGGCGCCGCGTGTCCAGGCGGCGCGAGGACAGATGGCCTAATTGCGCTCGAAGTCCGCACGGAGGCTCGCGGTGGGATTGGCACTGCGTGGTGCGCGCAGGTGGACGGCGCCGGCAGCCCCATCTCGACGACCAGCGACGGCAGCGCCGATCGCATCGTGTGGATCGCGGGCGCGGAGGGCGACAACCGCCTGCATGGCTTTCGCGCCGACAATGGTCAGCCTGTGTTCGGCGGCGGCGGCGCGGACGAACGCATGCCGGGGCTGCGGCACTTCGTGACCGTGATGGCGGCGGGGCGGCGGCTTTATGTGGCGGGGGACGGGAGGGTTTATGCGTTTACGGCGAACTAGGCGGCCTGTGGTTTCGCCGCGTGCGCCAACGCTTCCAGTGCCACCCTTGCCAGAAAACCGCTACGAGTCTCATGACGGCCTTCGACGTAGGCGTCGATTTTGCGCAGAACAAAGCGCGGGATGCTGATATTGATGCGCTCGGGCTTTGAATCGAGCTTCGATAAATCGACGTCGACCAGTGCCCACACGACGCCCGCAAATTCGGGCTTTCCTGCCAGTTCTTCGACAGTCGAGCATGTAAACCCGACGTCTTCGCCGAGTTCCAGCAAGGTCGAAACGTGACCAATGATTGCCTCCTTTGCATTCCTGATTGCATCGTCGAGCGTGTCGCCCCACGAGTGGCAGCCCGGGATATCGGGAACGATGACGCCGTAGACGCTTCCTTCGTCTCGATGAATGGCAATCGGGAAATCCATGACCAGACCTCTGCTCCTTGTTGGTCTCGCATCGCGGTATTGCGAATACTGACGTGGTGTGTATTTTTACACACTTGTCGCGTGATCTGCAACGAGCGTGTGTGCTTTTGTGTGTCCCCGGGAAGTCGGGCATTGCAACGGTGAGGTTTTTCGGGAGCCTCCATCGAGCCTGCAAACCGCGCGAATGTTGGCCTCGCTCGCGACCCTTCGCCTTCTATGTCTCCGGTTCGCATCGGAACCGCTTCGCCCTTGTCGAATCCGCAAAATGTCCGGTCGAGTGGCGCGCCGCGCGTGAATGGCCGCGTGTCGGCGCGCTATCGAACGAACCCGCCGGCGAGGAGGAGAGCGATGACGAATAGAGTGTCCCAGCGTCCGCCAGACGCCGCCGCGTTCGATCGTTCCGGCGACAGCGTCGAAACGCCGGCGTCCAGCACGTCCGCCGCGTCCGCCAATTCCGCCACGCACGAAGGGCCGCGCAGCGAACCGCAGAGCGCCGCGTTCGCCGGTCTTTCCAGTGGTCTGGCGAAGGTTCGCGCGCAAGCGGGCGCGAAGCTCGCGCAGGTCGACGCCAAGCTGCTCGACGCATTCAAGCGCGCGCGCATGGGCGCGAAGCCGCGCGTCACGCACGCTCGCTCGGCGGTGAAGCGCTTTTTCGGCTTTCCTCGACCGTTGGGCACGCGTTTAAAGACGGGTTGGGATTACGGCAAAGGCGGCTACGCTCAGGATTACTCGTCATTCATGCGCCCGCGCCCATCGTCGCTGCTCTATCTGTATCCGCTCATGTCCGGCGTGAACACGGCGATGATGATGGCGAGTCTTGCGAGCGTCGGCGGCCTCGGCGGGTTCGGTCTGATGTCGGGTCTGCTCGGGATGGCGATGTCGGGTGGCATCGCCTACGCAGCGGGCCGCCGCCTCGGCGCGTCGCGGACGTCGTCCGAGCCGGACGAGGGACCGCAGGGCGACTACGCGCAGAAATTCGCATCGGCGTGGGAGCCGCGGGAGGAGGAGGGCGAATCGGACGCGTCAGCTGAGCCGTCGTCGGCACACCCAGCCACGACCAGCGACATCGAAACCCCGCGCCCCGCGCGCGTCAGCGCCTGGGGCAACAACGCGCCGTCGAGCGCATCTGCCGCAGAGTCCGACTCGAAAGCCAGCTGAGCCCCCTTCGCGCCGCGCCTAGCGTCACTGATCCAACCTCTCCGCCAGCGCAAACGGCACACTCTCCGCAAACAACTCGCGATCCCCCGTCGCGCTCGTCTGCGCGTTGAGCTGCAGCGCGAAGTTGATGCCGGGGCTGTGCGTGGTCGTCGTGCGTTCCTTGACCTTCAGCTCGACCGGCATCCACGAGCCCGCGTCGTTCAGAATGCGATCGATCCTGCCGTCGATCTGCGCGCGCTCGGCGCTCGCACCCTGCGCCGGCAATTGCGCCGCCATCGCCGAGAGCGCGTCGATCTGCTTGGCCGCGCTCTTCTTCATGCGGTAGCGGTGGAAGTAGGTCTGGTTCGGACGCCGGTTCGCCTTCACGTCGCCGAGGTGTTTGTCGAGCCGCTCCGCCGCGAGCAGGCGCGCATCCTTCTGCTGCGGCCACGGCTGGTTGTTGAGCGTCGCTTGCTGACGCTCGGCGCGCTGCTCGTCGAGCACCTGCTGCGAGAAGAGGTCGATCCATTGCTCGCGGCTCGCGTCGACCGCATGCGTGTAGGTCTCGGCGCTCGTGTACTCGGTATCGAACAAGCACGCTCGATGGGCGAGCGTGTTGCCCTCGCGGATGAGCGTCACTTTCGCGAGGCGGCTGTCGTCCTTGAACGTCGCCGTCACGGACGGCGCATCGAGCGACGTCACGCCGACCCCCACCGACGAATCATGCGACCCGATCGACTCCGTCAAGCTGGCCGTGCCGCTCAGACGCCCGAGCAGACGCGAGCCCGCGCCCACGCGATGCTGCTCGACGCGCAGCCGGCCGCTCTTGTCGTCGGAATCGAGGGTTTGCTTCGCCGTCTTCTCGTAGCCGATGCCGATGTTGACACCCGCGCGAACCGGCGAGCTGGCTGTCGGCACGAGCGCCGAGACGCCCGCGTCGGCCGACACGCCGCGCTTCACGGTGCGCGCGACGGTGTCGGTCCAGCTGATCGATACGTCGGGGTCGTCGAAGTAGCGATCGGCGAGGCGGTTCCAGGTGTCGCGCGAGGTGCCGGTGTGCGCCTGGGTGGACTCGTCGAAGACGTGGTCGATGATGCCTTCGAGCTTCGTGCGCATCGCCGTGTCGTCGTAGCCGGTGCCGTTCTGGTTCACGCGGCGCGCGACGCGCAGCGACACGCCGCTCGGCTCCGAGAGCTCCCGCGAATGCAATACGGCCTGCGTCGTGACGCCGGCGCGCAGCTTGGTCAGGCCGACGTCGAAGTCGTAGCCGACCAGCACGCCGGCGCCCGCGTGGAGCACGTTGGTTTTCGCGGTGCCGACGAACATCTCGACGCCGTGCGTCCCGCGGCTCAGTTCGACGACGGCTTCACGAGTCTTCGAGGCGCGCAAGTCGAGGCGCGGGGCGATCGGCACGGCGCCGGTGTGCAGCACCTTCGAGAGATTCGCCGACAAACCGCGCGTGCTGAAACCGACGCGCGTGCCGTCGGCGAGCCGCAGCCGCGAACTCGATTGCAGGTCGTGCGCTACGTCCTTGAGCGACTGACGCACGGTGTCGACATCGTCGGCTTGCACTTTGGCGTTATCGGGCCGCGCCCGTTGCTTCAGCGCATTGACCTGCGTCCAGAACGGCGAATCGGCGGGCACCTTGGCGACCTTGCCCCACGACGCGAGCCGCTCCAGATCGAACGAATGCTTGGCAATCGATTTGAACGGCTTGCTCTTGGCGAGCGTGTGCGGATCGGTCTGCGCCCAGCGCGCACTCTGCTCGCGCATGCGCTGCAGCGTGGCCGGCGAGCCGACGTCGCGCGCCTCGGTCTGATCGCAAAGCTGCTGTGCGCGCTGCGCGATCGCCTGTAGGTGTTCGGGCTCTAGCTTGCCGTTCGGGAAGCCGCCGGTCTCCAGCCACACGTGCATCGCCGCCAGTTCCGCGATCGACTGCTCGGGACGCGCATGCGACAGCGCCGCCGCCGGCCGCATCTCGGGACGCTCGAGGAGCGGCGGCAGTGCGTCGCGCATCGCTTGTTCGAGCGCGGCCTTTTCGCTGCCGATCGTCTTGCGCGGCACGCCTTGCGTGCCGTAGCGCAGCGCCGAGAGCGGCGAGCGCTCCTTGCCGAACAGGCGCGGCAGGAACGATTTCCAGCGGTTCTCGCCGACGCGGTTGATCGTCTTCGCCGAGAACTTGTTCAAACGCTCGCGGGCGAGCGAGAGTTCGGTGCCGCGTCCGTCTTCGCGGAAGTTCTGGCGCCACGCGAAGAATGCGCCTCGCTGGTCGGGCGTCAGCGCGTTGCGGCCGTGCGTCGTGAGCGTCGCGGCGGCGTGGTACGCCTGCCAGGCGAGCGGCGCTTGGCTCAGCGACGCGTTGGGCGGCGGCTCGTGGCGCGCGGCGACCGCGCCCGGCGACGGATCGGGACGCGCGCCCTGGCCGACCGGCGCGGGGTCGAGCGCGTCGGCGGTTTGCAGCATCATCTGCCGCGACAGCAGCACCGACGCGCTCTCGTTCGACGGCTGCCCGTGGTTGCGCAGATGTTCGAGCGCGTCGTAGCCGGCGTCGGTGCGCGCGAGCGTGCGGGCGACGAGCCACGCATGAGCGTCGATGGGCGAGTTCGAGCGCGCCGTGTCCATGTGCGCGAGGTCGAGCTGTTCGAGCGCGTCGAGGACCTGGGTGGCTTCGTGCGCGTTGCCGACGTTCGCTGCATGCAACGCCTGTCCGATCAGCGCGCCGCGCGTGGTCGGCGGCGAGCCCGCTTGCGCGCCGAGCGCGGCGAGGCGTTGCGAGAGCGCATCGGCGGCGGGCGGAGTGTTGGGCGTGTCGGGGAACTGATGGGAGACGTAGTCGGCGAGCGCCTGGTTGCCGCTCATCGCGTCGAGCGGGACGTGGGGCGTGACTTGGGTCGCCGTCGGCGTTGCGGTCTTGTCCGCTTCCGTGCTCGTGCGCGCGGTCTTCGAGAGCGCCGCGCGCGCCTCGTTCTCGGTCTTCTTGAGCGGCGTCGCGGCAGCCGTCGATATCGCGACGGGCTTTGCTTCGTAACGCTCGCCGCCCGATTTGAAATCGGCCGGTGCGAACGGCTTGCCGTGCAGGCTCGATTGCGACACCGCCGTGCTCACGTCGAACTTGCGCGTGCGCAAACGCTCGCCGGTGCGTGACATCGCGTTCGCCAAGCGTCCGAGCGCCGACTGCTCGACGAGCGGTCCGGTCGGCTGCGGGGCCGGCGGTTGGGGCGGCGTGTTTTGCGTCGCGGGTTGCTGCGGGTCGGGCTGCGTCGTGGGGACGATCCCGTGATTCGGTACGGCGTGGATATCCGACATGGCGTGGGGATTCAACGAGCGGCAGTTGAGTCCACGGTAAAAACCGAATGTGACGCCCCAAAGCGTCGTGCGAAGCGAGGTCAGCGAACGCGAAGCAGGCCCGCGCGCGGCGGCGCGGACGTCGTGTCGAGTGCTTCGGGACCATTCAGGCTGTTGAGATCGGCACGCACGCGCGCTTCGAAGCGCCGCGCGCCTTGCTCGCGCGCCAACTGCATCGCGCCGGCGAGCGTCGCGCGCACGGTCTCGACATCCTCCCCGCCCGAGCGCGCGAGCATCGCGATGAGGCGCAGCAGCGGGCCGACGGGCCAGCGCTCGCCGGTCCGCTCCGCGCGGCTCAACGCGCCGCGCAGGGTCGCGCCGAGCGACGCCGTGAAATCCGGCTTGTCGGTCAAATCGATGCGCGGCAAGAGCGTCGTCAAGAACGCGATATCGAGCAGATAGACGCGCTCGCGCGCAATGCGCTTTGCCGCGCTGCCGACGAGCCTTCGCGCCGCTTCATCGTCGCCGCGCCGCGCGTCGAGCCAAAGCTGGACGTCGAGCCCATAGCGCAGCCAGCGCCGCAGACCCGCCACTCGCGCGCGGCTGACGAGCGCCGCCGCGCACGATTCAGCGAGCGCGACGTCGTCGTCGACGGCCGCGAGCGCACAGGCGAAGCTGAGCGAGACGCAATAGGCGAGCGGTTCGCTGTCGTTGGCGGGCTCGCGCCGCATGGCGGGCAGCGGCGCCACCAACGGCTCGCCGGCGAACCAGCGCGAAGCGTCCAGCACCGCCCCCGCGATGACATGCAGCGAGAGGCCGTAGCTCGTCGCCATCGCATTGGCTTCGCGCGCGGCGTCTTTGTCGACCCGGCCCGCTGCGTCGTGGGCGAGCCCCGAGACCGGCGACAACAGGCGGATCGCGTGGTCGAAGCGGCCTTCGTAGGCGGTGACGATGCCGTCGATCCGTCGCGCGTTGACTTGCACCGCGGGCCAAAGGGATGCCGACGCGATCTCGCTGAAGGCGTCGCTCAATTGCCGGCAGCGGCGGATCTCGCCTGCGTCGAGCGCGCAGGTGACGAGACAGAACAGGGCGCGCACGCGATACGGCATGTCGGCGCAGATGTTCGCGAGTTCATAGGTGCGCTGCCAGCTTTCGACGATTTCCGCCGACGCGCCCTGTTCGTACATCAGCGCTCGCGCGAGCACGGCCGTGAGGCGCATTTCGTCGCGGATGCGCCTCACCGCCAGGGTGATGGCGCCGCCCGCCACGCAGGCGAGCGCCGCGCGCGCCCAGCGCACGTATTCGTCGACCAGCGACAGCGCGACCCACACCGTCGCCGAGTGATCGAGCAGCTCGGCGGCGAGCTCGGCCTTGTCGGCCGCGACCGCCCATTCGAGCGCGGCGCGCAAGGCGTCGATGTCGTGGCGGGTGTGCGAGGTCGCGGCGGCCAGGCCCGCGCCGAAGCGGCGCTCCATGTCGCGCGCGACGAACTGCGCATGGTGCGCCGCTGCCGCGGCGCTTTCGCGGTGGCGGTCGAGTGCGTCGAGCGCGAAGCGCCGCACGCTCTCGGGCAGCCGCATACGCAGCTCGCCGTCGCAATCGACCTCGTTGACGAGACCGGCATCGATCAGCATGCGCAGCCGGCCATGGAACGAGTGCGATTCCGATGGCTTGAGCGGGCCATAGAGGTGGCCGCCGAGCTCGGCGTCGTCGTTTTCGTCATGTTCGAACGCGCCCAGCACGTCTTGCGCCGCTTCGCGTGTGAATGCGCCCGTGAAGACGCCGAGCCGGCGCAGCATGGCGCGCGTCGCATCGTCGAGCGCGTCGTAGGGCAGATCGAGCATCGCTGCGACGATCGCGGCGCGTGGCAGCACGATGCGGCGCGCGCCGGTGCGGCGCGTCATCATCGCGTCGAGATCGTGCGCGAACGACGCGATCGCGCTTTCAGCCCTTTCGGCCCTTTCGACCGTTAGGCCCTGCCGCACGCGCGAGGCGATCGCCGCCGCGGCGAGTTCGATCGCGAACGGCACGCCGTCGAGACGCCGGCAGACGAGCGCGGCGGCCGCGATCGTGCCCTCCGCGAGCCCGGGCACGTAGAGCCGCGCTTCGTGGAGTCCGGCGCGCATGAGCAGTTGGTCGAGCCGCGCGAGGAGGAGGCGCATCGCGTCGCAATCCAGCGTCGCGGCGATGTCGCCGCCGCGCTCGGGCGGCACGGGTAACGGCGCGAGCGGCACGCACGCTTCGCCCGGGACGAAGAGCGGCGTTTCGCACGTGACGATCACGTGCACGCCACCGGTGGCGGCGACGAGTGCGTCCAGGGTTCGGGCCGCGGCTTCGTTCAACTGATCGCAATGGTCGGCGATCAGCAGGATGCGGCGCTCGCCGATCTGCGCGGCGAGGCTTGCCAGCTCGGCGAGCCGGGCGTTCGGCTCCAGGCCGACCGCCGCCGCGATCGCGCGCGCGACGCGGTCCGGATGCGCGAGCGAGCCCAGCGCCGCGCACACGCAGCCGTCGGGGAATTGCGCGGCGAGCCTGGCGGCGGCCTCGATCGCGAGCCGCGTCTTGCCGATGCCCGTCGCGCCCGTCAGCGTGACGAGACGGCGCGTCGGTACGAGTGCCAGCAGCTCGGACAGCTCGGCATGACGGCCGATGAACGGTGACGGATCGATCGCGTGTGCGCGCAGCGAGGCGGCGGCGCCGGCCGGTGCGAGCGTAGGGAGCGCGGCGGTCGTTGCCGGCATGTTGCTTGCCGGCGCGGTGGGCGCGAGCGCGGTCTCCGGCGTCTCGACGAAACGGATCTCGCCCGCGAACCGGTAGCCGCGGCCGGGGACGGTGACGATCAGGTCGCGGTCGGCGTCGAGCGCGCGCCGGATCGCCGAGATCTGCGCCTGCACAGTGTTCGCGTCGACCGTCGAACCGGGCCAGACGATCTCGCGCAGCTCGGCCGTCGACACGACGCGGCCGTTCGCGTCGAGCAGCGCCGCGAGCATCGCGAACGCGCGCGCGCCGAGCTCGATCACGGCGCCGTCGGCGATCAGAAGACCGACTTCGCGTGCGAGCCAGAAACGCGAAAACGCGATCATGCGTCCCGTGAGCCGCGGTAACGACATGGAGGGGATCTCCGGCGATTAGAAGGATGGCTTCGGATGGATTTCGGTCAGCCGGCAACGGTGGGTGCCGGACTGGCATAACGAATGGCTGTCGTCCAGTATTCGTCTGATTTATCCATTATCGCCCGAGAGCGAGACAGAAGTTTGGCGCTCGGAATCGCTATTGCCACTCGAGCGTCGAGTGGAGCCACGCGACGCCGTCGTTTTGCGGCACCGGCATTTCCGGCGCGATGCGCGTCTTCGAAAACAGATAGCTGTCGCCGGCGGGCAGACCGCGGTTGGGGCGCGGCTCGTAGCTTTTGACGAGACCCTCGCAGACGAAGCCGAGGCGCTTCATGCTGCTGTGCGACGCGCCGTCGACCGCGCAATACGCGAACACGCGAAACACGCCGGGCTGCTCGATCAGCCAATCGACGAGATCCTGCAGCGCGAACACGCCGGCGCGCCGCCGCCGCGCGCCGCCGCGCCGGCTGATGATGGCGCCGATCTCGATGCGCGGCAGCGCGGGCTTCAATTCGATCGTGCCGGTGAGCTGGCCCGTCTTGCGGCATTCGAGCGCGTAGCGGATCAGCGTGCCGTCGCGCCAGCCGCGCTCGGCGTCTTCGATATAGGCGGCGGTCTGATCGAGCGTCACGTGGCGCACGAACGGCAGGTCGCGCATGGTCTCGGGATCGTTGAGCATCTGCTCAAAGAGCGCCGGGGCGTCGGCTGCAGTGAACGGGCGCAGCAGGAGGTCCGGCGTTTCCATCGTATCGAGGGGTTTGAAGAACATGGCGGGGCGGGAGTGGCGGCGAGTTTGGGTAGCGTGCCTTATCGCCGCGTAGGTAGCGCGATGGGGTGCGAATCGGCGGGTGCGCGAGCGAAGCGGGCAGGGCGAGTGCGTAATCGACTCATGGTTTGAGTCGATTACGCACTTAATCGCCTCAAAGTTGACCTAAGCCGATTTTCGGTTCGCATGACACGCGTTCGTATCGCGACGCGGTTCCTTCAACCGCATGGAGTAACGTCGAGCCGTAACACCGCTACTTCGTCGTCGCGCTCGGCGTCTCGCCTTGCCGCCCCGCGCTCAACCCAGGAGTCCCTCGCCATGACCGGTCCCTCGTCGATCAGCCGTCCCACCACTTCGCCGGTGACGAGCACCGGTACGACATCGTCGACGAGCGCGGACACGAAAACGTCCACCACGGCCACGGCGCACGCCGGGCCCAAAGCCGATGCGGCGCTCGATGGGCTGGCCTCGAAAAATGAAAGCGGCGGCGCTAAGCGCGCGTCGTTTGCGACGTCGAAACCGGCTGATGGCACGTCGGGCACCTCGGCGTCGCAGTCCAGCCGGCTCGGCAGGCTCGGTCAGGTCGCGTCCGAGGCGTTCAAGGACACGACCGGCGTGGCATCAGCCGTCGAGAACGCGTTCAGCGGTCTGATGCAACTCGAACAGGCGCGCGCCAACGCGTTGGCCGAGCTGATGAAGAACGGCGCCAAGAATATCGAAGAAGCATCGAAGGGCTGAGCGTCAGCTCACGCCCGCAGCCACATATATTCCCCCGACGCGATCCCGTCGAACATCTCGTCATTCGATTCGACGATGTTCTGCCGCCAGTAGCGGCCATGCTCGGCGTAGTGCGCGAGCAAGTCGGCGAGCGACTCGCCCGAGAGGTCGCTGTCGAACGGCAGGCGCAGCACCAGCACGATGCCGCCGGTATCGGTGTCGACGCCCAGTTGCGCCTGGTCCTGCGCGTAGATCAGCAAATTCGCTTCGAGCATCAGGCGGAACACGACCAGCGTGCGGCCCGCCGTCACCGTGCCGAAGTGAAAGTTCGCGTACATCGCGTCGAGGTCGCGCTCGAAGTAGTCGAGGCGCACGTCGAAGCCCTCGACTTCGATCGAGCGCGTGCTCAGCACGTGCTCGACGTCGGCGAGTCCGACGGTTGCGCAAAGCTCCGTGATCAGTTGGGTATAGCGCTCGCTGCTCATGCTCGGCTTGGGTTGACGCAAGTACGTTGGCGCAGGTGCATACGTTGGATTCGCACTGACGCGAACGCACGCGCGCATGCATGCTGCATGCCGAAGAAAGTGCGACCGGCCCCGGCCTCGATCTTGCGTTGAAGCAGGTGCCGGCCGCGCCGCTTGCCGTTGCCGCCGGCGAGCGGCGGGTGCTTTACGCGCTTAGCTGCCGCGCGAAGCGTCCTTCACGTTGCTGGCGCCGCTCTTCGCGATGTTCGCAACCGACGCGTACATGCTCTGTTCGACTTGCATCTGCGCGCTCGCTTGCGTCATCTGATCCATTTCGCTCGTGAGACTCTGCATCTGCGCCATTGCTGCACCTGAAGTCATATCGATCTCCAATCGGGGGTTGATAAAAGTTGGCCTCTCGCGAGGCCTGCCGCTTCGCCGGCCGTCAGGGTGAAATAGCCGCCAAAAGAGCCTCGTGGTCCGGCGGCGGCGCGCTGTTGTTTCGCATGCCGCGCACCGAGTGCCGCGCGCGCGTTACACGCGCGATGCGGCCTGTTGTTCCTGAAGACGGACGATCACGCGCGACGCCGCGAGAAAGCCGCGATACAGCTTCGCCAGATCGTTGCGGGCGGTCTCGTTCGTGCCTTGCGTTTCGCTGATCGTCTGAGCGGTGGCGTCGAGCGCCGCGCGGATCGCGTCGACGCGCGCCGCGCCGTGCGGATCGGCGAGCGTCTTTTGCAGATCGTTGAAGTCCTTCGCGTAGGGTTCGAGTTGCTCGTACATGGTGATCTCCTCGTTGTAGGGGATGGCTCGGTTCGGGATGCCTCGGGTGCCTTGCGAGTGGCCTGCGCTTTCGCGGATCAGCCGCCGGCGCGCGCGCCGGGCGGCAGCGTCGCCGGGTCGGGGAGCGGCACGCCGCCGTCGATGCCGGCGCTGCGGCTGACGGTTGCGCGATCGGCGCTCGCCGCGTTGGCGGGTGCTGCGCTCGGACTCGCGTTTGCGCTCGCTGCGCCGGATGCACCCGACGCACCGTTCGCCTGCGCCGCCCCGCTCGCGGCGGCATCGGACGCAGCCGCAGGCGGATCGACGGCGTAGATATGTTTGACGCCGTCGGGCGTCTGCGCATAGCGCACGTCGTCCGACGAGATCATTTCCGAGTACGTCGACCCAGCGCCGCCGCCAGGCGGCGTATCGCTGCTCGAGCTCGCCTCCTTCGCCTGCACAGCGATGGTCTTGACGTTCGCGTCGAGGTCGGCGCGCACGCGTGCGAGCGCGTTGTCGAGGTCGGTGCGGCTCGACACGGTGCCCGTCACGGCGAACGCGCCGCCGCCGAGATAGCTGACGTGCGCGCCCGCGACGCCGAGCGAATCTTCGATGCTGCGCGCGTCGTCCTGCGCGATGTCGTAGTTGCGCGTGATGCCCGTCGGCGAGATGCGGTCGAGCAGCGTGCGCACGGCTTGGTCTTCGGCGCGGCTCGCGAGCATGCCCGTCACGACGACGGTGCCGCCCAGCGCCTGCGCGTGCAAGCCGCCCACGTGCGCGGCGGCGAGCGCTTCGGTGACGCGCTGCGCGCGGTCGTCGGCGTTGCGCGGGAGCGCGGCGCGGCTCATTTGCATCGTCGTCAGAAGCGAGCCGGCGACGATCAGCGCGCCGACCGCAAAGCAGACCGCCACCGCGCCCACGTAGCGTTTGCGCTTCTTGCGCTCTTCAGCGACGCGCGCTTCGGCGGGCCGCGTGAGCAAGGTCGACAGCAGATCGAGGTCGGACGGCCACACGGCGTCGTCGGGGCCGACGCACAGGATGGTCTCGTCGAACTGCATCGGCACGAAGTCGACGAGCAGCACGACTTCGTCGCCTTCGTGCTGCGCGCTTTGTGTGTCCTGCGCGTCCGCCTGGCCTTCCGCCGCTGCCGGCACGGTTTCCGGCGCTGCCGGCGCGGCCGCGCGCTGCGCGCTCACGACGCCGCTCGCATCGATGTGCAGCAGCGCATGCGTGCCGCGCCAGTCGGTGAGGCGGATGTCGGCGTCATCGTCGGCGCCGATGCGATGCGTGCCGGGCGCAAGTTGCAATTGCGCTCCCGCATGCATGCCCGTCAGTATCCGCAGCAGTTTCATCGTGCTCGCCGAAAGTGGAAGGAAAGGCCCGCCGGCAAGCAGCGCTTCTCGCGCGCTTTTGCCGGTTTGCTTACTGTAGGTGTTCGATCGATGGCGTTTCTGTGAGGATGCGAAGGCGGCGCGTGGCATGCGAAGCCTTGCGCCGTGGCGTTTGCGGCGCTAGCGGCGCGGGCTGCCGGAGAACGCGCTCTTCGGCGCGAGGGCGGATTGAGGAGCGGCGGCGTGGCCGGAAGCGTCCGATGACGTCGATTCACCGCTCGCCGTCACACCCGAACCGGAGGCC
Source organism: Trinickia camelliae (assembly GCF_053525655.1). Taxonomy (NCBI): domain Bacteria; kingdom Pseudomonadati; phylum Pseudomonadota; class Betaproteobacteria; order Burkholderiales; family Burkholderiaceae; genus Trinickia; species Trinickia camelliae. The sequence goes on from NZ_JBCHAA010000023.1 coordinate 30,180, forward strand.
GCCGCAGCCGCTGCGCGCCCGAGCACGCCGCCGCGCAGCGTGAAGAGCGTGTCGATCGCACGCGTGCGCTGCGGCGCCGTCGACGGCTTATCGCCATGCAGCCATAGCAGCGGAAAGAGCAGGTTGAAGCGCTGCACACGCTCGGGCGGCGGCAGACGCGCCACGCCGCCGCCGCTTTGACCCTCCGTGCGCCGCTCGCGCAGCGGCGATAGCCCGACCGGGGGTAACGGCCCGATGCGCTGCTGCACCGAGAGCAAATCGATCGACTGCTCGAACACCTGCGCATCGAGCGGCATCTGCGGATTCGCCGCGAGCTTGTCGAGCAGCGCGAGCATGTCGCCGCACCATGCGTCGCGCACCGCCGCGCCGCGCGCGCCTTCCTGCCCCGGCTCCGAATACTGCGCGGCGACCGCATCGAGACGCCCCGCCGGCGGCGGCACGACCGTGCCGCTCGCACGCGCTTTGACGGACGGAACGGCGCTGTCCGCGTGGTCGTCCGAATGATCGTCGTGCGACTGCCCGCCGCCGCGTCCGCCGCCGTCGCGCGTCACGCGCTGATGCTCGGCGTGTTGCGCGTCGGCTTCGTCGGGACCGTCGTCCTGCATCGACGCGCCGTTCCTGCGCTGCTTCTTCGCGGCCTGACGCTTGCGCGCGAGCTGCTCGGCCATCCGCTTCGCGCGGATCGAGCCGACCGTCGGACCGCTTTGACCGCTGTTGCCGTACGTGAAGTTGGTCGTGCCGCGATAGAGTGCCGCGAACTGCGCGCCGTTGCGCGCGCCTTGCGCGTTGGCGCTCTTTTGCTGGGCCTGGGCGGTCCGTTGCGCGTTGGCGGCGGCGGTATCGCCTGCGGAGTGCGAGATGCGGCTCATGTCAGTCCTGGAGCATCACAACGGCACCGCCGCCTGCATGATTTCGTTCGCGAAGTGCAGGATCGCGGCGCACGAGAACGGCGCGGCGATCACGAGCGCGACCGTCACGGCGATGAGCTTGACCGCGTGCGAGAGCGTCTGATCCTGCATCGACGTGATCGCCTGCAGGAACGACACGCCGAGCCCGACCACCGCCGCGACGATCACGATCGGCAGCGACACGGTCAGGCACAGCAGCATGCCTTGCGTGGTGAAGCGGACCAGCGTATCGACATCCATCGCAATGTTCCCCCGTTATTTGTAGGTCATCACGAGGCCGTGGATCAGCGTCGACCAGCCGTCCATCACGACGAACAGCAGCAGCTTGAACGGAATCGCGACGTTGGTCGGCGTGACTTGGTTGAGGCCCATCGCGAGCAGCACGTTCGCGATGATCAGGTCGACGACGATGAACGCGATGTAGAGCAGAAAGCCGATCTTGAACGCCTCGGTGAGCTCGGTCAGCGTGAAAGCGGGTGCGAGCACGATCAGGTCGTTTTCCTTCAGTTCGCTCGCTTGCTCCTTCGGCCACACCACCGACGCCGAGCGCAGGAAGAAGCGCTTCTCGCGCTCCTGCGTGTGCTTGACGAGGAACGCGCGGAACGGCTCGCGCGCCGCGCCGAACGCCTGGATCAGCGCCTGCGACGGCTGCGAAGCGAGCTGCTGGCCTTCGAGCGTCTTGCCGGCCTGCATGCCGATCGGCGCCATCACGTAGATCGACACGAGCACGGCGATGCCGTTGAGCACCATGTTCGGCGGCACCTGCTGCACGCCGAGCGCGTTGCGCAACAGCCCGAGCACCACGACGATCTTCGCGTACGACGTCACCACCATCGCGACGAACGGCAACAGGCTGATCGCGACGACGACGAGCAGCAGCCCGGTAATGTCATTGAACTGGACCATGCCTGTGCGCCATGCGGATGATGCGGATGCCGAGGTGTTCGCCGACCGTGACGAGTTCGCCATAGCCGATGGTCTGTCCGTGCGCGACGAGCTTGAGCTGCGCTTCGGCGACGGGCACGGGCAATTCGACGACGTAGCCCGGGCCGAGCGCCGAGAGCTGCGCGAGCGGCAGCGCGACGGTGTCGATCTCGAACTGCACCGGGAGTTCGAGTTCGCCGACGTGGATGGGGTACCCGTCGCCGGCCGCGTCATCTGACGCGCCGCCGGGGTCTCCGGATTGATCGGTGGCGAGCCCGGCGTCGGCGCTCACCGGGTCCAGCTCTTCGGACATGTTCGGCTCCTTGACGATGACGAGCGAGTGCCCGTCGATTTCCACCGCGGCGTAAAGACGTGTGAGACCGGGCGTTCCCCACGCGGCGACGGCGCGCGGCCGTGCTTCCGGGGAAGCACCGGCGCTCGACAACAGCGTGGTGTCGAATGATGGAAAGACGCCGCGCAGCAGCACGTCGCCGGGTTCGAGTGCGGCGAGCGTGTCGACCGCGATTGCTTTCGTGCCGACGATCAGGCGGCCGGGCACGACGAGACCAGGCTGCCACGCTTGCCATTCGCGGCGCTTGGCCGCGACGGCGGCGGCAGGGCCGGCGCGCAGCAGGGCGTCGAGCGCGTCGTAGCACGGCGGCTCGGCGAGCAGCGTGAAGGCGTGGTGGCGTGCTTGAAGGGTGAACGACAGCGCGACGAACGGCGCGTTGTGCGGCTGAGCGTGTTTCGCGCGCTGCGGATCGTGCTGCAATTCGTTGAGGCGGCGACGCCGCACGGAGATGACGCGCGGGTCCTTGAAGCCGAAGCGGGCGAGCTGTTCGAGCAACGGTTCGAGCAGCACGCCGGCCACGGCGTTGCGCAAGGCGATGTCCGCGGAGGTCATGCTCGCGGCGGGCTGCGGTGCATTCCCGGGCGACGCCGGCGCATTCCTTTCGGGCCACGCGGCAATCGCGAGCGACGGATACGCGTCCAAGTCGAGCGCGAGATGAAGCGTGCCGCGGCTCGTGCCCGTGGGCATGGCAATGGACAGTTCGACCACGGCCGGGTCTGCCGCGTCGAGCGCGGACGGTTGGCTGCCCCGCGTATCGACGAGTTCGACGCGGAAATCCTCGATGCCTAGCGTGGCGTGCGCATGCGCCGCAAGCCGCGTATCGCCGATCGTTCGCGCGATGCGCGCGGCCGTGCGATCGATCGCGCGCGGGCGCAGCGGCACGACCAATCGCGCGAGCCGCGCGAGCGGCTCGGTGCGTGCATCGTCTGCGGTCGTCGGTTCGGCGATCGGATAGATCATGCGTCAGGGTCTGTTTACGTAGCTCACCAGACGGTGAGTTCGATATCGCGCGCTTCGCCCCACGCACGCAGCATGGTGTCGAGCTCCCGCTCGAGCAAAGCACTATGGTCCAAGAGTAGTTGCTTGGTCGCGATATCCGGCGTGTCGAACCGAAGCTGGAGACTGAAACGCGAAAGCGTCAGATAGAGCGTCGTGTGCGGCAGCAGCTTCGGGTCGAGCGGCAACTGCACTTCCCAATTGCCCGCTTCGGCAATCGACGGGTCGCCGCAGAAGCCGCCGATCTCGCGCGCGAGCGAGCCGAGCAATTGCAAGAAGCGCTGTTGCTGCTGATAGACCGCCGAGACGACCGGCGCTGCCGCGTGGGTGACACGGGCGCGCAGTGCTTGACGCTCGGGCGATGCGGCGGCGGCTGCGGCTTCGCTCGCCGCATCGGATTGCGCGCTGGGTTCCGGTTCGCTGTCCCACATCGCGATGCCGTTCGAAGCGGCATCGCCCGCGCCGGGCGACGAAGCGGCGGCGGACTCATCGTCTTCGTCGTGCGAAGCCTCCGCGGCGTGCGAGTTCGAACCGCCGCCGCCTTGGTGCTCGGCGTCGCTCGTCAGGCGATGTGGTGCGCGGCGGCGTCCGAGCAGCGACGCGTAGTCGAATTTGCGTCCGCGTGACCGCGCGTTCGATGCGGCATCGGCTTGGGCATCGCCGTCGTTTTCGTTCGGGATGATGCGCAGATGGCGCGAACCGATGTGCGTCATGGCGTGAACCGGCCTCAGATCGACACGCGGCCAAGCGGCCGCAGTTCGACATGCTCGCCTAGCTCCTGATACGAATACACGGCGAGCCAGCCGAGCCGCGCTTCGATCATTCGCCGCACGTAGCGCCGAATATCCATCGACGTGACGAGCGCGACGCCCTCGCGCGGCGACGCGCCGACGAACGACTGGATCTTGTCGATCAACAGCGTCGACTCGTCGGGCGGCAGGGCGAGGAAGTTGCCAGTGGGCGTCTGCTTGATCGCCTGCCGGATGTGCTGCTCGACGGGCATGTCGAACAGCACCGCCGACAGCGTGCGCTCGCCGCGCGCGGCGCGATGCGCGAGAAAGCGCGAGAGGTCGCCGCGCACGTACTCCGTGAGCATCAGCATGTCCTTCTCTTTCGGGCCCCACGTGATGAGGCTTTCCATGATCGTGCGGACGTTGCGGATCGAGATCTGTTCTTCGAGGAGACGCCGCAGCACGTCGGCGATCCGCTGCGGCGGCAGCACCTTCTGCACTTCGGCGACGAGGCCCGGGTAGTCGCTCGCCAACTGATCGAGAATCCACTGCACTTCCTGAATGCCGAGAAAGAGCGGCGCGTGCTGGCGCATCAGCGAGACCGACGCGTGTGCGATCACCTGTTCGGCACGCCACACGGGTGTTTTGGCGGGCACGGAGCGTTCTTCGAGCCAATGTGTCGGGGCGCCGCTGGCGTCGATCGATGCGCCCGCTTCGCTTTGCGCGATGAGCGCGGCCAGCGCGTCGGCTTCTTCGCTCGAAGGCGCCGTGCCGGCGCGAGAGGCGGCGGTCAACGGCACCATCACCTTGCCCACGGGCAATTCGAACGATCGCTGCGGCACGTCGTGCACGAGGATTTCGCAGGTCGCGGGCGGCAGCGCGCCATGCGTCCACATCGTGATGCCCGGAAACGGCAAGCCGAGTTCTTCCTGAAGACGCGCGCGTTCGGCTTCGAACGACTTGTCGAGAGCGGGCATCGTGAGCCGCGCGACGAGATCCGGCGCGATCCGCACGCCGAGCGGGCACGCGAACTGCGGCGCGCGCGTGAGAATGGCCGGCACGTCGATCTTCGCGCCCGAGCGCTGCATCGCATGCAGCGATTCGCGCTCGTGACTTTGCTGCTGCGGCCGCTTCACGTTCAAGCGATAGGCGGCGAAGGCGAGCGAGGCCGAGAGCAGCGCGAACAGCGCGGCCGGAAAGCCGGGCACCGCGGCGAAGCCGAGCAGCAGCACCGCCGCGAAGTACAGCGCGCGCGAGCTGGAGCCGAGCTGGCGGCCGATCTCGTCGCCAAGCGATCCCTGCTTGGCCTGCCGTTCATCGGACACGCGCGTGATCATCACGCCGGCCGCCACCGACAACAGCAGCGACGGAATCTGCGACACCATCGCATCGCCGATCGACAGAATCGAAAAGCGGTTCGCCGCGTCGCCCGCGCTCATGCCGTGGTACGCCACGCCCACCGCGATACCGGCGACGATGTTGATCGCCGTGATGATGAGGCCCGCGATCGCATCGCCTTTGACGAACTTCATCGCGCCGTCCATGCTGCCGTGCAGCTGGCTCTCGACTGCGAGCGTCGCGCGCTTCTTCTTGGCTTCCTCGGCGGTGAGCAGATTCGCGCGCAAGTCGGCGTCGATGCTCATCTGCTTGCCGGGCAGCGCGTCGAGCGTGAAGCGCGCGCCGACTTCGGCCACGCGCTCCGAGCCCTTCGCGATCACGATGAACTGCACGGTCGTGATGATGACGAACACCACGAGCCCGACGACGAGATTGCCGCCCACCACGAGCTTGCCGAAGCTCTCGATGATGTTGCCGGCCTCGGCGTGCAGCAGGATCGATTTGGTCGACGCGATGTTCAGCGACAGCCGGTACAACGTGGTGAACAACAGCAGCGAGGGAAACGCCGACAGCGACACCGCGTTGGGCACATACATCGTCACCATCAAGAGCGTCACGCTGATCGTGATGTTGATGCTGAGCAGTATGTCGATGAGCCAGGGCGGCAGCGGCAGGATCATCAGCGAGATGATCGCGACGATCAGCGCGGCGATCCCGAATTCGCCGCCGGCGGGCAGTTTCAGCGTCTTGAACATGGAGGTCCTGGGCAGCGGATGTCAGTGAAGCGTCGGAGGCGCGGCGCTGTCATTGCCGCTGCCGTTATCGAGCTGGGTTTGTGGCGAGGTAGCATCGCGCCGCGCACCGATCGCATCGACCCAGCGCAGGATCGCGGCCACCGTCTCGAACAGCTCCTCGGGAATCGGCTGATCGACGCCGACCTTGTAAAGCGCGCGCGCCACGGGCGGATTGCCGATGATCGGCACGCCCGCGTCGCGCGCGGCGCGCCGCAATTGCGCGGCGCTTTCGTCCATGCCCTTCGCGATCACGCGCGGCAGCGGGTGCTCGTCAGGCGCGTAGCGCACCGCGACCGCGTAGTGCGTCGGGTTCACCACCATCATGTTCGCGAGCCCGACCTTCGCGGGCGGCGGCGCGGTGGCGAGCTCGCGCGCGAGCCGCTTGCGCTCGCCCTTGATGTGCGGGTCGCCTTCCTGGTTCTTGTGTTCGCGCTTCACTTCGTCCTTGGACATCTTCATCTTCTTCAAGAACATGAAGCTTTGCAGCTTGACGTCGGCGGCGCCCGCGAGGACGAACACGGCGGCGGCCACCATGAAGAGCTTCCCCAGCATCTCCCAGAACATCTTCGCGAGTTCGGGCAGCGGCTGATAGAGCGAGCCGACGATCAGCGGAAACAGCCACTTGATCGTCACCCACATCACGCTGAACACGATCGCTGCTTTGACGATCATCTTCGCCATGTCGATCAGCGTCTTGATCGAGAAGATGCGCTTCAGGCCGGCCATCGGACTCACGGCTTTCGGGTCCGGCGTGACGGGCTTGGTCGCGATCTGAAAGCCGACCTGGCCGATCGACGCCGCGATCGCCGCGAGCGCGGCCGCGCACACGCACGGCACCACCACCGACAGCGCGACGCCGCCGAGCTTGTAAAGCTGCGTATTCATGTTGGTCAGCGAATGGTCGCCGTCGACGAAGCCCGTGGCGATGTTGACCACTTCGCGCATGGCGTCGCTGAATTTGCTCGCGCCGCCGATCAACAGCAGCATCACCGCCGACATCGAGATCGCGTCGACGAGATCGCTGCTCTTCGACACCTGGCCTTCCTTGCGGGCGTCGCGCAGCTTTTTGTCTGTTGGCTCTTCGGTTTTGTCGTCGCTCATGCTCTCGCCCGGTTCGCTTGCGTCACCTCGTTTGACGATAGCGCGGGAGTTCCGCGCGAGCGTTGTGGGAGGCGAAGTGGGCGAACGCGGAGCGAAGTGTGTCGACACGTAACTGAGCGGCTGCGGCGCGGAAAACGGTAAGCGCACCGCAGACCCTCAGGGGCATCCAGGAGTGTTCCAGTACACTGTGCCCCTCACGCGCAGGGGTGTGTCCTACAAGCTCGAAGTCGTGGTTCGAGAGCGCGACTACACAGTGTTGCACTTTGTCTATCGGCGCTAGGCATGGAAACCGTTTTTGTTCGTTCGACACCCGCCGACACGCTGGCGACCGCTTGCCCGAACTGGGATGGCGAAGGATTCACGATGACGTGCGCGGTGAGCTATCCGCGCAAGTTACCGCAGCAACCTCAAGCGCCACTGCGCGACGCGATCGACGATCAGTTTGGCCTGAGTCCGCAGTCCTTCCTGATTACCGCGGGTACGTTGAGTTTGTCGCTCGATGCAGACAATAAACTCGTCGCATTCGACTTCTACACGAACGCATCCGATTGGCGTGCCGCTGCGCTCGAGCCGGTGGAGGCTTCCCAAAGTGTGCTTCGCTTTTCCGCACCTTTCGACGAGTTCGGGCGAGTGGGCGAAGCGAGGGAGGCCGACGTGTTCTATGACGCAAGAACAGGGACGATTTGCCTGTCATGGGGCACTGTGAATGATTGGCACTTGCTCGCCGCCAACCTATCGATTGGATTGGCAACGGACGGTCGCTTGATGCAGATCCGCGTAGACGGTTTATCCGTACCGGAGCAAGACCGTACTCGCTCGCCGGGTGCAGCCGGTTGGTTAGGCGCTGCGCGGCGGCTGTTCGGCAGGCGCTGAGTCACTAAAATCGTATCGCTGGCGCTGTGCGCCAGCATCTTCGCATCCGTCGCGCTCGCTTCGCATCGCGCGTCTCGCGCCCTCATACCGGTTGCTATGGTTCAGCCATCTCATCGTGGCCCGCCGCGTGCTCGACCGTGCGGCGCGGCCGCGTCCACCGTCTCATCGAGGAGCCCAACGAGATGACCGCCAGCACGCCGGAATACCTGAATTGCAGCCCCGATCTCGTCGGCGGCTTGATCGAAACCGTGTCGACCGCCTTGCTCGGCACGTTCCCGAAGGTGCAAGCCGATCCGTACGACATCGAGCTCGTGCTCGACGCGCTGCGCGTGCTGCGTCCGCGCGTCGCTGAGATCGACACGCTCGACGGCATCCTGCACATGGTGCGCGGCCACTGGGACGACGCGATCCACGTGCTGCGCCAGGTCGGCGAGAACGTGCCGCGCTTCGGCTACGCGAAAGCGTTGCTCGCGTTCTGCCTCTCGGCGAAGGGCGACCCGGACTGGAAGCAGTGCGCGGCCGAAGCCATGGAGATCAATCCGAACCGCGACACGAAGCAGCTCGTGGCCGCGCTCGAAGCGCGCGAGGACCTGCTCAACGCGATGCGCGCGGCGCGCAGCAGCGGCAAATTCGTGACGCCGGCTTCGTGCGACAAGCTCGCGGAATTCGACGTGCCGGCGGACGAGACCGAAGAGGCCGCGCCGGCTGCTGCTCAGTCGACCGCTGCATCGCCTGCATCGGCCCCGGTCGCCGCGGCAATGCCGATGGGCACGTTCCTGCGCGCGTAACGCGCCGCTCTCGTCGTTTCGTAGCTCAAGGAGCCGTTCATGACCGATCCCGTCAGCACATCCGCTTCCGCCATGCAGGCTTCGCTCGACCAGCTTTCCAAGGGCGCGGCGAATCCGGCGGAAACGCCGACGCAGCTTGCCGACAAGTTTCAGTCCCTGATGCAGAAAGCGCCGATGGCCGCGCCCGCGGCGCCGGCCGACGACGGCACGGCGGTCGCGTCGAAGCTCGTCGCCTCGCAGGACGCCGAACTGCAGCACACGGTCAACGACGCGCTCGATCTCGCCAACCAAGCCCCCACGCTGACGATGAACGAGATGACCGCGCAGACCATCCATATGACGCTCGAGCTCGCGAGCACGCAGCTCGATCTCGAAGCGAAGATGGGCGTGGTGGACTCGTCGAAATCGGCCATCGAAACGCTGATGAAGAACCAATGACGTACGCCGCCGTGCCGCGCGTCGTTTTGCGATACCGCATGAGGCTTACCGATGCTTGAGCGACGCCTGTCGATCCGCCGCGGCCGCGGCCCCTTGCTGTGCGCGCTCGTTCTTTGCGTGCTGCTCGCCGGCTGCAAGAAGGAGCTGTACGGCAACCTGTCCGAGCAGGACGTCAACGAGATGCTCGTCGCGCTCCTGGAGCGTGGCGTCGACGCGTCGAAGGATTCGCCCGACGCCGGCAAGACCTGGTCGCTCGACGTCGACGACGGCCAAATGGTGCGCGCGATGCAAGTGCTGCGCGCGCGGGGCCTGCCGCACAACAAGTTCGACGACCTCGGCGACCTCTTCAAGAAGGACGGCCTGGTTTCGACGCCCACGGAAGAGCGCGTGCGCTTCGTCTACGGGATGCAGCAGGAGCTGTCGTCGACGCTCTCGAAGATCGACGGCGTGCTCGTCGCGCGCGTGCAGATCGTGCTGCCCAACAACGATCCGCTCGCGCAGACGATCAAGCCGTCGTCGGCGGCGGTGTTCATCAAGTACCGGCCCGATTCCGACATCGGCGCGCTCGTGCCGCAGATCAAGACGCTCGTCATGCACAGCGTCGAAGGGCTCACCTATGACCAGGTCAGCGTAACGGCGGTCCCGGCCGATCCGGTCGAGATCGCGCAACTGGCGCCGGCGCGCGGCATTCCGGCTTGGCTGTATGGCGTGTTCGCGGGCGTGGCGCTGTTGGTGGGCACAGCCCTTTATGTGCTCGCGCGGCGCGGTGTGCTTGCCGTGCATCTGAAGCCTTCCGCTGATGGTGCAGCAGGCGGCGACGATGCGCCCGGCGGCAAGCTCGGCGCGCTGCTCGCGCGCTTGCGGCGCATGCGCACCGCAGGCTGACGGCCGATGCTCGAACAATGAATGACGACCCCCACGCTCACTATCGTTCGCTGCCCCCCGAGGGGGCGGATGCCTCCCTTGGGGCGGCCCGGCGGGAGGCATCATGAACGCGCCCGCCGATCTGCCGTTCATGCGCGCGGCCGCGGCGCTCAATGCGTATGGACGCAACGTGGCGCAAGCGGCGCGCTGGGTTGACCCATCGTGGTGCGCGGCGCTGCTGGGCGCCGACGCGGCGCAGCTGGCGTTCTGGCGGGCTGCTGTGGCGAGCGCGAGCGAGTCCGCGCTCGAAGCGTGCTCGCACGCGCTGGTGCGCGCGGCAGGCGTGCAGCCGCCCGCGCTCGATGTGCTCACGCAACCGGCGCTGCGTCCGGCCGCTGGCGCTTTGCAAAACGCTTCGCAGAACGTTTCGGCAAGGCCGAACGCCGCGCTGCTCGACGTGCTGCCCGCCGCCACCGGCTTGCAAGTGTTGCGCATGCGTGCGCTGTCGTTCCGCCGAGCCGAAGTGCGGCGCTTGATCGACAAGCGCACGCGCTCGCAGCTTTCCGAATGGACGGGCGTTGGCGTCGATCGTCTGACGCAGGACGCTCACCTCGCCGACGCGCCCAATATCGCGCTGCTTGCCGCGCGCGCCGCGCTGCCGCCGCTGACCGCGCTCGATGCCGATGTGCTCGCGGTCGAGGGTTGCGCGTTGCTCCTGCGCGATCTCGGCACGGCGCAAGGGGCATTGGCTGCACCGGTCGCGCAAGTGCCGAACACTGCGGCGAACACAACCGCGACCCGCGTGCCGTTTCCGCTGTTGCGCCTCGCGCTGCCGCGCGTGCTGCCGACGCCCGCATGGCTCGCCGCCGTGCCCGGCACCACCGACGCGCTCGGCACCGCCCGGCTCTTTGCGCGCTTGTCCGAACTGTTACCGGAGTCCGCATGGTTATTTGGTTGAGAGGCGCGCGCTCGGCCACGGGCGAAATCGACGCGGGCGACGCAAGCGCCGCAATCGCGCGCATCGGCGCGGCCGGCGATGTGATCCCGCGCGAGACCTTCGGCGCGATGATGTCGATCGATCAGGCGTACGCGGCGCTTGCGGAGGAACGCGACGCGATCCTCGCCGCCGCCCGCGAAGAAGCCGAGCGCATCGCCGAAGCGGGCCGCGAGCAAGCGGCGCAGATCGTCGAAGCGGCACAGCAGGAATACGATGCGGCCCGCGAGAGCGGCTACCGCGACGGCTGCGACCGCGCGCTCTCCGACTGGATGGAGCGCCTTGCCGACGTCGCCAACGCGCAGAACCAATTGCAGGTCCGCATGCGCGAGCGGCTTGCGGGCATCGTGTCGTCGGCGGTCGAGCAGATCGTGCGCGTCGAGCGCCCCGAGGCGCTGTTCGAGCGCGCGCTCGCAACCGTCGACCGGATCGTCGACGGCGCGACCTATCTGCGCGTGGCGGTTCATCCGGACGACTACGACGAAGCGAAGGCCGCCTTCGACCGACTCGCCGTGCGCTGGCGCGAGCTGGGCCAGCGCATTCCGCTATCCGTCGTCGCCGACAAGCGGCTCGACCCGGGCAGCTGCTTCTGCGAGTCGGACTTCGGCACCATCGACGCGGGCCTCGACACGCAATTGCGCGCGATGAAGAACGCGGTGTCGCGCGCGCTGAAGCGCTCGGTCGAAGAGGCGCAGACGCCGGACGGCAACGCGGATTTCGGCGCCAACCTCAACTCCGACCCCAGCACGACCGAGGCTCCCGTATGAGCTCACCTTGGCTCGCCCAGACCACCGACTTCGACCGGCTCACCGACGAGATCGAGCGCGAGCTGCTCGCGGTGCCGAACGTCGCGCGCGCGGGCAAGGTGCTCGAAGTGATCGGCACGCTGATCAAGGTCGCCGGCCTCGACGTGTCGCTCGGCGAACTGTGCGAACTGCGCGGGCCGAACGGCGCGCTGTTGCAGCACGCCGAGGTGATCGGCTTCACGCGCGACGTGGCCTTGCTCTCGCCGTTCTCGCGTTTGGAAAACGTCTCGCGCTCGACGCAAGTGATCGGGCTCGGGCGCCCGCTCTCCGTGAAAGTCGGCGATATGCTGCTGGGCCGCGTGATCGACAGCCTCGGCGAGCCCGTCGACGGCGGTCCGCCGATCGAATCCGACACGCTGCGTCCGATCTTCGCCGCGCCCCCCGACCCGATGAGCCGCCGCATGATCGAGGCGCCGCTGCCGACGGGCGTGCGCGTGGTCGACGCGATGATGACGCTCGCCGAAGGGCAGCGCATGGGCATCTTCGCGCCGGCGGGCGTCGGCAAGAGCACGCTGCTCGGCATGTTCGCGCGCGGCGCGTCGTGCGACGTCAACGTGATCGCGCTGATCGGCGAGCGCGGACGCGAAGTGCGCGAGTTCGTCGAATTGATCCTCGGGCCGGAGGGTATGGCGCGTTCGGTGGTGGTGTGCGCGACGTCGGACCGCTCGTCGATGGAGCGCGCGAAGGCCGCCTACGTGGCAACCGCGATCGCCGAGTATTTCCGCGACCGCGGCCAGCGCGTGCTGCTTATGATGGATTCGCTGACGCGCTTCGCGCGCGCCGGCCGCGAGATCGGCCTCGCCGCCGGCGAGCCGCCTGCGCGGCGCGGCTTTCCTCCGTCGATTTTCGCGGAGCTGCCGCGCCTGCTCGAACGCGCGGGCATGGGCGCGACCGGCTCGATCACGGCGCTCTACACGGTACTCGCCGAAGACGACAGCGGCAGCGATCCGATCGCCGAGGAGGTACGCGGGATACTCGACGGTCACATGATCCTGTCGCGCGAGATCGCTGCGAAGAACCAGTACCCGGCCATCGACGTGCTCGCGAGCCTCTCGCGCGTGATGTCGCAAGTGGTGCCCGATACCTACGTGCAGGCGTCGGCGCGCATCCGCGAATTGATGGCGAAGCACCGCGAAGTGGAGATGCTTTTGCAGATCGGCGAGTATCAGGCGGGCATGAATGCGGTCGCCGACGAAGCGATTGCGAAAGCCGATGCGATCAAGGCGTTTCTCTCGCAGCGCACGAGCGAATACGCGGCGCCGGGCGACACCGAAGCGCAGTTGTACGCACTGAGCGGGCTTGGCTGATGGGCTCGGGCGGCGGCATGAACGCAACGGCGAAGCGCCGCATCGTCGCGCTTGAACGTTCGACGGCGCGGCGGCGGCGCCTCGACGAGTCGCTGCGCGCGGCACTCGCCGCACAGCGTGATGAACACACGGCGCTTGAAGCAGCGCGCGACGCGAAGGCGCAGCAGGTCGAGCACGAAGCGGGCGTCCTGCAGCACTACGAGGACCGCATCGACGCGATGATGACCGGCACCGAAGCGTTTTCGCTGAACGATCTCAACGGCTGCCGCACTTACGCCGACATCGTCGCCGAACGCCTGCGCGCGAGCGAGGCGCAATTGGCGCAAGCCGAACACGCGGTACAGGCGAGCCTCGACGCGATCGCGAAGACGCAACGCGAGATCGCGCTCAATCTCGGCCGCATCGATCTCTGCGATGACCGCGTGAAGCAGATCCACCGCCAACAGGAAGAAGCCGCCGCCATCGCCGGCGACGACGAAGCCGAAGAAATCGCGCTCGCCCGGCGCTTCCAGGATCGCAGAGCGAGCGCATGAACGACATTTTTTCGGCACTGCCCGACCTCGGGAATTTCCTCGTCGGCTACGTGACGCTGACAGGCGTCTGCTCGCTGCGGCTGTTCATGGTCATGTTCATTTTTCCGCCGACCGCGGACGGCTTGCTGCAAGGCGTCACGCGCAACGCGATCGTCGTGCTGTTCAGCTCGTACATCGCGTACGGCCAGCCGATCGCGTTCATCCAGACGCTGCGCGGCGTCACGCTGATCGAGGTGGGTTTGCGCGAGGCGTTGATCGGCGTCGCGCTCGGCTATGCCGCGTCGATCGTGTTTTGGGTGGCCGAAGGCGCGGGCACGTATATCGACGACCTGACCGGCTACAACAACGTGCAGGTCATGAATCCGTCGCGCTCCGAGCAAGCGACGCCAACCGCGACGCTGCTCATGCAGATTGCCTCGGTGGCGTTCTGGGCGCTCGGCGGCATGACGTTCCTGCTCGGCACGCTATATGAGTCGTATCACTGGTGGCCGCTGACGTCGTCGGGGCCGAGCATGTCGAACGTGCTCGAATCGTTCGTGCTGCATCAGACCGATTCGCTGATGCAGACCATCGCCAAGCTCGCCGCGCCGATGATGTTCATTCTGCTGTTGATCGACTTCGGGTTCGGGTTTGCGGCGAAGTCGGCGTCGAAGCTCGATTTGATGACCTTGAGCCAGCCGGTGAAAGGAGCGGTGACGGTGCTGATGCTGGCGCTGTTTGTCGGCGTGTTCGTGGATCAGGTCAAAGAGCAGATCACGCTGAGCGGTTTGACGGCGGAGATGCGGGCGTTGACGAGCGAGCATCAAGGCAAGCCGTGAGATCGCTCCCAATGCTCGAACGCATCGTGTCCGGCATGCTCAGGCAGCCGGATTGAGCCACTCGGTCAAGCCTTCCCGCGCATTGAGCTCCAGGAATGCCGGCGTGGCGCGAAGCGTCTGGATATAGCGTGCAAGATTTGGCCACGTTGTCGCGGGACGCGGCATATTGCGGGTCCAGCGCAAGAGCATGACTGCGAGGAAGTCAGCGGTGCTCAAGCGATTGCCGATCAAATAGGTGCGGCCATCGCTAAGCCGTTGATCGAGGCGCTCCATGTCGGCTTCGATTTGTTCGCGTGAAAACTCTTTCACTGCCGCGGCGTTTGCCGGTGCGCCATCTTCGTCTGCATAGAACCAGTTGCGCATGGCCGGCAACAAACCGTTCGCGAAATAGATCATCAGCTCGAACCACTCGGAACGCTCGGGCGTACCCGGCTGCGGTGCAAGCCCGGCCTCGGGATGTCGTTCCGCAAGCAGCATCAACAGGGCAGTCGATTCTCTCCGGGGTATGCCGTCGACGACAAGGGTTGGCACGCGGCCGGCGGGATTCAGGCGCAGATACTCCGGGGCGTGCTGTGCGCCTGCGTCGATGTCGACGAGCCTTGCTTCAAAGGGCACGCCCAGTTCGATCAGCATCCAGTGCACGGCCATGCTTGCCGCGCC
This sequence comes from Trinickia camelliae, assembly GCF_053525655.1. NCBI lineage: Bacteria > Pseudomonadati > Pseudomonadota > Betaproteobacteria > Burkholderiales > Burkholderiaceae > Trinickia > Trinickia camelliae. The sequence continues at coordinate 45,405 of NZ_JBCHAA010000023.1, forward strand.
CGGGGAGTAATACAGAATGTAGGGCATGGGTCGGGTCCTATAGAAAACGAAAAAGTAAAGTTCACTATCGTAGCTTCGATAACACATCGAGCGCGAGTTGCGTCGAGCGATCTACCTGTGCGGCGTGCGCGATGCCAAGTTGACGCCAAAGGGCCGGACGAAGCGGTCGCACGACCATACGCGTGTCTTGCGCTGCGTTGACGCCGCCTTCGTGCGGAAGCAGCGCCGCGCCGTAGCCCGCCGCAACGAGACTTCGGATCGCGTCGTTATAGTTGAGTTCAATTCGGGCAGCGGGCCGTTGTCCGTCTGCGGCGAACCATTCCGTGGTCAACCGCGAGAGCTGCGTCGTCGAATCGTTGAGGATGAGCGGCCGCCCGGACAGCCACTTCGGCGTCACGCGAGCCGGGCATTGCCATTTCGCCGGCAGGAACGCCATGACGGGATCCCGCCGCCAGGGCTTGATGACGAGGCCTGTCGTGGCTGGTTGCGGCAGCGCAACCAGCCCTATATCGAGCGTCCCTTCTTTTAACCGGGTCAGCGTCTCTTGCGAGGTGAGCACCGCGATCTGAACGTCGATCGACGGATGTTGCTGCTCCAGCACTTCCAGCGCCTGCGGCAACAGATGCGCAAACGCGCCGGTCGATGCGCCAAGACGGACACGTCCCTCCAGCCCTTGAACTTGCCTCTGGATGTCGTCCAGCGCGAGTTCCGTATCTGCCAGAAGACGCCGCGCACGTGCGAGTAGCGTTTCGCCAATTGCCGTAGGGCGGACGTGGCCTCGCTTGCGCGATAGCAGCGGGGCGCCGATGCGGTCCTCCAGTTCCTGAATATGAAGGCTGACGGTCGGCGCGGCCAAGTGCAGGATGCGTGCGGCTTCGGCAAAAGAGCGGTGATCGGCGATCGTCACCAACGTACGCAGACGGTCCAGGCTGATCTCTCTCATTGCCGCACCATGATTCAGAAAAGCTGAATATACGCTTTTTTAAATTCAACTTTTCGTATTTCACTCTCGGTCCGAGAATCGGCATTCGCAATGCTCACCAGGGATCGAAAATGACAAATATCACGGAAGGTGTTCAGAGCAACAAGAACGCTCAATTGCTGGACGGTAAGGCGCACACGAAATGGTGGGTCTGTATGCTGGTGCTCAACGGGCTGCTGCTGACGCTGCTCTGGCTGTATCTTGAACCGACACCCCGTGGCGTGGACCGGGCATGTTTGAAGAACAAGATGAGCGACGCACACACCTTAGACGAGGCGTTCTTCCAGAGTCCGCCCGATCAGAACGCTATACAGCAGGCCATTCGTGCCTGTTCGCACTGACGTAAGCCAACGCATGCCGTTGAGCTTTGGTTGAGAAACCCGCCTCCGCGCGCCCCCGCTCACGCAAACCTCAATCCTCCTCAAATCCCGCCCGTTCATCAGATTAATTGAGAGTTCGCAGCAAACGTTTGACTACATTGACTCCAGCCGATCAAGCGCGCTTCAAACAGCGAACCCCGCGGCGCGCACTCAAAGGAGTCGATCCATGTTCTCGATGCTGTACTTCCCCGTTGTCGCCGCACTCGCCACGCCGGCTCCGTCCGGCGAGCGGGCGCTCTCGATCCGTTTTCTCGACGCGTTGCTGGGCGGCAAGCTGACTGCCGCAAGCCAGCAGGCGAGCCGCTGGGCCGACGAGGCAGGCGGCGACGAAAGCGCCGCCTACGGCTTGCAGCTGCACGCCGATTTGCAATTGATGCTTGGCATCGAAGTCGAGGCCGAAGAAAACTACCGCCGCTCGCAAAAGCTGATCCGCTCGTCCAAGCAAGCGATTCGCACGGCGTCGTGCCGCAACGCCGCGTGGCAGGCGTTCTTCCGGCACCGTCTCGGCACCGCGCTCGCCTGTTTCTCGCGCATTGCCGACGAATCCGAGAACGAAGCCGAGCGCGCGGCGGAGGCGCAATTCGGCATCGTCCTCGTGTTGCATGAACTCGGCCGCGCGAGCGAAGCGTGCGAGGCGCTCGACGAACTCGCCGCGCAGCTCGAAAACGGCCTCGCCGATCCGTTCGGTCATTGGCGCGACGTCGTCGCGACGCTGCGCTTCGAGCTGGCCGTGCAATACGAACTGCGCGGCGCGCCCGCATTGAGCGACCACGTCTACTGGCAGTCGGGCCTTTCGACCGACCGCCTGCCGGCAGGCGCCACCACCGCCGATATCACGGTCGACGGCCTCAACCGCGCGGTGCAAAGCGTGCGTTCGCCGCTTCTGCGCGCGCGCATCGACTACCTGCGCCGCCTGCGGCTCGCGGCGTGCGCGGACCGCGATGCGATCGGCGGCTTGCAAGAGCATCTGCTCTGGGCGCGCGAGCAAGGTCTCAACGACTATCAGCGCACGCTGCGCCTCGAGATCGCGCTCGCGACGCTCGCGGGCGCGGCGCCGAATCTCGCGCACTCGATGCTCGAGCCGCTGCATCAGATCGGCCGCAACGGCACGACCGGACACCGTCAGCTCGAGTACCTCTATTGCACCGCGAAGACGCGTCAGGCACAGGGCCGCGCGCAGGAGTCGCTGCAACTGTATAGCCGCTATGCGCTCGTCGCGATGCAATGCCTGCGCGAGAACTCGCAGGTGCGCACGCCGTTCCTGCAGCGCGCGGCGAAGGCGTCGCCCCAGCTCGACGATGTCGGCGCGCGCCTGCCGGCCAAGTATCGCCGCGCGTATAGCTATGTGCTCGAGAACCTCGACCGCCGCGATTTGTCGGTGCGCGAAGTCGCCGCGGAAATCGGCGTGACCGAGCGCGCGCTGCAGAGCGCGTTCAAGAACTTCCTCGGCCTGTCGCCCACCGAGCTGATTCGCCGGCAGCGCATGGAGCGCATTCGCGCGGAGCTGACCGACAAGTCCTATGCGAGCGAGCGCGGCGTGCTGGGCGCGGCGAGCAAATGGGGCGTGCTGAACCGCTCGACGCTCGTCAATGGCTATCGCAAGCAGTTTCATGAAGCGCCTTCGGAAACGCTCGAACGCTGACACCCATCGATTTCTTCACCACTTCGCTACCTTTCATCCACACGACACCATGAAACCGAAGACGCTGTTCTGCGCCGCGTGGCTCGCGGCGTCCCTCACGTGCGCGGCGCTCGTTCCGGCGGACGCGGCCACAGTTCGCTGGCGAAGCTCGGCCGTGCATATCGCCGTCGAAGGCAAGGATCTCAAAGACGTATTGCGCGATTTCACCGCGAGCCAGGGCGTGCCCGCGTCGATCGCAAGCGACGTGCAGGGCACCGTGACGGGGCACTTCGATATGTCGCCGCAACGCTTCCTCGATACGCTCGCGTCGACGTTCGGCTTCGTCTGGTTTTACGACGGCAGCGTGCTGTCGATCAGCGGCGCGAACGACGTCACGCATCAAGTGATCCGGCTCGATCACGCGTCGCCCGAGGATCTGCGCGCGACGCTGCGCACGATGAACATCGACGATCCGCGCTTTCCCGTGGTCTACGACGAAAACGCGGGCACGGCGCTCGTCAACGGGCCGCCGCAATACGTGCAGCTCGTGACCGAAGTGGCTCGGCGGCTCGACGACAACGCGGGCAGCAAGACCGGCTCGGTGATCCGCGTGTTCAAGCTCAAGCACGCGTGGGCCGCCGATCACAAGGTGCAGATCGACGGCAACACGATCACGGTGCCGGGCGTCGCGAACGTGCTGGCGAGCATGTATCACGCGAAGAAGGACAAGCAGAACGGCGATGCGCCATCGACGGCGACGTCGACGCCGAACATGCAGCGCGTCGCGCCGATGAACGATGTGAACGGCAGCTCGCTCGGCGGCGGCCCGCAACTGAATCCGCCGTTGCCGGAGAACATGCCCGAAGGGCAGGGCGCGACCCTGGGCGGCTTGATCAGCGGCAGCCCGCCTTACCCGGGGGGCGGCGGCAACGTCGGCTACGCGAGCGCGTCGCCGGGCGGCGGCGCGCAGTCGTCCGGTACGGTCGGCGGCGGCGACGTGTCGTTGCCGGTCATTCAGCCCGATCCGACGACCAACTCGGTGCTGATCCGCGATACGCCGCAGCGCATCGCGCAATATGCGTCGCTGATCGATCAGCTCGACACGCGGCCCAAGCTCATCGAAATCGAGGCGCACATCATCGAGATCGACGACAACTTCCTCAAGCAGATCGGCATCGACTGGCGCGCGCACAACAGCCACTTCGATCTGCAGACGGGGTCGGGCACGTATCAGCAGAACGACTACTCGACCGGCCAGATCAACCCGAACTTCGGCACCACCACGCTTGCCGACGGCACGACGGTCGTCAGTACGACACCGGTCGGCGGCGCGATCACGGCGGTGCTCGGCGATGCGGGGCGCTACCTGATGGCGCGCATCAATGCGTCGGAGCAGACCAACAAGGCGAAGATCGATGCATCGCCGAAAGTCGCGACGCTCGACAACGTCGAAGCCGTGATGGACAACAAGACGCAATTCTTCGTGCGCGTGTCGGGCTACACGTCGGCGGACTTGTACAGCGTGTCGACCGGCGTGTCGCTGCGCGTGCTGCCGATGGTCGTGCAGGAAAACGGGCAGACGAGCATCAAGCTGCAAGTCCACATCGAGGACGGCCAGCTGACCGGTCAGCAGGTGGACAACATTCCGGTGATCACGCAAAGCGATATCAATACGCAGGCGTTCGTCGGCCAGGGCGAGGGCCTCTTGATAGCGGGCTACAGCGTCGACAACAACGCGAACGGCGTGACCGGCGTGCCGGGGCTGTCGAAGATACCGCTCATCGGCGCGCTGTTCCGCTACAACAGCGATTCGCGCTCGCATATGGAGCGGATCTTCCTGTTGACGCCGCGGGTGCTGGATTTGTGAAGTGAGTGCAATGGGCGGCGCCTAGTCAAGCGCCGCCCGCGTCGTTGTCAGCGCTTCATCAGCGCCGCCAAAGCGGCGCGCCGAGAAGCGTGGCGGGGAAGGAGAACGAAGGCAGCGCAGTCGGGCTGTCTTTTGTTTTTTCAAGCGACGCCTTAGGCGACATTTCAGGTGTATCGAGGATGGGCTCGACGAAGTGCGCGACGATCTTCGGCGCGTTCAGCGTGCCGAGGCTCCATACGCTGACGGCCGCATGCTTCTCCCAGGGCTGCGCGCTGCGCGCGGCTTCGCTGTCGTCGGCATGCACGAGCGTTTCGCCGCTGGGCTCGACTTCGGCCAAGCCTGCCTCGCACAACTCGACGCGATAGCCGTGCGCATACATCGTGCGCAATTGCACGCCGTCCGCGCCATTCAGGCCCAGCTTCTTGCGCAGCTTGTAGATGTGCTGTTCGAGCGTGCGGCCCACGATGTCCTCGGTGCTGCTCCAGATCGTGGCCGCAATCTGCCGGCGGCTCACATATTCGCCTGCGCGCGAGAACAGCAGCCACGCAATCGCGAATTCGCGCACCGTCAGCTTGACGAGCCGATCGTGGATCAACACCGCGCCCGTGCGACGGTCGAGCCGGTAGGGGCCGAGCGTGGCCCAGTCGTCCGATTGCCCCGATTGCGTAGCAGGCGCGGCTTGAAAGCGGCGCAGCGCGAGCCAGGTGCGCGCGGTCAGCTCGCTGCGCTCGATCGGCGCGCGCACGACGTCGTCCGCGCCCGCTTCGAATGCGCGCTCGATGCTGCCGCGATCGGCGAAGGCGCCGACGACGACGAGCGGTGCGCGCCGATCGCCGTAGCACTCGCGGCGCGCGAAGACGGCTCGCGTCGAATCGATTCCCGTGGCGGCGTCGACGAGGATCGCGTGGTACTCGTCGCGATAGATCGCTCGCGACAGGGCGACGTCGTCGTCAAAGCGGCGGCACTCGATCCTGTCATCGGAAAAGCATTGGCAAATCAGATTGAACAGACTGCTGTTGTTTGTCATGACGGCGAATTTCAACATGCTCTCCAAGACTGATGGCCGAAGGTCTCGCTCCTGAAACGAAGTTGCTGACCGAAAATTACGGCTCTTGATTTATCAGGGCTGTAACCAATTGTTTCGATGTTGCATGCCACGCAAATGCTTAATCGTTGATTACGTGTTTAAGACGGGTTTGGTTCGGCAATTGAGAAAGGCGTTATGCGAAATAGCGGTAAAAAAGGGTGCGAATTCGGTATTGCGGTATCAATTGCAAGCATGATTTGCCTCCAGGTAAAAGCGACCGGAGCCCCGCCAGATTGCGCGCGACGCAAGGCTTTACGGCACCTTTCAGCGTTGCAAGCGGGGTTCAGCTTTGTTCAGCTTTGTTGAGGTTTCGTTTAACGGGTTGTTGTGCATCGCTTCGCGAGAACCTGAGGTTTATTGAATCTGTATTGCGAGCGGCTCATTAAAATCGTCGAGCAATGTCCGTAGAACGCCTCACTCGCCCATCTATTCCGTCCGAGTCCGCTCATGCCGTTTCTTCTCAATGCGTGGTATGTCGCCGCTTTTGCGCACGAGGTGCGCGCCGATGCGCCGCTTGCGCGCACCTTGCTCGACCGGCCCGTCGTGCTCTATCGCGATGCAGCACAGCGCGCGGTCGTGCTCGATGACCGTTGCCCGCATCGTTTCGCACCGCTTTCAAAAGGGCGGATCGTAGAGGGCATGCTCGAATGTCCGTACCATGGGTTGCGTTTTGACGCGACGGGGCACTGCGTGCATAACCCGCACGGCGATGGGCGCGTGCCGGCCGGCGCGAAGGCGCGGGCCTATCCGTCGCTCGAACGATACGGCGCGGTCTGGTTCTGGCCGGGCGATCCTCAACAGGCCGATGCATCGCTCGTGCCCTCGTTCGATTTTGTCGATCCCGACAAAAACCTGACGCACACCGGCTATCTGCTCACGCGCGCGCACTACCAGCTGAGCGCGGACAACCTGCTCGATCTGAGCCACTTCCAGTTTCTGCATCCCGGCACGCTCGGCAGCGAGGCGATTGCGCGCGGCAATATGCAGTCGGGCAGCGTCGAGGACACGGTCTGGGTACGCCGCACCACGCACGATGAGGTGTTGCCGCCGTTCGTCGCGACGGGCTTCGGCGTGCCGCCCGGCGCGCGCGTGGATCGCTGGATGGACGTGCGCTGGACGCCGCCCGGGCTCATGTCGATCGTGATCGGCGTGACCGGCGCGGGGATGCCGCGCGAAGCCGGCTTGATCTCGCCGTCCGCGCATTGGCTCACGCCCGAAACCGAGCGCACGACGCACTACTTCTTTGCGTTCGGCTTGCCGAAGGAAATGGGCGATGCGGGGCGCGAGCTCGTGCGCTATGCGGTCGAAGGGCTCATGCAGCCGTTCGAGCACGAAGACCTGCCGATGCTCGAAGCGCAGCAAAAGAGCCTCGGCGACAGCGACTTCTGGGCGGCGCAGCCAGCGCTCTTGCCGATCGATGCCGGGGCGATTCGCGCGCGTCGTGTGATGGAGCGGCGGATTGTGGAGGAGCGTGCGGCGGCGGGCACGGCGGCGGGTACGTCGAGTTCGTCGGGCACGTTGCGCGGCATCCGTGTGACGGTGACGGACACGTCAGGGGCCGGCTGATGGATTGGACCCTTGCGGAAAGTCCTGTTCAGCGTTCGCTCGCGGCGCTCCATCGATACGCGAGCGCGGCCGCGCCCGATGAGGTCTTTCTCGACGATTTGCAAGAACGTATCGACGCGGCGCGGCGGCGCAGCGTTCGTGCGCGTCCGCGAGCGCCGGATGCGGACCGCGACCCGCGCGTCCTGCTGCTCGGCTATAACGGCGCGGGCAACACGGGCGCCGATCTGCGCGCGATCGAAACGGTGATCCAATTGAGGCGCCTTCTTGCACCACGCGAGCCGCGCATCACGTTGTTCGCGCTCGGCGACTGCTTCGATCATCCCTCGCTTGCCTCGCTGCCGCGGCTGGCCTCCGCTTTGCCGTATCTGCCGGATGCGCTCGACGCCGCGGTCCAAGACGCCGACATCGTGATCAACGTCGAAGGCTCCACGTACACGTCGAAGTTCTCGGACTCCCTCGCGGGGACGTTGATCGGCGGGATCGCGCTCGCGCACGCGCATGGACGGCATGCGATCGCCTACGGTGTCGATAGCGGCGCGATGACTGGGGCGCTCACTCGCTTTGTCGAGCGCAATGCGCAAGGCGGGCTGGTGATGGCGCGCAACGAGGCCGCGCGCATGCAGCTCGCCGGGCTCGGCATTGCGGCGCAGCCAGGCGCCGATACCGCGTGGACATATCGCGCGCCGTCGAGCGCGCGTATCGCGGCGCTGGGGTCGCGCGTCGCGGCGTTGTGTCCCGCGAATCCATTCTGGTGGCCGGTTTGCGCCGACGCTGCGCGCGCACGCTCGCTTGACGCGCGTGGCGAGGCGTCGCCGTTTCGTTATGGGCCGCTGCATTTTCATAGCTGGGATGAAGCGCGTGCCGCGGCTTATGACGCTTATGTCGAGCGCTTCACCGCGATTGCCGAGGGTTTGCGTGACGAAGGCTACACGCCCGTGCTCGTCGGCATGGAGCAACTCGATCTGGCGGTTTGCCGCGATGTGGCCGCTCGCCTGCCGTTCGCGTGCGAGATCGTCGCGCGCGGGCCCGACAGGCTCGCCGATGTCGCGGCCGCCGTCGCGCACGCCGCGTGTGCCGTGACGACGCGCTATCACGCCGCCGTGCTGGCGATGTCGCATGGGGTGCCGATGTTCGGCTTGTCGATGGATACGCGGATCGCGCGCTTGCTTGAAGAAGCGGATTGCGCGCAATGGTATGCGGCTTGCGATGCGCAAGATGGCGCGCAGCATGCGTTGGCGAAGATCAGGAGCCTCGATGAAACGGCTAAGCGTGACGCGCTCGTCGCGGCGTTCGCGCGGTATGCGGACGCGCAGCGCGTGCGTTTCGATGAGATGGGGGCGCGGTTGTTGAAGGTGATCGAGAACTGAGCGCTAATCTGAGTGTTATCAAGGCGGGGTCTCTGCGACGACGCAACGTTTTGCGTCGTCCGCTTTCGCTTTCAATGCGCAGGCGTGGGTGTGGAGGTGATCCCTGCCGACAACGCGATAGGCGCGCTGCCTTTGGTTCGATAGATCATGTAAGTCGCCGAATACGGCACGAGCAGATGTGCGCCTTCGAGATCGCAATCCGGTTGCGGAGGCAACCCGCCCGTCGTATCGATGCGCTGGATCGAGCTGACGTCGGCAAAGCGGCCTTCGCGCGGACGCGGCGTGGCGATGTAGCGCGTGGTGAAGCGGGCCCACGTCAGCGCGTTGGCCGAGACTTGGCTCTCGCCTGCGGGATTGACGATCACGTAGCTGCCGTCGTACGACAGGAAGTAGTGGTTGGGAGCAACGGTGCCGATGCTCGTGCCGGCCGTGTCGATGAGTGTGGCTTCGGAGCCGGATTGCGTCCACAGAAGCTGGGCGCTTGGCGCGGTGGCTTCCGTTGCATTGGCGTCCGAAGGGGCGCGGCGGCAGATGTAGGTTTCGTCCCCGTGCGTGGTCATGACTTCCTGCAGCACCTCGTCGTCGCTCGCGCGCAGGTTTGCGGGGAGGGACTCGTTGGCGGTGGGCGGCGGCGCGGACGGCGTGGCGCACCCGCAAAGCGCCAGCATGCCGCCGATGCCGATGAGAGCGGTGAACCGGCGAACCGGAAAAGCAGCGCGTATGCGAAAGCCTTTCATGAGTATCTACACAGAGATGACGGACGATACCGCTATCACAACCGATTCCGCGCGAAGCCGCCCGATTCGATACGAAACGCTGCATGGGAAAACGCACACGTACCAAGCCTCTATCAACTCTCGTAAAGGACCCAATGAACGATTCAGCCTACGCTGTTCACGCATCGAAGCCCCGATTCCTCCAGCGCGTGGCTTGCGCTGCTGCGCTCATGGCGCTGGCATGCGCGGTGACACCCGAGTCTTCGTATGCTCAGGCCTCGACCACGATGACGAACATCTGCAAAGCGCGCGCGAACACCGCGAAGCTCGTCGCGCAAGACCGCGATGCCGGTGTGAGCAAAGAGGACGAACTACGCAAGTCGCGGGAGATGGCCGCGGCCATGCCGATCGGGCGGCAGGAATACGCGCTCGCGGAAATGGCGGCCTTTATCGACAAGCTCTACGGCAAATACGCGTCGATGCCGCCGCAGGATGTCTACACGAAGTATTTGGCCTATTGCGAGGCGCAGGCGTCGGGGCAGAAACCGCCGTATTGATCCGGCGCGGGTGGCCGGTGATGTGCGCGCGCGTGCTGCGCGAGGAAAGATTGCTTTTCGATCAACGACTTCGCTCGTCTATCAGCGAGTTGTCCACAGAGCTATGAACAAAATCTGTGGACAAATCGCGGTGGGAATGTGTGCTAACCGGATGCGTAAAGGCGCTTTAAGACGCTTTTCGCGTCGCGCGATAAAAATCCAATCGCGTCAATGCGTTGCTTTAGTTATCAGAGACTTTTCAACAGTCTCATGAACATTTCTTGGGGATAAGTTCGTCAACGGAAGGTGACGGCGCGAGAGTCGAACGCTGTCGCCGTCTCCTCAGCAATCACACTACGGCAGCGAAATCGTCAAATTCGCCTGCTCCGCGCCCGCCTTGATCAACTGCGAATACGGCGCGAGCGTCTTCGCCGTGCTGTCGCGCAGATACGCATTGAGCCCGATAAACGCACCGAGCGCGATGAGCGCGAACACCGCGCCGACCGCCCACATCGGCACTTCATGCTTCAGACGGTGCGCGACCTGATCGGGCAGCGGCCAATGCGGCGCGAACGGCGCGCGCTTGCCTTTCAAGTGCGCGATTTCATCGCCCAAGCGGGCCGTCAGATACGCGAGCTTTTCCGGCCCTTCGAGCAAATACTTGCCCTGAAAGCCGAGCAGCAGGCACATATGAAACACCTCGAGCGATTGCAGGCGAGCCGCGCCTTGCGCACGGCATTCCTCGAGATGCTGGTAGAACTTCTCCCCCGCCAGCTGCTCGCCGAACAGCACGAGCTGCAGCGGCTTGCGTTCCCAATCCGCGCGGATCTTGAACGTCGAAGACAGCACCGATTCGTCGACCGCCGCGCAAAACGCGAACTTGGCCGCGTACACGTCGTCGGCCGCGACGTTGAGCTTCTTCGCGCCGCGCTCGAAGTCGCCCAGGAACGACTGGATGCGCGCGCCGAATTCGCCGGCGTCGCCCGGCTCGTGACCGTTCTTCAAGAGGAACAGCATGAAGAACCCGTCGTACAGCAAATCGAGCAGCGAGCGCGCCTGGTAGTTCGGCTCGCTGACGGGCGCGGGCGGCGCGGACGGCATGCTGCCGCCAAAGAGGGAAGGCGCGTAGCTCATGATGTGACGGCGATCAGCTCGAGTTTGAGGTCGTTGATGCCAGACGGCGCGTAGATCATCGCCGACTGGGCCTGCAGCATGCGGTCATAGAGCGCGCTGCGCGATTCGAAAGCGAAGTAGCACGCGCCGGGCCGCACCGGAATCGCGGGCGGCACCTGCGGCGTATAGACGAGGCGCACGCCGGGCATCGCGGACAGCACCAGCTTGTCGACGTCGTCGGGCGCGCCGACCTTGAAGCGCGCGGGCACGGCGTCGATCAGCTCGACGGTCGGCATGTCGGCCGAGACGGCGATATAGAACGTGGTCTTGTCGTCGATCTTGCCGGAGTCGAGGCGGCCGACATGGAACGACGGACGCACTTCGTCGAGCGCGATCGCGAAGTAGCGCGTCGAGATCACCGTCTCCAGCAGATCGCGCAGGATCGAATCGAGCCGCGCGAAGCCCGGCCCGGGATCGTCGTGACGATAAGCGGGCAAGTCGGCGAGCGCGTAGCCCTTGGAGAACGTCATCAACTGGCCGGCCAGGCGCAGCAACTCCTGAAAGAGCCGCTCGGGATGCAGCGCCGCATGCTGATGCAAATGCGCGAGCGTCGCGAACGCGGCGCTGGCCGTATGCAGCAGCCAGAACGATGCGATGTCGCCGGAACGGAATTCGATGATGTTCTTGGTCGGCTCGCGATGAAAGCCGTAGAGCGCGCTGACCTTCGCCTGCAACGCATCGATCAGCTGGCGCAGACGCTGATGAAGAATCGGCGACGCCTCGATCGCGAGGCACGGCGGCACGAAGCTGTCGTCGATCTCGAAGCCGGAGGTGGCGGTGCGGCGCACGCGCACGAGCGGCACGGACAGCAATTGATCGCGCGGCTCCGTATGAGCGATCAGCTTGACGCTCGTCTTGAGGAACGTGATGTCGGCTTCGGCGGCATCGGTGAAGTGGTCGGCCACTGGCGCCTGCTCGCTCACGTAGCGCGAGATGAAGCCGGCGTCGGCGTTCTCGGCGTAGTTCGCGCCGGCCTCGCGCAGCGGATGCAGCGCGAGATAGAACGTGAATTCGCTGATGCCGTCGGGCAAGGTGTCGAGCGCGATCGGCGGCGGCAGGTTGTCCGCTTGCGGCGCGGCATAGAGCGCGCCGTCGGGAAACACGAGCGACAGCTCGCTCAAGCGCAGTACGTTGCTGCCCAGCGCATCGCGATCGAAGCGCACCGAACGCACGCCCCAGTTGTACGGCTGGATCGCCTGGATCGATTCAAAGAGGCGCGCCTCGTGATAGGCATCCTGCCGCTGGAAATGCTGCGGTCTGAGAAAGAGCCCTTCTCCCCAGAGCACCTTTGCCGAATAGCTCATGATGCCTCCCGCTGGGCCGCCCCAAGGGAGGCATCCGCCCCCTCGGGGGGCAGCGAACGTAAGTGAGCGTGGGGGTAGTCCATTAGAAACCCGTTAAATGCGTTCAGTGGTTGTGTGCGCTTGCGGTGCTATAGCCGCATGTTGTTGTCTTGGCCGGGTGATGAAATTGTGTCAAAACGCTTTCAATCCGGCGGATTAGCCGCAACTGACCGACGAGAGCATATTCAACTGCTGCGGCGGCATACTCGGATCGGCCGGTATCACCGTGCCGTTGGTAACGGTCATTGCGCAGTTATGCAGGCCGATCATTATGCCGGATTTCTCAGATTTGGCCGGATCGAATGCGAATTTCCAGCGCTGCAATGCCGGATCACGAAATAGCGCGACTACGCCGAATGCCTGCGCTTCACGCGAGACTTTTTCGGTGACGTTGTAACGCTGACCCGGTATCAGCGTGACTTCGCGCACGCTGAGCAAATCGGTACCTAAAGTACTTTTTTCCTTATTCGGATCGGTAAAAGTATCAAATGGCGCCTGCTGGAATGAGGTCGGGTCTTTCAGTGCATATAACCGGACCACGAGCGCCAGTGGTTTTTGATCGGTGGCGGCATTCAGGTTCGGCGCGGCCGCGAGCGTCAGGCTGACATTGCGCGGCGGCTTTTGTGCATCGGGCACGTCCGGCTTGCCGATACCCGCGGCCTGTAAGGCCGAGGAGGCGGCCGCGCCGAGCACGGAGACACCCGCGGCGCACCCCGCGAGCAGCCCGCAAAACAAGACCGGCACCCCGTAGCGTATGAATTGCTGCTTCATTTAATTCGGCAAGCCAAACCCTGCCGCCCCCTTAATTTGCACAATGCAGCCTTCGACAAAATCACATAAAAACGCACATATTCGGGCATCCCGCGCACCGGCTGCGCAGTGCCGTCATTCGAGGCTCTGCTCCGGAAAATTTTGCCGGGCATTCACTCGATTTAACAATTAATGCGGAAATAATTTCTTCGCTCTTTAGGCGAATTGCAAAACACATTCAACTCGGAATCGGTTTTTCACGTGAAAGTTGAATTATCAAAAATTGGCCTGTACTATACCCGCGCATTCGCCGCAAAGCAAAACTGCGGTTTCTCCAGTTTCTCCATGAATTGAATAAACCGCGCGCCGGTAATAGAACGATGAAACAGCGACTTATCTCTAGACTCTCCGGTGTGGTGCTTGCATGCGGCGTCATCGCAGGTTGCGCCACGCAAAACACCAATCCGGCGGCCACGCCTGAAGCCTTTAATAAGGCGCTGGCGGATGCCGATGCCGTTGCGAAATCGGGCGATCAGGATCGCGCTCTCGGCCTTTATCAGCAATTGACCAAGGCCGATCCGACGCGCGAAGAGCCGTGGTCGCGCATTGCGCAAATCCAGTTCTCGCAAACGCACTACGGTCAGGCGATCGTCGCGGCGCAAGAAGCGCTGCAGCGCGACAACACCGACCGCAACGCGAAGAGCGTGCTGGCCGTGAGCGGCCTGCGTGTCGCCACCGAATCGCTCGGCCAGTTGCGTCAGGACGCGGCGCTCCAGGGCGACGCGAAGTCCGACGCACAAGTGCTCGCCAAGCAGCTGCGCGACACGCTCGGCGAGGACACGCTCTTCCCCGACGAGGCCGAGGCGAAGAAGCCGGTTGTGAAAAAGAAGAAGTGGGTTCGCCGTCCGGCGGCGGTCGCCAAGGCGTCGAGCGATGCGGCGGCGGGCGCTGACGCGGCCGCACCGAAACCCGCCCAGCCTGCGGCAACGCAGGCGGCGCCGCAGCCGGCCGCGCCGGCCAAGGCAGCGCAAAGCGGTGGCGCTTCCGATCCGTTCAGCGCACTTCGCTGAGCAAACGCTGACATTCCAAATCCGAGGGCCGTGATGGCTAAGAAAGAAAGCATCCAAAAGCGTTTGCAAAAAGTGCGCCCGCCGCGCGTCCAACTGACGTACGAGGTTGAGCGCGGCGATGCGATCGAGGTGAAGGAGCTGCCGTTCGTCGTCGGCGTGATGGCCGACCTCGCGGGGCAGTCCGAAGTCGAGCAGCCGAAGCTGCGCGATCGCAAGTTCGTCAGCATCGACCGCGACAACTTCGACGACGTGATGCGAGGCATCGAGCCGCGCGCCGCGTTTCAGGTGACGAACCGCTTGAGCGATGCGGGCGGCAAGTTCGCCGTCGATCTGAAGTTCCGCTCGATGGCCGATTTCAGCCCCGACGAAGTGGTCGCGCAAATCGAGCCGCTGCAGCGCCTGCTCGAAGCGCGTTCGAAGCTCGCGGACTTGCGCAACAAGCTCGCCGGCAACGACAAGCTCGAGGACCTGCTCTCCGAAGTGCTCGCGAACACGCAGCAACTGCAGACGCTGGCGCAGAACACCGGCGCAGGCAGCGAAACGCCGGATCACGACAAGCCAAGCGAATAAGAACGAAGACGGGGGGTGTGAGATGAACCAGCAAACAGCCGCGGCCCAACTTACGCAAGTCCAGTCGGACGCTGAGCCTTCTTTGCTCGATCAGATCGTCGAGAAGAGCAAGGTGGCGAAGTCCGAGTCGGAGCATGCACGCGCGAAAAGTCTGATCGGCGAACTCGTGAATCAGGTGCTCGAAGGCACCGTGGTGGTGTCCGACAATCTGTCGGCGACGATCGATGCGCGTGTCGCCGAGCTCGACCGCCTGATTTCGGCGCAGCTTTCCGAGGTGATGCACGCGGCGGAATTCCAGCGCATGGAGAGCACCTGGCGCGGCCTCAACTATCTGGTGATGGAGAGCAATACCGGCTCGACCATCAAGATCAAAGCCCTGCATGCGCCCAAGCGCGACATCGTGCGCGACTTCAAGAGCGCGAGCGAATTCGACCAGAGCGCGCTCTTCAAGAAGGTCTACGAAGAAGAATTCGGCACGTTCGGCGGTGCGCCGTTCGGCGCGCTGATCGGCGACTTCGAAGTGACGCGCCAGCCGGAAGACATGTACTTCATCGAGCAGATGTCGCATGTCGCCGCGGCCGCGCACGCACCGTTCATCGCATCGTCCTCGCCTGAGCTGCTCGGCCTCGAGTCGTTCGCCGATCTCGGCAAGCCGCGCGATCTCGGCAAGGTGTTCGACACCGTCGAATACGCGAAGTGGAAGTCGTTCCGCGACGCCGAAGATTCGCGCTATGTCGGCCTCACGCTGCCGCGCTTTCTCGGCCGCCTGCCGTTCAATCCGAAGGACGGCGCGACTGCGGAAAACTTCAACTTCCTCGAAGACGTCGACGGCACCGACCATTCGAAATACCTGTGGTGCAACGCGGCGTGGGCTTTCGGCGCGCGCCTGACGGCGGCGTTCGACGACTTCGGCTGGTGCGCGGCGATTCGCGGCGTCGAAGGCGGCGGCTTGGTCGAAGACTTGCCGACGCACACGTTCAAGACCGACGACGGCGAGATCGCGCTCAAATGCCCGACCGAAATCGCGATCACGGACCGCCGCGAGAAAGAGCTGTCGGACCTCGGCTTCATCCCGCTCGTGCATTGCAAGAACTCGGACTACGCCGCGTTCTTCGCCGCGCAATCGGTGCAAAAGCCGAAAAAGTACAGCACCGATAGCGCCAATGCGAACGCCGTGCTGTCCGCGCAGCTGCAATACATCTTCTCGGTGTCGCGCGTGGCGCACTACTTGAAGGCGATGATGCGCGACAAGATCGGCAGCTTCGCATCGGCGCAGAACGTCGAAGTGTTTCTGAACCGCTGGATCTCGCAGTACGTGCTGCTCGACGACAACGCGACGCAAGAGCAGAAGGCGCAATTCCCGCTGCGCGAAGCGTCGATTCAGGTCGCCGAGATTCCGGGCAAGCCGGGCTCGTACCGCTCGGTCGCGTTCCTGCGTCCGCACTTCCAGCTGGACGAGCTGTCGATCTCGCTGCGGCTCGTCGCCGACTTGCCGAAGCCGGCGGGTGCTTAGTACTTGGTTGGATTGAGGGTGGGCTCTGCAATCAGAGCGAGCAGGGCCTGAGAGGTAGAAGAAGTAAATGAAGCCAGTGCATCCGGGCGGGCCGCCCGGATAGCTTGTCAAACCGCAATGCTCGGGAGTAACGAAGTTATGAAGGACATCTATTTAAAGTTTGGCAACCCTGCCATCAAGGGTGAATCCGCCGACAAGGACCATCAGGGCTGGATCGAAATCGATTCGTGGACCCACGCGATCACGCAGCCGCGCTCGGCGACCGCGTCGACGTCCGGCGGCCACACGTCGGAGCGTTGCGAGCACGACGACATGCAGTTCACGAAGGACATCGACGTCGTGAGCCCGCTCCTGTACCAGCACGCTTCGGGCGGCACCACGTTCGACGAAGCGACGATCGAATTCATGCGCTCGGACGGCGAAGGCAACCGGGTCAAGTACCTGGAAGTGAAGCTCAAGTACGTGATCATCTCGAGCGTTGCGCCGAGCGTCGTGGGTGAAGGCCTGCCGACGGAAAGCTTCTCGCTGAAGTACGCCGCGGTGCAGTGGAAGTACACGCAGCAGAAGGTCGGCGGCGGTCAAGGCGGCAATGCGCAAGGCGCATGGAGCCTGACGAAGAACGACAAGACCTACGCGGTCTGACGTTGTGACGTAAAGAGCGGCGCGCCTTTAGCTTGACCCTGAAGGCGTGGCCGCTCTTTGCTTCGCATCGCGGATTGCCACTGCTGATGAAACGCTTCGAACCGAGCTTCCTAGACAAGCTGTTCGATGACGAACCGCACGTGCCTGCCACGGCCACGATGCGGCAATTGTCGTTGGATGAGCTGAAGAGCACCGTCGCGCGCGATGTCGAGGCCATCTTGAACACGCGGATCGCGCTGACTGAACGCGAGCTTGCGACGCTGCCCGAGTGTCAGCGTTCGGTGCTCACTTACGGCCTGAACGATTTCGCGGGCCTGAGCCTCGCGAGCCACTATGACCGCGCGTTCATCTGCAAGTCGATCCAGCAGGCGATTGCGCGTCATGAGCCGCGCTTGCAACGGGTGTCGGTGGAGCTGGAGCTCAACGAGCAGTCGACCAATGCGCTGTATTTCGCGATCTCGGCGCTGCTCGTCGTGCATCCGGCCGAAGAGCCGGTCAGTTTTGACGCGATGCTGCAACCTTCGACGTTGCAGTATTCGGTGACGCGCTCGCGAGCGAAACTCTGAGCGCGCTCGTAAGGCAGTAACCAAGCCGTACCGGGGAACGATTGATGGAAGAATTGCTGCCTTACTACGAGCGCGAGCTGGCCTTCTTGCGGCGCGGCTCGCGCGATTTCGCCGATCGTTACCCGAAGATCGCCGCGCGCCTCGCGATCTCGGGCGAGCATTGCGAAGATCCGCATGTCGAGCGGATGATCGAATCGTTCGCGCTGCTCGGCGCGCGCATCAACAAGAAGCTCGACGACGACTACCCCGAATTCACCGAAGCACTGCTCGAAGTGCTTTACCCGCATTATTTGCGGCCGTTTCCGTCGTGCTCGATTGCGCAGTTCGGCGCGGCCGACGCGCACCAGCTGACCGAACCGGCCACGATCGCCCGCGGCACCGAGCTCAGAAGCCGCGCATTGCGCGGCGTGCAGTGCCGCTTTCGCACCGCCTACGACGTGACGCTCGTGCCCATTCGCATCGCCGAGGCGCGGTGCGTGCCGATCTCGATGGCGCCGAGCGCCGCGCTTTTGCCGAACAACGCGACGGCGATCGTGTCGATCACGTTCGAATCGACCGCGCCACAGCTCGACGTCGGCGCGTTGAAACTGAACACGCTGCGCGCCCACATGCACGGCGAGCAGTCGTTCATCGCGGCGCTCGCCGACAGCCTCTTCATCAACTCGATGGCCACCTACGTCGAAGCGGACCGCAGCGGCCAATGGAAGCTGCTGCGCACCGCGCCGCTCGCGCAAGCGGGCTTCGACGAGGCCGACGCGCTGATCGACTACCCGGCGAAATCGCACCCTGCGTATCGCCTGTTGACCGAATACTTCGCGTTTCCCGAGAAATTCAACTTCGTCGACTTCGATCTTGCCGCGATGACGCGTGCGAGCGGCCGCTGCCGGCGCGTCACGCTGCATGTCGTGCTCAAGGACGTGCGCAGCGATTCGCACGTCGCGCGCCTGCTCGAATCGTTGTCCGCGCAACATTTGCGGCTGTTCTGCACGCCTGTCGTCAACCTGTTCCAGCAGCACGGCGAGCCGATCCGCGTGAATCATCAAGCGGTGTCGTATCCGGTCGTGGCCGACGCGCGCCGTGCGTTCGCGTACGAGATCTACTCGATCGATTCGGTCAAGCTCGTCAAGCAGCGCGCGCATGAGGAAACGGTGACGGAGTTTCGTCCGTTCTATTCGCTGCATCACGGCGAGGCGGCGCGCGAGGGGCACTACTGGTTTGCGCGCCGCAACGATTGGGTCGCGCAGAACAGCCCCGGCTACGAGACGGAAATCTCCGTCGTCGATATCGACTTCGAGCCGGCTGCGCCGCAAACCGATACCTTGTCGCTTGACCTGACGTGCACCAACCGCGACCTGCCCGAATCGATGGCGGTGGGGCTCGAAGGCGGCGACCTCTTCTACGAAGGCGGCTCGCTCGCGGGCAGCATTGCGCTGTTGCGCCGGCCGACGCCGACCGTGCGCTTCGATCGCGGCCGCGCCGCGCATTGGCGGCTCGTCTCGCATCTGGCGCTCAATCACGTGTCGCTCGCGAGCAGCGGCTTGGCCGCGCTCAAGGAAATGCTCGTGCTCTACGACTTGCGGCGCACGGCGGTATCGGCGCGGCATATCGACGGGCTCGTCGGCATCGAGCAGCGCGCCGCGGTGCAGTGGCTGCCCGGCAAGCCGTTCGCGACTTTCGTGCGCGGCATCGAGATTCAGCTGACGATCGACGAGGAGCATTTCGTCGGCACGAGCCTCGCGTCGTTCGTGCGGGTCATCGACACGTTTTTTGGGCTGTACGTGCATTTGAACAGCTTTGTGCAACTGGTCGTCGTGTCGAAGCGCACTGGCGAGGAGATCATGCGATGCAAGCCGCGCAGCGGAGAATCGATCCTGGCGTAGTCGAACGCTTGCTCGACGAGCCGTATCGCTTCGAATTTTTCCAGGCGGTGCGGATGCTCGAGAAGTGGTTCACGCAGCAGGCGCCCGAGCACGCGAGTGCGCGGCCCGGGGACGTGCTCGCGCGCCATATTGCGTTTCGCAACACGCTGTCGCTCTCGTTTCCGGCGAGCGAACTCCACCACGCCACGCCTTACGACAAGGCGGGCGATGCCATTGCCGATAGCGCGAAGCGCGCCCAAGCGATCGAGGCAGGCGAGTTGGCGCGCATCGAGCTCACGCCGATGTTCTTCGGCCTGTTAGGCGGACAAGGCGCGCTGCCGCTTCACTACACAGAGCAGATGGTTGCGCGCGAGATGAAGCGCGACCACGCGGCGCGCGAGTTCTTCGACATCTTTTCGAATCGCGCCACCGCGCTCTTCTATGCGGCGTGGAAGAAATACCGGCTGCCGTTCCACTACGAACTCGACAAGGACGAGCGCTATCTGCCGCTGTTGCTCGCGCTCGCGGGGGTGTCCGATTCGCCGTCGCGCGCGAGCGTTCAGCAGGGCCGCGGTGCGCTCGAAGACGAAGCGATCGCGGGCTATGCGATGGCGGCGCGGCATCGGCCGATGTCGGCGGCTTACTTGCAGCGCACGCTGGCCGAGTATTTCGACGTGCCGGTGCGCGTCGAGCAATTCGTCGGCAAGTGGTACGACGTGCCGCCCGATCAAGTGACGTTGCTCGGCAACGTCAACGCCACGTTGGGCGCGACCGCGCTAGCCGGTGCGCGCGTCTGGCAGCGCGACATGCGCGCGCGGCTCGTCATCGGTCCGCTCAAGATGGCTGACTACGAGGCGTTCTTGCCCGGCGCCGAGCGCGCCGTCGCGCTCGAACGGATGCTGACGCTGCTCGCGGGCGTGACGCTCGAATATGAAGTGAAGCTCGTGCTGCGCCGCTCGGAAGTCGGCTCGATCCACCTCGGGCGCGGCGCGCGCCTGGGCTGGGACGCCTTCCTCTGCACGCGCGATGCGGAACTCGACCGCTCGGACGCTCGCTACGAACTTCACGTCATTCACTGACTGACCACAACACAACAACACGAGAACCGGACCGCACGATATGAGCACGCCCCTCAAGACCCTCATCGCGAAGCTCGACGCCACCTGCCGGGACGCCGCGTCGCGCGCCGCGAATATTTGCCTCGCGCGCGGCCACTACGAGGTCGATCTGGAGCATCTGTTCATCGCGCTGCTCGACGAAACGGCGAGCGACTTCGCGGTCGTGCTGAAAGCGAATCGCGTGAGCGCCAACGCGGTGCGCTCGGATCTCGAACGCGAGCTCGAACGCCTGAAGACCGGCAATACGCGCACGCCTGTGTTCTCACCGCATCTGATCGCGCTGTTCGAGCAGGCGTGGCTGATTGCGTCGCTGGATTCGCAGATCGGCAGCATCCGCTCGGGGCACTTGCTGCTGGCGTTGCTGAGCGCACCTGACCTCGCGCAATTCGCGCAGCGCATGTCGCCGCTCTTTGCGAGCATTTCGGTGCCGGACTTGAAGCACAAGTTCGATGAGACGACGGAAGGGTCGTGCGAAAGCGAGCGTGTGCGTTCATCAGCAACTGCCGCGAGCGATGATGCAGCGACAAATGGAGACAGCGGCGCGGCGCAAGCGCAGCAGAAGGGTCCTTCGAAAACACCCGCGCTCGACACCTACACGACCGATCTCACGCAACGCGCGCGCGACGGCGCGATCGATCCCGTGATCGGCCGTGAAGCGGAAATCCGCCAGACGATCGACATTCTGATGCGCCGCCGCCAGAACAACCCGATCCTCACGGGCGAGGCGGGCGTCGGCAAGACGGCGGTGGTCGAAGGGTTCGCGCTGCGTATCGCGGCGGGCGACGTGCCCGAGCCGTTGCGCGGCGTCGCGCTGCACGTGCTCGACATGGGCTTGCTGCAGGCAGGCGCGAGCGTGAAGGGCGAGTTCGAGAACCGCCTTAAAAACGTGATCGACGAGGTAAAGAAGAGCGTCCATCCGATCATTCTCTTCATCGACGAAGCGCACACGATCATCGGCGCGGGCGGTCAGGCAGGGCAGAACGACGCGGCGAACCTCTTGAAGCCGGCGCTCGCGCGCGGCGAGCTGCGCACCATCGCTGCGACCACCTGGAGCGAATACAAGAAGTACTTCGAGAAGGACGCGGCGCTCGCGCGGCGCTTCCAGGTCGTGAAGATCGAGGAGCCGAGCGAGACGCTCGCCGCCGCGATGCTGCGCGGCATGGCGACGAAGATGGAGGAGCACTTCAACGTGCGGATTCTCGACGAGGCGATCGTCGATGCGGTGCGCCTGTCGCATCGCTATATCACGGGGCGTCAGCTGCCGGACAAGGCCATCGGCGTGCTCGATACCGCATGCGCGAAGGTTGCGCTCGCACATAGCTCGACGCCTGCTGCGATCGACGATACGAGAAAGCGTGTCGAGCGTATCGATGCCGAGGTCGCTGCGCTGGAGCGGGAAGCGGCAACGGGCGCTTCGCACGAGGAGCGTCTCGCGCAATTGCGAGCGGAGCGCGAAGAAGACCTCGCCGCGCTTGCGCGTGATGAAGCGCGATACGAAGAAGAGCGCGCGATCGTTACGCGCATCGAAACGCTAAGGGCAGAGATCGACAAGGCGCGCGAGACGGGTACGGCAGGCGACGTCGAGCAGACCGCGAAAACCGCTGACGTACGCGAGGCGCTCGCCGCGGAGACCTCGAAACTGCAAGCGCTGCAAAGCACGCAACCGATGGTGCCGCTGCAAGTCGACGCTCACGTGGTCGCGGAAATCGTCGCTGCCTGGACCGGCATTCCGTTGGGCCGCATGGTCAAGGACGAAATCCAGACCGTGCTGAACCTGCAATCGCTGCTCACCGCGCGCGTGATCGGCCAGGACCACGCGCTCGAAGCGATCGCACAGCGCGTACGGACCGCGAGCGCGAGCCTCGAAGACCCGAACAAGCCGCGCGGCGTGTTCATGTTCGTCGGGCCTTCGGGCGTCGGCAAGACCGAAACCGCGCTCGCGCTCGCCGACATCCTGTACGGCGGCGAGCGCAAGCTCGTCACGATCAACATGAGCGAATACCAGGAGGCGCACAGCGTCTCCGGCTTGAAGGGCTCGCCTCCGGGCTACGTCGGCTACGGCGAAGGCGGCGTGCTGACCGAGGCCGTGCGGCGCAATCCGTACTCGGTGGTGTTGCTCGACGAAGTCGAAAAAGCGCACCCGGACGTGCTCGAAATGTTCTTCCAAGTGTTCGACAAAGGCGCGATGGACGACGCCGAAGGCCGCGAGATCGACTTCCGCAATACGCTGATCATCCTGACGTCGAACGTCGGATCGTCGGCCGTGATGCAGGCGTGCTTGAACAAGAGCGCCGAGGAACTGCCCGACGCCGACGCGCTCGCCGAAACGTTGCGTCCGCATCTATACAAGGCGTTCAAGCCCGCGTTCCTCGGCCGCATGAAAGTGGTGCCGTACTACCCGATTCCCGACGACGTGCTGGCCGAGATCATCGAGCTCAAGCTCGATCGCATCAAGAACCGCATCGCCGCGAATCACAAAGCGGCGTTCGAATGGGACGAATCGCTCATCGATGCCGTGCTTGCGCGCTGCACCGAAGTGGATTCGGGCGCGCGCAACGTCGACCATATTCTGAGCGGCACGTTGCTGCCTGAGATCGCGGAGCAGGTGCTGGAGCGGATCGCGGAAGGCGAGTCGATCGGAAGGATTGCCGTGCATGCGAACGATGCGGGCGAATTCGAATACACGGTGGCTTGATATGGCGATCGATCTGAACACCTTGCTGGCCCCGGTTTCCGACGCGTCGCCTTGCGGCGAGGACCTGTTGTTCTCGTCGGATTTCGACGCGATTCAGCACGCACGGCGCTTCGATGATCCATCGCTTGACCAGGGCGAATGGATCACCGAAATCAAAGAGGCCGACTGGAATTTAGTCATTGAGCGCAGCGCGGCGCTTTTGAAATCGCAGACGAAGGACTTGCGGCTTGCCGCTTGGTTGACGGAAGCGTTGGCGATCGAAGACGGCCTGCCGGGACTCGCGCAAGGCTACGCGTTGCTCAGCGGATTGAGCGAGCGCTATTGGGACCACCTGCATCCGCTGCCCGAGGGCGAGGACGCCGAGTACCGGCTCGGCAACGTCGCGTGGCTCATCGGCCGTACCGCGCAATTGCTGCGCGAGGTGCCGCTTGCGCAGGCGCCGGGCGGCGCGCCGTTCACGGCGCTCGATTTGGAAGTGGCGACGCACGTCGCGCAGGCGATGAAGCGCGATCCCGAACACGCGGACGACATTGCGCGCGGCAAGCCGTCGATCGAACAGATCGATGCGGCGAAGCGGTCGACACCGGTGGCGTTTTATCGCGCGCTTTTAGGCGATTTAACGCGCTTCGAAGTGGCGATGCTTGCGCTGGAGAAGGAGCTGGATAAGCGCGCGGGTGATTCGGCGCCGAGCTTCCGTCAGGCGAAGGACGCGTATGAGGCGGTGTATCGGCTTGCCGAGCGGTTTGCGCGTGAGCTTGGGGTGAGTGCTGCTGAGCCTGTGGCTTTGCCTGCGCAGCAGGCTGATCAAACGACGCACAACGAAGCCGGCGAACGCGCCGAACCGGTGTTCAAGACGCCGACGCAAACGCAACGCGAGGAACCCATGCTGATTACGACGCCGCAAGCGGTAGCCGGACTTCAGAACCGCGCGCAAGCGGTTGCGCAATTGCGTGCGGTGGCGAAGTTTTTTAGG
This sequence comes from Trinickia camelliae, assembly GCF_053525655.1. Taxonomy (NCBI): domain Bacteria; kingdom Pseudomonadati; phylum Pseudomonadota; class Betaproteobacteria; order Burkholderiales; family Burkholderiaceae; genus Trinickia; species Trinickia camelliae. The sequence goes on from NZ_JBCHAA010000023.1 coordinate 69,799, forward strand.
GCGACTGAGCCGCATAGTCCGGTTGCCTATCTCGCCGATAAGGCCGCGGAGTGGGCGGATATGCCGTTGCATCAGTGGCTTGAGACCGTGGTGAAGGACGATGGGTCGCTTGCGCATTTGAGGGAGTTGTTGGGGGTGAAGGCGGAGTGAGAGTCGGCCGCACATTTGGATGCTTGGACGCTGGCAAATGCGGTACTAAAAAGTCGCAATAAAGAACCTGAGAAAACAAAGCGGATAACGTATGGACATGACCGAACTGGCACAGGCCATTCGCGGTGGTTTGATTCAGCAGGACCGGTTGCTGAAAACAGATATTCCGAGCTTACCGGGCAATGCGTTGATACCTCGCAGGGCAATCACGCATGCGGAGTTGGGGCGAGATTTCGCCGTCGATCTCGACATGGTATCGACGGCTGCCGACATCGAGCTAAAGAAGCTGATCGCACAGCCAATCACATTGTGGATTCAGCAGGCGGACAAGACCTATCTGCCGATCAACGGCTATATTCATACGGCTCGTCGACTCGGCGCCGATGGCAGCTTGACCGCCTATCAGCTGAGCTTCGCCTCATGGATGCACTTCCTTAAGTTCCGCAGCGATATGCGGATCTGGCAAGACAAGCCGGTCGACCAGATCGTCACCGACGTATTCAACATCCATCCCCAGGCACAAGGTCACTTTCAGTTCGCGTTGTCCAAGCCGCTGCCGTCGCGCTCGTACTGCCGGCAAAGCGAAACGGACTGGAATTTCGTGCATCGGCTGCTGGAGTCGGAGGGGCTTTTCGGCTTCTGGCGACAGGCGCAAGACGGCAAATCGCACACGTTCGTCATCACCGACGATCTCCATACGCTCGACAAGATGTCGCCGGAAACGGTGGACTTCTACCGCTCGGGTGCAGCCAGCGAAGCCAACGCGTTCACGCAGTGGTCGGCGTCGCGCACGCTGCAAAGCGTGACGTACACGACTCGATCGTTCGACTACAAGGCGCCCGCGTCATCGTCCAATCCCAAAGGCACGACGTTGCCGACGCGGCCGAATCAAGGGGATTTGCCCAACCAACTTGAGATTTACTCGTACACGGGGGCATACACCTATTCGGATCAGGATCGCGGCGACCACTTGACGCAAATCCACCTCGAAGAATGGGAATCGCGCGCGAAGCGTTTTCACGGCGCGGGCGGTGTGCGTGGCATCGACGCCGGGCTGCGTTTCAACTTGGCGAACCATCCCGAGCACGATCGCGATCCGGCGAATCAGCGGGAATTCGCCGCGATCAAGGTGTCGCGGTACGTCGAAAACAATCTTCCGCTTACCGGACGAGAAGCGAATTTCCCGCATAGCCTGAATGGACGCATTGCTGAAGCCAAGGCGAGCTACTCGGGTGATGCATCGCTCAAGGCGCGCCATTCCGACGGTAGCGAAGGTTTCTTTCTGGTCGAGGTCGAAGCGCAGCGGATTACCGTTCCGTATCGCAGCCCGTTCGAGCACGAGAAGCCCGAGATGCATCTCGAGACTGCGATGGTGGTGGGCCCGCAGGGCGAAGAGGTTTATACGGACTCGCTGAACCGGATCAAGGTGCAGTACATCTGGGATCGCTTGAATCCAGGTAATGAGCGTGCGTCGTGCTGGGTCCGTGTTGCGCAATCGGATACGGGCGGGGGATATGGCGGCGTGCACGTTCCGCGCGTCGGCGAAGAGGTCATCATTGGGTACGTCGGAGGAGACTGCGACCGGCCGATCGTTTTACATCGCGTTTTCAACGGCTCGGTGCAGCCTCAATGGCACAGCAACGGGATTATGTCTGGGTACCGGACGAAGGAATATGCGGGGGCTGGTTTTAACGAACTGGCGTTGGATGACGCAACGGGGCAAAACCGAGTCCGGCTGATGAGCAGCAGTGGCAACACGCTGCTGCATCTCGGGTATCTGATCGATCAAAGCGGGAATACGCGGGGGGCGTATCTTGGCAGCGGTTTTGACCTGAAGTCCGATGCGTATGGTGCCATTCGTGCTGGACAGGGCCTATATATTTCGACGCATCCAACCTCAGAGGCTCAACCTTTAGGCACACAACCCGCTACTGATCAACTAAGCAACGCAGGAAGTGTCATTGAAGCGGTCTCCGAAGCTAGTGTGGCTGGCCAGGCGGAAAGTTTGAAAGCTGGTCAGGAGGCGCTGACAAAGTTTGCCACTGCGACGCAGCACAGCGTCGCAGGCGCCGGAGGGACGGGAGGGCGAACCGCAGGCGGCGGTACCGGCAACGCAAATGGCTTCTCTACGCCGATCATGTTGATGGCAAGCCCTTCGGGTATCGCGCTGTCAACACCGGAGTCGGCCCATATCAGTGCAGACCAGCACGTCAACGTGATCAGCAGTAAAGATACCTATCTTGCGACGGGCAAATCGCTCGTAATGAGTGTGGTGGAAAAGATAAGCCTGTTTGTGCAAAAAACCGGCATCAAGATATTCGCTGCCGGCGGCAAGATTGATATCGACGCCCAAAATGACGAAATGGCACTGAGTGCTCTTAAAAACGTAACGGTTCGAAGCACCAACGCCCAGTTGGCGCTTGCGGCGGCGAAGGATGTCAAACTCACCAGTGTGCAAAGTCAAATTACTATCGCAGCAAAGCAAGGCATCACGCTAACCAGCGGCGATGCGTATGTGAAGATCGCGGATGGCAACATCGAACTAGGTTGCCCGGGCAGCATCACGTTGAAGTCTGGCAACTTCCACTGGGAGGGGCCCGCGCGACTCGCCGATTCGGAAAACCTCTGGCCGGGGCAAATTCCGGCAAATTACAGTGCGAAAGTCGTCCTCGATAAGCAACTCCAGGAGCGAATTGGGGCTACCGGCGCTATTCCATATCAGTTCATCAGCGAGAGCGGCGATGTGGTAGCGAAGGGAGCGATCGATGAAACCGGGGCAACGCAACGAGTATTTCATCCCAATACCGAAGCCATGGATGTGTTGTTGGGCGAGAAAGGTGAATGGAGCATGACGGAGCATCCGGATGGCGATGGTTGTGGCTGCGGAATTGATCATGCCGCTCAGCCGTCCCCGGGCTTTGCGCAACTTGCTAATAACTCGCCCCAAGACGGCAACGAGGTAAATGATGAAGGGCGTTCGCTTCAATCGACGTTCGACCCGGCGATGGCACCGAGCGTCGATGCCGAAGCGATCCAATTTCAACGGAGCTTGATCGAGCATTTGGTATTCAAAGATCCCAAAGTTGAACAGGCGATTCAGGATGGTGAGGACTAACGCGATGAAGATTATTGCAGGACTGTGCTTGGCGCTTTGCTTCTCAGGAGCGCATGCCGCGGACGCCGCCGGACATATTCCGGCTAGTGCGGAGCTTAGATTGGTTGAGGGGCCAACCGATGTTGCCTTTGCAGGCATGACCGTGCGCGTTGTGAAAGGTTATGTCGGGACCTTGACGGCACATAGCTACGAATCGTTCACGAGCTACGTATTGCCGAAGACGGCAGGTGGGAACTGGTTACAGATTCTTGTCGATCAGCCCGACAGCAGCGATCCCGAACTCAGGACCGTCGAGTCTGCTGATTCGACTGTGCAGGCCATCGCAATGTATCGATCTGGTGATGCACTTTACGCTGTCCAGGCTACGAAAAGCGGAGCCGAAGCGCCAGATCTTTATCTGAAACCGGAGACGGTCACATTCAAGGTTTATCGGTTCAATGGCAACCTCGACGTAGCGCGCTTCAAGCTCGTGCAAACTTCGCATAGCCACGCGGCGTACATGAACGCGGGGGATGCGCTCGCCAAAGAGTTCTTTTCTCACTAAAGGGAATGCGTATGTTCGTGAGAGCGACCTATGACCAGGAAAAGAAGACGGTTCACTACTTCGATGAAGAAGACAACGAGACGCTCTATATCGGTGGATCGTTTGCATGGCGCACGAGTAACCCCGGCAATTTGACCAAGCCGAGTAGCTACGTCATGAAGTCGGCGATTGGCTATGCATTGCGAACCAGTAAATCCAAAGTCCCTTTCATCATCTTTCCGGATCGAGCAACCGGCCAACAGGCGCATCAAAAGCTGCTCAAGGAAATTTACGGCGACAAGACTATCCACGGCATGATCACGGAATATGCGCCGCCGTCAGAAAATGATACGCAGGGGTACATCGACTTCGTAACGAAGAAGGCGGGCGTTTCGTCGACCGACGTCGTCGGCTCTTTGAGCGACGACAAGTTCAAAGCTGTCAGCGCGGCGATGGAGCAAAAGGAGGGGTGGGTTCCAGGCATCATCAAACCGCTCGGAAAGCCGGTTCAGGTTCAGATGTTCGACAAGCTGAACCAGCCCTTTGCCGGCCAGACGATGCAACTCAGCGGCGAACACGCGACCATCGACGCGCGTACGAACGCCAATGGTGAGTTGCCCTGGATTTATAGCGGACTACTGGGGGAAAGCGTCAACATTCAGTACAAGCGTGGTCAGGATGGTGCCGAGCCCGTTGGTCAGGTGACATCATCCGATGCGTCCAAAGCCTACACATTCAACGCCCCATACTATCGAGTTCCTACGCGCCCACGGCTGCACGACAATAACGAGCACTCGCGTCCACGGGTTCATATCGTTCAGTCTGGAGAGACGCTTTCCACGATCTCGGCGAAGTACGGCATGACTGTCGATGCGATGGTCGCGGCAAACGGATTGAAGGACGCGAACCACATATACGCAAGGCAGCATCTTACGATTCCGGCGGCATCCGAAACGCAGTCGGCGCAGGAAACGCAAGCAGCGACTACGCCGAAATCTACGAGTGCAGCGGACGCAACTGCCACGAAGGCCGCGCCTGCGTCATCAGGCAACACCTTGACTCCCGCGCCTGCGACGGAAAAATTGCCATCGGCGAACGCGTCTTCCGGGAATTCGGCGCAAACCCATGCGAATTCAGCGCCGTCATCCAGCGCGGGTTCGAATTCGGGTGCATCGGGCGTCGTGCATCAACATGCACCGAGCGGCCACCCACAGACCGTTGTGAGTTCGCCTGCGCTGGAGTGTAGCGGCGCGGCGTGGTGTGATCGCTATCCGGGTAGTGCGTCGCTCGATTCGTTGAATGCATCGTTCAAGGCAGCGGCGAGCGCATTTATCGGCGCAATGCAGGATGCCAATATCACGGTGAAGATCAATGCTGCGCTTCGCCCCGTTCAACGCTCGTACTTGATGTATCACGCGTTCCAAATTGCCAAAGGAAAGGAAAGCCCGGACAAAGTACCGTCATATACGGGCGTCAACATCGACTGGGTGCATCGTAAAGCTGATGGCAGCATGGATCTCGATGCTTCAGTCAAGGCCGCGAAAGAGATGTGTGCGGGCTATGGGATTAACATTCACTCGGCCAAGCAGGCAGTAGGACGGCCTGGAAAATCCCGGCACAATTCGGGCGCGGCAGTTGACTTGAATATCACTGGCTACACCGGGAAAAAGATGAAAGACTCGAGTGGGCATGATGTCGAGCTCAAGTCGTTTGAGGACTTGAAGAAGGTTGGAATTGACTATGGGGTGATATATTTTCCAAAAGAAAATATGCATTGGTCTGACAACGGTTCTTAATAAGGGTGCTATGAGAAAGATTGCGGTATGTATTTTGATGGCGTCGACATGCCAGCTTGCTTTTGCAGAGCAGCCCCCGGTTGTCGGTTTGTGGGAGCAACTTGCTGCCGGTGATACGGGTGGTACTCCAGTCAATATTCAGCGCGTTAACGTTGTATTCGTTGATCGAAAAATTGACGAGGATACCCGGTTTAGCGGTCTTTTCGATGTAGGTACGAAAGCGGAGGTTTTGTGTTGTATCAAGGTGAGCAAGAGCGCTTTGATTACATTGCCTGATCTGTTGAAGAAGTATCCGTGGGATCCAGATACTGCTGATCATCTCAAGAAAATCACTGGCTGGAAATATATATACGAAGCGAGAGTCGTCGATTCGAGTGAGCAAAACGCGGGGATGCGGAATGTGGTCAGAAGCTTGAGCAATCCTCAGGATTTGTCGCCGTACACCGCTCCTGTGATTTCCGGAAATCTTCCTGCTCCCGTGATGACGGGGAAGATTCCTGCTGCGCTAATCGACAAGAAATTCAAGGTGGGCGGTACGGACGTCACCTATTCGATGCGAGCGTCGCAGGACACTGGTGTCATTTCATACAAATTCTTGATCAACGGGAAGCCGGTGACGCTGACTGAAGTGGGCTTTCCTGATTGATAGCTACATTTTTTGAAAGCGGAGGCTCGCCTCCGCAGATTGAGCGTTTGACCAAGGACGAAACATGCCAGGCGTAATCCGTGTGGGTGATCGCACCAGTTCGAATGGGGAAGTGCTGCGTGGATCAGAAACCTGTTTTTTCATGGGTAAAGGCGTGGCAAGAATCGGCGATCCGGTTTCGTGCCCGAAGCATGGCGACAACCACATTTCGAGTGCTACTTCGCAAGCGCTCGATAACGGACGGGAAGTAGCCCAGCATGGCGATACATGCGAATGCGGGTGCACGCTTGTTTCGTCCTTGCCTTCGGGTGGCCCTAAGTAATTTGGGAGAATGTCGCCAGCTGGCGGCGGCTGATCGAACCTACGCGCAGACGAAGCCTCTCATGTATCGTCGCGTCGTTGCAGCCCTGCGGCGTGAGCTCGAGAACTCGTCATCCCCCGGATGAACCTCGATACCGAATGGTTGCCTTGACTGGCGTCTATTCGAGCAAGGCTTTCGATCTATGAGCCTATCTTCACGAATTCCGGATCATTGAAGAATTGGCTCACGAGATCCTGAAAGACCGCGCCGGCGCCTCGATAGGCCGCCGGAATGGCAATGCCGCCAACCATGGACGTGCGCCAGCGGCCATGCCCATACAGCACTTTTTCGTATTGGACTGCCCCGTTGCGTTCGACGACGAATCGGGCGGCTACATCAGCGTGTCCGTCGGCGAGCTGTACCGTAAGCAGTGAAGCCTTGATCGTCGACGCCGCGTTCGCATCGTAGTTGCCGGCAGTGATCAGCTCGTTGCGGAGCCCTTCGCTGAGATACGTTGCCCACGAACCTCCATTCGGCGCTGTAATGGAGTACGCGCGCACTTGGTTCGATACGGTGGCGGGATTGTCTCCAACGTCGACGCGGTAAACAGATCCACGCGGCAATTTCGACAGCGATTGCTGGTTGGCAATGCTTGGCTGGTATGGTGGAAGGGGGCGCGTGACACAACCCGCAACGGTAACCACACATGTGGCACCTATCGCCACCAGGAACCAACGCATCGCTTGCCGATAGCGAAGGGCGACGCTCCTCATTGGGCAATATCCGACGCTTGTTCGAGATTCTCGAGTCCCCGGTCGACGACCTGCTTGATGACCGTCGTGAAAGCGTCGTGCAACGGGACGGGTTTAAGTCCTTCTGGTCCCTTGGTGACGCCGATGGTCGTCACGATTGCATGGTGGATTTCCTTGGTGACTGGGTCGTGACCCGGTTCCATGTAGGTGAACGTGCAAACGTAATCGTCAGTGACCGTGTCGCCGGCTAGGCCAAATGTCAGCCCGGTAGTAAAGCCTCGCTTAGCCGCGTCGGCTTGCGGAACGTTGTCGATCACGATCGACAGCTTGCGACCTGACGGCACCGGTACGGGCGATACGGTGCTGAACAGTCCGGACTTCGCGACGCGGTCGGAAACGTAGGGCTTGCTCGAAGTCGTGACGTTGGCATTTGCGACGCCCTTGGTTCTGAATTCGAAAAGCAGCTGGATCGGTTGCGGATTGTCCGGCTTCTTCAGATCGGTTGCGGGCGTGTCCCCTAGCGTCGGGTCGACGTAATGTTGCGCGGAAATACACGCTGAAAGTTGCAAGGTGCCAATCGCGATCGAAGCGATAACCAGCAGGCGTCTTATTTTTGTAAGGTACACGAGAATCCCCTCTATTTTGTCAATTCTTGGTCTTTACATGCCGCCGTTTGATTAGCAGATCATCTGGCCCGGGGCGGTGCATTGCCGTTTATTACGGCAGGGCTAACGGAAATCTTTAGGGGCGTTGCAATTCACTCGAGTGCCCGATTGTGGGTACTTATAAAAAAATCGGCTCGCCGAAGCGAGCCGATAATTAGTACCTTCATCGAGCTATCGAGCCTACTGCCCCACCCGAAACTCAATCCGTCGATTCCTAGCCCGTCCATCCGCCGTATCATTCGAAGCAATCGGCTGATCCGGCCCGACCCCCATCGTCGCCATCGATTGCGGCGCAATCCCTTGCGTGACGAGATACCCCTTCACCGCATCCGCACGCGCCTGACTCAACGCGATATTCGAAGACCGGTTCCCCGAGTTGTCGGTATGCCCGATGATCTCGACAGACTTACCCGGCATCTTCGAAAGCACCGTCGCCATTTGATTGAGAATCGCGCGGCCTTCCGGCGCCAGCGTCGCGCTGCCGGTTTCGAACTCGATCGTGCGATTCGCGAGCGTCTGATCCAGCAGCCCCTGTTCCGAAGCGCTCACACGCAAGCCATTGCGAATCGTATAAGTCGGGTTCAACGCATTCGCCATATCGCTCGCAATCTGCTGGCGCTGCGCTTCGTTGTTCACTTCGCCCTTCACATCGATCGACGTGCCGTCGATTTTCAACTGCCCCTTGCTGATCTGCTTGAGCTGCGGACCGATCAGCTTCTGCACGTTCCCCGCCCAGTTCGCGGGCGTCGAGACGTTGCCCACTTCGATCTGATCGACCACGTTCGCGGCGCCATACGTATCGCGCAGACGTTGAAGCACGGCAGCGCGAGTCGCTTCATCGGGCACCTTGCCGCTCACGACAACCTGCCCAGGCGTCGCATTGGCCGTGGGCGGCGTGTACGAAGTCGCAGCGCGATTACCCGCAGCAGGCGCAGCAGCACCGACATTCGCCCCCCCCGACGCCGGCAGAACCGTCATCTTCACCGTGACACCACTGTTATCAATCGGCGTCACAGTCGCAGGCCCAGCGTTGTCGGCAAGCGCCGCTTCATTCGCAGCAAAACAAGCCAGCAACACCGCCACCGTTACCGAATGCCGCTTACCCACCCGCGAAAAATTCATCATCGCCATCACCTCACGCCCCAACAAACGCTTCGCGAAACGTGTCGATCCCGACACGCAACGAAAGCTGCGGTTGTTCAAGGTAGCTGACGAGCTTGCTGATTCCATGATCATTCTGTGCGTGGTCGTCGATCCATTCGGGATCGTCGATGTCGATGTTGTGCGCGGCGTACGCTTGCGGATCGAGGACGCTGTGCAGCGTTTTCGCGGACGCGCCGTTGAAGCCGACGACGAGCCGTTCGCGCTCCGCGATCGTGCCGATGAAGATCGCGAGCTCGAAGTCGGCTTGCGAAACGAAAGGCGCGATCAGCTCGAGCCAGAACGCGGCGACGAGGCTGCGATAGAACGTGTCGTTCGGCAGCGGCAGCGTGAGGCCGCGTTCGAGATGCGAGGACTTGCTCTGCATCACGGGCCTGAGCAACGAACCCAATGCGAGCATCGCACCGCGCAAGCGCACCGGATGGCCGCTCGCAAGCAGCATCTGTTCGAGGCCCGCCATCGTCTGATGATCGACGAAATCGGCGAACGTGCCGTCGTGCGGATTGGCGGGACCGCCCACATCGATCGGTACCTGCGTTTCGCCGAGCGCTTGCAGCGCCGCCGTCGGTTCGGCTTCATCGAGCAGCGAGCGCATCTGCGTCGCGGCGCGCCCCCATAGCCGCGCGAACGCGAGCGGGCTGCGCGCGAGGAATGGCAGCGGCCGGTCGACTTCGAGCGCGGTTGCGGCGAGGAACGGGAAGCGCCGCGACGACACGTCGTGGCTCGCCATGATGTGCCCCGCGATCGCGAGTTTGCTTTGCGAGCCGAGGAACGCAAAGTGCATCGGCTTCGAGTTCTCGTAGACGATCTTCCAGCGCGGATCGTCGGCGAGCAGTTCCATCGCTTGCGCGACCCAGCGGTCGAGCGTTTGCAAGAGCTGCGGGTTGTGCGCGCTCTTCACAAAATCGCCCCGCGAAGGGAGCTTGCCGAAGTAGGCGAGTTGCGCCTGAACCGATTGCGTCATTGCGCACCTCCAGTATTGCCGGCAGCCGGGGCGGCCGGCGCGTTCGCATTCGCCGAGACGTTCACCGGCGCGCCCGCTTGTGCATTTGCCGCCGTGCTGGCGCCCGCGCCGGCAGCGGAAGCCGAAGCCCCGCCGACATTCCCGCTCGCGATCGCGAGCGCCGCATTCGCCGCGCCGATATCCGCCACCGACGACGGCAGCTTCAAGCCGCGCAGGCTCTGCTGTTGCGGCTGGTCGCTGCTGCCGCCGCCGGTCGGCTGCGACGTGCTGATGATCCGCATCGACAGCGCGACCGTCACGTTGCCCTGCGTCCACGACAGATCGAACGTGCCGTCCGGGCGGCGCTTGCGCTGCGCCGAGTTGATGAGCTTCTCCAAGCCGTAGCGGCCCGGCTCGTTGACGAGCTGAATCGTGCGGCCGTCGAACGTCGTCGCGGACAGCGTCGCGCCCGGCGCGCCTTGCGGATTCGGCCACACGAAGTTGGTCCACTGCGGCGGCGTATTGCGGTAGCGCAGTTGCTGGCCGTCGATCGCGATCGTGTACTCGGTCGTGCCCGTGCTCGGCTGCGGCAGGATCTGGAACACGGTTTGCGCCTCGGACGCTCCGCCGCCGCCCGCCGCGCCGCCCGCGAGCGGTGCGACCCAGCGTGCGAAGCCGGTCGTGAAGTCGGGCGTCAGCGTGAGACCCATGTCGCCCCAGGTGCGCGCGGTCAGCGTATCGCCGCGGCGCACGGCGAGCGGCCCGAGCGTCGTATTGACGAACTTCGCGACCGAGCCGTCCGGCCCGAACACCTGCGCGATTTCGCTCGCACCGGCTTCCACCTTTGCGCCGCCGTCAAACGGATACTTGTTCGCGAGCGAGCCCTGGAACGGCTGATACACCTGCGCGTTCCACACCTTGTTGACTTCGGCGCTGGCCGGCTGGATCACGACCGCGAACGCCTGCATCAGCGGCCGCACGAGCAGCGGTCGCAGCGCCTTGCGTTGCGAATCGGTGAGGCCCGTGAGCATCTGCTCGTCGACGAACTTGAGCGAATCGGCGAGTTCGGAGCCATTGCCGTCGAGTGTCTGCTGCATCAGCTCGCGCGCGCCCGGTCCCGGATCGCCTTGGTTCTTCAGCACGTTAAAGCGCGTGCGGACCTTCGAGAGCGTATCCATGTAGCCGCGCAACAGCGAGTTGCCGCCATCTTGCGTCGCGACCACACGTGCGAGCCCCGAGAACTGCTGGCCGATCGGACCCACGCCCAGCTCGACCGGATTGCCGTTGATGTCGATGTTCGCGGCAACCGTGCCCGACGGTGCGCGCGAGAACAGGTTCTTGAACCAGTTCGTGACGCCGCCCTGCACGCTCTTCAGAGCCGAGTTCGCGAGCGCGGGGTTGTCCCACGAGGTCTGGTCGTAGGCCGTTTGCAGCACCTTCTTGATCGGCGAATCCTGCGGGTCGCCCAAGCGGTTCATCGCATCGACCGCCTGATTGAAGCTGCCGAAGCTCTGCACGGCGATGCCCTGCATGAACTTCTGCCAGTGCTGCGCGTACTCGTCCTTGTACATGCCGACGAGCGCCTTTTGGATCTGCTCGGGGCTGCCTTCCAGCGTCAGGTCGTCTTGCGACGCCGTGTTGAGCACCCAGTCCTTCGCTTGCAGTTCCTTGGTCGCGGCATCGCGGATCGCAGGCTGCACGTACTGGAACCACGCTTCGCGCGTGAAGGTGCCGGGAATCGCGTAGCTGCCGCCGACCAGGCTCGTGTTCTGATCGCCGACGATGCGTGCGATCGTCATCGGCGCGAAGCGAGTCGAAGCGCGCGCCTTGATCTCCTCATACACGCGCTGACGCGCCGGCATGCCGCGCACGACGCGGCGCAGGTTCTCGCGCGTCTGGTCGACGAGCGAGAGGTTCGCTTCGATCATCGGCCAATCGTCGTCGTTCACGCGCGCCAGATAGAACGTGATCATGCGTTCGGCGCTGCGGATCATCTCGTCGCGAGGCATGTTGCCGCGATTCGATTCGAGCCAGCCGCGCCAGAAGCGGGCGATCTGGTCGGTCAGGTGAGCCTGCTCGACGTGACGCTTGTCGGAGAGCATCAGGTAGGTCTTGAGCGCGTTGTAGGCGTCTTCGACGTTGGTCGGCGACGCGTCGCTATAGAGGCTGCCCTGGCTGCTCGTTGCGTTCGACAAAGCCGTGGCGGCCGGCGTACCCGATGCGCCCGTCGTCTTCGCGACAACCTGGATCGCGCCGGAATCGGGCGCGTGCGTCATCGGCGCGAGCTGGTCCGGATGCGCGTCCACGTCCTTCAGGAACGAGACGAGATTCTGCGAGACCGGATCGAGCATCAGCTGCTTCACGCCGCTGTAATACTCGGCGAGCAAGCGCTGCTCCATCTGATCGCCCTGATAGAGCCCAAGCGATACGGACAGCGGCCGGTCGCGGCGGAACTGCTCGAGCTGATCGATGCGGTCTTCGAGGATGTCCATCGCCTGCAGGCGCGACTGCAGGTCTTCGCGGTTCTGCTGCAGACGCACGACGTTGTCGAGATCGGCCTGCACGTTCGAGGCGAGCTGCTGGTTGCCGATCGTCGACCACGTCCAGCCGCCGAGCGCGAGCGCGAGCACGGCAACGAAGCCGAAGAACGTCGCGTAGCGCAGCCTCGTTTTTGCGGGGCTCGCGAATTGGCGCACCGTTTGGCGGTCGGCAAAGATGACTTTGGAAAACAGGTCGCGCAGGAAGAAGCCGTTCTTCGAGAACGCGCTCTGCGGCTTGGGAATGCTGTCGGTGTTCAGGCCGAAGCGGTGGCCGATGCGCTCGGCGGCGGCGCTGTTCGTCTCGCCTTCCTGCAGGGCGCTCGTGAAGTAGAAGCCGCGGAAAATCGGCTTGTACTGGAACGGGTTGTTCTCGAACAGCGTGGCGAGGAAGACGCGCAGCGCGGGCTTGATCGTCGAGAATTCGAGCGGGAAGCTCAGCTGCCCCGGCGACAATTTATTGCCGCGGCTGATCGACATCTGCGCGACGCTGATCTCCTTGAGCCCGTCGTAAAGCTCTTCGAAGCGCTCGTCGAAGAGGGCGACGATGTCGCGCTTCTCGTCGGGTTCGTAAGGCAGCGTGGCGCCCCAGACGCGGTCGTATTCCGTGCGGTCGCTGCCGCTGAAGAATTCGGTGAAGCCGGTGATGAGGTCGGTCTTCGTGAACATCACGTAGACCGGCGCGAACACTTCCAGCTTTTCAGTCAGCTCCTGCACGCGCTGGCGCAGGTTTTTTGCAAGGTTGATCGTCGCTTCGGGGCGGTTGCCGGTCAGCTCGGCGATGCTCGCGGTCACGATGATGCCGTTGATCGGCGCTTTCGGGCGGTAACGCTTGAGCAGGTTCAGGAAGCCGAGCCATTCGCTGCGATCCTCCTCGTGGACCGAATAGCGGCCCGCGGTATCGAGCAAAATGCCCTCGGTCGTGAAGAACCAGTCGCAATTACGCGTGCCGCCGATGCCGTGGACCACCGCATTGCTCTTGTCGGCGAACGGGAACTGCAGCCCCGAGTTCAGCACCGCGCTGCTCTTGCCGGCTGCCGGGTTGCCGATGACGATGTACCAAGGCAGTTCGTAAAGCGCGGAGCCGCCGGACATCTGGCCGATCTTCGACGTCTTGATCGTCTTGACCGCCTCGACGAGCCGGGTGCGCAGCACGTCGAGCTCCGGCTGCTTTTGCGCGGCGGCCGCGGACGTCGTCGCGCCGCTGCTTTGCTCGGCCTGCGCTTCGAGCATCTCGCCGAGCTTGTTGTTCGCCCGCCGCGTGCGCAGCTTTCGCCATAGCCAGACCAGTAGCATCAGCAGTACGACTGCGCCGAAGATCGCGGCCGGCCAGACCACATCGATCTGCAATGCATCGGCGCCGATGAACAGCACCGCCGCGAGCGCGATGAGGCCGACCACCGTCAGCGTGCGTTTATGAGTCAACCAACTGAGAAAGCGTTGCATAAGGCGTTCTGGTCTTGATGTTAGGCGTGGCTAATTGCGGCTAAGCGTGGCTAGTTGTGGCTGCTTGTGGCATTAAGTGCGCATTAGGAATTGCGTCTGATTGGTTTATTGGCGTAAGGAGGCGCGGTTTTCAATGTTTTGCAATTGCGGAGGCACCGGGCTCTTCCCCATTACGAAACCGGGCTTGTGAAATTCGACGTGTCCGAGATCCATCAACTTCCATCGTCCGCCCCAAACCAGGCCGCATTGCTCGGCCGTTTGCCCATATAGCTGATATCCGCGCATGGCCCAGGGGTCTTTTTCGGAAATGACGAGCTTGCCGTCGCGCAAAAAGGCGTTGTCCGCGGCCAGCCCGTATTGGTGATAGCTCTGAAATGCTGCGGCATTGGTGACGCCCCCCAATTGCGACAGCCGGTTTTGCCGCGCCGGGCTGCGATAACCTTCCAGCAAAGCCATTTGATAGCCGTATTGCTCGCGCATGATTTTATAAACGAGCAGCAATCGTGTTCTGAAGTCGGCGTCGAGCAAATTCCAGTCGCGGCTTGCATCCTGTAATGCAGGCCGGACCTGTTCCACTTCCTGAGTCGCAAACACCTCGGGCGGCAGCTGTGGCGGCGGCACCAGCTGTTCGCCGTTCAACAGCGCGGCAATTTTCTCGTCGGGAACACGGGTCGTGTCGTCATACTGAAATAAAAGCTGACGGCCGCGTAATGCAATTGCGATTAACGGCGGCGTCGCAAGAATACCTGCCGTTATGAAAATCAGCAAGCGCCGGCGAAACAGTAATTTTTGCGCGTCGACTAAAATGTTTTGCGAAGTTTTTACTGATTTTGTTAAATGTCCGCGAGCGCGCGACGCGCTATTGGATGCGCGACGGCTTACACGGCCGTGCAAATCGGCCACGGCATTCAATATTGACGCGCGTATCGGCGGCAATAGCAGCATTGCGGCCACGGTGACGGCGACGGCGAAATAGGCGATCAGTGCGACGACAAACAAGGGTAAGCCCCGGAAATTCGAAATAATTGAATTTTGTAATGCTTGCTCTTAGAATCGGGCCTGCTAAGAGGCAGGCCGAAGCGTATTATCACGGCGAATTAAACAAGGATTCAATGAGGCAGTGAATGAATGCGCCGGACAGTTCCAATTCAAAAGCGCCGCCTAGCTTGCTAGCCGATGCGGCCAAGGGCGCACAAGCGAACAATGCGCGCATTCTTGCCAATCTCGAAGGGCGAGTCGCAGCGCAGCCTGCGCCTGCGAAGAAGCGCTCGAAGCTGCCGTTCGTGCTGGCGGGATTGATCGCGATCGCCGGCGGCGGCATCGCGGCGTGGCAAGTGCAGAAGGTCAAGCAGACGGATCACGAGCTTGCGGCGGTCGCGCCGGCGGCGGGCGATGCGGAGCAGAAGGCCGCCGTGCCCGCTGCGGGCAGTGCGGCCACGCTTGCTGCTGCCGCCAGCGCCCCACATGCCGCGACCATCATCACGGAAGACAACAGCGACGCCGATACCAAGGGCGGGACGCTCGCGGGCGCGAGCGGGGTCGCTGACAATCGCTTGTCGCGTGCGCTTGCCGATGGTGCGGAGCCTGCGAGCGGAACGCCGCCCGGCGGAACGCCGGCCGCCATGGCGCCAACGGTCGCTCCGGCGCCCGTGGTGGCGGCGGCGAAGCCGGTCAACAGCGCGAAGCCGTCGAACACTTCGCCATCGCGTGCCAAACGCGAAGCGGCAAGCGATCGTCACGCGAGCAAGGTCGAACTCGCGCACGCCGCCAAACACGCGGAGACCAAGAAGGTCGCATCCAAGAATGATTCGGATGCCGATCTACTTGCCGCGCTGGTCGCGCGTACGCCACCGTATAGCGCGAAGAAACCGGCCGTGCCGGCCACCCAGGCCGGCGAGAAAGCGCGCCCGTCAGCGAGCCTCGCCGATCAAGTCAAGGACTGCGGCACGCGCGGCTTCTTCGAGGATCAGTTGTGCCGCTGGCGCGTGTGCGACGGTCACTGGGGCAAGGACCCGGCTTGTCCGAATGCGGCGCAGGCCAAGCAGCCGTGACATGACGCGAAGTGCGCGGCAGGCGTGATGCGCGGCGCCGCGTGATGAATCGTCAATTAAGGTGAGGTTTTTCGGGAGCGCGTGGTTCAGCGCTCCCAGCCGTGTCGCAAACCCTTGCTGGACGGGCGTTTGCGAGGGCAGAAAAAGCGCCGCTCGCGTCCAAAGGTGAGCGTTTTCGGGAGTATGCGTTCGGCCCCGCAAACACCAGCTAGTGAGATTGCAGACAGCTAGGGTAGGGCGCGCGCTCGCCCGGCACGATCGGACACAGCCTGATCGGGCTCAGTTGGCGTAAGCGGTCCAGCCATTTGCTGTTCTCCGATGCGAGATCGTCCGTCGCCACCGGTCCACGTTCTGCCCACTGCATCGTGTAGTAGTCGGATGTTCCTTTGAGCGTCAGCACGATGGCGGTTTCGCTATGCGTCGAGGCGCCATCGGCGATCGAACCGCAGCGCATCACCGCCACAAAACCCGAAAAGCCGGCAACTTTCGCGTCGCCGAACGGGTTGACCGTGAACGTCTCAGGACACGCCCGATGAAATCCACCCGCGATGGTTTCGGCCAGCACGCGCGGGTTCGCGTTCGGGTTGCTGGCGAGCCCCTTGATGCCCGTTACGGTGATCATCTGCGTCCAGCGATCGACGGTCTCACCCTTCAGGACCGATTCGCGAATGTAGTTATCGCCCTGAGTCTTTTCGAAGTCGGCCGCATTGAAACCGGCCGGCAACGTAAATCCGACCAGTTGCCCGAAGATCGGCGTGATCGTTTGAACCGATTTTTGCTGAGGCGCTGGCGAGGCGGAAGCGGCAGAAGCGGCGGCTACCTGCGCGTTGGACGTGACAGAGGCAAACAGTGCCGACAAGCACGTGGCCAACATGACGGCGCGGCTGGTCAGCTTGGCGCGTTGGTTTTGATCTGCGGATGGGCGCATTTTTATGAATGTAGATGTGCAACATCGTGTTGCGAAACCTTGGCGATTCGATATACGCTTTGGCACCTGAAAGCGCAGCAAACTAATTCGGCGCGCATAATGTGTAAATAGCATGATCGCGGCACGACTGCGGTTTCAGATTGTCTATCTATTTGCGGGGATCGTGAGGGCGCTGGCGTGCTGCAATGCGGCGTCGTCCAAAGAACGCCTCGGTATTCTCCGCTAAGAAAGTCCAACGGCCGCATGCGCGGATTTCCCAAGCGACGCTTCGCTTGCGCGCGCACGGCAGCCGCCAGTGTCTTGAGTCGCATTAAATGATCGGTAACGCTCATTCGCCGCGCGTCGAGTATGATTCGGCTCTACTCCGTTGGGGCCCACGCGCTCCCGCATCAACCGTATCGGAATCATCGATGGAACAGCTCAATGGCGAAGCACGCGACCGGCTAATTCGCTGGCTGCGGCGCCGAATGGAAGAGTATGGCATTACCGAAGAGGCGCTCGCCGCATCCGTGATGGCGGACCGCCAGGCGGAGCGCGAAGTGCTTTACCGGGATGCCTATGGAAATACCTGGGACGGTCACGGCGATCTGCCGGACTGGCTGCGCCGCGCCGTTGCGGCCGGGCAGCACGTCGAACATTTTCGAATCGGCGGTTAGAAAATCGTCGCGTTTTCGAGGGTTTGAATTGAATGCCGGATCGCCGGACCGCGCGTTCAAGCGGCGCAGCCGGAATGTTCTGATCAATCCGCATCGCCGCCGCAGGCTAAACGGCAATCGTTCTGGTCTTTTCTTTTCCTGTTTCGTTTGTACAGCAGCGCCTATCAACACGGATAGCGCCTGTCAGGGACCGTTTTCCGCGCACGGCCAATAGTTCTCGAAGACGCATTCGGCGACGGGCATTCTTTGTGCCCAGCGCTCCATTTCGAGCATCGGCTTTTGATAGAACTGCTCCACGTGCCCGAGGCAGAGAATCGCAACCGGCTTCGCGCCGGGCGGCATCTTGAGCAAATCACGCACTTCGTCGACGTCGAATAGGGACACCCATCCCATCCCGAGCCCTTCCGCGCGTGCCGCGAGCCACATGTTCTGAATCGCGCAGGCGACGGACGCCAAATCCATCTCCGGCAGCGTGCGCCGCCCGAAGACGTGCTTCTCGCGGCCATCCATCAGCGCCATGACGAGCAGTTCGCCGCAGTCGCGCATGCCTTCGACTTTGAGCTTCATGAATTCGTCGTGCCGCTCGCCGAGCGCTTCGGCGGTCTTGACGCGTTCGCGCTCGACCGCCGCCTGCAACGAGGCGCGCAAGCGCTCTTCGGTCACGCGCAGGATGCGCCACGGCTGCATGAAACCGACGCTCGGCGCGTGATGCGCCGCGTCGATGAGGCGCCGCAGCACGTCCGCATCGACCGGCTCGCGTACGAAGTGCCGCATGTCGCGCCGCTCGTAGATGGCGCGGTAGACAGCGGCTCGTTCGGATTCGTCAAATTGTATTGCCATGAAATAGTGCGGCCGCGAAGGCCGGGTTCGAGGGCCAATAGCCGTGCATATACGTCGCGACGATCGAGCCGGAGCGAAACACGCCTTCGCCCGCCGCACCCGAATGCGGATGCACGGCGGTCAGCACCGGCGCGAGCGGCGTGCTCACGCGCGAATAGTGGAATGTGTGGCCGGTCATCGCGCCGTGCAGTCCGTTCAATTGCTGCATGCCGAGCGCCGACAGACGCGCTTGCAACGCCGCTTGCCCAGGCACGAGGCCGAGCATCGGCGTCGTCGCGCCGGTGCTGTCCGTCAATGCATCGAGCAGATACAGCATGCCGCCGCATTCCGCGTAGATCGGCTTCGCGGATGCCGCGTGCGCGCGGATCGTATCGGCACTACGAGTGTGACGGGCAAGCGCCGCCGCGTGCAACTCGGGATAACCACCCGGTAGATAGAGCGCGTCGCTGGCATCGGGCACGGGTTCGTCGGCGAGCGGCGAGAAATAGCGCACGCTCGCGCCGAGCGTTTCGAGCAGCCGGATATTGGCCGGATAGATGAACGAAAACGCGGCGTCGCGCGCGACGGCGATCCGCATGCCGTCCAGCAAGCGCGGCAACGCCACAGGCGTTTGCGGCTCGGCGAATTCGACCGCCGGGGGCAATTCGGCCAGCGGCGTCGAGGCGAGCGCATCGGCGGCGCGTTCGAGCCGCGCGTCGAGGTCGCCGATTTCGCCCGCCGTATGCAAGCCGAGATGCCGCTCGGGCAATTCGATTTCGCTCGCGCTCGCGATATAGCCGAGCCAGCGCATGCCTTGCGGCACCGCTTCTTCGAGCATGCGCGCGTGGCGTTCCGAGCCGACGCGATTGGCGAACACGCCAAAAAACGGCACCTGTGGCCGGAAATTCGCGAGGCCGAACGCGATTGCGCCGAACGTCTGCGCCATCGCCTTCGCGCCGATCACGGCGGCCACGGGCACGCCGAACGTGGTCGCGAGATCGGCGCTCGACGGCGTGCCGTCGTAAAGCCCCATCACGCCTTCGATCAGAATCAAATCCGCTTCGCGCGCGGCCTCGGCGAGCAATTGCCGGCACGCGTTCTCGCCGACCATCCACAGGTCGAGCGATTCGACCGGCGCGCCGCTCGCGTGTGCGAGGATCATCGGGTCCAGAAAATCGGGGCCGGTCTTGAAGACGCGCACGCGCCGTCCTTGCCGCCGATGGAGCCGCGCGAGCCCTGCCGTGATGGTGGTCTTGCCTTGGCCGGACGCCGGTGCGCTGATGAAAAGCGCGGGACACGCAGACATCGTTTAGAACTCCACGCCGCGCTGCGCCTTCACGCCTTGCTCGCGATACGGATGCTTGACGAGCCGCATCTCGGTGACGAGATCGGCGGCTTCGATCAGCGCGTCGGGCGCATGTCGCCCCGTCACGACGACGTGCACCATCTCGGGCCGCGACGTGAGCACGCCGAGCACTTCGTCGAGCGGCAGGTATTCGTACTTCAGCACCGTATTGAGCTCGTCGAGAACGACCATCTGGTATTCGCCGCTATCGATCATCCGGCGCGCCTCGTCCCAGCCTTTGCGCGCGGTGGCGATGTCGGCATCGCGGTTTTGCGTATTCCACGTGTAGCCGTCGCCCATCGTGACGAAATCGCAGTTCGCTTGCGCGCCGAGGAAGTCGCGCTCCGAGGTGTGCAGCGCGCCCTTGATGAATTGCACGACGCCGAGCCGCATGCCGTGTCCGAGCACGCGCACGGCCATGCCGAAAGCGGCCGTGCTCTTGCCCTTGCCGGTGCCGGTGTTGACGATCAAGAGGCCTTTCTCGACGGTGGCGGAGGCCTGCTTCTTCTCATGGCCTTCGCGGCGGCGCTGGGTCATGCGTTGGTGCGATTCGGGGTCGGTTTTCATCGTATGTCCTGGTCGTGTGATTCGTGCTTGGCAACGGCTATCGTCACCCCGTCGCGCACGGTCTTGCCGATGAGGAGACGCCCGCCTTGCGACGCGAGTAGCGCGCAAGGTTCGCAGACGCCCTCCACGCCGAGATGAGCGAGCGCCGCGGGCGAAGGCGTGAGCGAGGGCGTTAGCGTTGGTGTCGCGGCAAGCCCCTCGATCTGCGCGCGCGTGAAAACCTCAAGCGGCAAACCGTACCGCGCGCAAAACGCCACGAGCCCCGGCTCTTGCGCTTTCGCATCGATCGTCGCGACCGCGCGCACTTCATCGAGCGAATGCGCGCCGAGCGCGGCGCGAACGGCAGCGTCGATCTGTTCGACCGACGCGAAGCGCCGGCAGCCGATGCCGAGCGTGAGCGGCTTATGCGATTGCATCAGACGTGGCGGTGATGAGCAAGGCGGGAATTAACGCGTGGAAAGGTGCGGGAAAGGTGCCAAAAAACGCGCGCATACGATAGCACATGCCTATTCGGCAGTTACTACATGAGGTGGCTCGCGTGTCGCGCGGCATGCCGTCGTATTTAAAAGCGCCTACGTCACCCACTAATCGTCGTCTTGACGTATTACGTTTTACGTAATACCATGGGCGTTATGATTAAGTCCTTCCGATGCAAAGACACCGAAGCCCTTTACGCCGGTAAATCGCCGAAACGCTTTCGTGCAATCGAGGCCGCCGCGATACGCAAGCTTCAGATGCTGGAGGCGGCCAAGGAATTGAAAGATCTGCGCTCGCCGCCTGGCAACCAGCTCGAGGCGCTCAAAGGCGATCGGCGCGGCCAGTGCAGCATCCGCATCAACGGTCAATGGCGTTTGTGCTTCGTATGGACGGACGACGGTGCGACCGAGATCGAAATCGTCGACTACCACTGAATAGGAGCTCATATGGTCAAGAATGGAATGCGTCCGGTACATCCGGGCGAAATCCTGCGGGAGGAGTATCTGGTTCCGCTGGAAATGAGCGTGAATGCGCTCGCGCTGGCACTGAACGTGCCGGCAACGCGACTTCACGAGATCGTGAAGGAACGGCGTGGCATCACAGCCGACACTGCGTACCGGCTTGCGCGTTACTTCGATTCGACGCCCGAATTCTGGCTGAATCTGCAAGCCGCGTATGACCTTAAGACGCTATCGACGCGGGCCGAGATTGACCGTAAGGTCGAGCCTCGCGAGGCAGCGCATACCTGATTGAGACGGACCTGATCGATTGGTCACGACGTTGTCCCGGACGTCACCTTGACGCTCCGTTATGGCCCGCCTACACTCCCACGCACTTTGGTGCTCGTATGCGCGCTCATCGCGCATGCAGTTAAACGGGAAACAGGGCGCGAAGCCACATCGGCCGAGCCAACCTGTGCTGCCCCCGCAACGGTAAGCGAAGGCATCGCACCACGCGATGCAGAGCCGACTTCAATGTGTGTACGCAAGGCCGTGCCCACATTAGCCACTGCGCGAGAAATTCCTCGTGCGGGAAGGTGAAGCGGCGCTTTCGCCAGCCCGGATACCGGCCAGAGCAAGGGGTTGGCGCCGCGGGGATGCGGCGTTACTGCCACGAACCGCACCGCGCTTTCCCGACTACGTGACGACATTGTGACGAACGATGCTTCGCACGCGGGGGTTTTCGCCGGTGCTGTTCGTGTTGGCAATCATGGGTTTGTCGACCGTTCATCAAGGGGCAATCGTGCTCAAGTCTGTTTCCCAGTTGTTCAATGACAGTCCGACGGAATTGCGCGGCAAGATCGTCGGGATCTACATGTTGTTGGTTGCGTTCAATGTCGGTGCGTGGATCTGGGCCTTCGCGGCCTTTCACGGCCATCCGGTGCTGCTCGGCACCGCGCTGCTCGCCTATACGTTCGGCTTGCGCCATGCGGTCGATGCGGACCATATCGCCGCGATCGACAACGTCACGCGCAAGCTGCTGCAGGAAAAACGCAATCCGCTCGGCGTCGGCTTCTTCTTTTCGCTCGGGCATTCGACGGTGGTGATCGTGATGACGGTCGTGGTCGCGATGACGACGGCTTCGCTTTCGACCCACTTTTCCGATCTGAAAGATATCGGTGGCGTGATCAGCACTTGCGTATCCGCGTTTTTCCTTTTCGTGCTCGCCGCAGCGAACCTCATCGTGCTGCGAGGCGTGTACCGCACGTTCCGCGCCGTGCAGCGCGGCGAGCCGCTCGTCGAGGAAGATCTCGATCTGCTGCTCGGCAATCGCGGCTTTCTCGCGCGCATCTTCAAGCCGCTGTTCAAGCTCGCGTCGCGCAGCTGGCACATGTACCCGATCGGCTTCATGTTCGGGCTCAGCTTCGATACGGCCACCGAGATCGCGCTGTTCGGCATCTCTGCGACGCAGATATCGAGCGGCGTGTCGTTCTGGTCGGTGTTGGTGCTGCCGGTGCTGTTCACCGCGGGCATGTCGCTCGTCGACACCACCGACGGCATCCTCATGATGGGCGCCTATAAATGGGCGTTCGTGCGGCCGATCCGCAAGATCTACTACAACATGACGATTACATTCGTCTCGGTGCTCGTGGCCGTGGTCATCGGCGGCATCGAAACGCTCGCACTGCTCGCCGACCAGCTCAATTTGAAGGGGCCGTTCTGGGACTACATGGGCATGCTGTCCGACCACTTCGGCACGCTCGGCTATATCGTCATCGGTCTTTTCTTCGTGAGCTGGATTGTGTCCGCGCTCGTGTATCGCTTGAAACGCTACGACGAGATCGACGTCACGGTGTCCACCTGATTTGGAGTCAGCAGAATGCAAACGCGCAAAATTCCCGTAACCGTCGTCACGGGCTTTCTCGGCAGCGGCAAGACCACGTTGCTGCGGCACATCCTCAAACATGCCGACGGCAAGCGCATCGCCGTGATCGTCAACGAGTTCGGCGAGCTCGGCATCGATGGCGAGATCCTCAAGGGTTGCGGCATCGGCTGCGATGACGAAGGCAACGAGCAAGCGGGTCAGCTCTATGAGCTCGCCAATGGGTGCCTCTGCTGCACCGTGCAGGAAGAGTTCTTTCCTGTGATGGAAGAGTTGGTCGAGCGGCGCGGCGACATCGATCACGTGCTGATCGAAACGTCCGGCCTCGCGTTGCCGAAACCGCTCGTGCAGGCGTTCAACTGGCCGTCGATCAAGAACAGCTTCACGGTCGATGCGGTCGTGACGGTGGTCGACGGTCCCGCCGCCGCGAGCGGGCAGTTCGCGGAGAATCCGCAAGCCGTCGATGCGCAGCGCAAGGCCGATCCGAATCTCGATCACGAATCGCCGTTGCACGAGCTTTTCGCCGATCAGCTTTCGTCTGCGGACCTCGTGATTCTCAACAAGACCGATTTGCTCGACGGCGCGCATCACGAAGCGGTCGTCGCTGCGATTCGCGAAGAGATTCCGCCGCAGGTGAAGATCGTGCCCGCGCAAATGGGCCAGCTCGATGTCCACGCGTTGCTTGGGCTCGCTTCAGCGTCGGAAGAAACGATTCACTTGCGCCACGATCATCACGGTTCCGCCGACGACGCCGATCACCACCACGACGAGTTCGATTCGGTCGTCGTGCAAGGCGAGACGCGTTCGCGCGAGGCGGCGCTCGCCGCGCTGCAGACGCTCGTCGAGCAGCACACGATCTATCGCGTGAAGGGTTTCGCGGCGCTGCCCGGCGCACCGATGCGTCTGGTCGTGCAAGGCGTGGGGCGGCGCTTCGACAGCTACTTCGACCGTCGCTGGCAGGACGGCGAGGCGGTGACGAGCCGCTTCGTGCTGATTGGCGAAGACCTCGATCAACCGGCGTTGCAGGCCGCGTTCAGCGCCGCGCTCGCGGCGGCCGAGACTCAACAGGCCTAACCACCGCTAACCGCCATCACAGGAAAGAACTCGCCATGCACTTGCTGCGAACCACGCCCGGCGGTTTCGTCGACGACACGGCGGGCGTGATCCGCATCGATCAGCGTCCCGCCGACATCGTCGTGCTCAGTTCTGCCGATACGACGTTGTCGCTGCTCGCAAGCGTGTTTCCGCGCTTGGGCGAGGGCTTTCCGAGCGTGCGGCTCGCGAACGTGACGTTTCTGCGGCAGCCGGCGTCGGTGGATTTCTACATCGACGACGTGCTCAAGCACGCGCGCGTCGTGGTGGTCGATCACCTTGGCGGCGAGGCGTATTGGCCGTATGGGATCGAGCAGGTGGTCGCGCTTGCCGAGCGTAACGGGCAGTTGCTGGCGATGTTCTCCGGCGATTTGCAGGAAGACCCGAACCTGCTCGTGAAGAGCACGGCGGATGCCGGGCTTTGCCACGAGCTATGGCGCTACTTGCGCGAGGGCGGCGCGCAGAACGCGGAGGCGTTTCTGCGTTGCATCGCGTACCGTGGCCTCGGATGGGGCGAGGAACCGGCGCCGCCGCGTCCGCTGCCTGCGGTGGCGCTCTATCATCCGGCGCACGACTTGGCGACGATCGAGCACTGGCAGGCGGATTGGCTCGCAGGCGCGCCGGTCGTTGCTGTGCTGTTTTACAAGGCGCATTTGCAAGCGGCCAATACGGCGGTTTTCGACGCGCTCTTGAAGGCACTCGCCGACGAAGGGATGAACCCGCTGCCGATTGCGATCACCTCGCTCAAGGATGCGTTGAGCCGCGACGTGGTCCAACAGCTGTGTGCTCAGCATCATGCGGCGCTCGTGTTGAACACGACGGCTTTCGCGGCATCGGCGATCGACGATCCCGAGCCGCTCGCGCTCGCCGGCGACGCGCCCGTCATGCAGGTGATCCTGAGCGGCGGCAACCGCGAGGATTGGCTCAAGGACAACCACGGCCTGAATTCGCGCGATATCGCGATGCATGTCGCGCTGCCGGAAGTCGACGGCCGCATCATCACGCGCGCGATCAGCTTCAAGGGGCTGGCGTACCGGTGCCCGC
The DNA here is from genome assembly GCF_053525655.1 of Trinickia camelliae. Lineage (NCBI taxonomy): Bacteria > Pseudomonadati > Pseudomonadota > Betaproteobacteria > Burkholderiales > Burkholderiaceae > Trinickia > Trinickia camelliae. Next base: position 95,135 of record NZ_JBCHAA010000023.1, read on the forward strand.
ATACCGAAGTCGATGTCGTTCGCTATCAGCCGGATCTCGAGCGGATCGCGTTTCTCGCCGAGCTTAGCCGCCGTTGGTGCCGGTTAAGGCGCACCGACAACGCCGACAAGAAGCTCGCACTGATTCTCGCGAACTATCCGATGAGCGAAGGGCGCATCGGCAACGGCGTGGGGCTCGATACGCCGGCATCGGTCGTGAACATTCTCGCGATGCTGCGCGACGAGGGGTATCGCGTAGCCGATGTGCCCGCCGATGGCGACGCGCTGATGCGCACGCTCACGCAGGGCGTGACGAACGATCCTGTGGTGCGCGACTTGCGGCCCGCGCTGCAGAGTCTCGCGCTCGACGATTACCTGCAGTACTTCCAGCAGCTTCCCGCCGAGACGCGCGATGCGTTGAACGCGCGCTGGGGACAGCCCGAGCAAGATCCGACGATCCGCCACGGCCGCTTCATGATCGCGGGCTGGCGCTGCGCTCAGGTGTTCGTCGGCATTCAACCGGCGCGCACGCGCGCTGAGGGCGACTACGCGAGCTATCACGATGCCGAACTCGTCCCGCCGCATTCGTATATCGCGTTCTATTTCTGGCTGCGGCACCGCTTCGGCATCGACGCGGTGGTCCACGTCGGCAAGCACGGCAATCTCGAATGGCTGCCGGGCAAAAGCGTCGCGTTGAGCGACACGTGCTGGCCCGATCTCGTGCTTGGGCCGATGCCGCATCTCTATCCGTTCATCGTCAACGATCCCGGCGAAGGCAGCCAAGCGAAGCGCCGCGCGCAGGCGGTGATCATCGATCATCTGATGCCGCCGCTCACGCGCGCCGAGAACTATGGCCCGCTGCAGGACCTCGAGCGGCAAGTCGACGAATACTACGAAGCGCTGATGGTCGATCCGCGCCGAGCGAAGCTGTTGCGCAAGACGATCCTCGCGACGATCGTCGAGCATCGGCTGCACGAGGAATTGAGCGTCGGCTTGCCGGCCGATCAGGACGCGGAAGACGCGTTGCTCACGCGCGCCGATGCCTACCTGTGCGAGCTGAAAGAGGCGCAGATCCGCGATGGCTTGCACACGTTCGGCGAGTCGCCGGAGCGCGAGCAGCGGCGCGATACGCTGCTCGCGCTCGCGCGCTTTCCGGTGAGCGGCGGACAGGGCGCGAATGCCGGGTTGATCGAAGCGCTGGCGAAAGACCTGCAGGTCGATGCGATCTTCGATCCGCTGGCGCCGGATTGGTCGGCTGAGTGGGAGGGGCCGCATCCCGAGCCGCTGCGGCAAGTGAGCGACGCGCCTTGGCGCCACAACGGCGACACGCGTGAACGGCTCGAATTGCTGGCCGCCGAATTGTTGAAGAACTTATGCGGCGATGAGGCTACCGCCGTAACGCCCGCTCCCGGCGCGCTGCCGCACACGGAACGCGTGTTGGAACGCGTGCGCGACGATCTCTTACCGCGCCTCGACGCTTGCGGCGCGCACGAAATGCGCAACTTGAAGCGCGGACTCGAAGGACGCTTCGTGCCGCCAGGGCCGAGCGGCTCACCCTCGCGCGGTCGCCCCGACGTGCTGCCCACCGGCCGCAACTTCTATTCGGTCGACACGCGCGCCGTGCCGACGCAATCCGCGTGGGTGCTCGGCTTGAAATCAGCGCAGCAGTTGATCGAGCGGCACGTGCAGGAACATGGCGACTATCCGCGCGCGGTCGGCCTCTCGGTGTGGGGGACGGCGACGATGCGCACGGGCGGCGACGACATCGCGCAGGCGATGGCGCTGATCGGCGTGCGGCCGAAATGGGCGCCGGGCAGCCATCGCGTGACCGACTTCGAGATCATGCCGATCGAGGCGTTCGACCGGCCTCGCATCGACGTGACGCTGCGCGTCTCCGGCTTCTTCCGCGATGCGTTCACGAACGTCATGCATTTGTTCGACGCAGCCGTGCAAGCGGTCGCCGAACTCGACGAGCCCGAGCACTTGAATCCGATACGCGCCCGCGTGCTGCGCGAGCGCGACGCGCTGATCGCACGCGGCATCGAAGCGGGCGAAGCGCGGCGCCGCGCGGGCTGGCGCGTGTTCAGCTCGCGTCCCGGCGCATACGGCGCGGGCCTGCAGGAACTGATCGACACGAAGCAATGGCAGACCGATGCCGATCTTTCCGGCGCGTATCAGGCGTGGGGCGGCTATGCATATGCGCAGCAAAGCGCGGGTGTCGAAGCGCGGCAGGTGTTCGGCACGCGGCTCGCGACGCTCGACGTGGTCTTGCAGAACCAGGACAACCGCGAGCACGACGTGCTCGATTCGAACGACTACTACCAGTTCCAAGGCGGCATGGTGGCAGCGGTCCGGCATCTCGCGGGCAGCCAGCCGCACGTTTATCACGCGGATCACGCGAACCCGGCCGCGCCGCGCATCCGCACGCTGCGGGAAGAGATCGCGCGCGTGATCCGCTCGCGCGTCGTCAATCCGAAGTGGCTCGACGGCGTGAAGCGCCACGGTTATAAGGGCGCGGCGGAGATCGCGGCGACCGTCGACTACCTGTACGGGTACGACGCGACCGCACGCGTGATCGCCGACCATCAATACGCGCTCGTCACCGACGCTTATCTGAACGACGACGACACGCGCGCCTTCCTGCAACGCCATAATCCGCACGCGCTGCATTCGGTTTGCGAGCGGCTGCTCGAAGCGATGCAGCGCGGGCTGTGGCAAGCGCCCGGCGCGTATCGCGAGCAAGTCGAGCAGCATCTGCTCGCGAGTGAACAGCACATCGAAGGATCAAGGCAATGAACACATCGAATGGCCGGGGCGAGATGAACGCCGAACGTGCGAATCACGCAGACATGGCATCGGTTGAGCGCTCAGCATTTCCTTTTACCGCTCTTGTAGGCCAGCAGCCGTTGCAGCAGGCGCTGCTGCTCGCGGCGATCGACCCTGGCATCGGCGGCGTGCTCGTCAGCGGGCCGCGCGGCACGGCGAAATCGACGGCCGCGCGTGCGCTCGCCGAGCTGCTGCCCGACGGACGGCTCGTGACGCTGCCGCTCGGCGCAAGCGAAGACCGCTTGATCGGCACGCTCGATATCGAAGCGGTGTTGCGCGACGGCTCCGTAAAATTCTCGCCGGGCCTGCTCGCGCATGCGCATCGCGGCGTGCTGTATGTCGATGAAATCAACCTGCTGCCCGACGCGCTCGTCGATGCGATGCTCGATGCGGCGGCGAGCGGCGTGAACACCGTCGAGCGCGATGGCGTCTCGCACAGCCACGACGCGCGCTTCGTGCTGATCGGCACGATGAATCCTGAAGAGGGCGAGTTGCGTCCGCAACTGATCGATCGCTTCGGTCTGGCCGTCGAGTTGCAGAATTGTTTCGAGCCGAACGTGCGGCAGCAGATCGTCAAGGCACGTCTCGCGTTCGATATCGATCCGCACTCGTTGCGCGCGCAATACGCGACGCAGCAGGCCACGTGCGCCGAGCGCATTCGTGCGGCGCGAGACGCGTTGCCGCTGCTGACATTCGACGATGCCGTGCACGCGCGCGTGAGCGAGCTTTGCATCGCGGCGGCCGTCGATGGCTTGCGTGCCGACCTCGTGATGCTGCGCGCGGCGCGCGCGCTCGCCGCGCTCGAACAAAGCGCTGCCGTGACGACCGGGCATGTGGAGCGTGTCGCCGAAGCGGTGCTGTGCCATCGACGGCGCGAGCACGATGAATCGCGGGCGCATGCACCGACACAGCCGCCGCAATCCCACGCTCACTCTTCGAACAACTCGCCGAACCACTCACAACCACCCGAGCCCGATGAACACGACGGCGACTGGGGCTACCTGCCGCCCGAGCCCACCGGGCTCACCAAAGTCAAAGGCGTCATTCCGCTGCCCACGCACCAAGCAAAAAAAAGCTGAGCCATCGAAAACGCGCCGCCGCTCGCTCGAACTCGACGAGCGGTCTTCGATGGCTGATGGGCGCAGGCAACGTTGCACGCGGCAGCGTAGCGGGCACGCGCATCGCGTGGCCGCAAACGCTCGCGGCCAAGCGCGCCGAACGCTTGCGCGCCGACCATCTACGTTTTGCGCGCGAAGCGTCGCGAGACAGCGCGCTGCACTGCTTCGTGCTCGATTGTTCCGGCTCGATGCTGACGGGTCAGCGGCTCGCGCTCGCAAAAGGGATGCTGCTCTCGATGTTCGAACATGCCGCGACGACGCGTGCCGAAGCCGCGCTCGTATGTTTCGGCGGCACGCGCGCCGACGTGCGCTTCGGGCCGCTCGTGCCGCGCTGGTGGAACGAGCGCTGGCTGCAGCCGGTGGGCGGCGGGGGCGGCACGCCGCTCGCGCTGGGCGTGCGCCGCGCGGCGCAATTGCTCGAACAGACGAAGCGGCGCAAGCCTGCGCAGGCGCGCTGGCTATGGATACTGTCGGACGGCCGCAGCCGCGATTGGCCGGCGCGCCCCGACGCGGCCGATCAGATCGTCGTAGTGGACTTCGAAGCCGGCGCGCTCAGGCTCAACCGCTGCGAGCGCCTTGCGAACGAGTGGGGAGCAAGGCTCTGCCGTCCCGAGGATTTGATTGCGCGCTGAGATGTGGCGCACCGCGTGAACCGGTGGGCCCATCAATGCAGAATCTTCCCCAGAAAATCTCTGGCCCGCTCTGAGCGCGGATTGGCGAAGAACGCCTCCTTGCTGTCATCCTCGACGATGCGCCCCTGGTCCATGAAGATCACGCGATGCGCGACTTTCTTGGCGAAGCCCATTTCGTGCGTGACACACATCATCGTCATCCCTTCTTGAGCCAGTTCGACCATCACGTCGAGCACTTCGTTGATCATCTCCGGATCGAGCGCCGAGGTCGGTTCGTCGAACAGCATGGCGACCGGGTCCATCGATAGCGCGCGAGCAATCGCCACCCGCTGCTGCTGGCCGCCCGACAACTGTCCCGGATACTTCCCGGCATGCGCGCGAAGCCCGACGCGATGGAGCAGGCTCAGCGCTTTGTCCGCCGCTTCATCCTTGGAGCGGCCCAGCACCTTGATTTGCGCGAGGGTCAGATTGTCGGTGATGGACATGTGCGGGAACAGCTCGAAGTGCTGAAACACCATCCCGACTTTCGAGCGCAACTTGGACAGGTTCGTTTTCTTGTCGCCCACCGACTCGCCGTTGATCGTGATCTCGCCCTGTTGGAACGGCTCGAGCCCGTTGACCGTCTTGATGAGGGTCGACTTTCCGGAACCGGAAGGGCCGCAGACGACGACCACCTCGCCCTTCTTGACGCCGGTGGAGCAGTCGGCGAGAACTTGAAAGTGGCCGTACCACTTCGATACGTTGCTGATGGAAATCATGATGAGATTTGCAGCTTCTGAAAGTGTTGTACCAGTGTGCGATTTCAGCGATGCCGGCCGAACCGATACCGGCGCTCGAGCGCGCGCGCATACCACGTCAGCGGAAAACACATCGCGAAGTAGAGGAGCGCCACCATCGCGTAGATCGGGAACGGGCGAAACACGGCGTTCGTGATCATCGTGCCGGTCTTGGTCAATTCGGTGAGACCGATGATCGATGTCAGCGCGGTGCTTTTCACCACTTGCACGAGAAAGCCCACCGTCGGCGGGACGGCGATCTTCCAGGCTTGCGGCCAGACGATGTAGCGCAGCTGCTGTGTCCAGGTCATGCCGAGGCTCGCCGCCGCACCCCATTGGCCACGCGGTATGGCCTCGACGCAGCCGCGCCAGATGTCCGCTAGATAGGCGCTGGTGTACAGCGTGAGCGTGACGGTTGCCGCCGTCCAGGGCGACACTTCGACACCGAGCATCGGCAGGCCGAAGAAGCCGAGGAAGAGCTGCATCAGCAGCGGCGTGCCCTGGAACAACTCGATGTACAACATCACGATCCGGCGCAGCCACGCGAGCGGCGAGACCCGCATCGCGAGCAGCACGAGGCCCATGACGCCGCCCCCGAGGAACGCAAGCAGCGAAAGCAGTAAGGTCCAGCGCGCGGCGAGCAGCAGATTGCGCGCGATGTCCCAAAGCGTGAACTCGATCATCGTGAAGGCTCCTCTGTCGCTGCCGCGCGAACGCGGAAAGCAAAGATTGCGCGCAGCCTGCCGCGCGGCGCGACGCTGTTGCCACGCGCTGCACGTCCCGCAAAGAGCCCCTTGCCGAGCCAGTTGATCAACAGTCGCAACGCGATCGAAAGCAGCAAATACGTCGCGGTGATGATCAAGTAGCTTTCGAACGAGCGGAAGTTGCGCGACTGGATGAAGTTCGCAGCGTAGGTCAAGTCGGGGACGGAGATCTGCGACACGACGGCCGAGCCGAGCATCACGATCAGCACCTGCCCGAGCAATGCCGGAAACACGTTCGCGAGCGCCTGCGGCAGCACGACGTAGCGAAACACCTGCCGGCCCGGCAGACCGAGCGCCAGCGCCGCCTGAACCTGGCCGCGCGGAATCGAGTCGATGCCCGCACGGACGATTTCCACGGCGTACGCACCGAGGTTCACGGTCATCGCGAGGACGGCCGCCTGCATTTCGTCGATATGCACGCCAAGGCTCGGCAGCCCGAAGAACACGAAGAAGAGCTGGACGAGAAACGGGGTGTTGCGAATCAGCTCGACGTAGGCCGCCACCAGCGCGCGGACCCACTTCGGGCCCGCCACGGCGACGCTCGCGCCGGCGATACCGACGATGCCTCCGAGCACCGTCGACACCGCTGTCAGCCCGAGCGTCACTTCGATGCCGCGAACGAGCATGCCCGCATACAGACCGAAGCTGCTGAAATCGAATGTATAGGTCATCGCGGCGCCGTCCTTCGTGTGGTTGGCTGGAAGACGACTCGCATCACAGATCGGCCGGCAGCGGCGTGCGCAGCCACTTCTGCGAAATCGCGTTCATCGTGCCGTCCTTCTTCGCGGTCGCAATGGCGTCATTGACCTTCTGCATCAGGCGCGGCTCGTTCTTGTTCAGGCCCACGTGGTCGGGCGAGCTGAAGAGCTCGAATTTCTGCTCCGGATCGTTCGCCGGATGGCGGGCCATGATCGTTGCGCCCACATCGTTTCCGACGACCAGCAACTGGGCCTGACCGGACAGGAACGCCGAGATCGCGCCATTGGGATCGTCGAAGCGCTTGATCGTGGCCGAGGGCGGCGCGATCTTGCTGACGCTCAAGTCCTCCAGCGTGCCGCGCGCGACCGCGACGGACTTGTTGGCGAGGTCGCCGGCGTTCTTCACCGCCAGCGACTTGGGCCCGAATACCGCGAGGTAGTACGGCGCATAGGGCTGCGAGAAGTCGATCACTTTCTCGCGTTCCGGCGTCTGGCCGACGGAAAGCAGCATGTCGGTCTTGTGATCGGCGAGGTAAGCCATGCGGTTGTCGCCCGTCACCTGGACCAGCTCGACTTTGGCGTTGAGCGCCTTGCCGATCAGGTTCGCGACTTCGATGTCGTAGCCTTGCGGCTTCATGTCCGGGCCGATCGAGCCGAAGGGCGGATAGTCTTCGAAGACGCCGACGCGCACGACGCCGGACTTCGCGATCCCGTCGAGCGCATCGGCATGCGCCGCCGGTGCGAAGGCGCTCAGGCCGGCGACGCCCGTCAAGGCAAGCGCCAAAGCGGCATGGGCGAACAAGCGCTGCACTGCGCCAGTGGTTTGCGTGGAGTGGCTCATTTGCTACGTCTCCTCTATCTGCGAGATGCAGTCGAAAGTGAAGGATCGATGAATCGGTGCGCGGCGATCCGCTTGCACGCGTGAGCGGGCAAATCGGTGGACGCTTGCAAGTCGACGCTCAGGTCAGGGGATGACGAAGAGGTCGCGCGATCCTGTCGATTTGATAGGGAATCCGAAATAGAGCTTCTTGAGCCATCTCGGAACGCGGGGGCGATTCCCGGACGCGGTTGCCGGAAATCGTGCTTCCACGAGACAAATTCTGGGTGGCTAGAAAACCAGCGGCAATCGATATGTTTTCATGGCGCGCATGACATTCATGCATGGCCTATGGAAAACCCGAGGCGGCGCGAATCGCCGGGCAAACGCGCCGCTTGGGGCGCGAGGGGCGCCTTGCGGAGCCCCGTCAGGTCAGGTCAGCGCGCTGCGCCGGCCCAATATTCGGCGTCTTCCTGACGATCGAACACAAACGACTTCAGCGCCATTTGCTGGGCCGGCTCGAGCGGATCGAATTCGAGGCCATGCGTCGTGGTCATCCGATCGGCATTCGGCGTGTTTTGCACATTGCGAATGACGGCGGCCGTTTCGATGCGCGCGTCGAGGTCGTGCGAGCACAGTTGGAACGCCAGCTGCACGCGTTCGCCAACCGCTCCGAGCACGCGCGGGGCGATCAACGACATGCCGGACGCGCTGATTCCGCTGGCCAGCGCGAGGCCGCCGTAGACGTCGCCCGCCTCGTTGGTCGCGTAGCGCACCGGCAGCCGCGTGCGAACGCGGATGGACTTGCGTTCGCGCAGGCGGCGAATCGCGCCCGGCGCGGACAGCACCACGTAATCGAACGGATGGTTGCACAGCGCTTCCACCGTACACGAGAAGCGGAATACCGCCTGGCTCGCGATCGCGACGACGTCGACGTTCTCGCCCGCCATCAACGGCGCCGGACGGCCGCCCGCGAGCGGCGGCGTGACGAAGAGCGCGTGGTTCGGCGAGAAGCCGATAAGCCGGCTCGGCTGCATCGCGCTGCCGCCCGCGCGCGAGCGGATGCCGAGCAGGCCGCCGATCGCCAGGTGCATATCTTTGAGCGTCGGGGGCTGCGAGGCGTCGGACTCGCCGTCTTCGTCAGGGGGCGTGCATGGCGCGTCGCCATCCTCTTGCGCCATTCGGCGCGGTCGAAAATGCGCAAACAAGAACGCGAGATCGCGCTCGCCGGAGATCGCGACGCCGCGATCGAACAGCAGTGCGCCGTTTTCATCGACGATCGCCCATTCGAGCGGCGCGCCGACCGGTACCTCTTCCTGGTTCAAGCTCATTCCTGGTGTATCCATGCTCTCGGTGCTCCCGTGTTTTTGAAAGCGCCGCACGCGAATTCGGCGGGCGCTTTTTAAGGGGATGCTTAGCTATGAACGTATTACGTCAGGATGACAAGAAAGTTTAGGGGCTTGGCGCTAGGGCTGACCCTAGCCATGACTGGCTCAACACGGAAACGCCGACTGCAGCGAGCGCAGGATCGCGAGACCGATCGGGAAAGTGTCGGGAAGGTCGGGGTGGTTCTGGAAGAACTGGTCCAAGAGCGGGTACACGTTCTGATTGCTGATGATCGTCTCCTTCGGCTGGCAATAGAGCGGCGGACGCTTCTTCGCGATCAAATCGCCGTTGGCCCAGCCGAACGCGTTGATCGTGCCGGTGATGTAGGCGGCGTACACCGAGTTGTTATCGACGTGCGCCCATTGCTTGTACTGCGCCGCGGTCATTTCGGCGTGAGCGTTGACGGCGAAACATGCCGTAAGCAAAGCCAGCGCGGTGGTTCGAATCTGCATGATGGGGTCCTTCCTTGTGCCCTTTTGTGCTTATGGTGTTTCCGCCGAGCATTGTAGGGCAGGCGGGTGGGGGCATGCAGATTCGCGGGCTGCTACCATCATTCGCATAAGGAGGAGCGATCATGGACCGTCTGACGGCGATGGAGACGTTTGTTTGCGTAGTGGAGTCGGGGTCTTTCTCGGCGGCGGCGCGGTTGCTCAACGTAGGGCAGCCCGCCGTTTCGAAATCGATTGCGCTGCTCGAAGAACGGCTCGCGGTTCGATTGCTGCTGCGCTCCACGCGCGGTTTGACGCCCACCGAGGCGGGCCTCGCTTTCTACGCACGCGCAAAACGCGCGATCGAAGAGACGGATGAAGCCGAGCTTGCAGCACGCGGCGCGGGTGCGAATCTATCAGGCAGGTTGCGAGTCTGCGCGGCCGTCACGTTCGCGAGATTGCATATCGTGCCCGCCATGGGCCGTTTTCTCGAACAGTACCCGGATCTCACGCTAGACGTCGTGCTCGACGATCGCAATGTCGATTTGCTCGAAGAGGGCGTCGACGTCGCGCTGCGCATGGGCAAGCTCGACGATTCGGGCATGACGGCGCGCAAGCTGAGCGAGTCGCGCCGGGTCGTCGTCGGGACTCCGGCGTACTTCGAAAAGGCCGGCGTGCCGGCCACGCCCGCGGATCTCGCGACGCACCAGGCCATCGTCTATGGCCAGCGCTACGGCGGCACGGCGTGGACGTTCCGGCGCGACAGTTCGGAAGTGTCGGTAGCGGTATCGGGGCGCATGACGGTGAGCGCCGCCGAAGGCGTGCGCGAGGCGGTGCTGGCCGATCTTGGCGTCGCGGTGGCGTCCGAATGGATGTTTGCCGACGAGCTGAAGAGCGGCAAGGTGTGCGCTGTGCTCAAGGATTGGATCCTGCCGCCGATCGAACTATGGGCGGTGTTTCCGGCGGGCCGCATGGTGAGCGCAAAGGCTCGCGCCTTCGTCGGCTTCGTCGAAGAGACGCTTGAGTCGGCAAGCGCGGCGCAATCCGCAGCGGCCGTTTAACGCTCGCTATTCTTTCCAGCAATAAGTGTTATGCGCTTAAAGCACGTAGGGCGGGACCTGCCGCATGGATAGACTCGATCGCATCCCGTTCGATCTATCTGGAAGGTTTCGACATGCGTGTTCTGGTGACCAGCGCCTCCGGCGCCAATGGCGACGGCTACGGCGCGCTTTTGTCGTTCGCACTCGACGGCACGCCGCTTGGCCGGTTCAGCGACGACCCGCGTATCGCCGATCCGCGCGGCTTGAGCGTGAGCCCCGATAGGCAGCATCTCTACGTGAACAGCGGAAGCGATCGTGTGCTCGCACTCGATGAGCGCGGAATCGTTACGCGCGACAGCGGCCTCGTGCCTGGGCTCAATGCGGGCGGCGGTATTTTCGGGGCCGACGGACGTTACTACGTCGGGTTGCGCAGCGCACGCAGCATCGCGGCGTTTTCCCCTGCGCTTGACGGTCAACCGCAGCCGGTCCTGCCGGGCGGCGTCGTGCCGTTTCCTCGCGGATTTGCGTTCGATGCGGATGGAAGGCTCTTTCTGGCTTCCGGCATCGGGCCGGGCGGCGAGGGAGAGAACACCATCGCGGTGTTCGACGCGCGCGGCCAGTTGCTGAACCCTCGCTTCATCTCCGACGATGCGGTCAGCCCCCTCGATCTCATCGTCGGGCCGAACGGCAACGTGCTGGTGTCCAGCGAATTTCCGTTCGGCAACGCCGACGCCGTCGCCACGATACGCGAATACGACGGCACGACTGGCCGACTGGTCCGCGTGTTTGCTGCGGACCCGGACACGCGTTTTCAAAGACCCAGGGGATTGCGTTTCGGTCCCGGCGGACATTTGTTCTGCGTCGCGCGCGACAACGTGCTTGCGTTCGACTTCGCCGACGGACGATGCCTCGGTCCCATCATCGACATGCCGAGGCTCAACGCCCAAGCCATCGCGTTCTTCGCTTGACGCTTTGACGCTCGCGTTTCGATGGGATCGTCGCGAGCGTCAAGCATTCGACATCACACGCAGCGGCCCGCCAGCGCGAGACCCGCTTCCTTCGACTGACGCTCGAACGGCGCGCAGTTCGTTGCGTGTGCAACGATTTTGTCGACGGTCGCGTGCGCGGCCGCGTGACGAATGCGGAGGGCGACGCGCGCGACCCGCTTCTCGTTCGACCGGGAATGCGCCGCGTGCATCGCGGCGAACCAGCCTACGAGTGTCCAGCCAAGAAAGACGTTGACCAGCGTGATCGCGAGCGCGTGCTCGTGCTCACGCGCGTCCGCTTCGATTGCCGGCATCAGATACACAATCAATGCGGCCACCAAAGCGACGCTTTCAAACACATGACGCATGATATCCATGGCATTACCCCTTCTTTGAACCGCCGGCGTGGCGCTTGGCGCCCTAGCCGCGTAGTTGGATGAATGGCCCTCACCCGAAAGGGCTGGGCCGTGGGTAACAATTTAGGCGTTATTCCGACAATATCCATGCCGGCAATCGGAAAACACAGTCGCGGATTCGAGAACAATGGGGCCAGTCCGAAATAGTGTGTTTCGTTTTGTGCCAATGCCATATTCCCCATGGGAATGACAGTTACGCGTGCGCGCCGCCTACTGTGCGAGGCCGTTTTGCAAGAACCTGAACACCGTGATGTTCGACATCGCAAAACGACCCTCTCATCCAAGGAGCCACACCATGTCACTGCAAGACAAACTCGACGCCTTTAAAGCAGACTTCAAGGGCGGCAAAGCGCCGTTTTTCGCGCCGCCGGAAATTCATCCGGTCATGGAGCGGGCCACCGCGGAACTGATCGCATCCGGGCAAGCTGAGCGCGCGCTGCGGGCGGGCGACAAGGCGCCGGTCTTCACGCTCAACGATCCGAATGGCACGCCGGTATCGTCGGAAGAACTGCTGGCCAAAGGGCCGCTCGTGATCAGCTTCTATCGCGGCGTGTGGTGCCCGTACTGCAATATGGAGTTGCAAGCGCTGCAGGAGGCGCTGCCGTCGTTCGAGGCGCTCGGCGCGAGTCTCGTCGCGATCTCGCCGCAGAACGCCGTGAACAGCCGCAAGTCGGTGCGCCAGAACCAACTGGGCTTTCCGATCCTGAGCGATACGCACAACGACGTCGCCGCCGCCTTCGGCCTGCGCTTCGCGCTGCCCGACTATCTGGTCGAGCTCTACAAGAACCTGAAGAACGACTTGCCGGCGTTCAACGGCGACCCGAGCTGGACGCTGCCGATGCCGGCGCGCTATGTGATCGGCCAGGACGGCACGATTCTGTATTCGGAAGTGAACCCCGACTACACGCATCGGCCGGAACCGGCGGATATGCTGCCGGCACTGCGCAGCGCCGGAGCGCGCGTGGTGTAATCGCGCGGCGGGATGCACGCCGGATGAGCGCCCGTCTTCGATATCTGGAATTGCTCGCGAACCGCGAGCAATTTTTTTGCGGCTCGCGACAATATTCGCGGATGTGAATCGTCATCACACGCATGGAACCGCCGCACACCCCGAACCGGATGATCGAACGAGACAGCGATATCGCTGAGACCGTCTTGCGCGAGCGCACGAGGCTCGGCAATTTCATCCGTCGCCGCGTGCGCGATCCTGGCGAGGCGGAAGACATCTTGCAGGATGTCTTTTACGACTTCGTGCAGGCGTACCGGCTTCCGGAGCCGATCGAACAGGTCGGGGCGTGGCTGTTTCGCGCGGCGCGCAACCGCATCATCGACCGCTTTCGAAAGAAGAGAGAGCAGCCCTTGCCCGAGCCGGCTCACGACGACGACGGCGAGTACCGGCTCGATCTCGCGCTGCCGGCCACCGCTGCCGGCCCGGAAGCGGCTTATGCGAGATCCGTGCTGTTGGAAGCGCTGCAAGCGGCGCTCGACGAATTGCCGGCGAATCAGCGCGACGTCTTCGTCGCGCACGAACTCGAAGGGCGCAGCTTCAAAGATTTGGCGGCCGAAAGCGGCCTGAGCGTGAACACGCTGCTCGCGCGCAAGCGCTATGCGGTGTTGCATCTGCGCGCACGTCTGCAGACGGTTTATGACGATTTGGAAATCTGAAGGAGTCGATGGATGAAATTCAAAGCGAGATGTTTCGGCAAAGTGCTGTTGATTCTGGCGGGCGTTGCCGTGCTGGGGCTCGTGGTGATGCTGCTGTGGAATTGGATCGTGCCGGCGGTATTCGCGGGCGGCCGTGCAATCGGCTATTTGCAGGCGTTGGGTCTGCTGGTCCTGAGCCGGATACTGTTCGGCGGATTTCGCGGACATGGCGGCTGGCGCGGACATCGGCACTGGCGCCGCTGGGAACGGATGACGCCGGAAGAGCGCGAGCGCTTTCTGAAAGACGCGTCGTCCAGCGGCGGCAAGCGACCGGAGGATCAGCCATGGGCCGGTTAACGACACAAGCAACGACGCAAGCAACGCCTGCATGCAAGCAGGACCCCGGCGTGTTTGCCCCGGTGGTCAATTTGAAGCGATGCGAAGGCAAGGGCGATTGCGCAGTGGTGTGCCCCGAGCAGGTCTTCGAGGTTCGCCGGATCGATGCTGCGGACTATGAGCAATTCGGGCCGCTGCAGAAACTGAAGCTGCGCGTGCATGGGATGAAGGTCGCTTATACGCCGAATGCCGATGCGTGCCGCGCGTGCGGGGCGTGTGTGACGGCGTGTCCGGAGCGGGCGATTACGTTGGCGCGGGTGTGAAGCCAGGGAGCGACAAGCGATCCTTGTCGCTTGACGGGTCTAGCCTTCGCCGATATTGTTTCGACCCATGGCCGATTCCGAATTCATTCATCCCGGCGAGACCGTTCGGCAAAACTGTCTCGCTCGATTCCACTTGAGCGTCACTGAAGGCGCGAAGATTCTTGGCGTCAGCCGTCAGGCTTTGACGAACTTGCTGAGCGGCAAGGCGGGAATCTCGCCGGAAATGGCGCTGCGACTCGATAAAGCGTTTGGCGGCGGCGCCGAAATGTGGTTGCAGAGACAACTACTGCATGATCTTGCCAAGGCGCGCGTGCGGTTTCGCGAGCTCGATGTCGTGCCGATGGTGCCCGCTCAGCAAGCGGCGCTGTTTTAAGGCCGCTTATCGGGGACGCTTATTAAGGCCGCTTAACCGGCCTATGCCCCAACCAACTCCCGATGCAAAGCCAGATACTCCTGAGCGAGCTTATGCTTCGGCTCCAGATGGATCATCGGCTTAGCATACTGATGCGACTCGCGAATCTTCACTGACGACGACAACCGCGAATCCAGCACAGGCAATCCCTCGCTAACCAGCTCGTCGACCAGTTGCTGCGGCAGGCTCGCGCGCGGTTGGAACTGATTGATGACGATCCCCTCGACTTCCAGCTCTGCGTTGTGGTCCTGTTGGATTTCTTTGACGTTATCGAGCAGCGCATACAAAGCACGGCGCGAAAAATCATCACAGTCGAACGGAATCAGGCAGCGCTCCACCGCAATCAATGCGGAGCGCGTGTAGAAATTCAAAGCGGGCGGCGTATCGATGTAGATCGCGTCGTAAATCTCGTCGAGTTCGTTTAACGCATCGCGCAGCTTGTAGATCTTGTAGCGCGATTCGAGCTTGCCGTGCAGCGAGTCGAGATCGGGATGCGCCGGCATCACGTCGAGATTCTCGAACGGCGTCGGATGCACGAACGACGCGACATCGACCGGCTTAAAGCTGAACCCCAAGGCCGTTTCGAAGAACGTCGCGACATTCGGGTTCGCTTCGCTAGCGCCTGCACCCAACAGGTATTGGCTCGAATTGCCTTGCGCATCGAGGTCGATGACCAAAGTGCGCAGGCCCTCGACGGCGCTGATGGCCGCGAGGTTGCAGACAATGGTTGATTTGCCGACACCGCCCTTCTGATTGAATACGACGCGCCGCATCTGTCCCTCTCGATATGAACGTGCTGAATATGAACGTGCTAAAGGCAGCAGCATACCTTAGCAATTGGGACGTTCGTGTGGCTAACTCGGTCGCAGTGCGAAGACAGTCGATCGTTCAGCCCAAGCGGCATTCAAAGTGGCTTTACACGTCCCGATAGCAAGCCGATTCGTATGAAGTGAACGCTTAAGCTGAGGCTCCCGAGGCCGGCACGCCAACCGCTTGCGCCATGCCGTGCCGTGTCGCGCGCAATTTACATGCGCGTTGCGCGCCCCATTAAATTCTTTGCGCTTATCGTCCGGCTGGATTACATTGGCTTTCGCCGCAGTAGGGTCAGCGCCCTTGCGCACAAGCTTTGATTTCACAGGCCGGGGCAGGACAGGGCGCATGTCACCGCTTCAATATTTGAGTCGCAGTGCAAATATTGATGCCCGGCCTGGCAGTCGTTTGTTCGTTTCTTCCATCTGCAACACGCGTAGTTTTCAAGCGAAGCAAAAGGAGAATCATGAAAGCAATCGATCTATTGAAAGCGCTGGGCGTGGTCGTGTGTATTGCCGTGGCATCGAGCGCCTATGCTCAGTCGAGTGACGCCATGGCCGCTTCGGGCACGATGGCCGCACCGTCTGCGAAGGACGTCAAGAAGGCCAACCGTAAGCTTGGCCTTGCCGTGCGCAAAGCGTTGGCTCATGCACAAGGCTTCGACGTATCGAACGTCTTCGTGCGCGCGCGCGGCGGCGCGGTCACGCTGACCGGCACGGTGCCGGACAGCTCGCAGATCGGCCAAGCCGAAGAAGTCGCGAAGGGCGTGCCGGGTGTGACCTCGGTCTCGAACAAGATCACGCTTGGCGTGCAAGGCGGCGGCGGAGGCTGAGCCAGGCTGCACCTGAACGCAGAAGAAGGGGACGCATTGCGTCCCCTTTGCATTTCTCGCCCATCGCCGATCGCGGCGATTTTGTCTGAACAGACGCCGTCAAATTGAAGGCCATGCCTACGAGGCATGCAAGCCAGCCTAAAAAGTCTTTTCCCTTTGAGTAAGCAATCGTTAGATTAAGGCTCAAGGCGTCGATGAGCACGCTGACGGCTTATGCCGTTACCAAGGGCGCAATCGATACGCTCGCGCGGCACTTCGCGTCCACGCTCCGCGCGAAAGGCGTGCGCGTCGACGGCGGCTCCAAGCTCTGAGCAAGGAACGTCTGTTTGCAGGATCATGGAGTCAACTACCAGGAGTTCGACCATGTCAGACAACGACACCAAGACGACCCGGACCGTCAGGATTCCGGGCCCGGATCATCCGATTTCGATCGAGCGCAATCCGTCGCGCGTGGTGGTCACGCTGGCGGGGGCCGTGATCGCCGATACGCGCGACGCGCTGACGCTGTGTGAGGCGGCCTATCCGCCGGTCTTCTATATCCCGAGAAAGGACGTGGACATGGCGCTTCTGGAGCGCACCGCGCATGCCACCTACTGCCCATACAAAGGCGAATGCGCGTACTACTCGATTCCGTTAGGTGGCGAGCGCTCGGTGAACGCAGTGTGGACGTATGAGCACCCGTACGAAGCGGTTGCGGCGATCAAGGATCATGTGGCGTTCTATCCGGACCGCGTCGACGCGATTGTGGAGCACGCGGACTAGTCACTCATACCATCGCGGCGTGTACACCCACTCGCCGCGCCCATCGAGTCCGCCATGGCGCGCGAACGCGCGCGTCGTCGACGATCCGACGATCACCATCGTTCGCATGTCCACTTGCTCGGAGCGCAGTTCGCCGAGCGTCGTTGTCGTGAGCGCGGCGCCGGGGCGGCCGATGTCGCGTCCGAGCACGACCTTCGTCGCGGGCGACCGGTGTTCGCGCACGATGTCGAGCGCTTTATCGAGTTGCCATGGACGCGCCCGCGATATCGGGTTGTAGAACGCCATCACGAGATCGGCGATGGCCGCATGCCGCAGGCGCGTTTCGATGATCGACCACGGCTTCAGGTTGTCCGACAGCGACAGCATGCAGAAATCGTGGCCAAGCGGCGCGCCCGCCAGCGCGGCCGTTGCCATCGCGGCGGAGACGCCCGGCACGATCTCGAGCTCGACGGCTGCCCACTGCGCGTTGTCCGATGTGTCGAGCGCTTCGAGCACGGCCGCGGCCATCGCGAACACGCCCGGGTCGCCCGACGATACGACGACGACCGAACGTCCCGTACTTGCGAGCTCGAACGCATCGCGCGCGCGTTGCAGCTCTTGGCGGTTGTCGGTGCAGTGAAGGCGCTGGCCGGCGCGAAACGGGCCGGCCATTTTCACGTAGGTCTCGTAGCCGAGGATGTCGGCGGCTTGGTTCAAAGCGGCGCGCGCGGCGGGCGCCATCAGCGAGGCGTCGCCCGGGCCGAGGCCGATCACCGTCAGGCGGCCGCGTGCCTGGCCGATCGATTGGGGGTCGATGGGGGTGTTGTTGACTGCGAGTGCGATGTTCGGGGCCTGTGCTGCTAAGACCTCCAGCACGCGGTGCGGCGTGCGCATCGCGGAAGTGAACAGCGCTTGCGCGTCGCGCCGCGTACCCGTCGCCTCGTCGTGTGCTGCGAAACGGAGCGGCACGCTCAAGATTTCAGCTGCTCGTGCAAGCGCGGGGTCCGTCATGCGTTCCGCTGGCGCGAGAAGCGCGGCGAGCGAAAGCGGTGCGAGCCGATGAGCGTTCAATGCGTTGCGTACCTCTTCGACGATGCGCTCAGCTTCGCCATCGATGACGGCATCGCAATTGCCACCGTCAAGCGGCGAAGGCGCATTCGCCACCACCGCCGCCACGACACAACGCGGATGTATCACCAGTTGCTCGCTGCTGCCATCCCACGCCTGCGGGCTCACGCGTATGGCAAGCCGGGCCGATGGGGACAACGGCAAGCGCGCGTCGTCGAGCCAGGGCGCGTCGCCTTCGATGCGCGTGCTTTCCCCGGCGAGCAGGTCCGACACGAAGCGCTTGCCTTGTTCGAGACTCGATAGCGCGTAGCCGTCCGGCGGATTCAGTACGCACGTGCCGAAGCGCAGCTCGCCGCTCGTCGTGATCGCGGGCGCGACGGCGAGCGCCTCGCCGATCTCGCGCGCCATCACGTTGACGCCGGCCAAGCCGCCCAGGAGCGGCACGACGGCGCTGCCGTCCTCCGCGACGGCCAGTACCGGCGGCTCGGCGCCCTTGTTGGCGAGCAATGAAGCGAGCGCGCGGATCACGATGCCCGCCGCGCACAGCGCGACGATCGGCGTGCCGCGCGTGTAGAGATCGCGCAGGTGCGGACCGAGCGCTTCATATGCGATGTCGGCGCGCTCATCGTCCTCACCATCGCCGTCGCCGCTGACGACCCGACCCGCCAAGCCATGCACCTGCGCGCCGGGATAGCGCGCAGCGATGCGCCGCGCCGTGGCGAGCGCGCCGGGCCCGAGAATGACGATCGCCGGCTCGACCGCGGTTGCGTCGACGGAATTCATCCCTGCCATTTTTCCCCCGGCACGACGAGCAGCGAGAAATACGGCGACGCCATCGGATCGACTTCGGCAAGCGGCACGATGCGCTGGTTCGCCATCGTCGCGCGCTCCACATACAGCGCGCGTTCGGCGAGGCCGAGCGAATCGAGCACGCGGCGCACCTTGTCGAAATTGCGTCCGAGCTTCATCACGACGGCGGCGTCGGCATCGGCGAGACGCCGCGTCAATTCGTCTTCGGGCAGCACGCCCGAGAGCACCGAAAGCGTCTGATTCCGATAGACGAGCGGCGAGCCGAGCACAGCCGTGCCGCCGAGCATCGAGCAGACGCCTGGCACCACCTGCGTCTCGAAGCGCGCGGCGAGGCGGTCGTGCAGGTACATGTACGAGCCATAGAAGAACGGGTCGCCTTCGCAGATCACGGCCACGTCGCGGCCCGCATCGAGATGGCCAGCCACGACCTCGGCGGCTGTGTCGTAGAAATCGGCGATCACCGCTTCATACGAGAGCGGCGGTTCGAGCGCTTCGGTCGTCACCGGATAGACGAGCGGCAGGCGCGTTTGCGCGTCGCTCAAGTGCGTTTCGATGATGCTGAAGGCGTTGCCCTTCTTGCCCTTGGCGACGAAGTACGCGACGACCGGCGCGGCTTGCAGGAGCCGCAGCGCCTTCACGGTGATGAGCTCGGGGTCGCCGGGGCCGACGCCAAGGCCGAAGAGCCGGCCCGGCTGGGCGCCCGGCCTGGTTCGATCGATGAGCGCCATTTACTCGGCCTCCGATGCCAAAGCGTTGACCGCCGCCGCGACCATCGCGCTGCCGCCGCGCCGCCCAACGACCGCCACATAGGGCACGCCGCGGCTGTCTTCGGCGAGCATCGCCTTTGATTCCGCCGCGCCGACGAAGCCGACCGGGAACCCGAGGATCAGCGCGGGGCGCGGCGCGCCGGCGTCGATCATGTCGAGCAGATGAAAGAGCGCGGTGGGCGCGTTGCCGATCGCGACTACGCTGCCGGCCAGATGCGGCCGCCACAATTCGAGCGCTGCGGCCGAGCGCGTGTTGCCCAGCTCTTTCGCGAGCGAGGGCACGGATGCGTCGCCGAGCGTGCAGATCACGTCGTTGCCGGCAGGCAGGCGTGCGCGCGTGATGCCCTCGGCGACCATGCGCGCGTCGCACAGGATCGGCGCGCCATCGGCGAGCGCGCGGCGGCCGGCAGCGCCGGCGCCTGCGGAAAAGCGCAACGCGTCGACGATGTCGACCATCCCGCACGCATGGATCACGCGCACGGCGAGTTTTTCGAGGTCGGGGGGAATGCGCGCGAGGTCGGCCTCCGCGCGTATCGTCGCGAAGGATTGGCGATAGATCTCCTGACCGTCGCGGATGTAATCAAGCATCAATGGGGCTCCAGGGCTGCCGGCGCAAATGGGCGGCGGCCTCTTCGATGGTCATGTGGCGCGCGACGCACCGGCCGAAGCCGGGTTGCAACGGCAGGGCATCGCGCTGGTAGAGGTCGTAGCGGCCCGGCGCCACGGCGAGCAGGGTATGCGGCGCGCAGTGCGCGGCGGCGCAAGAGCGCGGGCAGCCGCTCAGATGCACTTCGACGCCTGCGGGCAGACTTGACGCGAGTTGCAAGGCGTCGGCCTTCGTGTCGGCGAGGCCCTTCGCGCAGCCGATCGAGCCTGTGCAGGCGATGAGGCGCGTCAGCGGATCGTCGGGGCTGCAGGCGAGACCGAGCGCGGTGAGCCGCTCGATTGCGGCTGTTACGTGGCGGCTCGGCACGTCGGGCAGCAGCACGCTTTGCCACGGCGTCATGCGCAGCGTCGCATTGCCGAGTTCTCGCGCAAGGGCGGCGAGGCCGCGCAGCGAGTCTGCGTTCAAGCGGCCGAGCGGCGGTTGGCCGCCCACGTGATAGAGGTCTTCCGTGCGTTGTCGATGCGCGCCGAGTCGCACGGAGGCGTCGGCAGGCGCGCGGCGCCATGCGTGGATGGACTCGCCGCGCAACAGCGGGAAATCGATGTGCGATTCGACCTGCCGCATCAATTCGTCGACGGAGCGAACGTCGAGCAGATCGCGCATGCGCGTCATGTCCGGCTCGGCGAGATCGAGGAACGTGTGCAGGAGCGCGGCGACCAGTGCAACGGCGTGTTGCGGCTCGACGGCTGCGAGTGCGGTGCAATTCGCGGTGCGATTCGCGTCGCCATTGCCCGCAATCGGTGGGCAGCCCGCAAGGCCGAATGCGAACAGTGGCGCTTCGACGTCTGCCGACGGCATCGCGGCGAGCCAGATATCGTGCGGATGGTCGAGCATCGCGAGGCGCTCGCCGCCGTCGAGCAGCAGCGCGAATTTCGCGGACAGCGCGTGAAGGCGCGTGTCGGTTCGCAGCCGTTCGAGGATCTCGTGCGCGAGAGGGGTCGTATCGATCAACGCCTGCGGATCGCGTCCGGCCGTCGGGCTGACCATGATGTTGCGGACGTCGTCGGCCGCGAGGCTCGTGGCCGATTGCGAAAGTGGATCCGTCGACCTGGACGCTTCCGATCGCCCATCGGGCCCGAGCCCCGCGTCGATCAACGCTTGCGTCAGCGCGCTTTCCTCGCCCGAGCGCACGCCGCGCAATTGCAGATTCGCCCGATTGGTGACTTCGATGACGCCCGAGGCGTAATGCTCGGCGGCATCCGCAAGCGCACCAGCCTGCTCGGCGCTCAACTCGCCGCACGGCAGCTTGATCCGGCAAATTCCGCCATCGAGCGCGGTCACGATGCGCGCGAGCCCGGGGCAGGCGGTGGGGCGCGGCGTGGTGGACGTCGTGACGGCAGGCATGGATCGATTCAAGAGGTGGCGCGGACTGGCGGCATTCACTTGCGGGGGCAGCCGCGGTTGCGCTGGGTTCCGTCTAAGCGCCCGCAAAGGGCATAAAAGGGCGCCAGCGAACGCTGTATTATGCCTTCTTTCCCCTTGGACAAATCCGCTGCGGCCCTCACCAGGCTTGCCGCAGGCGAATTGATCGCGATCGAAAGAAAGGATGGACAGATGCCGGCGTGGTTGACCGTGGTGGGCATGGGAGATGACGGTTTCGCCGGATTGGGGCGGGCGGCGCGGCGCGCGCTCGTCGAAGCGTCGGTGGTGTTCGGCGGCGAGCGGCATCTCGCGATGCTGCCCGCGCGTCTTGCCGCGCGGCGCGAAGCGTGGCCGCGTCCGTTCGATATCGCGCGCGTCCTCGAACATCGTCATGCGCCCGTCTGCGTGCTCGCGAGCGGAGACCCGATGCTGTTCGGCGTCGGCGCGACGCTCGCTCGCCAGTTGCCCGCATCAGAAATGCGCGTGCTGCCTGCGCCGTCGTCGCTGTCGCTCGCCGCGGCGCGTCTTGGCTGGCCGCTGCAGGATGTGGCGACGATCTCGCTGGTCGGCAGGCCGCTGACCGCGTTGAATGCGCAACTGAGGCATGGCGCGCGCTTGTTCGTATTGACTGCCGACGGCGAAACGCCCGGCGCCATAGCGGAGCTGGCAGCGGCGCGCGGCTTCGGGCCGAGCCGCATGGTCGTGCTGGAACACTTGGGCGGCGAGCAAGAGCGCATTACCGAAGCACGCGCCGATGAATGGCGCGATCGATGTACGCAAGCCGGGGCCGAACGAATCGCCGCGTTGAACCTCGTCGCCCTGGAATGCCGCGCCGCGACGGGCGCGTTGAACCTGCCGCTGACACCCGGCCTGCCTGACGACGCCTACCTCCACGACGGCCAACTGACCAAGCGCGACATCCGCGCCATTACGCTCGCGCGCTTGGCGCCGCGTCCCGACGAATTACTGTGGGACGTCGGCGCGGGCTGCGGTTCGATCGGCATCGAATGGATGCGCTCACACCCTTCGTGCCGCGCCGTGGCGATCGAAGCGAACGCCGAGCGGCAGCGTTTCATCGAACACAATCGCGACGCGCTCGGCGTTCCCGCCTTGCAACTCGTCGCGGGACGCGCGCCGGAAGCGCTCGACGGCTTGCCCGCGCCCGACGCGATCTTCATCGGCGGCGGCGTGACCGTGCCCGGCGTGCTCGATCTCTGCTGGCGGCGTCTCGCGAGCGGCGGACGTCTCGTCGCGAACGCAGTCACGCTGCAAAGCGAGGCGGTGCTCGTACAGTGGCGCGAGCAGCATGGCGGCACGCTCACACGACTCGCTGTCGCCGAGGCTCAACCGCTCGGCGGCTTCGACACCTGGCGGCCGGCGCTGCCGATCACGCTCCTCGACATCGTCAAGCCGCGCGACGAAACGTGATGCGCGACGAGACCCCCGAACAACCCGCGCCGCTCAGAAGCGGCTACACGACAGGCAGCTGCGCGACCGCGACGTCGCTCGCCGCCGCGCGCCTGCTGCTGGCCGGCATCGCGAGCGATGTCGCCGAGATCGTGCTGCCCAAGGGCCAGCACGTGCCGATGCCGTTGACCTTCTGTCGCCTGATCGACGAGGCTGCGGGCGCGGCGGGCGGCGCCGAAGCTGGCACGATCAAGGATGCTGGCGATGACCCCGACGTCACGCACGGCGCAGTCGTATTCGCGCGCGTGCGTCTGTCGCAGGAACCTGGCGTGCGTTTTCATGCGGGGCCCGGCGTCGGCACGGTCACGCGCGCGGGGCTGACGCTTGCCGTCGGCGAACCCGCGATCAACCCCGTGCCGCGCAAGATGATGACCGACCACCTCACCGCGCTCGCGGCCGAGCACGGCTACGCGGGCGGCTTCGAGGTGACGATCGGCGTCGAGGGCGGCGAGGCGCTCGCGTTGAAGACGATGAATCCGCGGCTTGGGATCGTCGGCGGCTTGTCGATCCTCGGCACGACCGGCATCGTGCGGCCGTTTTCGTGCTCGGCTTATATCGCGTCGATCCATCAAGGCATCGACGTGGCGCGCGCGAACGGCTATCGGCACATCGCGGCGTGCACGGGCAACGCGAGCGAAGACGCGATGCGCGCGCACTACGGCCTGCCCGATATCGCGTTGGTCGAGATGGGCGACTTCGCGGGCGCGGTGCTGAAGCACCTGCGCCGCGCCCCCGTCGACAAGCTCAGCATGTGCGGCGGCTTCGGCAAGCTGAGCAAGCTCGCGGCGGGGCACCTCGATTTGCACAGCAGTCATTCGAGCATCGACTTGGCGCAGCTTGCCGCGTGGGCGGCGGAGCACGGCGCGGGCGAGAAGTTGCAAGAGGCGATGCGCGCCGCTAATACCAGCCAGGAGGCGCTTGCGATCGCACGCAAGGAAGGCGTGCCGCTCGGCGACATCGTGTGCGCGCACGCGTTGCGCGTCGCGCGCCAGATCGTGCCGCCGGAAGTCGCCGTCGAGATGTTTGCGATCGATCGCCAAGGCAATATCGTCGGAGTCGCGCGATGACGATGTCGGCGACTCGCATCCTACTGCTCGGCGGCACCGGCGACGCGTTGAAGATCGCGCGGCAGCTTTCTCGCGAACACGTCTATAGCCTCGCTGGGCTTGGCAAGGTGCCTAACGATCTGGCGTGCGCGGTCCGCGTGGGCGGGTTCGGCGGAGTCGAAGGGCTCGCGCGCTATCTGCGCGACGAGGGCATCGGGCTCGTAGTCGACGCCACGCATCCATACGCGGCGCAAATCAGCGCGAACGCGGTGGCCGCAAGCCGCGTGGCCGGCATTCCGTGCTGGGCCGTGCGCCGTGCCGCGTGGGAGCCGCAAGCCGGCGACGACTGGCGCATGGTCGCCGATTGGGACGAGATCGTTGAGGCACTCACGCCGTTTGCGCGCCCGCTCTTCACGCTCGGCCGCGAACCGCTCGCGCATCTCGACGAGGTTCCCGCGCGTCAATTCTGGACCGTGCGCTGCCTCGACGCCCATCCGGGCAACGGGCGCTCGCGCGTGATCGACGCACGCGGGCCGTTCACCGAAGCGGGCGAGCGTGCGCTCTTCGATGAGCAGGCGATCGACGTCGTCGTCAGCAAGAACAGCGGCGGCGGCGCGACCGAAGCGAAGCTCGCCGTCGCGCGAGAGCGGGGGCTGCCGGTCGTAATGTTGCGGCGTCCGCCGCTGCCCCCAGCCGATCGCGAATTCGACAGTCCCGAGCGCGTGCTTGTCGCGATCGAGGCGTTGCTGCGATGACGCGGGCGTTGCCGCACTCACACTCACTCTCACTCTCACACGCAAGAACGCTCAAGCAATCACAGCACTTCACTGCATCACGGAGCTTTGCATGACGGTATTTTTCATCGGCGCGGGTCCTGGCGACCCCGAACTGATCACGGTAAAAGGGCAGCGTCTCGTGCGGACCTGCCCGGTGATCCTGTACGCGGGGTCGCTGGTGCCGCAGGCCGTGCTCGAGGGGCATTGCGCCGAGACCGTAGTGAACACGGCCGATCTCGATCTCGACGAGATCGTCGCGCTGCTCGATGACGCGCACCGTAAAGGTCAAGACGTCGCGCGCGTGCATTCGGGCGACCCATCGCTCTACGGCGCGATCGGCGAGCAGATCCGTCGCCTGCGCGAGTTGAACATTCCCTACGAGATCGTGCCGGGCGTGACGGCGACGGCTGCCTGTGCGGCCGCGCTCGGCTGCGAGCTGACGCTACCCGACATCGCGCAGACGCTGATCCTCACGCGCTACGCAACCAAGACCACGATGCCCGAAGGCGAGCAGCTCGCCGATCTGGCGCGTCATCGCGCGACGATGGCGATCCACCTCGGCGTGCGGCACCTTGCGCGCATCGTCGACGAACTGCAGCCGCACTACGGCGCCGATTGCCCGATCGCCGTGATCTACCGCGCGAGCTGGCCCGACGAAGAACGCGTGACGGGCACGCTCGCCGACATCGTCGGCAAGGTGCAGTCGACGAATATCGAGCGCACCGCGCTGATTCTGGTCGGACGCGTGCTGGCGGCGGAGGGGTTCAGTGAATCGACGCTGTATGCGAAGGCGAGCAATTGACGCTCGCCGCTAGCGGTGGTTAGAGCTTTTGCGCTTGCGCCAGCGTCAAAATCCGCGTCCATCGATCCGCATCGCGCTTGTTCGACATCGGCAGCTTCCACTCGGCGCGGACCTTGTCGCGTACTTTCACGATCAGATACCAGCGCCCGTCCATATCCGTCGCGGCGCAATCGTGCAGATCGGTGAGCGTGTATTCACCTTCGGCGCCATCGACCGATAGCCACAGCAGCCCCTTCGTCGCCGACACGCGGATGCCGCCCCACGTTTGCACGAGTGCGTGCGTCCAGTCGCCTTCCTTCGTGTTCGGCGCGATCTCGCGGCGGCGCTGAATCCAGCGGGCCACGAGCGCGATCACCACCAGCGCGACGACGATCGAAATGCCGATGGCGGCGGGCTCGCCCAGGCGGGCCGCGACGAAGTCGAACGCATACACCGCGCCGACTACCAGCGCGCCCAAAACCAGCAAAGCAATGATGATAGGCATCTAGGCCTCTTATTGGTTCGATCACAACCGAAACGGACGACGCCGGCGCGGTCGGCATCGTCGTTCCTGCGCCTCCCTGTCGATCGCGCGCGAACGCGGATCGACTGACGCTTGTTTGCTGCTGCTGCGTTACTTGCTGATTCGATGCACGTCGTGCGTGACGAAGCCCGCGTCGTTATCCGGCAACTCGAGCCATGAGTCGTGCTCGAGCGTCTTGCGGATATCGGCGAGACCGGCCGACCAGTGGCTGCGCATCGTCGATGCACCGAACTGGTAGTCCTTGTAGTCGTGCTCGAATTTCTGCTGCTGATAGATCAAGTGCAGCACGTTGTAGCGCTTGCCGCATGACAGGTCTTCCGCGAGCTTGCACCACGCGTCTTCCTTGCGGACGTTCTCCGGCACCTTGTCGAGCACTTCGCGCAGCACATTGCGATAGCGCTGCTCGCGCTGAAGGATGTCGGTGACGAGACGCGTGCGGCTCGAATACTGAATGTCCTTCACGCGCTCGGCGACATCGTTCAGGCTTTCCGGCACCGGCCCGCGCGCGCTCCACAAGTCGACTTGGAACGCGAGCGTGTCGTGGCGCGGCGTTGCGTTCAGCACTTCGCGCAACGGCGTGTTCGACACGACGCCGCCGTCCCAGTAGAACTGGCCGTCGATCTCCGTCGGCGCGAACGCCGGCGGCAGCGCGCCCGACGCGATGAAGTGCTCCGCGCGCAACTTGATGCGCGAGTTGTCGAAGTACGCGAAGTTGCCCGAGGCGACGTTGACCGCGCCAACCGATACGCGCGTTTCGCCGGAGTTGATCCGGTCGAAGTCGCAGAGCCGTTCGAGCGTCGCTTTGAGCGGAGCGGTGTCGTACCAGCTCGCCGTATCGGGACCGCTCGACACCCACGGCACCGGCGTCGGCTTGCGCGGCTGGAAGAAGCCGTTTTGCCCCTGCCAGATGGCGCTCGCCGCCTGGAACGCGGTGAGCATCTGGCGCGTCACCTCGCTGCCGTTGAACAGCGCGTGTTCGAAGGCGTGCGGCAGCGGCAGCGTGGCGGCGGGTTTGCAGATCGTGTCCCAGAACTCATGCAGACGCGAGACGCGATGCTCGGGCGCGTTGCCCGCGATGATCGCGGTGTTCAACGCGCCGATCGAAATGCCGGCGATCCAGTTCAGCGGGATGCCGGCGTCGTGCAGACCCTCGAACACGCCGGCCTGATAGGCGCCGAGCGCGCCCCCGCCCTGCAGCACGAGCGCCACCGTTTCATACGGCAGGTGGCGTTCGCGCCGCTCGTGATGCGGATGCGCGTGCGGGACGGCACCCGTCTCGACGTTGACGCCGGACGGGTCGGTAGCCTGCCTTTCTGTTTTGGCGTGCGGCTTCATTGCATGAACCAGCCGTGGCTGACGATGAACGACTGGCCGGTGAGCGCCGCGCT
>NZ_JBCHAA010000024.1:0-82309 GCF_053525655.1 Trinickia camelliae
GAACAACGCCATTCCCAACGGCTCGTGAGTGTCTAGGATAGCCGGGGCGATTCATTGCAGTGATGTATCAAAACGTGGCGATTCGGGATGACGATAACCAGCCTTACGTTAATCCCCTCGTCGTCAAAGTGTGGAATCAAGCTGGCGAGAAAGCCACGCCTCTGTTGTCCGCACTCGAGAGTGAGTTTCGTACGTTGCTAGGTGTAAGTAATGCGCAAACCTAACCCCACAATGCACACCGCCCTTGCGCGAAGAGTCGCGCGAGGGCAGTGATTTTGGACATTGAACGTCTGCTTTTTCACGCAGCGAACTTCCGCAGTCGATTGTTGCCCTTCGGTCTTGTCCACACACGCTTAACTCGGGCCAGTCTCGGCAATTCGGTAACTGCAGCCCCCCCGATCGCAGTCTCACTACTTCCGTTTCCCCGCATTTCCCCCTCTGCCTAACGGCTAGGTTGATCGGATAACTGATTATCCATACAGTGAATCAATGACTTCCGCTAAACCCAACCGCCTACACAGGAGGCACATACGCATCTAATGCCGTAAACGCAGCGCGGGCCGCAAGTGCTGCAACACTCACGACCCGCTGACCACCATCAACTCGCTATCGGAGTCGATCATGGCTGACGCCAATGTTACCCCACGTCCCGCTCATCCCGAGCGACATGTCACGATTCAGCAGTCGTGGCGCTACCGCCGTTGGAAGTTGCACGGCTACCGCACCAATCCGCCTCTCTACCCCTGGTTCAAAGTCTCCGGCTGTTGGCTTGGGCACGCCGGCTTCAAGCCTGGGCAGCGTCTCAAGATCGAAGTCCAACACGAGCGGCTTGTGATCACGCCTGCTTAAGCAAGCGCGCAGGGAGTGAACCCGGTCGAAGCCGGGTTCCTGTCGCTAGCGGAGGCGCCCTCTACGTTTGAACACCGGCCGCCGCATCCAGCGCCGCGCGCACTTGAGCGACACGCGCCTCGTCGACCGCAGCCAGACCACTTCCGCCGACACGAACCCCGCTGCCAAAATGCACCGCATCGACACCGGTATCGCGCACAAACCCCGCGACCGCGTCTATCGTCAACCCCGCGCCCGCCAGCACCGTGCACCGCGTGCCACGCGAGCGCCGCACGAGTCCGGCAATCGTCTCGCGCGCATCGAGCACCGATGGCTTTCCGCCCGAAGTCAGCACGGTCGTCACCGCATCGAACCCGAGCAGCACGTCGAACGCCTCGGCGAGATCGCGCGCCTCATCGAACGCGCGATGAAACGTGACGGCCACGCCGGCCTCGCTCGCGATATCGGTCAAGCGCCGCAACCCCTCGCGGTCGATCTCGCCCGACGCCGTCAGCATGCCGGTCACGACACCGTTCGCGCCGGCCGCCGCCACTGCGCGCACGTCGCGCGCCATGACGGCATAGTCGTCGGCGTCGAACACGAACGAGCGGCTGTGCGGTCTCACGATCACGTTGACCGGAATCGTCACCGCGTCGACCACCGCTTCGGTCAGGCCGACGCTGGGCGTCAAGCCCCCTTCGCCCATCGCGGTGACGAGTTCGAGCCTGTCGGCGCCGGCGCGCTCGGCGGCTTTCGCATCGGCGACCGTCGTCGCGATGACTTCGAGCAAAATCGGTTGTGTGCGCATCTTCTCCGCCCGCTAACGAAAATGCGCCCATCGTACGCGATGGAGACACTACGCCCTCAAACCGGCGCCTCCTCGATCCAATCGATGTCGCCGCACAGCACGCACATCTGCGAACCCACGCGCGTGGCGATCGACAACGTCACGCACGGCGTCGCCTCGTTGATCGACAGATAAGGCCGCGTGACGTGCACGCGCTCCGGCGAGCTGATCGCGTCGCGGAAGTACGGCCGGCGCAGCCAATTCGCGCCTTGCGCGTCGGCGAGCGGCAGGAAACCCGAGTCCTTGGCGGCGCGGTCGGCGCGCAGCACCACGTTGCACCCCGCCTGCCTGCCGTTCGAATCGAGCAGGAAGCAGCGCGCCGCGTGATCGAGCGCGAGGAAATTCCAGCAGACCTCTTCGAGCGGCTCGCCCGCCGCGAGCCGCTCGGCCGCGCGCTCGAACGCGCGCACATACGGCTGGAGGCGGCTCGCCCTCGCCCGCTCGCGCGCCTCGGCCTGCGCACGGTAGCGCTCGGTCAGCTCGCCAATGCAGGCCGCCGCGTGCGAGCTATCCGCGAGCCCCGGGTTCGGTCGGCCGAAGAAGAAGCCCTGCACGAAGTCGGCATCGCAGGCGAGCGCGAGCTGCGCCTCGTGCTCGGTCTCGATCCCTTCGATCAGCACCAGCTTGCCCGCCTCGTGCAAGAGCGCGACGAGGCCGGGCAGGATCGTCGCCATGTCCGTGCGGTGCGCGGCGTGCGACAGCATGATGCGGTCGAGCTTCACGATATCGGGGTTCAGCTGCCAGATCCGCTCGATATTCGAGTGGCCCGCGCCAAAATCGTCGAGCGCGATCAGGAAGCCCTCTTCGCGGAAATGGCGCACGCCTTCGGCGAGCTTTTCGATGTCGCCGGCGCGCTGCTCGAGCACTTCGAGCACGACGCGGCGCGGCGAGAGCTCGAGGCGCTTCAGGTTCGCGAACAGCGCCGCCGCGTGATACGGATCGGTCAGCGCTTCGGGATGGACGTTGAGGAACAGCCACTCGCGCTCGGCGCCGAGCATCTTGAAGTTCTCGAGATGCAGCGCCTGCGCGAGCCGGTCGACGAGGTGCAGCTCGCCGTGGCGCGCCGCCTCGCCGAACACGTCGAGCGCCGGCACGACGCGATCGAGCGCATCGTGCGCGCGCAGCAGCCCTTCGTAGCCAACCGCGCGCATGTGCGACACGCTGAAGATCGGCTGAAACGCGCTCGTGAGCGTCAGGTCGTCGTGCTGCACGGCGTAGCGCTGCAGCCCCGACGTGACGCTCAATTCGAACCCGGGCGGCGGCGCCGGGATGGTTTTTGTCTCCTGCAGCGCAGTCACCATGTCGGCCTCGGCGCGTTGGTATAGCCAGAACGGAAAGCGGGTGTCGTCATCGACGGCCTCTGAATTTCACAATGTAGTCTCAGGGCACGTTTAAGCAAGGTCCATGCGCGCGGCGGCGCACGCCGGTACGGCGGCTCATCGCGTGTTCACCGCGTAGATTGCATGCCACGCAAGGTGTGGGGCGCCGCGCGTCAACTTTCCCGCACCGCCACGGTGCAAGGAGCCCCTGCCGCTCCGCTTGCCGATGCGCCGTATCGGTGCAGCACGGCCGGCGCAGTTGGGAGCGGTGGCGCACTGCAACACGCTACACTGCGGGACTCTGTGTCCTGCTTTACCGCTGCATTCGATGGAAATTGTCTTCACCGTCCTGATTCTGCTTCTCGCCGTTGCCGTGTCCGGCATCGTCACCCGCCTGCTGCCGCTCAAAGCGCCCTTGCCTCTGATGCAAATCGCGATCGGCGCGCTGCTCGCCTGGCCCCGGCTCGGCCTGCACGTCACGTTCGATCCCGAGCTTTTCATGCTGCTCTTCATCCCTCCGCTCCTCTTCGCGGATGGCTGGCGCATCCCGAAACGCGAGTTCTTCATGCAGCGCCGCGCGATCCTGATGCTCGCGCTCGGGCTCGTCTTCATCACCGTGCTGGCGGTCGGCTACTTCGCGCATCTCGTGATTCCAGGCTTACCGCTGCCGGTCGCCTTCGCACTGGCTGCGGTCTTGTCGCCGACCGACGCCGTCGCGCTCACCGCCATCGCCGGCAAGAACCGGATTCCGCCGCACCTGATGCACATCCTCGAAGGCGAGGCGCTCATGAACGACGCGTCCGGTCTCGTCGCCTTGAAGTTCGCGATCGCCGCCGCGCTGACCGGCGTGTTCTCGCTGCGCGACGCGTCGGTGAGCTTCGTGTTCATCGCGGCGGGCGGCATCGCGACCGGCGTGGCCGTGGCCTGGATTTTCTCGTTCGTGTCGGGGCGGTTTCTGGCGCTCAGCGACGAAGTCGACCCCGCGCCCGGCATCGTGATGAGCCTGCTCGTGCCGTTCGCGTCGTATCTGTTCGCCGAGCACTTCGGCTGGTCGGGCGTCCTCGCCGCCGTGGCCGCGGGGATGACGATGGGCGTCGCGACCGCCTCGCAGAAGGCGCCGGGGTCATCGCGCATTCGCGCCGCCGGCACCTGGACGATGATCGAATTCGTC
Source organism: Trinickia camelliae (assembly GCF_053525655.1). NCBI lineage: Bacteria > Pseudomonadati > Pseudomonadota > Betaproteobacteria > Burkholderiales > Burkholderiaceae > Trinickia > Trinickia camelliae. The sequence continues at coordinate 4,166 of NZ_JBCHAA010000024.1, forward strand.
TTCAACGGGATGGTGTTCATCCTGCTCGGGCTGCAGTTGCCGCACATCATCGGCAGCGCGCTCATCAGCGCGCATCACGAAAGCGATGCGCTCGTCGTGCGCCTGGTCGGCTATGTCGCGGCGATGCTCGCGGTGCTCTACGCGATGCGCTTCGCGTGGGTGTGGCTCTTGCGCTGGTTCGCGAGCCGCAGCGCGGCGAAGCACGGTGTGGCGAACGCGGTGCCGGGACTGCGCACGGCGGCCGTGACGACGGTGGGCGGCGTGCGCGGCGCGATCACGCTGGCGGGCGTGCTGTCGCTGCCGGAGCTGCTGCCGAACGGCGCGCCGCTGCCGGGACGCGAGATGGCGATCTTCATCGCGTCGGGCGTGATTCTCGGTTCGCTCTTGATTGCGGTGATCGGCTTGCCGCTCTTGCTGCGCGGCCTGCGCGTCGGACGCGATCCGAACGCCGCCGAGGAACGCAACGCGCGCATCCTCGCCGCTCAGGCCGCGATCCGCGCGCTTCACGACGCGCAGGACAAGCTCGTGGCCGATCTCGACGAGTCGGCGGCGGCGTCGTTCGCGGACGTCACAGCTCGCGTGATGGATGTCTACCGGCGCCGGCTCGCGTCGCTCGGCAGCGGCGACGACAAGACACCGAGTGAAGTCGCACGGCGAATGGAAACGCTCGAGCAGAAGATGCGGATCGCCGCGATGCGCGCCGAGCGCGCGGTGCTGCTCAAGCTTCTCGCCGATCAGAAGATCAACGACGAAACGTTGAACAAGCTGATGCGGGAAGTGGATTTGTCGGAGACGGCGGTGGTGACGCGGGTGAAGGGGCGGTCGCCGGAGTGAAGCGCGGACGACCGCCGCTTTGTTGCACCTACCTTGCCGCTATAACACCGGCCCGCGCACGGCCTCGCGCCGCAGAATCGCGTACAGGATGATCGCGCCGAACGTCGCAGTCCCGATCCCGCCGAGCCCGAAGCCGCCGAGCTTCAGCGAAAAATCGCCCGCGCCGACCACCAGCGTCACGGCCGCAACGATCAGATTGCGGTTGTCCGAGAAATCGACCTTGTTGACCACCCAGATCCGCGCGCCGGTCACGGCGATCAGCCCGAACACGACGATCGACACGCCGCCGAGCACCGGCCCCGGAATCGTCTGGATCACCGCGCCGAACTTCGGCGAGAAGCCGAGCAGCAGCGCGATCAGGGCCGCCACGACGAACACCAGCGTCGAATAGATCTTGGTGACGGCCATCACGCCGATGTTCTCCGCATAGGTCGTCACCCCCGTGCCGCCCGAAAAGCCCGAGACGATCGTCGCCAGGCCATCGCCGATGAACGCGCGGCCGATGTACGGATCGAGGTTCTGCCCCGTCATCGCGCTGACCGCCTTGATGTGCCCGAGGTTCTCGGCGACGAGGATCACCGCGATCGGCGCGAGGAGCGTCATCGCGTGCGGGTCGAAGGCGGGGGCCATGAAGTGCGGCAGACCGAACCACGCCGCGTTCGCGACGATCGCAAAATCGATCGGCTTGCCGAGCCCCATGCCGTTCGTGGCGATCGCGTAGATCACGTAAGCGATCAAGAGACCGACCAGAATCAAGAGCCGCTGCAGCATGCCGCGCGCGAATACCGCGACGCCGCCGACGCACAGCACCGTCACGACCGCCATCCACGAATCGAAGTTCGACCCGCTCACGCCCTTGACCGCAATCGGCGCGAGATTCAAGCCGATCACGGCGACGATCGAGCCGGTCACGACAGGCGGCATCAGCGCCTCGATCCACTTGGTGCCGACCGCCGAGACGATGAGCCCGATGATCGCGTACACGACTCCGCACGCGATGATCCCGCCGAGCGCGACGGGAATGTTCGGGTTCGGCCCGTGGCCCGAGTAGGGGGTCACCGCGATCACGAGCCCGATGAACGAAAAGCTCGAGCCGAGATAGCTCGGCACGCGCCCGCCCACGAGCACGAAAAAGAGCAGCGTCCCGATCCCGGACATGAAGATGCACAGGTTCGGATCGAAGCCCATCAGGAGCGGAGCGAGCACGGTCGAGCCGAACATCGCGACGACGTGCTGCACGCCCATCGCGAGCATTTGCGGCCACGGCAGGCGCTCGTCGGTGTTGACGACCCGGCCTTCGACGGCACGCGGCTGCTCGCGCCAGCGCGGGAAATAAGAATCGGCCATTGCGGGGGTTCTCCTCTAGCTCTTGGGCGGCGTGAAAGCGCCGGGCGGCCGGTGTCGTGACCCCGGGCGCCGGGCGTGGATGCGCCGCACGATTGATGCGGCGCGGGTATTGGAATCACGCGCGAGTTTAAGGAGCGCCACCGGCGCTGACAAGCGGATCAGAAAAGCGGGATCAGAATTGCCCCCAGTCGGCGGCGGCGAGCGTGCCGGCTATCGCCGGACGCTCGATGCGCCGTTCAACCTGCCGGGCATCCTCGCCGCGCCGCTCCCGGCGGCCAAGATCGAACACGGCGACAGCCACCTTCAACTGCCGCGCCTGATCGGCCATCGATCCCGCAGCGGCCGCCGCCTCCTCGACGAGCGCCGCGTTCTGCTGCGTCACCTGATCCATCTGCGCGACCGCCAGGCTGACCTGCTCGATGCCCTTGCTCTGCTCGGAGGACGCCGCCGAAATCTCGCCCATGATGTCGGTCACGCGCCGCACGGCCTGCGTGACCTCCGCCATCGTCTCCCCGGCCCGCTCGGCAAGCGCCGCACCGCTGCCGACACGCTGCGTCGAGCTTTCGATCAGCTCCTTGATCTCCTTGGCCGACACCGCGCTGCGTTGCGCGAGCGAGCGCACCTCGCCCGCCACGACCGCGAACCCCCGCCCCTGCTCGCCCGCGCGAGCCGCTTCGACGGCTGCGTTCAGCGCCAGGATGTTGGTCTGGAACGCAATGCTCTCGATCACGGCGATGATGTCCGTCATCCGCTTCGAGCCGCTCGCGAGCTCGCGCATCGTATCGACTACATCGCCGACCAGCACGCTGCCCCTCGCGGCAACCTCCGACGCGCCATGCGCCAACCCGCTCGCTTGCTGCGCATTCTCGGCGTTCTGCCTCACGGTCGAGGTCAGCTCCTCCATGCTCGACGCGGTTTCCTCGAGCGACGCCGCCTGCTCTTCGGTCCGCTGCGACAAATCGGCGTTGCCCTGCGCGATCTGGTGGGAAGCCAGCGAAATCGACTCGCTCGACTCCCCGATGCCGCCGACGATCCCGGCCAGCTTGTCGCGCATGTCCTTGAGCGCATAGAGGAGGCTCGTGCTGTCGCCGGCGCGTGTATCGACGCGCACCGCCAGGTCCCCCGCCGCGATCCGGCTCGCGATCTGCATCGCGTAGCCAGGCTCGCCGCCCAGTTGCCGCGACAGGCGGCGCGCGATCAGCGTCGCGAGCAGCGCGCCCACGGCGATCGACACGAGCAGCAGCGCGATCATCACGAGCCGCATTGACTGAAAGGTCGCGGTCGCGTTTTTCTGCGCGTCGGTCGCTAGCGAGCGCTGGTACTCGATCAGCGTGCCGATCGTGTCGCGCAGCGCGACGCTCGCCGCGATCGCCCGGCGCACGAGCTCCGCGTGATCGACGCCGGCCGGCGCCGGGTCGACGCCGACTTCCACTCGCACAATGCCTTCCCACACGGCGTTCTTCTTCAGGACGTCATCGAACAGCGCCTGGCCTTTGTCGGTGGAAAGCGTCGCTCGATAGTGGTCGAACCCGTCGTGCATCTGCCGGAGCGAAGCGCTGATGCCGTCCTTCAGTTGCTGCCGGGCGGCATCGTCCGGCGCAAAGCTCATGTTCGCGGCGGCGAGATCGGTATCGAGCTTGTGCTTGTTCGCCTCTTCCATCCAGTAAAGGCCGTCCATGTGACGGCTGCCGATGTCGTCGGCGATCTGGTGCATCGACGAGAGGCTGCGCAACCCTGCCGCCCCAACCAGCACCCCAAAGCCGATGACGACGGCGAATGCGAACAGCAGTTTTCGCAGGACAGTCAAATTGTCAAACCATTTCATTTCGCCATCCTCATTACGCAATTGAGTTGTGTCGCGCACGCCGCGGTGTCTCCCGCCGCTGTGGAATGCGCTCAGATTGCGTTTACGGCACGCGCTACCCGCTCTTGATGTGCCGGATATTGGGCATAAGGCCCAGCGAATAGTGGTCGGAATGAAACGATCGAGCGTGCCATTGCTCGGCAGCGCTTATCGTTTGATAAATGCAGAAGAGATATCTAGGCCATCGTCAGATAAAAACCTAAAACGCCTCGAAATCAAAAACGGGGAGAAAGGCGACTTTTAGGCGTTATCTCATTCTTACAAATGCCTAAACTGCCTACACTCGATACCTGCATGTCTTTCAAGCCATGCAGCTAGTGTTGCAATTCTCCGTTTCCGCTCAGGCCGCCGGCTTGAGCGGTTTTTTTTGGTCGATCGGAGTTAGCGCTTCAGCTCCTGCTTCAGGCCCGCAGCGATTCAGGTCGCCTTGAGCGCTTCCGACACGCCATAGAGCTCGTAGTCGGAACGAATGCCCAGCTTGCGAAACGCCGCGTGCTTTTGCGCGCTGATCGTCTTCGGGCTGCGCGAAAACTTGCTCGCGATTTCCGAGATCGTCATTCCCGCGAGGCAGCAGCGCAGCACCTCGTATTCGCGCGGGCTCAGTGGAAGTTTGATGCCTGGCGGCGCCCGGCTCCGATCGCCGCTCGACTCGCCCGGCGGCGTTTCAGGCCGGCTCGCCCGTGGCGGGACGGCAAGGGTCACATCCGTACCCAGCGGCGAATTGAAGTAGGTTCCGCCCGCGTGTACCTTGCGAATCGCGCGAACGAGGTCGCGCAAGCTCTCGTCCTTGCCGAAAAAGCCGGCCACGCCGGCGCGAGCCGTCAGGGCGACGGTCATCGGCGCATTGAAGGCCGACGAAACGAGAATCCGGCAAGCCGCAAAGCGCGAGCGGATGATGTGGATGAGGTTCAGTCCATCGATTTCGTTCGGGCCGAGTGAGTAATCGAGCACGAGCACGTCGACCGGATTCTTTTTCAGCCATTGAAGAAGCTCGCGCGAATGCTCGAAGCTGGCGACTACCGAAATATCGTGCTGCTCGCCAAGATGAGCCTTGATGCCATGCCTGACGACAGCATGGTCGTCCAGAATGGCGACGCGGATCGGCGTCTGTCGTTCGTTCAATTTGCACTCCAACCTTTGCGCGCCAGCTGCAACGTTCCGCACCGATACCCGCTTAGCTGGAATCGATACCGGTCAACTACCAGGAAGCGTTCTTTCGGACCGGACCTTCGCAACCGGCGTTGTCCGACGTTCGACCTGAGCTGCACAACGCGCGGCGGTCACCGCGTGTCGCGCAACATGCATCTGACGGCTGAGTGATAGAAAGCCTCCCCAGTGCGATCGTTTGCCACAGCGATCGATCCTTCCGGCGTGGTGATTTCCAACACGCGGCCGTCGCGGCGCCCCTCATCGGGCACGGCTCCGGCCGCGTATCGCTCGCTTATTGCTTATTGCTCCGCGCGGAACACCAGCGCGACCGGGGGCGCTGCCGACTCGTCGGCGACATCGATGGACACCCGCTTGAACGACAGCTTCGACGACATCGCATCGAGCCACAGCGCCGCGAGCCGCGGCAGGACGTTCTGCTCGATGAAGCCGATCAGCACGCGCGCACCCGTCTCCTGCACGAGGCAGCGGCCGACGATGTAGTCGACGACGCGGCTGTCGTACGTCAGCTCGACTTCTTGCTGCTCCGCCATGCGCTTGACGACGCGATCGAGATGCAGGCGCACGATCCGCGCCAGCGACTGCTGCGCGAGCGGCACATACGGCACGACCGAGACGCGTCCGAGGAATGCCGCCGGGAAGGCTTTCAGCAACTCGGGCGTCAGCGCAGTGCGCAGGCCCTCGAAATCCGGCGCCAGCTCTTCGTCAGCGCACAGGCTCGCGGTCAGATCCGAGCCGACGTTGCTCGTCAGCAGGATGGTCGTGTTGCGGAAGTCGATATAGCGGCCGTCGCCGTCTTCCATATAGCCCTTGTCGAAGACCTGGAAGAACATTTCATGGACGTCGCGGTGGGCCTTCTCGACCTCGTCGAGCAGCACCACCGAATACGGACGCCGGCGCACCGCTTCGGTGAGCACGCCGCCTTCGCCATAGCCGACATATCCCGGCGGCGCGCCCTTGAGACCCGACACCGTGTGCGCCTCCTGATACTCGCTCATGTTGATCGTGATCAGGTTCTGCTCGCCGCCGTACAGCGCCTCGGCCAGCGCCAGCGCCGTCTCGGTCTTGCCGACGCCCGACGGACCGGCCAGCAGGAACACGCCGAGCGGCTTCTTCGGATCGGTCAGTCCGGCCCGTGCGGTCTGCACGCGCTCGCAAATCTGCTGGATCGCGTCAAACTGGCCGATCACGCGCGCTTCCAGCGTCGCCGGCAGCGAACGGACCGCAAGCACTTCGTCGGTCACCATCCGGCCGACCGGAATGCCGGTCCAGTCCGAGACGATTTCCGCGACGATCGCTTCGCCCACTTCCGGGAACACCAGCGGCGCGTCGCCTTGCAGGTCCGCGAGTGCGCGCTCGAGTTCGCGCAGCGCGTCGAGGGACGGCTGCTCGCGCACCTCGCCTTCCTCACCCTCACCGTCGTCGCAGGCGGCTTCACGAGCGCTCAGCAGCGCCTGAGCCGCTTCGGCCTGCGCACGCCAGCGGGCTTCGATCGCGCGCTCTTCGGTCTCGAGCGCATCGATGCGGGCGCGCACCGACGCGAGCGTCTTGTCGGCGTCGAGGCCGATGCGCGCCTCCTTCTCGAGCAGATCCAGTTCGACACGGGCCGATTGCAAACGCTGCCGCACATCCTGCAGCTCGCGCGGCGGCGCGAATTGAGACAGCGCCACGCGCGCACAGGCTGTGTCGAGCAGGCTGATCGCCTTGTCCGGCAATTGGCGCGACGGGATGTAGCGATGCGAGAGCGTCACCGCGGCGCGAATCGCCGCGTCCAGCACGACGACGCCATGGTGTTTCGAGAAAGTCTTCGTGAGGCCGCGAACCATGTCGATGGCAGCCGCCTCCGCGGGCTCGCCCACTTGCAGAACCTGGAAGCGGCGCGTGAGCGCGGGATCTTTCTCGATATGACGCTTGTACTCGGCCCAGGTCGTCGCACCAACGGTGCGGATCGTGCCGCGCGCCAGCGCCGGCTTGAGCAGATTGGCCGCATCGCCGGTGCCGGCCTGGCCGCCCGCGCCGATCAGCGTATGGATTTCATCGACGAACAGGATGACGGGAACCGGCGACTTCGCAGCCGCTTCCAGCACGGACTTCAGGCGCGCCTCGAACTCGCCCTTCATGCTTGCACCCGCAAGCAGACCGCCGACGTCGAGGCTCAATAGCCGCACGTCGGCCAGCTTCGGCGGCACGTCGCCGCTCGCGATCGCGAGCGCCAGCCCCTCGACCACCGCGGTCTTGCCGACGCCGGCCTCGCCGGTCAGAAGCGGATTGTTCTGACGGCGTCGCAGCAGCACGTCGATCATCGTCCGAATCTCGAGCTCGCGGCCGACCACGGGGTCGATCTCGCCGGCGCGTGCACGCGCCGTAAGGTCCGCGCAGAACTGCTCGAGCGCGGAGCCGCCCTTGGCCGGCGCGGCGATCGCATTCGACGCCTCGCCCGGCATTGCCGATCCGAAGTCGGTGTGATCGTAGGCAGCGTCCTCCGCTTCGGGCGAACCCCCGATCCATGCCGGCAGCGCTTCATGCAGGCCGTCGACCGGAATCTTGCCGAACGCGACGGAGATGGACAGCAGCACGCGGCGCAGCTCGGGCGTTTCCACGAGTGCGGCAACGAGCCACGCGCTACGAATGCGACCATCGTTGAAGGTGAGCGTCGCGAGCACCCAGGCGCGCTCGATCGCCATCTCGATATGGTGAGAGAAATCGCTGATGGAACTGGCCCCGGCCGGCAACGCGGCGAGCGCACGGGTCATGTCTTGATCTAGCTCCGCGCGATCGATTCCGCAATGCCGGACAATGCGATGCAGATCGCTGTCGGGAAGCTGCATCAATTGGTGCAGCCAATGAACGAGCTCGACATACGGGTTGCCGCGCAGTTTCGAGAATGTCGTGGCCGACTCGATGCTCTTGAAAAGAGTGGCTCCGAGTTTTCCGAACAGAGCCTGGCGTGAAATGGTCATAGGATGCTTGATAAACGTTTTATTTTGCTTGACTTATCGTCATTACTTATGAACTGCCAATCAATTTATAAGAAAGCGAAAAGGCGCAAAGAAATAAGATGAACCTCAATTCAATAGGCAACCAAATTGAATGAAGCTGGCGTTTCCCGGAAGACTCTGAAACCGGCTGGATAACTTTCATCATCCAAGCTGGACGTGGCTCACGCGCCGATTTTGGCAAGCCCGTTTCAATCCGGTTTTCGTTTTGTGTATGGCCGGGAATGTGTCGACTCCAGCGTGTGCGGAATGGCGAAGTAATTCCCGTGATTCACTCCTAGCCCCACAAAACACGACAACGATAGCGCAGCAGTACTGCCCCAGCTTTAGGACAATTCCGATATCTCCGCGTCTCACTGAGAAGTAGCATCCCATCGAGACGTACTCTGGCGCGTGCACTTCCTGCTTGACTCATTTGTCACGCGCATTTCCGCAGGCAGTATCGCCGGCATGCCCCTTTCTCAAAATCTTCAAGAGAGTTGTCGAACCATGACTGGCTACTATGCGCGGTGGAATATCGCCCCCAATGAAGCAAGCAAACTCGAGATGTACGTCGGGTCGGTTCAGTTCGACGGTAAGCTCCTGCCAGAATCCGAACGGGATCAGGTCAGTGGTGGCACTCTCACGCTCGATGCTTCGGACACCATCCTTTCCATTGCTGATGCAGGCATCTCGGTGGGTGGCAGTGCGCTGCTAGAGTCCGAATCGTTCGACGATGCAGTCTCGCCTGCGTCCGAAAATCTCGCAATGGTTGCGGCTGAGGACGCCACGGCAAGCGGAGACATCTCCGCAATCGATTACTACAAGGCTCGCTGGATGCGTTCGGAGATCGAAGCGAGCGGTGGCTCACCGCTCGCTTCCGAATCATCCGATGACGCAAGCTCGGCTGCATTCGACGATTTCGAACCGAAACACGGCGCGCACGCCGAAGAAATCGAGACGTTCGAGGCGAGCCCTCACGAACCGTCATCGAGCCAGCTCGTTATCGCGGCACTCGATGCCGATCGGGAACCGTCTTTGAAGACTGCGTCGACGTGGTCGCTGGAGCCGTCTTCCGAACCCGCGCGGGAACCGGCGTTCAAGTCGCTTCCGGAAGCGGATTCATCTTCGACGTGGCTCTTCGAGCCGTCTATCGAACCGACGTGGACAGCGCCCTCAGAAGCCCCCGCAGAGCTTGAACAATCGCCCACGTTCGCCGCTCCGGCCGAACAACCGAAGGACGAAGTCGACGTCGTCGACACACTGGTCACGCTCTCCCATCCATCGGACGATATCGAGCCACTCACGTCCGAACCGGTCGCCGACACGGCCTCGCCTGCGCTCAACAATCTCACTACGGTTACGGCTGCGGACGCCACGGCAAGCGCGGACATCCTCGCTTTCGATATCAACGAAGCCATCTCGGCGGCCGCGGAGGTCGCGGCAAGCAGGAGCGCACCGCTCGCATCCGAATTGTCCGATGACGCAAACTCGGACGCAGTCGCCAATATCGATGCCAAACATGGTGTGCACGTCGAAGAAATCGAGACGCTCGACGCGAGCCTCGCCGCGTCCCATGACGAACCGGGCGTCGATGCAGTTGCGCATGTCGAGCATCTGAACCAAACGGCGGACGAAGACACAATCGAGCCTGTGAGCGAGACAACCACCGCGCACAGCGACATCCCTGTCAGTTCTGCCGTGTATTCGGCCTTTGAACCGTTTATCGAGCCTTCCTTCGAATGGCCGATTGCGGGCTTGAGCTCAAAAGCCCCCGAGAAGCCTGAACAATCGCGCGCGCTCGCCGATACGGCCTCGCCCGCACTCGACAATCTCGCTACAGTTTCGACTGCCGCCGCGACTACGGATGCCACGGCAAGCGCGGACTTCTCTGATTTCGATATATCCGAAGCCATCTTGGCGGCCGCGGAAGTCGCGGCAAGCAGTAGCGCGCCGCTCGCATCCGAATTGTCCGATGACGCAAGCTCGGATGCATTCGCCAATATCGATGCCCAATATGGCGCGCACGCCGAAGAAGTCGAGACGCTCGACGCGAGCGTCGACGCTACTGCGCATTTCGAGCATCTGAACCAAGCGGCGGCCGAAGACACCGTCGGGCCGACAAGCGAAACAACCACCTCGCTCCATACGCTCAGCGACGCGCCTGCCAGCTCTGCCGTGCATTCGGCCTTTGAACCGTTTATCGAGCCGTCCTTCGAATGGCCGTTGGCGGCATTGAGCACTGAGTCGTCACGCGAACCCGTTCGCGAGCCGTCATCGAGCCAGCTCGTGAACGCGGCGCCCGGTGCCGATCGGGAACCCTCTTTGAAGGCCACGTCGGCATGGTCGCTGGATCCGTCTTCCGAACCCGCGTCGGAGCCGGTGTTCAAGTCGCTTTCGGAAGCGGATTCGTCCTTCGTGTGGCCGTCCGAACCGTCTATCGAACCGACGTGGGCAGCGCCCGCGGTAGTCGCCGCAGAGCCGGAGCAACCGCTCGCGGCTCCGACCGCACACCCGAACGACGAAGCCGGCGCAATCGCCACGCTTGCCAATCCGTCGAGCGAGCAGACTGCCGAGTCTCGTGACTCGGACGACGAGCCCGCATCCCAGTCCCACGCCGACGCGCATGGGGCCCACGTATTCGAAACGCCGTCCGAATTGGCGCATGGGCCCGAGCAGTTCGACACGCCGCAGGAATCGGTCCACACGCCCGAGCACGCAAGCCCTGCGGCACCCGAGACAAATACGTCGGCGGATGCCTCGTCCACCGACATCGTGCCGCTCGCACAACCTGCCGACTTCAGCGATCTGATCGCGTTGGCGGGGCCGACCTTGCTCGACGATCACTATCACGATCATCCGTCGGGCGGTCACAAGGCGCTTGCGCTCCTCGGCAACGGATCGAATGGCGGCGACATGTCGTTGACATTCGACGATGAAGAGAAGGACCCGCTCGCCGCACTTACCGCGGAATACAAGCAAACGCTATTGCATCGCACTCGCGGCTCTTCGCACGAATTGAAGAACGTATCGACCGAAAACGCCCCGATCGTCGCACCGCCCAACGACCCGTTTACGGACATGCTGAGGCGCCGCGACGACGGTTCGCTGCTCGAAGACCTGCTCGGCAGCAGTCGCAACATCGATGCCGTGCTCGAAAGCCTCGACGAATTCGGCGCCGAGCAAATCTTCGAGGCGGACGAACGCCATGAAATTTTGTCGTTGCTGGCCCCCGGCAACGCACGCAGCCAGCTGTTCCCGCAACCGGCCATGCTGGCCCGACAAGAGCATCACCTGATTAGCGTGGACAGCCATATTCAGATGGTCAACTCCACCCACTATGACGAACAGGAATCCAACAAAGATGAAACTCAACGCTGAGTTGCCCGCATCGGGCATGCCTAAACTGCACGACCTGCTGCAGACGCAAACCTACGAAGAACTCAAGGCCCGCACGACGGAAACCGTCCGCAAGCAGCCCGCCAATGCTCGCGAGCGCTGGCTGTTGTTCCAACTGCTGTGCATCGACGGCGATTGGGAGCGCGCGCTCAAGCAGTTGCAGACGTGGGCGTCGCTCGAGCCGCAGGGCGAAGCTCGTGCCCAGCTGCATCGCGGGCTGATCCAGAGCGAGATGTTCCGCGCGGAAGTCTTCGCGGGAACACGCACGCCCGGCGCCATCGATCCTCATCCGGCCTGGGTCGAGACGCTGCTGCAAGCCAATGCGAAGCTTGGTGAAGGCAAGCTGGCCGAAGCCGACGCACTGCGCGAAGCGGCGCTGAACGACGCGCCGGCAACACGCGGCGAAAGCACGCGCATGGGCGCATTCGAGTGGCTCGCCGAGAGCGACACCCGGCTCGGCCCGATTTGCGAAATGGCCGTCGCGGGCGGCTACCGCTGGATTCCGTTCGACGAAATGAAGTCGCTCACGCTGACGCCGGCCGCGACCCTGACCGATCTGGTCTGGCGCCCCGTCACTGCGATCCTGCGCAACGCGACGGTTCTGCGCGGCTACCTGCCGACGCGCTACCCCGGCTCCGAAATCGGCCCGATGCCGATCAAGCTGGCGCGCGAAACGACTTGGACCGACGTCGGCAACACCGGCGTGATCGCCCTGGGCCAGAAGACCTGGTCCACGGATCAAGGCGACTTCGGCCTCCTCGAAATCGGCGACTGCCGGTTCATCCACGAGGACGAAGAGGCACAAGAAACCGAGAGCGGCGATGGGGCAGCCTGAGACCTGGCAAAGGCAAGCGTACTTGCCGTCGCTGCTCGACCGCCTGATGGACGACGAGCCGCAGCGAAAGAGCGAGCGCCCGGACGCGTATGCCCCCAATCACGAGGGCATGCGCCGCATCGTCCAGCGCGACCTGAGCCTGCTGCTCAATACGACCAATCTCGACGACGAGATCGACATGTCGAGTCATCCGGCGGCCGCGGCTTCGGTCGTCAACTACGGCATTCCTGCGCTGTCGGGCGGCTATCTCACCGATCGCAACTGGGAATCGATCGAGAAGCTGATCCGACTCGCGATCACGCGCTTCGAGCCTAGGCTGATTCCCGAATCACTTCGGATTCGTCCGATCAACAGCGACGAGCCGATGCGGTACAACAAGCTGATGTTCGAAATTCAAGGGCTGATGCAGTGGTCGCCCTACCCGCTCGAATTCCGTATCCAAAGCCTGTTCGATGTCGAAATGAACAAGGTCACGCTCGATACGGGCTCGCACAAGCAGGCTTGATACACAACAACCCCACCGCTCTTTTCGTTCGCCGCCCCCAAGGGGGCAGACCGTTGAGGGCGGCTTGGCACGTACTGACATGGATCCCAAGTTCCTCGATTACTACAGTCGCGAGTTGACCTACATGCGGGAGATGGCCGGCGAATTCGCCGAGCAGCACCCGAAGATCGCTCGCCGCCTTGGCATGCAAGGCATCGAAGTGGCCGACCCGTACGTCGAGCGGCTGATCGAGGCTTTCTGCTTCATGTCGGCGCGAACTCAGCTCAAGCTCGACGCCGAATTTCCGCGCTTCACCCAGCGCCTACTCGAAGTCGTCTATCCGAACTACGTTGCGCCGACGCCGTCGATCGCCGTGGCGCAGCTGCGGCCGAGCCTGCGCGAAGGCGACTTCAGCAAGGGCTTCAAGGTGCCGCGCCACAGCACGCTGCGCTCGGCGATTCCCGCCGGCGAGCAAACGGCGTGCGAGTTCCGCAGCGGCCAGGACGTGACGCTATGGCCGATCGAGATCGTCGAAGCTAAGCTGACGGCCGTCCCGCCCGACATTCCCAATACCGAACGATATCTGCTGCCGCACGTGCAGATGCGCGGCGCCCTACGCCTGCGCCTGCGCACGGTCGGCGAAGTGAAGTTCAACCAGATGACCGAGTTCGACCGTCTACCGCTCTACATCGGCGGCGACGAACGCATCGCGTCGCATCTGTTCGAGCTGATCCACGCGGGCAGCGTGGCGTCGGTGGTGCGCGCCCATGGCGCCGCGCGCGGCGAAGGGCATGTGGTTGCCAAGACGCCCGTCGAATTCGAAGGTTTGCAGTCCGATCAGGGCCTGCTGCCGCTGCCGTGGAACTCGTTCCATGGCCACAACCTGCTGCAAGAATATTTCGCCTGCCGCCAGCGCTTCTACTTCTTTGCGCTGACGCAGCTCGCGCCCGGACTTTCGCGCATCGACGGCAAGGAAGCGGAAATCGTGCTGCTCCTGAACCGTCTGCCGGAAGAGCTCAGCACGCACGTCGACGCCTCGCGTTTCCAGCTGTTCTGCACGCCGGTCATCAACCTGTTCCCGAAGCGGACGGACCGCGTCGAAGTCAATCGCGCGTTGACCGAGTTCCACTTGCTCGCCGATCGCACCCGGCCGCTCGACTACGAGATCTTCTCGGTCTCGCGTGTGTTCGGCCAGAAGGCCGAGACGTCGTCGGAAATCACCTTCAATCCGCTCTACCAGACCTTGCATAGCGACCTCGGCAACCACGGCCGCTACTTCTCGATCCGGCGCGAGCAGCGCACGCTATCGGCCAACGCGCGCAAATACGGCACGCGCACGCCGTATATCGGCACCGAAGTCTATGTGTCGCTCGTCGATCAAGCGGAAGCGCCGTACGCCGACGATATTCGCTACTTGTCGGTGGAAGCTTGGGTGACCAACCGCGACCTGCCGCGCCTGATTCCGCGTAACGGCATGAACGATCTAATCATGTCGGATTCGGTGCCTATCGAGGGTGTGCGGCTAGTGCATCCGCCGAGCGCGCCGAGGCCGCCGTACGCGTCCGGCGAAACCGCCTGGCGGCTGATCCGCCAGTTGAGCTTCAACTACATGCCGCTTGCCGAGCTCGATCATGGCGACGGCGGCCAAGCGATGCGCAACATGCTGCGTCTGTTCGTCTCGCCGGGCGAGCGCGAGCAGACCGCGCAGATCGATGCGCTCGTCGGCGCGCGAACGGAACCCGTCGTGCGGCGCCTCCCGGGCCACGGGCTGCTCGTCTACGGGCGCGGCGTGCGCTGCGAGCTGACCGTCGACGAAACCGGCTTCTCCGGCATCAGCCCCTATCTGTTCGGCCTCGTGCTCGAGCACTATCTGGCTCGCCACGTTTCTATCAACGTGTTTACCGAGACCGAACTTCATTCCATGCAGCGCGGCCTCATCACACGCTGGCAGCCGCGCATGGGCGGACGCGGAGCTGTATAAGCATGGGCGCACCAATCACGACAGCGCCGGGACCCGGCACGCACCTTCGTCCTGAAGCGCTGGAAGCATGGTTCGATCCGCGCGCGCCGTGGCAGGCCGGCTTCCTGAGCCTGTTGCGCGCCATCACCGCACGCGATCCGCGGATGCCGTCGCCCGGCACCGCGCGTTTGCCGCGGGAAGAACCGTTCCGCATCGGCCAGCAACCAACCATGGCGTTCGCGCCGCGCGAGATCGCCTCGTTCGCGACGAACAACGGCCGCCTTGATATCAAGCTGTTCGGGCTGGGGCTTTGGGGCCCCCAAGGGCCGCTGCCGTTGCACATGACCGAGGCGGCCTACAGCCGCACGGAAGGTCAAGATCACACGCTCGTCCGCTTCAACGACCTCTTTCACCATCGCGCGCTGTCGTTGTTTTACCGCGCGTGGGCGTCGTCGCAAGCGACGGCGTCGCTGGACCGCTCGAACGACGAGAAATTTTCGTTCTACATCGCGAGCCTGATGGGCACCGACTCGCGCGAAGCACAGCACTCACCGCTACCAACGCATGCGCGTTTCAGCGCGGTTGCGCACCTTGTGCGCGAGGCGCGTAACCCGGATGGTCTTGCCGCGGCATTGTCCCAGTACTTCGGCGTGCCGATGCACGTCGAAGAGTTCGTCTTTCACTGGATTCCGGTGGAGCAGTCGGAGCATACGAAGATCGGCATGCCCGGACCGCCCGCCATCATGGGGGAAGGCGCGCTGCTCGGAGAAATGATTCCGGATAAGCAGCACAAATTCCAACTGGCCGTCGGGCCGCTCGATCTCGACCAATACCTGCGCCTCACGCCACATGGTGAAGATCTGCCTACCTTCGTCGAATGGGTGCGGGCCTTCGTTGGCCACGAATACGACTGGGAAGTGAAGCTGCTCATCAAGCCGCGCGCGGCGCCGCCGGCGCGCGCCGACGACGCTCAGCGGCTCGGCTATTCCACTTGGCTCGGCGAATCGATGACCGACGATCCGATGGTCGGCATGGTCTTCGAGCCCGAACAGTACAGCGACTGAATTCAACGCTTTTGCATATGAACGCGAAAACTCCTAACGACGCGCTGCGCTACGCAGACTTGCTCGAGCCGATTTCGGCCGATGAACCATGCGGTCCCGACCTCGAATACGACTCGGCTTTCGTGATGCTGCAAACTGCGGCCGCACCCAAGTCCGAAGCGCAGTACGGGGACTTCGTCGACGTCCCGCAGGCGGCCAACTGGGCCGAAATCGAGCGCGATTGCCGTGCGCTGCTGCTGCGCACGAAGGATATCCGGCTTGCCGTGATTTTGCTGCGATGCCGGATCCGGCAGAGCGGCGCGACGGGTTTGCGTGACGGTCTTGCGTTCCTCAAGGCCATGCTTGAGCGCTACGGCGAGGCGCTGTATCCGCTGCCGGTGTTCGAGGGCGAGCGGGATCCGGTCATGTATTCCAACGCGATCGCAGCGCTGGCCGATCCGGATGGCGCGCTCGCCGATGTGCGCGATATCGCGATGCCGAAAACCTCCGGCGTGCAATTGCAACTGCGCGATATCGAGAAGTCATTCGCCCTGCCGCGGCAGAAGGATGCGCTAGCGCCAGAATCGGTTAGCCGCTTGCTAAAGGATCTGTGGGGGCGGCGCGATGCGGTGACAGCGGCGCTGGTCGAGGCACAGCGCCTTCTTCAGGAAATCGTTGCGTCGTGTCAGCAGACACTAGATGCAGACGCGCCTGAACTTGGCATGCTGGCGAAGTTGCTTCAGCCGTTTGCACAGGCCCAGCTTGAAGGCGGCGCGAGTGCGGCGCCTGCGGCTGCGACGGTGAATCCGGCTGCGGAGCCTGTCAGCAATGCAACGGCGCCTGCGTCTGCGGCGACAACGCCAAACGCTGCACCGGCGTCTGCGCCCGCGCAGTCAAACGAGGGCTACGCATTCCCAGCGCAGCCGATCGCCTCCGAACCCGAGCGCATGGATCGTTGGAACGCCCTTTCGAGGATTCAAGAAACGCGGATGTGGTTCGAGCAAAACGAGCCGAGCAGCCCGGTCATCGTCTTGCTGCGGCAATCAGAACGTATGGTCGGGAAGCGTTTTTCAGAAATCGCCCATATCATTCCGGCCGATTTGCTTGCTAAATGGGATGAAGTCGACGTGTGATGCTTGGTCATGACAAGTCGAGGAACCAATTCAGCCCGAACGCAGCCTTTCCAATCAACATCATGATGAAAAGAACCGTAGCTCTTTGCTTCTTTGTTGCTTTAGCACTATCAAATAGTGCATTTGCGGCTTGTCACCCCTTTAATACTAGTGACGCAAGCGATCAGGAAGCCTTGAGGCTTGCCAACCTAGACGGCGCGGGCCTACTCCCCGGCAATACGCCACTCAGTTATGCCGTCACATTTCCCTCGGGAACACAAATTGACCCCGACTTCGGCCTTGGGCTTCCAATAGTGACCGGTACGTCAAACGATGTAGGATCGTTGGGGATCGCCGTCTGTACCGCCCCGGGTGGCACTGTGGCTTCGAACCTAGTACCAGCCTCTCCCGCGGTCTCCGGCGTCACAACTCAGGCAGGCGAAACAATCTATAAAACAAATGTGCCCGGTATTGGCTATCGAGTGGTCGGTATATCCAGCGCATCCGGAGGCCCCCTTCCATGGCCCCGCAACGCCACCTCCTCTATAGCCCCCCCCAAAATGGACGTGGTTCGATCGCAGAAAGCCGTGACCGTCATTTTGTACAAAATAGGGGATATCCCAAGCACGGCGACAGTGACTTTCGGAACCGTCGGGCAGATCGTAGCGGATAACGGAGGGACCGTCGGGACCGTCACCGCTGGTTCCGTAACCATCACGGTTCTGCCCAAGTGCAGCGTGAATGCCAGCACCCTGAACGTCGATTTCGGCACGTTCGGGCCCCGCGAGGTCTCGGCTTCGGCGGGCCCGACCCGATCTGTCAACTTCTCAGCGCTCTGCACCGGCCCAACTCAACCGACCTCGATCACTGCCACTCTAGCCGCGACGCCGGATACAAATGATCCGAGCATGATTCAGAACACGGGAGCGCAAAATTTGGCAATCCGTTTGAGAGAGCCGTCGAGCAACACGACCCTTGTGCCCAATAACAGCAACAGCACAATCAAGCACACGCCCTCCGGAAGTCAGATGCAGTCCGACTTCGCATTGGAAGCGACCGTTCTGCGAGTCGGTGCAACGGCACCAACTGTAGGCAGAATCAACGCTACGGCGACGATAACGTTGACGATCAATTGACGTTGATCGCAAACATACCGTCTTTTGTCAGGTGACCGTTGCAACTGACACGATGCAAGACACGATATTTGTTCAGATGGCCAGCTACCGTGACGCGGAGCTGGTTCCCACGCTCATCGATCTGATCAGGCAGGCGGCGCAGCCACAAAGGCTGCGCATCGTTGTCTGTTGGCAGCATGCGCCGGAAGAAACACTTGGCGCGTTCTGGCAACAGGGTTTTGCGAAGTGGCGCTTCGAAACTATTGACGGGCGCACAGTCCACTTTATGGAGTACTACGGGGCAAAGATCGAGCTGATCGACGTGCCTCATTATCAAACTCAAGGCGCGTGCTGGGCACGCCACCTCATCCAACAACATTACCGCGACGAACGATACACGATGCAGTTGGACTCGCATCATCGCTTTGTCAATGCCTGGGATAGCCTGGTAATCGAGATGTTGGAATCGCTGCGAAGCAAGAGCTCTAAGCCCGTGTTGACGGCCTATCTGCCCAGGTATAGCTCGCTTACCGAAGAGCGCTCTACCGGTCCGCTAAATTGCGTGTTCACATCTTTTATGCCAGATGGCGTATTAGTTTTTAAGGGCACAAAATTCCACAATAGCGAAGGACTCACAGAGCCGATCCCTGCCCGCTTTTACAGCGGGCACTTTACGTTCGCAGACGGGCATTTCGCAGAGGTGATTCAGCACGACCCTGAATACTTTTTCCTCGGAGAAGAAATCTCCATCACGGTACGTGCATTCACACACGGCTACGATCTATACCACCCCTACAAAACAATTGGCTGGCATGAGACCGTCCGCGAGGGACGCCCAAGAGTTTGGGAAGACCATACGTTGGAAGCAAAGAATGACGGGCACATTCAGCTAGACTGGGTGGACCGGAACATGCGTTCGACGCGACGCAACCGTGCGCTGTTTGGCATGGAAAGCGATGCCTCCCCCGATATCGATATCGGTAAGTTCGGTTTTGGCAACGAGCGCGCTCTCGCTCAATACGAGGCCTATGCCGGCG
Source organism: Trinickia camelliae (assembly GCF_053525655.1). Taxonomy (NCBI): domain Bacteria; kingdom Pseudomonadati; phylum Pseudomonadota; class Betaproteobacteria; order Burkholderiales; family Burkholderiaceae; genus Trinickia; species Trinickia camelliae. The sequence goes on from NZ_JBCHAA010000024.1 coordinate 23,338, forward strand.
TAAGCTTTGCTGACCGAGCGGTGCAGCGCGCCACGCTGGACCGTCTACCGCCGTCCATGAATATGCTCCGAATCGACGCAGAATCAGAATGGCGAAAATCACTGCTACGTTCTGTTGATATACGTGTATGCCACCATCGCGACGAATTTGACCATTGCGCACTGAGCCCGATTTCGAAGAATACGCTGCACTCGGCCGAATGCGCTCGCGTCACCGTCTATGACGTTGAAGACGCCGTTCTTCACGAGGCAGTGCTTGACGTAAATCATATGTTGAAACGCAGAAGTGCCGACTGGCTTGATTTTCATGCCATTTTTGAAACCGAGCTTGCCCAGCTTGCGAATCACTACATCCTTGAGTTGCTCGACGCTTGCGGCGCACCACTTTCTCGCGTCAAAAAACAAATCGAACATTGAAAGGCTCATTTCAAATCAGACGATTCCAATAACGCGCGGCAGATCCGAGTATCTTTAGCCTACGCCGATGAAAATCTTCACGTCGCGAATGGAACGCCGCGCCCAGGTCGGGACACGTAGACGCATCAATGATCAACGCAGCGCGGAACTCTCATGCTGCCATTTGCTTGGTGCTCAAAAGTGAGCCAACACAGAATGGAAAACAACTCAATCTTTGTTCAAATCGCCAGCTACCGCGATCCTCAGCTGATTCAGACTATTTTCAATCTGATCAAGCATTCCGATCAACCTGATCGGCTGCGCATCGTCGTCTGCTGGCAGCATGCCCCCAACGAAATGCTCGGCGAGTTTTGGAAAAATGGTTTCACCAAATGGCGATTTGAGACCGTCGATGGTTGGACCGTCCATACCATGGAATACAACGGTGCAAGAATCGAACTGATTGATGTGCCCCATTTTAGGTCGCAAGGCGCCTGCTGGGCGCGCAACCTAATCCAGCAGCACTATCGGGGAGAACGATACACGCTGCAGATCGACGCACATCATTACTTCGTCGATGGGTGGGACACATTGTTGATCGAGATGTTGGAGTCGCTGCGGGATGAAAGCCCCAAGCCTGTGCTAACCAGCATTCTTCCCGCTTATGATCCTGACGTTCCCACGTTCCTATCGAACGAACCGAATACCATGCCGTTCATGAAATTCGATAATCAAGGCGTGGTCTTACAGGAGCTTCGCGTCCTCCCCAATTGGGAAATCCTCGAGCGCCCAGTACGCGCCCGCTTTTATTGCGCGCATTTCGCGTTTGCGGATGGACATTTTTCGACAACGGTCCAACATGACCCTGAGTATTTCTTCTACGGCGAGGAGATTGCCATCGCCGCACGGGCGTTCACTCACGGCTACGACCTATATCACCCGCATCGCGTAATCGGCTGGCACGACTACTCGCGAAAGCTAGGTCCCAGAATATGGGGTGACCATACCGATAAGGCGAAAGAGACTGGCGATGTCTCCAAAACCTGGTGGGACCGTGATTCTCATTCGTTTCAACGCAATCGCGAACTGTTCGGCATGGCCGACCCTGTTTTGACAAATGGCGAATTCGGCAAATATGGATTCGGTACCGAGCGCACGTTGGCCGACTATGAGACTTATGCCGGAATCTGCTTTCGCCTTCGCGGCGTACAGCAGACCACGCTTGATAATGTCCCCCCCGAGCCGCGAGCAAAGCGTCCAGATTCGGAGGCGGAGTGGATAGCGTCCCTCATGCGCTCCAACGACATCAGCATCTGCGTTCATGAGCACGCCTTTGTAAATCACGAGCAGATCCAGGATAGTCGAGTGATATCGCTGTCCGCCGTCCAAGGACATCTCGTTGTGTACGACAACAACGAGACGGTCGTGCATAGTCAAGATCTGGAAGCATATGTCCTTATGAAGCTGAAGGAGAATAGTTGGCTGGAGTTTCACGCAATCTTCCTATCCGATATTGACCGCATTCCAGCCTGCTACACCATCGAGCTGTTCAATGACACCGGCGACTTGCTGGTTCATATCAAGCAGATCATCAAAATCTGATCTCAAATAACTACAAAAAATCTGATCTGCGGAATCATGATACTAACCAACACTTCAAGAAACTGCCTGCCGGCCTAAAGCGATAGATCGATAGAGCACCATTTATAATTATCAATGAAACACAATAAAATCTTCGTTCAAATCGCGAGTTACCGCGATCCACAGCTGATTCAGACTATTTTTAATCTGATCAAGCATTCAGATCAACCTGATCGGCTGCGCATCGTCGTCTGCTGGCAGCATGCACCCGACGAAACGCTCGGCGCGTTTTGGAAACGAGGTTTCACCAAGTGGCGATTTGCAACTATCGATGGTTGGACAGTCCATACCATGGAATACAACGGCGCAAGAATCGATCTGATTGATGTGCCGCATTTTAAGTCGCAAGGCGCCTGCTGGGCGCGCAACCTAATCCAGCAGCACTATCGCGAAGAACGATACACACTGCAGATCGACGCACATCACCGCTTCGTCGACAGATGGGACATGCTGTTGATTGAGATGTTGGAGTCAGTGCGAGACCAAAGCCCCAAGCCTGTACTAACCGCCTATCTTCCTGGTTACGAGCCGGATCTCCCCACACCCCAATCTAGCGAACCGCATTCGATTCAGTTCAGTAGATTCAACTCGGAAGGCGTGCTCATGGTTATAGGAGGCGCCCTTCCCAATTGGAAAACCCTCGATCGCCCTGTACGTTCCCGTTTCTATTGCGCGGCATTCGCGTTCGCTGACGGACACTTTGCGACGACGGTCCAGCATGACCCCGAGTTTTTCTTCTACGGAGAGGAAATTTCCATCGCCGCCAGGGCATTCACTCACGGCTACGACCTCTATCACCCGCAGCGAGTGATCACATGGCACGACTACACGCGCAAAGACAATCCCAGAATATGGGGTGACCACACCAATGAGGCGAAAGAAAGCGGCGACGTCTCAAAAACTTGGTGGGATCGCGACTCTCATTCATTTCAACGCAATCGCGAACTGTTCGGCATGGCTGAACCTGTTTTGACGAATGGTGAATTCGGCAAATATGGATTCGGCACGGAGCGCACGTTGGCCGACTATGAAACGTACGCTGGACTCTGCTTTCGCCTCCGCGGCGTACAGCGGTCTACGCTTGACAATGTCCCTCCCGTGCTGGGGGCAACGCGTCCCGATTCGGAGGCAGAGTGGATAGCGTCCCTCGTGCGTTCCAACGAGGTTAGTGTTTGCCTGCATGAGCACGCCTTTCTAAATGACGAGCAGAGTCAGGGCAGTCGAGCGGCATTGTTGTCCGCGGTCCAAGGCCATCTCGTTGTGTACGACAGCAACGAGATGGCCTTGCACAGCCAAGATCTAGAAGCAGATGCTCTTACGAAGCTGAAGGAAAGCAGTTGGCTAGATTTTCGCGCCGTCTTTCTATCCGATATCGAGCGCATTCCAACCAACTACGCCGTCGAGCTCTTCAATGACGCCGGCGATTTGCTGGCCCAGGTCACGCAAGCAATCGAAGCCTGACGCAGCCACACCAACGCTTGCGAAGCGCACCGGAGTTGCGCTTCCAAACGGATTGCTCCACGTCAGCGGATTTGGCGCATATCGATAGGGACTTACACCGCCCGGGCTCGTGCGGTCCGGGCTGATATAACGGCCGGCGTCCGGGTCATAGAACCGGCTGCCGTTATAGTGAAGCGTCGTTTCCTCGTCGAAATACTGCCCGGCAAACCGGAGCGGCTGAGCAATCTGCTTGCCGCCACCCCACTCCTGAGCAGAGAGCGCTCCCCAAGCCTGATAGCGCCCGCGCCATACCAAACTGCCGGCGTCGTCGGTCATCGCCACGGCGGTACCGGCAGCGTCCGTATGAAAGTGGTAGACCTTCATGTCGTCCAGCTCGCCGCTTTCGAGGAGCGTTTGAATCATGCACGCCAGGGGTGCATATCCGATCGACTCATCGCTTGTCGGTTGATAGAGGTAGGTACGCACGTCTTTGGAACGCACTTCCTGTAACAGGCGGTGGCCTTGCCATATATAACGCGTGTTATCGACCTGCGTGTTGACGAGCTGCCCGTGGGCTGAAGACAATTCGATTCGTTTTTTAATGCGCCGCCCCAAGGCATCGTACTGAAAGCGTACGATGCGCCCTTTGCGGCGCACGGCGATGACGTGCCCCTCCGCATCCCATTCCAGCGACACTGCGTGGTCACGGCCGTTCTTCTGGACCACCTGTCCCCACGCATCGTATTCGTAACGAGACCCGCGAGACTCGCGTATCCGATGATCGGAATAAACGGCCGGAAACCAATTTCCCCCTGGCGTATCGAGCAGATTGCTCGCGGCGTCCCAGGTGAAGTATTCAATTCCCAATTGGTCGGAAACTCGGCGCAGTAAGTTTCCTCGCTTGTCGTAATCGTAATAGGTCTGCCCGACAGCAGGCCCTCCCGCAATGACTATGGTGTCCGATGCGCTATAGCCCACGCTTCGCCACAACAGTTTGTCCTGCTGCGTCGGATAGTTCTCGCCGGACTCGTCGACAACAGAAGACGACTGCCATTCCTTGGGCAAGCCCAATTCCGTGTAGGTGGTATGGGTAAGCAACGCGCCTTGCTGGCGCGCAGTTTCGCGACGCATCGCGTCATACCAGAATTGTGTGATAGGCCTCTCACGTGTACCGATCAGCCCGATCGTTCCGTTGTCGTAGCGTTGAAACCGCACAACCTGCCCCTGCGGCAACGTCATCGTGGCCAGAGTCCCCTCAGGGTGGTAGAGATAGCTCAGTTCGCCGTTGACGCCATATTCCGCAAGCAGGCGATCGCCAAAATCGTATTCGAAGCGGATTTCATCGGGCTCGATGCCGAGCAACTCGCCCTCCTTAGTGGGCGTCCGGTTGATATGCTCCAGCATCCCTCGGGCCGTATATCGATAGACATACTGATTGTGTTGCGTGTCACGCCTGACCAAGCGGCCCATCACGTCGTACGCAAAGGTCTCGTGACGCTCGAGCGCCTCGGCCTTGGTCGTCATGCGACGAATCTGCGCCGAATCTGTGTAGTCGAATGCACGGATCACACCGTCTGCGTCCGTTATCGACACACAGCCCATTGCGCCCCACTCGAGCGTTTGCACCGCGCCGCTCGCACTTTCGATACGGATCGGCCGGCCATGCGCGCCGTACTGATACGAGGTGGTGTGTCCCTCCTCGTCCACAGCACGCACAACGTTTCCACACCGGTCCCTGTGCCAATGCCGGCTTTGGCCGCTTGCGCCAACGAACGACGTTCTCTGACCCGCAGCATTCCAGACATGGCGCTCATGCCGACCATCAGGCCGCGTTACTGTCAGCGGTCGCCCGTATGCATCGCGTTCGAATCGCGTGACCGCTCCCATCGTATCGACGACGGCGGCCAGATGTCCGTTGCTGTCGTACTCGTACTGCGTCGGACTTTCCTCGACATCAAGGCGCCGCGTCACCTGGCCCCTCTTGTTGTGCTCGAGTGTGATCACTCCGCCACCGCCGTCGGTGCACCGTGCGGGTAAGCCGTCCTCCCCGTATTCGACGTTCGTGACCTCGCCCCTCGGAGTCTTGCATTTCACCGGATCGAGGGCGTCATTACGCTGCCACATCCATGTGCGCTTGTCGGCCCGCGTAATGACCATCGGCCGGCTCGACGCGAAGGCATACACCGTGGTGGTGATCTGGTCCATCGGGTCGGTCTCTTGTTCGACCCGGCCCAGCGAATCATAGGCGAGGCGAACCACGCCGCCATGAGGCAGCCAGAGCGTAGTGGGCGCGCCCGTCTCATCGTAATCGAACTTGTAGCGCCGCCCATCGAAATCGGCGTAGGCCACGACGTGACCCTGCGCATCGTACTGCCAATACGCCGAATTGCCGAAGACGTCAGTCGCTTGGCTCGTACGGTTCTCGATACTGTACGAGCACCGCTCTCGCGCGCCCTCGGAAGTGAATCGCTCGATGACGCGAGCAACTCCGCCCACCACCTGCCACACGTAGCGTGTGGCCATCCCGAGCGGCCCCGCCTCTTCGACGATTCTCCCCTCGCGGTAGGCAAAACGGCGCACGGTTGCGCCAAGCCGGTTACGAACCTCCGCAAGCTCGCCGTTCTCGTTGTAGCCGTATTCGGCGAGCATGCCCGTCGGTCCCCCGTCGACGCATTCAATCGCCGTAAGGCGCGTGCCGGTCGCGGGATCGTACTGCATCCTGAGTTCGTGTCCACACGTGCCGCGCATGCGCAGCAGGCGGCCTTCCGCATCCCAGATACACCCGATGCGTTGCCGGTGCAGATCCTCGATGTATTTCAGCCTGGCGAGACCATTAGGATCGAAATCGCCAAACACGCGATACAGCGGCGTGCGATCAGCGACGACCATGCGGCCGTCCGGCAAGCACACAATGTGCAGTTGCTCCGATAAGACGATGACTTGCGAGCCAGGCTCGGGGAGCGGCACAGTAATCGAGCGGCCGTGTTCGTCTACATAGCTAAGTTGGCCGCCAACTTTGCGCAGCGTGGCCTCCCAGTTGGTGCGCCACCCCGGGCCAAGTACGCCCGTCGCGCGCATCGCGCTGGAGTAGGTGCGCGACCACTCGAACGGCAGACGGCCACGCAATGCGAAATCGGTTTCAGAAGCAGGCTGACAGACCTTGCTGCCTGTGATCATGTCGATCGAGCCGCGCAGCACACCGGACAGTGCGTGTCGCACGCCATAGCGGTCTGCAATGTCGCCCAAGCGACGACCGGCGTCGACGGGCCGTGCGGTATCAACCGACGGCAACACTATCACCGGCAACTTGGCCAGAACGCCGCCCAATCCACCGATTCCACTCACGTCATCCCCCTCTCAATCAGCCTTCGATGAATACGTCCGGCGATCCGTTGGAAACGGCGGCACCGCATCCCGTCGAGCTTCCGACGAAGGCCGCATTGTTCCCGTTGATAAATACAGAGCCCGCGCCGGAAGCCACCGATCCACCTCCGTGAATAGAGCAAGGTGCGGAACTTCCGCCAACGTAAGCGGCATTCTGCCCGTTGATAAAGACATCTCCTGAACCGCTGGCGATTGATCCGCCGTGCGCGATCGGGTCACCTACGCGTGCTGCTTTGGGCATAGCATTTACTCTCCTCGATTGACAAGAGCACACACATCGGAATACATCGCAATTCCCGATGTGTGTGCAGTCAAGACGCTTGGTTTTTACTCAATGATGCTCACCGGCGGAGGCTCTGGTGGTGGCGTCGGCGTCGGCGTCGGCGTCGGCGTCGGCGTTGGCGTTGGCGTTGGCGTCGGCGTTGGCGTCGGCGTCGGCGTCGGCGTCGGCGTCGGCGTCGGCGTTGGCGTTGGCGTCGGCGTCGGCGTCGGCGTCGGCGTTGGCGTTGGCGTTGGCGTTGGCGTCGGCGGCTCGTCCGTCGGCGGCGGCGGCGGCGGCGGCGCCTTCCGGGTGCTACCCAATTTGGGAACGATATTCACAGGTACCAACCCTCCCCCGGCACCGCCCCCACCACCACCGTCCGAATCCCCAGGATTCAAATCCAGAGGCGAGCCCTGGACGATGACGTGGTCGCTACCCTCAACTTTGACCTTCGTGCCGACCAGCCTGATCGTGCCGTCGGGCGTCATCGACAGCGTAGCGGCGCCGCACGTGATGTCGAACGCGCCGCCCACCACTAGCGAATAAGCTCCGCCGACCGCGTTGCCCCATGCCCCACCCACAGCATTCGATTGCGCACCGCCAACGGTATAGGCAGCCGCACCGCCAACGTTGCAGGCAAGTACGCCGCCAACGTTGATGCCATAGGCCAGTCCCACCCCAAGTTGGAAATCAACACCGATGGTGTGCGACTCGTTGTGCTTCGTCAGGCGGTTCATGTCCTTCTCCGCCTGCATCATGAACTCTTCCTGGCCCGTCTTATCCTCGAAACGGAAGCCGTTGTAGTTGTCGCGGCCGCCAGTGATCGTGCGGCTCAGCATGCCGCTTTGCGTTGCATTCTGGGGCAGATCCCACGGCGGCATGGTGTAGTTGTTGAAAAGGCTGCCGGTGATCAGCGGACGATCCGGATCACCGCCCCAGAAGTCGACAACGACTTCCTGGCCGATCCGCGGAATGTAGATACCACCGAAGTTGGTGCCGGCCCAGGCCTGACTCACGCGTACCCAGCAGGAGGCCGTTTCGTCATCTTTGGCGTAGCGATCCCACAGGAATCGCACCTTCACGCGCCCGAACTCATCGGTCCAGATCTCCTTGCCGGCAGGCCCGACCACGATGGCGGACTGCGGCCCATTGACGAGCGGCTTGGGCGTTTCGCGCGGCGGCCGGAAAACTTCGCTCGTCGGCTGCACACCGAAGTCGTTCTCGCAGTTGTACTGGTAGCCGCTACCAGACTCCTGCTGAATCTCGGTCAAGCTGAGGTTCGACGAAATCACGACGTATTCGCGATTGGCGTCGGTATGGTAGTAGTTGCTCAGGACGAACGTCTGCCCGCAGACGAGCCCGCGAACATTCCCCTTGCCGCGAGCACGCGTGCCGGGCGCACGCAGTTCTTCCATGCGCGTGCGGGCGAACTGCTCACCGTTCTTGGTGTCCGTATAGTCACCCGGCCATTCGTAGCGCTCTTGCCCGCTCCAGGCCGTATCACGCGGCTGTTGGTTCATCGCGGACAAATCAGCGCCGTAACGCGTGAAATCGTAATCGCTCGTCAGATAGCGGCCGGTACGAATTTCCTCGAACGTATAGAAGCTGCTGATGTATTCAGCATCGGTCTTGCCACCTTGCGGTTGATAGGCGAGCGTCTGATAAGCCTCACTGTTCGACTTGCGGTGCGCGCCGATGTGGTCGCACAGCACCAGCCGGTGCTTGCCGTCGGAATGCTCGAAGAACCAATAGATTCCCCACTCTTCCATCAGGCGCTGGATGAACTTGAAATCCGTTTCGCCGTACTGCACCTGGAACGCACGCGGTTCGTTGCGCGTGCTTTCGCCCTTCACGGTGTATTTGGCGACATCCAGGCGCTTTTCCACCGGGAACGGATAGTCCTTCAGCACCTCATCGATGATTTCGATGACGGTCTTGTCCTGAAAGACCTTGTAGTCGGTCGTGAGCGAAGCCAGCCAAAGCCACGGCCGCAACTCGACGCTATAGACGTTGTAGCGCTCTTCCTTGCGCAGGTATCCCGCTTTCGCCACGACACCACTGATCTCGCGCGTGCCAGCGCCTACGCCGCCGGTCACGCCCTCACCCATGCCTTCGAGCTGGATCGTGACGGTCATCTCCTTGCCGAGCAACGCCTTCAGATCCAGATTGGCGCTAGTGGCAAGCGCAACGGTCTCACTGTCCGGCGTACGCAACTCCAGGGTGTACGAGTAGAGCTTGCTCAACTTCTCTTCGCCACGCATCGACAAGAACTGAAGGGCGGGCTGCCCGTTCAATTGCGGTATCGCCGCGCTCGCGACCGTTACGGTACGGTCTGTTGAAAATATGTTTAAAAGATTTGACATGCGCTCCTCTCGATCCTACACATCACAATTCATTTCCTTTTGCCGGGCGTTCCCGCACCGGCTTTCCATCCATGACGCCAACACGCCCCGCCGGCAGGAGCCGGCGGTGACGTCATGGATTTTTTCTATCGGGGAAATTCAAAAGTTGCTCTCCGTCACAACGGCACAGCATCGATCTCGCCGGACTTCGATCCGTTGTCCTTGTCGCTGCTGTTCTGGGTCTAAACCTTGGGCTCGATTCGCTTGAGCAATAAATCCATCAGAAGGCTCACCCCCGCGCTCTTGGCCACATCGATCAAGTCTCCGGCAGCCATCATCAGGTCGGCGTAATCGCGCGCATCAACGACGCCGTGCGCGAACCCCGCGAGCTGGCGCGCGCAGTTGGCAGCCGCAGCATCCGAAACGGAGGACGCTGTCGCCGAGCGGACAGCGCTCAAGACCAAGTCCATCGACTGAGTCTCCATGCTCAGCCACTCGGCCAGCATGACGGCAATCATCCGCAGGTTGCGAGGCGAAGTGAGCGACGACACGTCGTCTTCCGTGTTGGGAAACCGCATGACCGCGTACCGCAAAGCCATCGCGAGTTTCTCCACGTTCGGCATACGGCGAAACTCGACCGCTTCCCGAAATTCGAGAAGGTGTGCTCGCATAGCCTGGTCAGTCGAAGCGAGTGCCTGCTCCAACACGCGAGTCTCGTCTTCATGCCGGCTTCGCAGGTGGTCGAATGCGTAAACCTCGACGTCATGCATGCCTACTCTCCAAACAAAAAGCACCACTAAAAATCGAACCTGCTGCTTGCTCCATCCGCACGACGCTCAATCGGAGCCGTCGCACAATGCACGCTCCGCCGCGCCAGGACAGAGGACCAACGCGCCTCAGCCCCCCGCCACGCTGCCAGGGCAACGGAAGCTCTTGAGCAGGTTGCTCGACAACGGATTGGCCTGGCCGCTGGACACCAATTCGAGCACCGCATGGCGATCGTCGAAGTTGAAATCCACCGACACACGGCTCGACGACGCCGTGCCCGTCACCCGGCCGCGGTCCATCAAGCGGAACAGCGCCCACGGCCCCTCGGCCATGAGGGTCGACGTATCGGGCCGAACACGCGGGTTGGCCGTGATGCCCGCCATCGCCCCGCCGCGCGGGCCGGGCCACGTCACCGGGAACACCGTCACCGGGCCGTGCGCGTATCGCGTGCCCTGCCCGTCGATATCGAGCGCGAGCTCCGTGATTTCCGGATCCATCGACACCACCTTCACACCCATCTTCCAAGCCATGCGGTTGCCGCCGGCATCGCGGAAAAAGGCTTGGCGAATGGCCGCCGCGCGCTCGAACGGCTCCAGGCTGGGGCCATTGATCGGTGGCATTCCCGGGCTCACCGACTTGTAGCGCCACGGCCGAATGCTGGTATCGACGTGGCTTGCAAGCGTCTTCTGAAAGAAGTCGTCGAGCAGGCCGCCGGCGGCGAACACACGATCGAAGTCGTCGATGTCGACCTCTTGCGCGCTGTTGGCGAACGGATACTTGCCCTCGATCGCCCGGCGGCATTGGTCGCCGACGCTCGAATCCACCTGCACCGCCAGTAGCGACCCCACTCCTTGATCGACCTTCTGCATCGATTGCGTCGCGACACCGGACAGCACCGCGCGGAACGGCGCCGGCAGCTTCTCGGCTTCCATTTGCAGCCTGGTGCCGACGTCCGCCGCAGGCGGCATGCTGTTGGTCGACAGCGCGTTGCCGGCCACCATCAAGCGGGCGTACTGCTCGTTGATGAGGCCGATGATGGCGTCGAGTTGCATGGCGCCGCCGCTCGCGGACCCCACCTTGTCCAGCGCCGGGCCCTTGCCCGTATCAGCCTGGCCAGTCACGACTTCGCGCAACGCGGCAAAGCGGTTGTCGACGAGCTCCTTCTCCATCTTCTGCTGCGCGAGCTGCCCGATCGTCGCGGTAGCCGCGTTGACCGAACTGGCCGCGCGAGCCAGCTGCGAGCGCCTGGTAGCGGCCTTCATCGCCGCGTCGGCGAGCGTCGGGTCTTCAGCGATGACGGCGGATAGCGATGTTTCGTGAACCGCCGTGCGCGCGAGCCGGGCAAGTGGCGAATCCGGCGCGGCCAGCGTGCGCAGCGTCTGCAAATCGAGCGCGAGCGTGCCATCGGTGCCACTCGCAACCGGGCGGATGTCCGCCAGGAACTGCTGCCAATAATTGCCGTAATCGGTCAGATACTGGCGTCGAATCTCGTTGGCGAGTTGCTCCTTGCTCGTGCGAAACACCCCGCCCTGCATCGTGCCGCCGACCTTCGAAGCCAGATCGGTCCGTCCCATCACCCACGCATCCTGGCTTTGCGCCTGCGCGAGAAACTCGGGCAGGCGCTTATTAAAAACCTCGTGGTACCCCTCGTACGTATAGAGCCCGGGAACGCCGCTCGCGAGCGACGACCCGTCTACCAGGGCGAACACTGAGCCCGCCTGTGGACCGGCGGCTCGCACGAGCGTGACGTTCTCCGGCGCGTCCTTCGCCATTTCCGCGGTGGCGCGCTCGTAGAGCCGCCCCGACACTGGATTGTGGCCAAGGAAATCGCGCGCCTGCTGCACCAGATCCGTGTTCTGCGACGCCCGCGGCGTGACGGGCTGGCCGTCCACGAACAGCGCATCCAGATGAGCAGCCATCACATTACGGTCACCCATCGAGGCTGCGCTATCGGACTTCTCCCAATCTTGCAGCACCCAGGTCTTGATCGCCTTCGCGTTGTAGTGCGCCTTGTCGAACACCATCAGGTAGATCGACAGCGTGCGATAGACGCTATCCGCATCGCCCGCGCTCAATTGCGCGCCCAATACCGCTTCGAGACGGCTCACTACCTGCGGCAGCAACATCTGGTTCAGCAAGTTGCCGTAGGTCGTGCTCGATGCATCCACAACGCCGGGCGCCGTGTACAGGCCATAGCGATAATCGCCGCCCGGGCTATCCAGATTCACGTGCCGGAACTGCGGCAGATCTTGCGACATCGAGAGCACCGCCGCCATGGCGCCGGGTTGCGGCGTCTTGCGGAACGTCTTCACTTGCGAGGCGAGCGCATCGGTCTTCTTGCTCGTCGAGGCGAGATACTCGCTGTTGTTGTCGAAGCTCACCACCAGCGAGCCGATCAGCCACACGGCTATCGCGACCGACAGCAGATGTCCGACGATGCGCAGCGTCCGGAAGCGGAATTCCCAGCGCATGTTCGGCCGCACCAAATGCCCTTCGGCAAGAATGACGCGCTGGAACAGATTGCGCAGGAAGTAGCCGCGATATCCCGTCGGAGCATTGCTCGATGACGTATCGGCAGCCGCAGCCGTATCCCCCAGCAACCCGGCAAGGCCGCGCCGCAGACGTTGGAGGAGCGTAGTCCGGTCCGCCGGAACGACGTCGTGGGTCTGCGCTGCGCTCGTGAAATACACGCCGCGCAGCGTGCTCTTCATCTGCGTGTCGTCGTACTTGGAGTCGAGGAAGACCAGACCGATCAGCTCGACCAGCTGCGCCGCCACGCTGCGGAACTCACCAGGCAAGGCGTAGAGCTTCTTGCGACGGTCCGCTTCAAACTCTTCTTGCAGGCGAACGTTGATGCCGTCTTCGAGCCGCTGCTCCAGCAGCTTCATTTCGGCCGCGCAGTTCTGTGGCAAATCCCGGCGATCGTGCTGGTCGTGGTCACCCTCGTACGGCAAGGTGAAGCCCAGGATCTGCGCACGACCTTCCGCGGTCAGCGACTGGAAGTACTCGGGGAAGCCGGGCAGCAGGTCGAGCTTGGTAACGAGCACGTACACCGGGAACCGGATGCCGAGCTGCTGACGCAACTCGCCAAGGCGAGCACGCATCGAAGCGGCGAGCGCCGTGCGCTCTATCGGCGACTTGCGCAGCACTTCCTCGACGGAAACCGTCAGGAGCGCGCCGTTGATCGGCGCACGCGGACGGCGCTTGCGCAGCGCGGCGAGGAAACCCTGCCACTCTGCCGCATTCAACTTGGCGGATTCGTCGCCCTTTTCGGCGTCGGCCGTCCCGTCGTCCTGCACGGTGTAGCGGCCGGCCGTGTCGATCAGAACCGCCTCGTTGGTGAACCACCAATCGCAGTTGGCCGTCTCGACGCGGCTCTTGATCGACGATGCACTCATCTGATCGGCCTCGGGGAAATTCAGCCCCGAGTTCAGGATCAACGTCGTCTTGCCCGCGCCCGACGAGCCGATCACCATGTACCAAGGCAACTCGTACAGATAGCGCTGACTTTGGAGCAGGTGGCGCAGGATCGTCGAGCCGTGGTGCATTCGCTTGAGCTTGTCGACGGCCTTGGTGACCACCGAGTTGACGTCGCGGATTTCACTGCGTGCGATCACCTCAGGCTTAGCCTTGCTGGCAAACGGATTGAGGACGCGCTTCAGGAATGCGTCGTCGCTGCGCATCGCCTGCCACAAGCGATAAATCCCGTAAGCGGCGTAGCAAGCGACCAGCACCCCGATCAGCAGCATTCGCGACCAGATCGGCTCGAACGGATGCGCCTCACCGAACGCGAGCAGCGGACTGAAGTACCAGAACACGAGCACCGCCACGGCAACCCAAACCGGGCCCAGCGGCAATCTCAGCAGCCACAGCAGCAGCAGCGCGAGCAGCACGACGATCACGATCACGCGCGAGAACACGCTTTCCAGCGGGCTGTACTCGCCGAACGCCAGCAACGGGCCGATGAACCAGACAGCCGCGGCGACCAGGATGATCGTCACGAACATCAATGTCTGGCGCGAAAACAAGAATCTAAAGAATCGATTTACATAAGACATGTCAGGCCTTCCCGTTACTGCGTGACCAGAATTTCCACGCGTCGATTGCGGGAGCGGTTTTCCGCCGTCGTGTTATCAGCCACAGGCTGCGAATCACCCTTGCCGATCGACTGAATGCGATCAGCCGGCGTCCCATACTGCTTCAGCACCTGTGCGACAAAAGCGGCGCGCTTTTCGGACAGCACCTGATTGTTCGGGAACTCCTTGGTGCTAATCGGCTGGCTGTCCGAATGGCCGGTCACCAACACCTTGCCACCGACACGCGCGACTTCTTGCGCCACCTTCGCGAGAATCGGGTCCATTTCCGGACGAACCTGTGCCTTCCCGATCACGAACATGGAGTCGCCCTTGAAGACCACATTGCTATGGCGGTCGTCTTCATCGACGCTCACCAGGCCACGCGCGATCTCGTTCTTCAACAGAATGGACAGACGCAAACGCTGAACCGGCGGAGGCGGTGGCGGAGGCGCCAGCTTGCTGATCGCAAGAATCCGCGCCTCGAGTACGTTGCTTTGCGTCAGCAGCTGGTACTTGTACCAAGCGAACGTCCCAAAGATCGCCAGCGCGGCCACGCTCGCCGTCACCCATGCGGGCACGCTGTTGAGCAGACGCATCTTGCCCGGCTCGACGCCGCGCCAATGCGGCGACAACTCGAGCTGTACGGTATCGCGCGCGCCGCTGATGAGCGTAAGGAGCCGCTGTCGGATCTGTTCGAGATGACGGCGGCCGTCGACCACGACGCTATATCGCCCTTCGAAGCCCAAGCCGAGAATCCGGTACATGACTTCGAGCACGTCGACGTACTCTTGCGGATCGGTCGCCATGCGCCCGATCAACAGGAAGAACTTCTCGCCCCCGTCGACTTCCCCTTCGAACGTGATCAGCAGGCTCTTGATCGCCCATACGCCGCCGCCGCCCCAGCGCGTGCGGTTCGCTGCTTCGTCGAGCGCGGTACACAGGCTGTAGCGCACGGCCGCCATGTGCTTCCACGGCAGGTTCGCCTTGTCGCACAGCCGCTGGAATGTGGCGACCTCGCGCACGAGCAGCGCACGCAAGCTGGCGATCGCCGCTTGCGTATCAAGCGACGCCGGCATATCGGCGAGCATCCGCAACAGCGGCTGTGCGGCTTCTTGCACGGGGTTCTGGGCGGCCTGCACTTTCTCGAGCCGCGCCAAGAAGTCCTCCGGCGGCTCGAAGGCGCCGAGGTCAACGGCCGGTTCCCGCTCGGAGCCCATACCCGCCTGGCTTCGCCCCGGGTTGAACGCCGCCGCGCCACCCTGGTTCCTGACCGGCTCATCGGAACCGTTCAGGAAATCGAAGGCGCGATCGTCGAACGCGTTGGTACTCATTTCTGCCGCACTCCCCACAGTTCAAGCTTCAGCTCGGGGAAGTGACCCGCGATGTGCATGGCCAATCCGCCTTGCTGCGCGATCTGTTCCCAGAACGGGCCCGTGCGCGACAGTTCGAAATAGATGAAACCCGAATTGAACGGAATCTGCCGCGGCGGCACGGGAAGCGACGTCATCGTGAGACCCGGCAAGTGCGAGCGGATGAGTTCCGGCAAACGCTGCGGCTGGCTGATCTTGGTCTGTGCGGCAAACTGCTGCTGCAGCACATCCGGCGACATCTGCGCACCCACGGCGAGCACCAGGCTCGAGTAGCCCGCAAGCTCCGTCGGCAGCATGCTTGCCGTGCGGATACCATGCGCCTGCTCCGTGAGCGGAATCGGCTGCGCGCCACGAATCAGAACTTGATTGAGCAGGAAATGAATCTCATCGACGAGCGGTTTGATGCTGTCGTACAGCTGAGCGTGGTCGTAGCCCGGCGCCGAGAGCGGACGCCGCGTTTGCGGACGCACGAACGTCGAAAGCTCGCCGGCCAGCATCACAAATTCGCGATACAGGTCCGCCGGTGCGGTTTCGTCGATGCCGCAAATATGCTCCAGCAGCGGCTCGTAACGGTTCAGTACTTGCAGCAGCAGGTAATCCGCGACTTCCGCGGCAGCGCCGGCCCTGCCGTCGCTGCCGGACAAGCGTGCCGCGAGCGCGTCGGCGCGCAGCTTCGCGAGACCGTGCAATTGCAACGCCCATTCGCGCAGCAGCGGATTCGCACCGTAGCTGGTGACGGGCGGAATATGATCGGTGTGATGCAGTGACACCGCGCCGTCCGCATGCAGCGCTTTCACGCGCGTCAAGGCGATGCCGATCCACGACTGCGTCAGCTCCTTCTCGGGCATCAGGCGCAGGCGCAGATTCGCCAGCTGAACGGGCTTCGGCCCTTGGCCGATCGCGTTGCTATCGCGCAGCTCCTCGTCGAAAGCCACATAGCGGGCCAACGAGCCGCTCTGCTCAGCGAACGCGGTTTCCTCAGTGTTCGGCAGACGCAGCGGAACGGCCAGATAGATCACCTGATCCTGATGCTCGGGAGCGATCGTCAGCGGCTGCGGCGGCGGGGTATGCCCGGGGACATCGAACGGCGTGCCGTCCGGAAAGATTCCGGAGCCGCTCTTGAACACCAGCTTGCCGAACGAAAGCGACTCCTGGTCGATTTCGTATTGGCTGAAGCCCCAGAAGAAGGGACTCAAGGGAGCGCTGCGCTTATGCGCGACGTACTCGAAGTAACGCTCCTGCTGCTGAAATAACTGCGGGCGCAGGAACAGGCCCTCACTCCAAACGACCTTGTTATACCAACTCATTGCAATTACTCCGACTCTGTAATTGAAACAGTTCGCTGATCGAGACGAATGGTCAGCTTCTGTTTCTTATCTGGAATTGTGGCTCTGTACCATGAGGCATCCGGCGCCACGGGCAAGCGGTAGACATCCCGCCAGACCGCCTTGCCGAGATCCCGGTACCCTGCCAGCACGCCGATGGCCGTGGTCGCCTGATTCGACTTGCGGCGGATTTCGCGCTTGTCACCGGGGCGCAAAATGAATTCGTCGACAGCAACCACGTCGTCGCCCAGCACCTTCTTGCTGTCGTTTTGCAGCGTGAAGAAGTCGGCGCTCTCGAAGGCCGTAGCCGACTTCAGCTCGTACACGCGAACCATGATCGGCGCGGCCCGCCCCCACTCGTCCGGGTTGACGTTCTCGCTCGCAGCAACCTGCACCCGAAGGTCGGTTTGCTCCTTGACCGTCGGGCTACCGCTGCTGCACGCGGCCAGCCACAGGCACATTCCGCCGATGGCAAGCCAACCAGGGAAACCGCGCCGTGCTGAGAATTGCGAAAGAAAATTCAGAACCATCGGAATGAGTCAAGGTTGTCGCGATCGTCGTGGTCTGGCGACCTGCTGACCGCATCGCCCCGAATGCGAGGCACTCCGGTCAGCAGCCCAGAAAACCTCGCCGAATATCGGCGAGGTTACGATCTAGGAAGACCGCTTATGCGACTTAGGCTGCGTTCTTCTTGATGTCGAACGTTGCCGTGATTGCACCGCCGCTACCGCCCTGTGCGTTCTGGACCACATATTCCTGCTTCATGCGGGAGAACGACAGACGAACGATTTCGGACGGACGCGATTCGCTGTTGCTGACGCCGGACGGCGAGACTTGCGTCACCAGCACGTCGTTCATCGTGAACTTGATGTACTCGAGCGGGTTGCCGCCAGCCTTACGCACCACGAGCTTGCACTCGTCGATGTGCTTGCCGGTCAAGCAGTACTGCGTCAGGTTCGGGGTAGCGCGATCGACGTAGTGAACGAACTCCAGGTCGTCGACCGTCGCACGGCCAGCGCCGCCGCCGGAACCGGCGTGCATGTTCGATTGCTGCGCGACGTTCCACTTCCAGCTCAGAACTTCGATTTCGCCCTTGTGCGTAGCGTCCTCTGATTCACCGTCAATGCCGTTGATCTTGAGGAAAATATCTTGCGCCATGGATGTACTCCTTAGTGCCTAGTTAGAGTTAGGTTGCTTCTAAAAACGTCAGGAATATTTAGTGAGCGCCTGACCATCGCTCATCCGGACACAAACACCGGCATTTCAATGCCCATGACACAGCCCTGCTCTTCCAGAATCGGGACGAGCGCTACCACCCCACGTCCGCAGGAGACTGCGGACAAAATGGGAATACCAAGCCATGAGCTAGAAGCGATGGTGGTCAGGAGGCACGCCGAAGCGATGCTTCAGCGAATGCCTCCTGCTTTACACCGTGTGAACCGCGGCGGTTAGGCAGCTTCCTTCACCGACGGCAGCTTCGCGACGAGACGCAGCGACACCGACAGACCTTCCAGTTGGAAGTGGGGACGCAGGAAGAACTTCGCCTGGTAGTAGCCCGGGTTGCCTTCCACATCCTCGACGACCACTTCAGCTGCAGCCAGCGGACGACGCGCCTTCGTTTCCTGCGACGAGTTCGCGGGATCGGCGTCGACGTAGTTCATGACCCATTCGTTGAGCCATTGCTGCATTTCTTCGCGTTCCTTGAACGAACCAACCTTGTCGCGCACGATGCACTTCAAGTAGTGCGCAAAGCGCGAGCACGCGAAGAGGTACGGCAGACGTGCGGACAGATTGGCGTTGGCCGTTGCGTCAGCGTCGTAGTACTCAGCCGGCTTTTGCAGCGACTGTGCGCCAATGAACGCTGCGTAGTCGGTGTTCTTGCGGTGGATCAGCGGAATGAAACCGTTCTTCGCGAGCTCCGCTTCACGGCGGTCCGAAATAGCGATTTCGGTCGGGCACTTCATGTCGACGCCACCGTCATCGGTCGGGAACGTGTGGCACGGGAGGTTTTCCACCACACCGCCGCTTTCCACGCCGCGGATCAGCGTGCACCAGCCGTAGTGCTTGAACGAACGGTTGATGTTCACCGCCATCGCGTAGGCAGCGTTCGACCAAACGTACTTGCGGTGATCCGAACCATCCGTTGCTTCTTCGAAATCGAATTCGTCGACCGGGTTGGTCTTCACGCCATACGGCAGACGCGACAGGAAGCGCGGCATCGCGAGACCGATGTAGCGTGCGTCTTCCGAATTGCGCAGCGAGTTCCACGGCGCGTATTCGAGGTTCTGCGTGAAGATCTTGGTCAGATCGCGCGGGTTCGCGAGTTCCTGCCACGAATCCATTTGCAGCACCGACGGAGCGGCACCCGTGATGAACGGCGCGTGCGCAGCCGCGGCGACCTTGGCGATCGAACCGAGCAGATCGACGTCGGGCGGGGTGTGGTCGAAGTAGTAGTCCGCAACGAGGCAGCCGTAAGGCTCGCCGCCCAGCTGGCCGTATTCTTCTTCATAGATCTGCTTGAAGAACGGGCTTTGATCCCAGGCCACGCCCTTGTAGCGCTTCATCGTGCGGCGCAGATCGTCCTTCGACACGTCCATGAAGCGGATCTTCAGCTTCTCATCCGTTTCCGTGTTCGTGACGAGGTGATGCAGACCGCGCCATGCGCTTTCCAGCTGCTGGAAGTCCTCGTGATGCAGAATCAGGTTGATCTGCTCGGACAGTTTGCGGTCGATTTCGCCGATGATGGCTTCGATATTCTTGTACGCGTCGTCAGACACCGTGACCGATGTCATCAGGGCCTGCTCGGCCAGCGTCTTGACGGCGCTTTCTACTGCTTCACGTGCGCGCTCGGTTTTCGGCTTGAATTCGCGCGACAGCAGAGCATTGAAATCAGATTGTGTAGCAACGCCCGATGCCTCTTGAACTCGCGCGTTTGATGAACGTTCAGCCATTTTTTCCCCAACTGTATTAGGCTATGTTTCGTTTTCGCTTTTAAATGCGAAATTCACTCGTTGCTTGCCGATTCTTCGGCCGGCTTCGCTTGCTCGGGCTTCGGCGCTTTTGCCAGCGCGTTCAGCAATGCCGGATCCTTCAGGACCTTGCTGACGAGGCTTTCCGCACCGGACTTGCCATCCATGTACGTCTGGAGGTTCGCAAGCTGCGTGCGCGCATCCAGCAATTGCGCCAGCGCGTCGACCTTCTTGGCGACAGCTGCCGGCGAAAAGTCGTCCATGCTTTCGAACGTGATATCGACCATCAACTGGCCATCGTTCGTCAACGTATTGGGCACCGAGAACGCCACGCGGGGCTTCAATGCCTTCATACGCTCATCGAAGTTATCGATGTCGATATTGAAGAACTTGCGATCGCTGACCGGGGGAAGGGGTTCGAGCGGCTTACCGGACAGATCTGCCAAAACGCCCATCACAAAAGGTAGTTCTACCTTTTTTTCCGAGCCGTAGATTTCGACGTCGTACTCGATCTGTACGCGAGGAGCGCGATTACGCGCAATGAATTTCTGCGAACTATTGGATGCTGACATGTGTACTCCGACATGATGTCGTGCAAAAAAATAACAAACGGCGCTTCAAAAACAGCTGCTAATAAAATCGATTCGCAACCAGTTGGATCGTACGTCGCAGAGTTTCAGCGGAACATAGGAGAATTCCTAAACAACTTCCGTTTGCACTCCAAATTTTTATAACTAATTGCAAACAAATAGGAATCAGCACACCCAGGCGCTCTGGAAGCAGCTAAGTGTTCGGGCAACGCGTCAGCGCGATTTCACGTCAGGAACGAGAGTGATCTCGACACGACGATTCCGCGCCCTGCCGGCAGCATCTTGATTGCCGGCGAGGGGACGCGTGTCCCCGTACCCTTGAATCGCAAAGCGTGTTACCGGCAAAGACGATTCACTGACAAACCAGTCGCGAATGGCCCGCGCGCGCGCCTCGGACAACTTCAAATTGATTTCGCTCGATCCGACATTGTCTGTGTGGCCCGCAATCAGAATGCGCTTATCCGGGTTTGACAATATCAGTCGAAGTGCGTCCTGTAATTTCTGAGATGCACCGACTTTGAGTGAAGTCTTCCCGCTATCGAAAAGGGACAGGCTATCGAGTGTCAGCACAACAGATGGCGGACGATAGGCCGCGATTGCCCGCGTCAACGCGGCTTGCAACTGGTCGCCTTTGTAGAACCCCCAGCCCAACCCGACAGGAACTCCGGCCTTCACAAATCGTTGCAATTCCGCATACTCGTTGCGCAGCGATCCAAGCAGCTCTCGCTTGCCGTTGGCTTGCTCATTGGGCATCGCCCAATAGGCGTTGAGGGCGCTGGTGATGCGTGCAACCATCTGGCCGTTCTGCCAGCCCGACGCAGCAAACGAAACCGCCAAAGCCACCGACATGGCGGCCACGGTGTGCTGCATCGTGTTCAGCGACGCATACTGCCGGTACTCCTTCGTGCTCGCCACGCGCATCGGGATGACCTCCGGCAGCGGAAGAGGCAGCGGCTGCGGAGCGACGGCAAGCGGCTGCAAGCCCGTCTTGCCGATCAGCCAACGCGTCCATGCACCAGCCCGCGTGGGCGCATAGTCAATGTCCGCGAGGAGGAGGCCGTGCAGCGCGAAGGGCGCGGTATTGGCCAACGGTGCAAGCACCGACAACAGCGCGGCGTCTTCCAGCCAGTCGAGCACGGATTGGCCCAATGCGTCCCGAGTCACGCGTCTCGCTTGCGTCGGTGCGAGCGAGCCCTGATCCAACTGACGCCGAATCATTTGCATGCGCTGCCGAGCGTTATCCATGCTTGGCGTGAGGAGCGTCATGTCGACGACATCCCCGAACCACATTGGCTTATCCGCGTTATCTTCGCTCGCCCCCAGGCACGCATAGACTGCGAGATAGCACGGCAGCACGCACGCGCGATAACGAGACGTCTCCTCTAGCGCGCGCCGCCATTGCGTGAACTCCCGCCGTATCACTGCTTCGTCAGGATTGCCCTCGGGTATGACCGGCATTAGCGCGGCGTCGGGGAATCGGCCGTGCGACTCTTTAACCTGCGTCATCGTTTCGGCCAATTCGTCCGGGGTTTTGACGAGAAGCCAAACTGCGTTGCCCTCTCGCCGCAGTTTTGCCTCTTGCGCGCCACGCGGAAATGCTGCTGCAGCGTAAGGTCCGACGACCAGCACGACCGGCAACTCACGCATGGCGTTCAACTGGACACCGACCGGCGTGTTTCTAAGCCGCCCTTTGCGATACACGGACAGCCCGATGATGCCGCCCCCGATGGCCAAGACAATGCCGAGCACATAGACCCAGTTGGGCTGAAAGTCGAGCGGCAGACACAGCCAGCTCAGACCGGCGACAAGAATCACGCCCCAAATCAGCGGCGCATGCAATTGTTTCGGGATATTCATGAACGCCCTTGCGAGAGAGAGCTGGCGTGTTCGGGCAACGGGTCCGGCAAGCGGGATACCGAACGATCCAAATAAGCGTTGAACGCGAGCCAAAGCGCGGCTGCACCGACCACGGCGAGCGCCGCGCCGAAGGTCGACCAACTCCGGCGCGATGATTTTTCAGGCCCGGACAACATGATTGCTGTCTCGGTCAAGGTTTGGACCGGAGCGGTCTCCTCCTTGCGTCCCATCTTGTTCAGCGCAGCCGATACGCGCTGACGATACGAATCGCGTTCGGCATGCCCGCCTTTGAAGCCAAGTTCGAGCATGAGCCGGTAGAGCTCCAGCGATTCCGGTGTCAGATGCTCGCCGAGCAGCATCGCATCGATGCGCTCGCAGACGATCTCAGCGCCATCCTGCGTGTCGTGAAAACGCACCTGCAACGACTCGCGTGCCCAGTCGCCTCGCTGCGCCGCGGAGAGTGAGCGCAAGGTGATGTCGTCGAGCAGCGTGCATTGGGCCAGGCTGGCCTCGTCGATTTCCGAGTCAAGGTAGCCGGCGTCACGCATGGATTGCCGGAGGTCTTCGACAAGTGTGATGCAACGTGCGCGCCAGGCATGGGCGGCGGATATTTGCGCGCCGCCGGTAAGCATCGCGACATGCAACGCTGTATTTCGCAACAACGCACGCAGCGAGGTGACAGAGGAGTCAAGCATCATCTACAAATGGAATTTTGCGAACCACCATCGCATTTACGGCATTTCAACGACGTATGTCACGTAGGTTTGCACAACGCCAGCAGTGGTGGCGCCCGTTGCGTAGTAACGCGCGATAAACGGGATTGGCATCTGAGCGGTCGAGGTGACAGGGAGGATTCTCATCGTCGTCCTGTCTCCAACTTTGATCGTCGTTCCGTCGATATTTAGCAACTGGATCTGTACGTTTCCGGCCGAGGCGCCTCCGGTCACGCTAGTCAGGTTCAGATTGCCCGTGGTGGAATCGGTTGTGGGGCCGCTCTCAAAGTACACGCGCACGTATGGAACGCCGCTGTCGCATTGGACCGGGACTTGGAACACGGTGGAGCCGGCCGTCTGGCCAGCCGCATTTAGCGACCGCGTCGATATGGTCGGCAAGTTGACGAGTTGGTCGCCATCGCCAACCATCGTACAGCTGGCCGCAACGTAGTTACCGGTGAAATTGATTTGAACAGTAGGCGACGTCGCGGCTTGCACCCTTGAATTGAGCAAGAACACGACACCGGCTACCAGCAATAACATCTGGCCCACGGCCCGCAGGCAATTCGCTATGTTTTTCATCTCAACTCCCCGGCACTTTGAGGGATACGTCCAATCATGATCTTCATAACCATTCCGCTGTATCGCTTTACCATCGCCGCAGGTCAGTGGGGGAGATTGGCCTGGCCTGCGCCAGGCACCTGTGCTGAAGCCTGTTGCGGCGGCGTCCAAATCAGCGACGGATCGCAACTCAATTTCACGTGGGCAACGACGCTCGTATGTCCATCAGGCGTTTTTTCCTCTTTTGGAATGTCGTACGACATCACGCACTGATCGCGAGGACCTGCGCCCCACTTGGCCAGCAGCTTGCCCTGACCGTCCAGGCCCCGCAGATAGGACATCCCGCCTTGACCAACAATGCCGGCGGACCTGCCCGTTTCGTCGAACAGCTCTGCTCCCATCGGCAAACCCTTGCCATGCAAATCATTGACCTCGGCAAAAGTCGGCCGCCCCTGAACGGTCTTCATCCTCACCAGCACCAAGGAGTCTGCGCGAGGGACAACCTCTTCACTGGTGCTCTCCAACTCGACATCGAGAGGCACCTTGCTGGGGTCGAGCGCCACCGTATTGACGCGATACGGCATAAGAGACGGAATCACTGCATAGCCATTGCCGTCGATCGCGGCGCCTTGGCCGTTGATGATCGTGCCGCCCTTCGCGCCCTTCGCTTCGACAAGCGCGAACGCCTGACCGAGCGGAGGGCTCATCGTCACGCCGCCCGAGTGCACCACGATCGCGCCGTTTGCACTGGCGGATGCCTGACGCGTCTGATTGCCAATAGATGCGCTTCCTGAGTACGTCCCGATCGGAGAGCGGTACATCCCACCACCACCGATACTGACCGTCTTATTGTCGCCAGTGACCAGGCGCGAAGCATTGACGTTGTAGTTGATCGGGGTAACGGCATCGGTCATGCCGTTAGCGCTCGCCTGAATTGTGCTGTCCCCGCCCGAACTACGCGCCAGGTTGGTCGTCAGGAAGTCGAATGCCTTGTGCTTGTTCGAGCCTTCGCGACCCAACGGAATCGTGAGATTCACCCCGACCTGCGTGTTGATAGCCGAGCTTTGCGTGCGTGATCGCTGCGCATAGAGTGAATATGAAATTCGCTTGTATGAACTGCTCAGCCCAAGCTGATATTGCAAATCGTAACTTCTCGCGCTTCCCCAATAGTTCTGCGAACTGCCGGAAACATAGAGCGAGCTCTTATCGCCGATCGGCTGCGTGATATTCAGCTGCAGGCGATTGCGAGTGCGGTAATCATACGCGTTGGCATTTCCGCCCCATTGATCGCGCGCATAGATTGCATCGTGCAACGTATAGAAGCGCGCGGTGGAATAGCGATAAGCCGCTACGGCGAAGTTCGTCAGAACACCCGGGACCACTTTACTGTAGCTAAGGCGTCCGCTGTAGCCCGTACCGCCCCCAGTGGGCAGACTCGTGTTCGCAATCGTCAAGTCAAGCGCGAAAGCGCCTGCTGCTGTATTCAGCGCCACACCGAACAACCCGGCGCCATAACCCGCGGATACCTGCCCGCCCGTGTAGAGGGTCAGTAAATCGGTGAGGCCTCGCTGATAAACACCCTGCACGACTCCCGGCTGCGTATTCAGAAACTGATCGCGATACACGCCAGCCGTCACGTTGAAGCGCTGTACGCCGGGCCGCAGCAACTGCGGCACTGACGCGAACGGCACGGTGTATCGACGCACGCGTCCATCGGACTCGGTCACAGAGACGTCGAGATCTCCACCGTACCCTGTGGGCGGCACGTCACTGAGTTCGAACGGTCCGGGCGACACGGTGGTCTCATAGAGAATGAGGCCGTTTTGGCGCACGGTCACGCGCGCATTGGTGTCCGCCACGCCGCGCACGACAGGCGCGTATGAGCGCACGTTGTCGGGCAACATGCGATCGTCGCTGGAAAGCTGCACGCCGCGCACGTTGAAGGTATCGAAAACGTCCCCGCTAGTGGAACTGTCGCCGATCGTCACTTGCCCTTTCAATGCAGTGATATCGTGCTGCGCGTAAAGCGCGATACTCTGCCAATGCGTGCCGCCGCCGCGATTCTGCCAGTTTGCGGAAGACCACTGACGCAGGCGCCACCCGCCCACGTTGATCCCGCTTTGCAAGCCAAGGAAGGCACTGTTATAGCTCGCCCCTTGGCCACTGCTTGTATACGTTGAAAGGTTGTACTGCACCATCCCCGCGTTGATGCCTTGATCCCATCGGGAAGGATCGACGTACCCGCGCGCGAACTTCTGCATCTCAAGCTGCGGGATCGTCAATTCCAATTGAAGATCGGCGGAATTGAACGATGCACTCGAGCCCGGTACGGCAGTTGCCAACGGATGACAAACTTGCGAAGCAAGTGTGGCCTCGGCTTCCTTGCCCGAATCCTTAAGGCTTTTGATCACGCGCTCGACATCAATGCCCATGCGGTCCATGGTGGCAAGCGTGAGGCAAGGCGCCGCGATATCCGAACCCGGCACCGCTTCAAACTTGACGTCGAACCGTCCACGCCCCTTACCATTAATGGAGACGTCAACCGGATAGATTCCTGGCGAGACAGGATTGCCTCGCGTATAGCGAGACAGATCTGCCACATTGCCAGTAAAAAACGCGGGGTTAAATTCAACCTCTTGAGGAGGGGAAGACTCTGCCGTGTGCGGCGCGCCACCACTTTCCGTGGTCGCAGGTGACGTTTCCGCATTCGCTGAATCCAGCGAGGGCGACAACTGCGCGTCGCGCTCAACCTGCGTAGCCTGCCCAAGCTCCCTACACCCGCCCGCAACGCTCTCCCGAGAAACTCCAGGCCCGCATTCAGCCGACCACGCATCGGCGCTTAGCGCCCAGCTACCGGAAGCCATAACCGCGGCCCACGCAATCGGATGGTAGCGCAGAGGCTTATATGCTCCACGTTGCGGCTTTGCCCATTTTTTCCTATTACTAACCACTCCATCCACCCCGTAGCCTGCTAAGTGAGTCTGCTTGCTGCCTAAGCGCCGCGAATCTAAGCGAGGCGCTTGTACCTACGTCGGCTGCCCCCTTACTTCTGGGTCGCCAAATTATTTTGTTCAATCGGGTCATTGACACCCGTCACCGTCCCCACCTGGGGCGTGTCGTTCAAGTCTTCGCGCACCATATTTGTCGCATCAGAATCGATTGCATCCGCATGCACGTCGTGTTTCTGATCTGCGTCCTCTTTGGTCGGTAATACTTCGTCGCCCAAAGCGACGGCCTTTGCGGGTTTGCCGTCCTCGCTCATATGAACCGTTCCCTTGACTAGCGCACCGTAGTCGGAAATGAGCGAAAAAGAGACGGTGGCCGGAGTCTTTACGTCAAGCTTGCCCTTGGAGGGCAAAAGGTCCACATGACCGAACGGCGGCGCCATATCCGGAACCAAGGTGACCTTTTTACCGCCAACCGTCAGCGAAACGTCGCCGATCGAGACGTAGTAAGGGGAGGGGTTCTCCATTCGCAGCGTGCGCTCGCCCTTCTCATTGGATACGAGCTCCCACGTAAGCTGCTCGCGCGTCGAGGTCGGATCGTCGGTCAGAGCAGCCGGGCGATAAAACATCTTGATTCGCGTGCGAAACGCAAGCTGAATCATGTTTCGCTCGTCCGCGTCAGAAGGCTTAGGCGGAATTTCCAATACGTTTAACCAGTAAATCGACTCGCGATCATTCGGCATATCTGCGCCAGTAAACATGATGCGCAACGATTGCCCCTTGTTCGGCTCCACACGGAAAACCGATGGCAGCAACATGAAGGGCACTTTTATTTCGTTAGGCGCAGCAGCTGCGTTACCGTCATCAAGCCATGCCTGCACCAGTACGGGCCGATCTGAAACATTGCTCAAACGCACGTTGACCTCCCGGCTTTGCGCCGGATAGATCACACGAGTACCGGTAATAACGATGGCCGCATGCGCTGCGAACGCCATCACACCGCAAATAACTGCAGCAACCGCAAAAAAACAGGGCTTCCACGAACGCACGGCGTACATCTCCGGTTTGATGGATACCCGGGCGGCCCTATCAAGATAGAAGCCGCCCCGCGGTATCCTGATTGACGATTGCTTAGTTGTAAGCCAGCGTGTAGCTCACGACGGCCTTAACCGTGCCAGCCGTGGTTTGGCCGAGTGCGTAATAGCGACCGCCGTAGTACATCGTCGCGGCGTTATTGGTAACCGCAACTGCGCTACCCTTGGTGCCGAGGTTGAGGACAGTCGTACCATCGCCATCAAGCATCTGGACCGCGACCTTCGTTGCGCCGCCAGCCTGACCATCGTTAAGGTTCTTCGCACCGCGACTCGTCTGCTCCAGATTGGTCGTTTCAAAGTGCGCTGCGACTTGGGTAACCGTCGGCGAGCATGCCGACACGTGGATGCTGAACATCGTCGACCCAGCAACGTCACCCGCGGTCGCCAAGCTCTTCGTGGAAATCGTCGGCAGCGTGACGGTCTTGTTAACATCGCCGGCATCGATCGTGCAGGTGTTATCCGTCAGCGTGCCGTTGAACGTGACTGTGCCCTTACCATCAGTCGCGGTTGCGAACGCCGACGAAGCGAATGCACCCATCAGTGCGATGGCCAGGGAAATTTTTTTAAGGTTTGCTTGCAATTGCAATCTCCTCGGTATTAAAGAGACATAACTTGAAGTTGTCGCGCTCAACTTGACCTGCTGGCAGTCGATTGCCGACAGCGAGGCCACACTGGGCCTTGCTCCCAAACAACATGCACACAACGCTGCAACTCCAGCTGGCCATGTGCGAGCACGAGACGAGAATGGCGAGCGCCGTAGCGCACCGCCATCAAGGACTACAACTGCTTTGGATGCAGATTTCGTAGCCTGGAAAGCAGGTTACCGAGTGAGGAATGCAGGTGAAATAAGAATTTGCTTAAACTAAGATGAACTATTTAACGCGATCGCTCTATATTTTTAATTTGCGTCGCACTGCTCATCTTAAAAAACGGCAAGATGAAGAATTTGCCCGCAATATTACAGGAATTTAACATTGCGGCTGATAAATCAGCATTCCTACCAAATTGGCATAAAATAGTCTGCGATCCACTTGCCAAGAAGGAATGAGTTGCTGTCCGCCTCCCGGCAGCCGGCGCCTAGCGCGCCCGCCGGTAGTGAACCTGCGCCGGCACCATCAGCGACTCCGGCTTGCCCGCCCCTTCGAGCATATCGAGCACCCGCCGCAAGCTTTGCGCCGCGAGCTGCTGGCTATCCTGCACGATGGCGTCGATGGAGAGCGGCAAGCAGTCGAGCAGTTGATGATCGTCGAATACCATCAGCCGGCCCGGCGCCTGACCGAGCTTATGCGCTTGATTGATGAACGACAGCACGCCCTCGAGCAACGTGATGGAGCCCGCGAACAGCACCTCGGGATAACGCTGGTGAGCCGCAAACCAAGCCTCCATCAGGGCGTGTCCCGATTCGCGCTGGTAGTCGCGCTGGAACACCCAATCGGCGTGCTCGGTCACACCATGCGCCGCCAGTGCCTGGCGGTAGCCCGCCAGCCGGTCGCGGCTCGCCGACAGCTCCGGCTGGCCGCCAAAGTACACGACCTCGCGAGCGCCCTGCGTCAACGCGTCGCCGATCAGCGTTGCGACCGTTTCGGTAGCGTCGGTCACGACGTAGGGGATATCGGCATCGTCGACGCGCCGGTCGGCGAACACCAACGGCAGCCGCTTTACCCATTTCTGATAGCGCTTTGCGTCTGCCGTGCACGGCACCACGATCATGCCGTCCACCTGATGCGATACCAGATGCGCGATGCCTTCGGTTTCGCGCGTAGGATCTTCGTCGCTGGTCACGACTACCAACTGATAGCCGTATTCGTCGCGGCATAGCGTTTCCATCGCCTGCGCGAGCGCCGCGTGCGCGGAGTTGGTGATATCGGGGATGACGAGGCCGATGGTGTTGCTGCGCCGCGAGCGCAGCGACCGGGCCGATTGCGAAGGCGTGAAGTGATGTTCTTTCGCGACCTGCAAGACGCGCTCGACAGTCGCCGCCGAGATGCGATAGCGTTCGGCGTACCCATTGAGCACCATGCTCGCCGTCGTGCGCGAGACTTTCGCAAGGCGGGCAATATCGTCGATGGTCAGGCGCTCGAACTGGGTCACGCTGGGTTTTCCTCTATTCAAAAAGGCCGACCTCGCCGCCGATTGCCGGTTCGGACGGTTGGCTCCGCCATCGAAAAGCGGGATCGTCCGGGCAATCGAAGCGCCAGCCTAGCGCTAAGCACGCAGAAGCCGCCATCCGGTCTGCACCGGATGGCGGCTTCTGCTTTGCGTCGACGTCGATATCTGCGGGCAATAGTACTAC
This sequence comes from Trinickia camelliae, assembly GCF_053525655.1. Taxonomy (NCBI): domain Bacteria; kingdom Pseudomonadati; phylum Pseudomonadota; class Betaproteobacteria; order Burkholderiales; family Burkholderiaceae; genus Trinickia; species Trinickia camelliae. The sequence goes on from NZ_JBCHAA010000024.1 coordinate 53,363, forward strand.
GCGTCTACGTCACTAGCACTACGCGCAAAATATCCAAACGGAAGCCTTACTGCTTATAGAGGTTCAGCGGCACCGGGATGAACTTGTCGACCGGCTGGCCGTCGGCGAGCTTTTTCGCGGTCTGCACGCCGTACTGGCCGATCAGCTCCGGCTGCTGCTGCACGGTCGCCGCCATGTTGCCGGCCTTGACGGCGGCGATGGCGTCATCGGTGGCGTCGAAGCCGACCACGATCACGTTCTTGAGCCCCGCCGCCTGGATCGCCTTGACCGCGCCGAGCGCCATCTCGTCGTTCTGCGCAAACACGGCCTGGATGTCCTTGTTACCCTGGATGACGTTTTCCATCACCGACAGCCCCTTCGCGCGATCAAAGTCGGCCGGCTGCTTGGTGACGACCTTCACGCCGTTGTCGGCGGCGATGGCCGTATCGAAGCCGGCGCCGCGCTCGCGTGCGGCCGACGAGCCCGGAATCCCCTGCAGTTCCACCACGTTGCCCTTGCCGCCGAGCTTCTCCAGCATGAAATCGGCCGCCATCTTGCCGCCTGCCGTGTTGTCCGACGCGATGTGCGAGCTGACGTCCGCGCCGTTCACGCTGCGGTCGAGCGACACCACCTTGATGCCCTTGCCCGTCGCTTCCTTCACGACGTTGGCGACGGCCGACGAGTCGGTCGGGTTGATCAGGATGACGCTGACCTTCTTCTGGATCAGGTCTTCGACGCTCGCCTGCTGCTTGGCCGGGTCATTCTGCGCGTCGACGGTGATGAGCGTGATGCCCTCTTTCTTCGCTTCGTCCTCGGCGCCCTTCTTGAGCGAGACGAAGAACGGATTGTTGAGCGTCGAAATCGACAAGCCCACGGTCATTGCGCCGTTGGCCGCGCTGCCCGATGCCTGATCGCCGGCCGAGGCAGCCGTGCTGTCCGGGCCCTGCTTCGAGCAAGCGGCAATGCCAAGCACCAACAAGCTCGCGACGAGCGGCGAAATGATTCGTTTCATGGGTGATCTCCTAGTCATGTCTATATAGAGTGATGAGCAGCTTCGTGGTTACTTCTTGTTCGCGCGATCGATCAGCACGGCCAGCAGAATCACGCCGCCCTTGACGACTTGCTGATAGAACGACGAAACGTCCAGCAGATTCAGGCCGTTGTTCAACACGCCGATCAGCAGCGCGCCGACGAGCGTGCCGAAGATCCAGCCGCGGCCGCCGGTCAGGCTCGTGCCGCCGAGCACGACGGCGGCAATCGCGTCGAGTTCGTAGCCGGTGCCCGCGGTCGGCTGCGCGGAATTCAGGCGCGAGGTGAGCACCACGCCCGCGAGCGCGGCCATCACGCCGGAAATCGAATACACCCACAGCTGCACGCGATCGACCTTCACGCCCGAGAGCCGCGCCGAATCGGCGTTGCCGCCCGTCGCGTAGACGTGGCGGCCGAACACGGTCTTGCGCAGCACGAACCAGAACACGCCGAACATGATCAGCATCAGCACGACGGGAATCGGGATCAGGCGCGCGACGTAGCCGCCGCCGAGCATCGAGAAGAAATCGCTGTTGAAGTTGCTGATCGGGCTGCCGTCGGAGACCACCAGCGCGAGGCCGCGCAGCACGGTCATCGAACCGAGCGTGGCGATGAACGGCGCGACTTTGCCCTTGCTGATCACGAGACCGTTGACGAGCCCCATCAGGCCGCCGGCGACGATGCCGAGCAAGGTGGCCAGCATCGGCGGCATGCCCGACTGCATCAGGCTCGCGATCATCACCGAAGAGAGCGCCAGAATCGATCCGACCGACAAGTCGATGCCGCCGAGCAGGATTACAAGCGTCATGCCGAAGCCGATCAGCGCGTTGATCGACGCCTGGCGCATCACATTGAGCAGGTTGCCGACGGTGAGGAAATCGGGGCTCGTCAGCGACAGGCCGACCGCCACGATCACGAGCGCGATGAACGGCCCGAGCTTTTGCAGCGTGGCCTTGTTAGTGGGTGTCAGGATGGATTGCACGGTCTCGGTACTCGGTAGCGGCGGGAGCAGCCGCCGGTTGGATGAACAATGACGCGGCTTCGGTCATGGGATTCAAGCGGTGGCCGTCGCGGCTTGCGCCGGCGTGCCGCCCGTGGCTGCGGTCATGATCGATTCCTGGGTGGCGTCGGCGGCGGCGAAGATGCCGTTTTGGCGGCCCTGGTGCATGACGAGAATGCGGTCGCTCATCGCGAGCACTTCCGGCAATTCCGACGACACCATCACGATCGCCACGCCCAGCCCCGCGAGCTGGTTGATGATGGTGTAGATCTCGGCCTTGCCGCCCACGTCGACGCCGCGCGTCGGTTCGTCGAGCAGCAGAACCTTCGGCGGCTTGGCGAGCCACTTGGCGAACACCACCTTCTGCTGATTGCCGCCGGAGAGCGCCTTGACGTCGAGTTCGGCGTCGCGCGTGCGAATGCGCAGCTGCTTGATGAGATCGGCGACGGCCGCGCGTTCCGCCGCATCGCTCACGACGCCAAACCGCGCGTACCGGTCCAGATGAACGAGCGTCGCGTTCTCGCGCACCGACATGCCGAGCACGAGCCCCTGGGTCTTGCGGTCTTCGGTGACGAAGCCGATGCCGGCGCCGATGGCGCTCGATGGATCGCGAATCTCGAGCGCGCGGCCGTCGAGCGTGATCTGCCCCGCCGTCTTGCGGCTCGCGCCGAACAGGGCCTTGAGGATTTCGCTGCGGCCCGCGCCCATCAGGCCGGCGACGCCAAGCACTTCCCCAGCGCGGACTTCGAACGAGATGCCGGAGATATGCCCGTCGTCGGCAAGATTGGAGACGGTGAAGCGCACCTCGCCGGGCGTCGTATTGCGGCGCGGAAAGCGTTCGCCGATTTCGCGGCCCACCATCAGGCGCACCACGTCTTCGAAATGCGTGTCCGCGATCGCCCGCTCGCCGACGAACTTGCCGTCGCGCAGCACGCTCAGCTTGTCGCAGATATGGAAGATCTCTTCCATCCGATGCGACACATAGACGATCGCCACGCCGCGCGCCTTCAGGTCGCGCATGATCTTGAAAAGCGTCTCGATCTCGCGGTCGGTCAGCGCGGCGGTCGGTTCGTCCATCACCAGCACGTGCGCGTCGAGCGACAGCGCCTTCGCGATTTCCACCATCTGCTGCTGGCCGATCGAGAGCCGCCCCGCTTCCATCTGCGGATCGATGCGCGCGGCGCCGAGCATGTCGAGCCACTTCTGCGCTTCCCTGCGCATCGCACCGGTGTCGACCACGCCGAAGCGGCGCGGCTCGCGGCCGAGGAACATGTTCTCCATCACCGTCAGTTGCGGGATCAGGTTCAGTTCCTGGTGGATGATCGCGATGCCGAGGCGCTCGGCGTCGACGGTATGGCGGATCTGCACGGTCTTGCCGTCGATCGCGATCTCGCCCGCGTCGGCCTGGTAGACGCCGGAGAGGATCTTCATCAGCGTCGATTTGCCCGCGCCGTTTTCGCCCATCAGCGCGTGGATCTCGCCGGCGCCGATGTTGAAGTCGACGTTCTCGAGCACGCGCACCGGCCCGAACGCCTTGCAGATGCCGTGCAGGGTGACTTGCATCGCTCGCCTCTTGGAAACTTAGAAAATCACGCCCGAATGCAGGATCACATTCGCGTACGGGCTGCACTCGCCCGTGCGGATCACCGCTTTGGCGTGCTTGCACAGACGCTTGAAATCCTCGTGCGCGACATATTCGATGCCGACGCCCGTCTTCGCGAATTGCCCGGCGCGGCCTGCGACCGCGGTGTTCTGCGTGAGGCTTTCGCTGGCAAACACCGCGCGCTCGACTTTGAAGTCGGCGAGCACGGTATCGAGCACGTCGAAGAAGCCCGGTGTGCCGATCTTCAGGGAGACATCGATGCATTCGACGCCATCGGGAATCGGCAGGCCGCAGTCGGCGATCACGAGGCTGTCGGTATGGCCCATGCCGGCGAGGACGCGCGCGATGTCGCGATTCAGGTGTCCGAGTTTTTTCATCAGTGAGTTTTGAGTGTGCCCCCAGACCTGACGCTACGCGTCAGGCCCCCCGAGGGGGTCAAGAAAACTTGGGGCGGCCCGGCGTTTTCTTGAGAGGAACTGTTCGAGTTCGGCGAGCGTCGGCATGCCGCCTTGCGCGCCCGCGCGCGTCACCGACAGCGCGCCGGCCGCGTTCGCGCGGCGCATCGCCTCGGCGACGCCCAGATGCCAGAACGCCGCGAGCGCGCCGTTGAACGTATCGCCGGCGCCGGTCGTATCGACCGCCTGCACGGCGAAGCCCGGCTGATGTTGCAGGTCGCCGTCGTCGGTCGTGTAGTACGCGCCGTCCTTGCCGTGCGTCATCGCAATGCGGCCCGGCATGCGTTGCAGCACGGCCTTCCAGTCGGCGCCGTGGGTCTGCAGCGCGGTCGCGAGTTCGTGTTCGTTCGGCGTGAACAGCGTGGTCAGCTCGAGCAGCTCGTCGGGAAGCGCCACGGCCGGCGCAGGGTTCAGGAAGAACGGCTTGCCGTACGCGTGCGCGACGCGCGCAGCGTGGCGCACGGTCGCGAGCGGCACTTCGAGTTGGGCGAGCACGACGTCGGCATCGTGAAACGCTTGCTCCGCGCGGTCGACGTCGGCCGGCGACAGCTCGTGATTCGCGCCCGGCACCACGACGATCGCGTTGTCGCCCGCGGACAGCGTGATCGCCGCGATTCCCGTGGCCTCGCGCCCGGTGGACACCCAGCGCGTATCGATGCCCTCGCGTACGAGCATCGCCTTCATCTCGTCGCCGAACGCATCGGCACCGACGCAGCCGATCATCGTGACCTCGGCCCCGAGACGCGCCGCCGCCACCGCCTGGTTCGCGCCCTTGCCGCCCGGATATTGCGCAAAGCGCTTGCCGAACAGCGTCTCGCCGAGGCGCGGAAACGTATCGGTTTCCGTCACCAGATCCATGTTGATGCTGCCCACCACCACAACGCGTGCCATCGCGGCCTCCTTGGGTGCCTTGACGCCGTATCTACAGCGGCATCGTTATTCTCTCGGCTAAAACGTAATCAGCTTGGGGCGGAGTTATACCAGAGCCGGCTGGAGGATGGAAGTGGCACTAGGGAATTACCTAGGCTCGGCAGCCAAGCCGAGATTTCAGCCACGCAACCGTTCCAATTCTGAAATTTAAGCCGACGCCGCTCTCCGCCTCGCTCGCCCCTCTCAAAAAACTCAATCAAATCAATGGCACAAACCATGCCTCAGTCATCGCCACCACATGGCACGGCCATTGCAATGTCTTCCGCCACACATCCATCCGGACGGAACACCAACCTTCCCGCCGGCATGGCATGAACGACGCGCGGCACGCCAGCCGCTCAATGGAAAAAAACGGAAGGCCGGGTCCCAGCGCGCAAGACGGCGCGACATCGGACCCTCGGCCTTCGCGCTTCAGGAGACTTGTCGTGCATAGCACTTCGTCCGCCACACCCGCGCCGGCACAACCGGCACAATCGGCCCAACGCGCCGACACCCCACAGAAATTCTGGCCCGAAGGCTGGTGGAAGCTGATGGAATTCCGGATCGGGATCATCCCGCTGCCGGTCTACGTGATGCTGCTCTTGCTGATCGGCGGTTTCGCGATCTCCGGCAAAGTGCCGGGCGAGATCTCGATGGCGATCGCCGTGCTCGCGTTCTTCGGCTTCACCTGCGCCGAGTTCGGCAAGCGCCTGCCGATCGTCCGCCATATCGGCGCGGCGGCGATCTTCGCCACCTTCATTCCGTCGGCGCTCACCTATTACCACCTGCTGCCGAAGCCCATTCTGTCGCTGACGACAGAGTTCACGAAGCAGAGCAACTTCCTCTATTTGTTCATCGCGTCGATCATCGTCGGCAGTATTCTCGGCATGGACCGTCGGGTGCTGATCGGCGGCTTCATCAAGATCTTCGTGCCGCTCGCGGCCGGCACCATCGCCGCCATGATCGTCGGCACGGCCGTCGGCACCGCGCTCGGGCTCGGCATGCGCCACACGTTCCTCTATGTCGTCGTGCCGATCATGGCTGGCGGCGTCGGCGAGGGCGCGATTCCGCTGTCGGTCGGCTATTCGGAGATCCTGCATCTGCCGCAGGGCGAAATGTTCGCGGCCGTGCTGCCGCCGGTGATGCTCGGCAGCCTCACGGCGATCGTGCTGTCCGGCGCGCTCGACATGCTCGGCAAACGCCTGCCGCATCTTACGGGCCAGGGTCGCCTGCAAGTCGGCGAGCACGACGAGTTAGACACGGGTAAGGAAGAGATCACCGGTCACGTCGACGTCACCCATATCGCCGCCGCCGGCATCACCGCGATCACGCTGTATCTGCTCGGCCTCATGTGCCGCAACTTGTTCGGCCTGCCGGCGCCGGTCGCGATGCTTTTCATCGCGGTGTTCGTGAAGCTCGCGCGCGCGGTCTCGCCGCAACTGCAGGAAGGCGCATTCGTCGTCTACAAGTTCTTCTCGACCGCTGTGACCTATCCGCTGCTGTTTGCGATCGGCGTCGCGATGACGCCTTGGGACAAGCTCGTGGCGTCGTTCACGTTCGCCAACGTGATCACGATCGTCGTCACCGTGGCGACGCTGATGGGCACCGGCTTCGTCGTCGGGCGCCTCTTGAAGATGTACCCGATCGACACCGCCATCGTGAACGCCTGCCACAGCGGCCAGGGCGGCACCGGCGACGTCGCGATCCTCACTGCCGCGAACCGCATGCAGCTGATGCCGTTCGCGCAGATCGCGACGCGCATCGGCGGCGCGATCGTCGTCACGGTGGTGCTGATCGTGCTCGCGCACGTCGGATGATCCGGCGGCACGCCGAGCGCCTTTGCCAAGCCCCGCGCCGGTTCGCCGGCAAGCTGTACGGCACATCGGCGATTTGCCAAAATGAGCCGACGTTAAAAGCCGGCGGGGCATCGATGAGGTCGTTCGCGCGCATCAAAGTGCGGGGCATTCCCCTGTGGGGATGGATGGCGGCAGCCACGCTGTATCTCGTTGCAGCGGGGCTCGCCGTCGAAATTGCATGGCAGCGGTCGATCGATTCGATCGCCGAGGTCGGCAGCCACCGGCTCGACCTCTATGCCGCGGCGCTCCGAAGCGAGCTCGGACGCTACGAGACGGTGCCCGGCATCGTCGCGCGGCAGGATAGCGTGCGTGCGTTGTTGCGCACTCGGCCCGACGCGGCGCGCGCGGCGCTGCTGCCCACCGTCAACCAATATCTCGAAGCCGTGAACGGCGACACGGGCGGCGTCGCGGTCGACGTGATCGACCTGCAAGGCGAGGTGATCGCCGCCAGCAACTGGAACCAGGCGCTCTCGTTCATCGGCACCAACGTGTCCTATCGGCCGTACTTTCAGGACGCGCTGGCGCGCGGCTCGGGACGATTTTTCGGCATCGGCACCAACACCGGGATGCCCGGCCTTTACTTCGCCAGTGCCGTGCTCGATGCCGGAAAGCCGATCGGCGCAGTGGCGGTGAAGGTGAGCGTCGACGCGCTCGAATCGGCGTGGCGCTCGCCGGGCGAGGCCGCGATGGTGGTCGACGGCAACGGCGTGATCGTGATCTCGACCGTGCCCGCGTGGAAGTTCAGCGCGCTCACCCCGATCACGCCAGACCGGCAGCGGCAGATCGAGGCGTCCAGGCAATATTCGGGCCGCGCCGTGCCGCTGCTGCCGCATCGCCGGCTCGACGACTGGGACACGTCGGCGCATTTCGCGCGCTATCCCGACTGGACGCGGCCCGGCCACGACAAACGCTATCTCGAACTGTCGCGGCCGGCGCCGCAGGCCGGCGACTCGATCAGGGTGCTGCTCGACGTCGAGCCGGCCATGCGACAGCAGCGCACCGCGATCGCCTTCGTCACCGCGCTCTTCATGATCGCCGGGCTGTACACGCTGTATGCGATCCAGCGCCGCCGCGCGATCGCCGAAAAGCTCAAGGGACAAGACGCGCTGCGCCGCGCGAACGATCAGCTGGAAGCGACCGTCGAAGCGCGCACCGCGGAACTGACGGCGGCCAATGTCGGCATGCAGCGCGAAATCGCGGAACGCACGCGCACCGAGCAGGAGCTCGTGCACGCGGGCAAGCTCGCGGTGCTCGGGCAGATGGCGGCCGGTCTCACGCACGAGCTGAACCAACCGCTTGGCGCGATCCGCACGCTGTCGGACAATGCGCGCGCGTTTATCGTGCGCGGTCAGCAGCCGCTCGCGGTCGCGAATCTCGAGCGCATCTCGAAGCTCGTCGACGGCATGGCGGTGCTCACGAGCGAATTGAAGACGTTCGCGCGCAAGTCCGACGTAGAGCGCGTCGCGGTCTCGCTCGACGATGCCGTGGCGCACGCGCTGTTGATCTACGAAGCGCGGATGCGCAAGGACGAGGTGCAGGTCGAGGTTCGCATTCCGGCCGGCACGGCGGTCTGCGCGGAGCCGAGCCAATTGCAGCAGGTGCTCGTCAACCTGCTCGGCAACGCGCTCGACGCCGTCGCTTCCGAGCCGCAGCGCCACATCGCGATCGAAGCGCAGCCCGCCGATCAGCCCGGCCGCGTGCTGTTCTCGATCGCCGACAGCGGCGCGGGCATCGCGCCCGACGTCCTCGCGCATCTGTTCGAGCCGTTCGTCACGACCAAGCCGCGCGGACGCGGCTTAGGGCTCGGCCTCGCGATCACGTCGCGGCTCGTGCTCGGCTTCGGCGCGCGCATCTCGGCATCGAACCGGCCCGATGGCGGCGCGCAGTTCACGATCGAATTCATGAGCATGACGGAAACAGGGGTAGTCGATGGGTAACGAAATCAGCGTGGTGGTGGTCGAGGACGACGAGAACGTGCGGGTTGGCGTCGAGCAGGCGATTGCGCTGGCGGGCTTTCCGGTGCGCGCCTACGGCTCGGCCGCAGCGGCGCTCCCCGAGGCCGCGCCGGGCGCGCCGGTGGTGTTCGTCTCCGACGTGCGGATGCCGGAAATCGACGGCCTGCAGCTGCTCGCGCGCGTGCTCGCGGCCGATCCGCAAATCCCCGTCGTGCTGATTAGCGGACACGCCGATATTTCGACCGCGGTCGGCGCGATGCACGTCGGCGCGTATGACTTCATCGAGAAGCCGTTTTCGTCCGAACACATCGCGAGCCGCGTCGCGCGCGCCGTGGAGAAGCGGCGGCTCACGCTCGAAGTCCAGGGCCTGCGCGACGCGCTCAACAACTGGCGCGGCATCGAAGCGGCCGTGCTCGGCAAGTCGCCTGCGATGGCCGAGGTGCGTAAGAAGATTCTGCGGCTTGCGGATACGTCGGTGTCGGTGCTGATCACGGGTGAAACCGGCACGGGCAAAGAGCTGATCGCGCGCGGCCTGCACGAATTCGGCAACCGGCGCGGCCATCATTTCGTCGCGCTCAATTGCGGCGGCTTGCCGGAGCCGCTCTTCGAGAGCGAACTCTTCGGACACGAACCCGGCGCGTTTACCGGCGCCGCGAAAAGCCGTGTGGGCAAAGTCGAATGGGCGCATCGCGGCACACTCTTTCTCGACGAGATCGAGACCATGCCAGTAGCGCTTCAAATCAAGCTGCTGCGCGTGCTGCAGGAGCGGCAGATCGAGCGGCTCGGCGCGAACGAACCGATTTCGGTGGATTGCCGGGTCGTGGCGGCGTCGAAGGCGGATCTCGGAGAACTCGCGAAGGACGGGCGTTTTCGCGCGGACTTGCTCTATCGGCTGAACGTCGCACAGATCGAGCTGCCGCCGCTGCGCGAACGACGCGAGGACGTGCCGCTGCTATTCGAGCACTTCGTGTTGTCAGCCGCGCAACGCTTTGGGCAGCCCGCGCCGATCGTCTCGGCGGCGCAGGTGTCCGAGCTGATGGCGCACCAGTGGCCGGGCAACGTGCGGGAATTGCAAAACGTCGCCGACCGTTTCGTGCTCGGCCTCGCCGGTGACACGCTGGTGCCCGATGAAGGCCGCGCGGCGCCTGCCGGCACGCTCGCCGAGCAGCTCGCGCACTTCGAGTTCGTGCTCATCGAAGAAATGCTGCGCCGCCATCACGGCAACGTCAGCGATGCGAGCGCCGCGCTCGGCATGCCGAAGAAGACGCTCTATCACAAGATGCGGCAGTTCAAGCTGGCTGCGGGCGACGGGTCGGCGGGATTGGAGTAGCCCGCACGCGCCGCCCTTCTGGCGGTGCTGTCGCTTGCGCGCTATCCGGATCGGTATAGCGTGCATTAAACGGTACCTTGCATAAAACAATACCGGCTGCTATTCTTCGCTTCACGTTCGCCAGGGCCTTAGTCCATCCGGCGACAGTGCATAGCAAAGTACCTTGCAAAGCACAGCACCAACCTGGATTCGCATGAAGACTCAACTGAAAAAAGGAACGCTCGATATGTGCGTGCTGGCCGTTCTGGCCCGCGGCGACAGCTACGCCTACGAGCTCGTCTCAACCCTGTCGGAAACGATGGAAATCAGCGAAGGAACCATCTATCCGCTGATGCGCCGGTTGCAGGCGGAAGCGTGGGTGTCGACCTATCTCGTCGAATCGACCTCGGGCCCGCCGCGCAAGTACTACTCGCTGACGGGGCCAGGGCGCAAGGCGCTCGCCGAGATGGAAGAGGAATGGAAGAGTTTCGTCGATGAAGTCAATGGCGTGCTGGCGCTGCCCGGCATGAGGCAGGACAAGCGGGACAAAGGAGAACAGCAATGAAGCAGGACGTATTCATCCAGCAATTGCGCCAAGAGCTAGGCAGCCTGCCGAAAGAAGCCGTCGATGACATCGTCGCCGACTATCGCGAGTACATCGGCGACGCGCTCGCCGCCGGCCGCCAGGAAGAAGAAGTGATCGCCGCGCTTGGCGACCCGGTCAAGCTCGCCCGCGAACTGAAGGCGCAGGCGAACTACCGCCAGTGGGAAAAGCGCCGCTCGTTCGGCAACCTGATGCGGGTGGTCGGCGCGGTTGCCGGGCTCGGTCTTCTGCCGTTCCTTCTGCTCGCACCGTTCCTCTTGTACCTGCTCGTGCTGACCTTGGGGTACGTGGTCTCCGGCGGGCTCGCCGTGGCAGGCTTCGTCATGCTGCTCACGTTCGCGAGCCACCATCTGTTCGGCACGCCGTCGCTCGACGCCGCGTCGCACAAGGTCATCGACATCCAAGGCAACGGATCGGTTCACATCGGCAAAAACGCCAGCGCCGCCGACGCTGCCGACCTGAACGAAAAAGCCGCCGACGCGCTCAGCGACTTCAAGGATCTGCGAATCGACGGCAACCGCTTCGTCCTCGATTTGCACGACGGCAGCAAGGCATCGCTCGTCACCAAGTCGGGGCCGGTCTCGATCCGCAAGGAAGACGGCAAGCTCGACATCTCGACGGTGAGCGACGGCACAAGCCAATTGCTGACCAAGGGCGATGACGGGTCGCTGAGCATCGCACGCGACGACGTGGTCGCGCTCGACGTAAAAGACGACGACGATGGCCGCGTCTCCTACGCCCGCAACGGCGCGGACGGCAAATCGTCGTCGTGGAAGATCACGAGCGACGACGGCGACGAAATGTCGTTCCAGCAGGACGCGAACGGCGACACGAACCGCCTGGTGCTCAAGAGCGACGGCGACTCGGTCGTGTTCGACGGCAACAACCTGTCCATCGGCAGCGGCAAAGACCACATCCACGTGACGACATCCGGCGGCTCCTCGTACGGCGGCGTCAAGCTCGGCTACGCGCTGGCGATGCTCGCCTTCGGCATCCTCGGCTTGATCTTGTGCGTGCGGCTCACGCGCGTCACGTGGCGGGCCCTCACACGCTACGTCAAGCATCAGATCGACATCATCTCGGCCGGCCTCGATCGCGAGCCGACCGCTTGAAACCGCGAGAGCGCAGCCTTACTTCGAACCTCACCGCACTCGCATTCATTTTCGCCAACACAAAGGAAATCGCCATGAACATCGGTTACCTGAGCGGATCATCGAATGGAATCCGCCGTCGTTGCACGCCGGAACTGCGTTATCCAGAAGGACGCGAAGTCAGCGCCGCCGCTGTCGCTGACTGGCTCGCGAGCGGCTGGCAAGCCGCGCGCACGCAGCCGCTGCTGTGGCTTGTCGTGATCCTCGGCTGCGCCGATTTCGCGACGCTGCTCAAGCTGCTGCCGATGTACCGGCCGTTCGCGGTGCTGCTCGCGCCGCTCGTCGCGGGCGTGCTGATGGTGGCGCAAGACCGGGCGCGCGACGGTGAGCCGGCGCGGCTCCGCCAGCTTGTCGCGGCCGTCGTCGAGCGGCGCAACGCCCTGCTCGCCATCGGGCTGTATAGCGCGGCGATCGTCCTCGCGGGTTACGCGATCTTGTTCACGGCGCTGCATGTGTCGATGACGGCGGCAGCGATGGCGAACGGCTCGCACGGCCTGTTGATCACCTACGACGGCGGCCATGGCGCACGGAGCGTTCTGGAATCGATGGTCGGCGTGCCGATCTTCGCAGCCGCGCTCGCCGCCGCATGGTTCGCGCCGGCACTGGTGATGCTGCACGACATGACGCCGCTCGAAGCGATTGCGGCGAGCTTCAAGGGCGTCGCGCGCAATTGGCAGATGGCGCTCGTGTACTTCGTCGCGATGACGCTCGCCGTGTGGCTCGCGCCGATGATCCCGCTGATGGCGTACGCGCTCGTGGTGACGCCGGTGCTGGCGGCGCTGATGCTGCTCTCGATGTACGGCGGGTATCGCGATGTGTTCGTCGGGCGCTGAGCGATAAAGGGGATTGAAGCGTTTCGCATCGGACGCTTAGCTGGGTGTCATCGCACTCACGCCCGTCACGATCAGCAGGATCTGCAGCGCGCTGAAGACAGCGATCACGATTGCGCCTGCTAGTGCCACGCCACGCTGCCATCGCTCGAGCTTTGGGCCCGTGACCCATCTCAGTGTGAGCGCGCGACCGCTGCGCAATACGTAGCCAAGCGTAAAGACCGTCGTGGCGACACCGATGCCGATCGCGAGCGCGGCGACGGTACCGAGCCAGTAGACGTGATAGCGGGCCGTGATCAGCAGGATGAACAGAGCGCCCGCGCAAGGCCGAAGCGCCACGGCAAACGCGAGCCACCAGGCACGGCGCGGCTGCGCGATATCCGAGGCGTTGGCGGTTGCGACGAACGATGGACGCGCGCGGCGCTGCGTGGCGAGCCTCGCGCCCAGATAGGCGGCGCGTTCCGTATCGTCGTTGGCATCGGTTGTGCTGACCGTCGCTGCGCGCTGATCCGCAGCGGCGTTGAAGAGCGGCACCGGCGCGCAGCATTCCTGCCTGCGCAGAATGCGCACCGCGGTCAGTGTCGCCACGCCCAGCACGGCGATCGCGCTGACCAGCTCCAACGGCGCCGCAGTCCGCATGATCGCGTTCGCGGTTCCTTCGAAAATCGCGAGCGCGCCGCTCACCAGCAGGATCGCCGTGAGCGATTGCCCGAGCGCGGTGGCGAGCGTGAACCCGGCGACTTGTTTCGCCGACGCCGCGCGCGAGCCGAAATACATCGCAGCGATTGTCTTGCCGTGCCCCGGCGCAAGCGCGTGCAGCACGCCGTAGGCGAGGCAAAGTCCGACGAAGGCGATGAGCTTGGTCCACGCGTCGCGGCTCGCACCGGAGTCTCCTGCATCGCCGCCGCCCGCGCCGAGCGAACGCAGGCTGAGCACGTCGTCCTGCATGGATTCGTCGAGGCGCGCTTGCGCGACGATGACGACGCGCACGGCATCGCGCACGAAACCGGGCAGCAGCAAAGGATGTTCGTCGGCTTGGGCATGCCGGGCGATCGGGCTGTCGGGGCGGCCGAATACGTCGGCGCGGGCATGGCCGCCGCTCATCAGAGCAGCGCCGATCAGCGCAATCGCGCAGACCATGCGAACGAAGCGGAGCGCGTACATATCAGCAAACCACCGTCGCCGCCATCGGCGGATACGTGCCGTAATACACGGCGTGATTCGGGTCCTGCGTGTAGAAGACACGGCAAGCTGCTTTCGTGCCGACCGCGTTAACGCCGTTCTTTTTCATTTCGAAGTCGACGAAGAATTCATCGTCCCAGGTGCCCAGTTCGAGCGGGTTTTGCGACACGTCGACGGGTTGCGCAAACGCGCGCCGGAACGTGTAGACGAGCTTACCGTCGCGCATCTCCGCCGTGAACCGCTGCGGATCGCCAAGCGGCACAGGGCGGTCGCGCACGAAGACGCGCGTGAAGTAGTCGACGTCTTTGAGCGAATCGAACGCGGTGCGGCGCAGCGCAGCCGCGTCTCGCGCGCTCAGCACGCCATTCTTCGGATAGTGGCTCAGATCGACGTCCACCAGCGCGGAGAAGCCTTCCGCGAAGGTCCATTCTTCATCGATCGCGATGGCGGTGCGGTTTTGCATCTCCAGGTTCATGGCGTACAAAACCCACACGTGGGGGTGGGCCATCGCGCAGTCAGCGGGGAGAAACGCCAACGCTAGCAACACCGCCGTCACGGCCACGCGCCACCGCCGCAAGCGATTGCGCAGAATCGATCCCCCGGTTAGTGCGTCGATTATGTCTGCCGCAGCCATGCCGTCTCTTTATCTCAATCGCCGCAGGATTCTACAAAATATCCGATGACTAAACATCAAGATTAAAGACAGCAATTGTCAAATCAATAACTATTGCCGCCGCTTCGCGCTTGCGCTTGATTTATCGGTAATTATTCGGCGTAGCCATCGAAAGTCGCCTTTCCAATTGCCAACAATTTTCGTCTCCTTTCAACGCCTCACGAATTCAATCGGCATTTGGATATGCGCCTCGATATTGCGGCAAGGCATCGGGTAAATGCACCCAAGGCAGCTTTTGCGCCTTCCAGGTGTGATGCCGCGGCGGAACCTGTTCAGGCGCATCGAGACTGCACGTCGACACGTCTATCTCGTCGGCGAAATCCGCGTGCCGGTAGGTCAGGTGCGTGCCGCAATCGGCGCAAAAGGTACGTAAGACCGCTTCGCTTGAAGCGAGGGTCCTGGGTTCACCATCGACAAAACGAAACGCCGAGCGCTTCACGGTGAACCACGCGACAAAAGGCGCCCCCGAGATACGCCGGCAATCGGCGCAATGACAAAGCGTGGCATCGATAATTTCGCCGGACACTTCATAGCGAACGTTTCCGCAAAAGCAGCCGCCTGTGAGCATCGCACTCTCCGTGAGACGTCGCGAATGCAACGATCATAAGCGAGAGACCGCGTCTCGGGCGGCGCTCCGCTACATGACCGTTGCGTGCTGCTTTCGCGAGCGTGCCCCTCAGCGCGTAGCGGCGTGCTGAATCGCGTCGACGAGCTCCGAATTGCTATAGGCGCGACCGGCTATCCCCCACGCCCCTTCGGCGGCATAGACGACGTTGGTCCAGATGTGATCCCGCTTGACGCGCCCTTCCGCGGCCTTTTCCAGAATGGTCGTAGCCGCTTCGGTAAAAGCCTGCTTGGCTTTCGGAGTCGCAAGCGCAATAGGCGGCAACTTGAGTTCGATGAATACCGCCGGAGCAGGCTTGCCGCCTGAAAAAACGTGTTGCTTCGGCAAGACGTTCAAGGTCCCGACGACGTTGGGCTCCATGAACGGGTTGCCGTCGAGCTGGTTGACCTTCAAGAGCGCCTCGGTCAACTGGGAGAAAGCACGGGCCTCGGCTTCAGGCGACAGCAATCCTTCGGGTACGGTCAGCGTAATCGGCATGGCAGATCCTCTAAGGTGAACAACGACTCGTGGTGGTATAAATATCAACTGCTCTCTATGTATAGACACTGACCACTCTCTTTTCAAGAAAAAAGAGTGGTCGCTCTCAAAGTGAGTGATCCATGCGCTACTCAGCCGAACACAAGACCGAAACCCGCAACCGCATCCTCGAGGCGGCCGGCCAGCTGTTCCGCCGCGACGGCTATGGCGGCTCGGGCATCGACGGCCTGACGAAAGCAGCCGGGGTGACAAACGGCGCGTTCTACGGACACTTCAAATCGAAGAGCGAGGCGTTCCGCACGGTGGTGCTCTCCGGCCTCGAAGAATTGCGGCTCGCGGTCGCCGGGCTCAGGGCGAGCCACGGGACGCAATGGCTCAAGACGTTCATCGAGTTTTACATGGGTCCCAAGCGCACGTGCGCCGTCGAGGAAAGCTGCGCGCTACCGAGCTTTTCGCCGGAGATGGTGCGGGCGGACGACGAAACGCGCGAGGCGTACGAGGAGGAACTGCGCCGGCTCATCGACGAGGTGAGCTCGGGCATGCCCGCCGGCGCGGGCACGGATCAGGAAGACAAAGCGATCGCGCTGCTTGCGATGCTGTCGGGCGGCGTCACGCTGGCGCGCGCGGTGCCGGACCCGGCGCTGTCGGCGCGCATCGCGCAGGCGGTCGGCAAGATGGCGGCGGCGATGACGGAAGATAAGCCGCCGCGCGCGAAGCGGGCGTCACCTCGCACCGGCTCGCGATCGCCCGGTTCCGCAACGTCCAAGCCGCGCTGAAGCTGAACGCATCGCGTTAATACATCGCGTACACGAACTGCGACACCGCTTCGCTTTCTTCGGCCGGCGCGCGAAGTGCCTTTGCCATCTTGCGCAGGTCCGGTTCGAGCGCCACCAGCGTGTCGAGCCCAAGCTCGCGCCAGATCTCGATCAGCGCGCCGATCATGTCTTCATGCGCGACGATCGGTTCCGGCTCGAAGACATGCAGAAAGTACGACGTGCAGGCAGGATTGGTGTTCGCCACCACGAACGGCGCGACTTGCCGCTGCGCGGGCGCGAGCTTCGTGCGGAAGAATTTTCCAAGGTCGGCGTCAGTCAAGTTGATACTCCTTCTTCCATGAGTCGTCGGTTTCGACCGCGGCTTGCTCGTCGCGATAGAGGATGAAGTTGCCCATCACGAGCGCGTCGATTTCCGTGCGCATGAAGCAGCGGTAGGCGTCTTCCGGCGTGCAGACGATCGGCTCGCCGCGCACGTTGAACGACGTGTTGACGAGCAGCGGGCATCCGGTCAGCGCCTCGAACGCCTTCAATACCGCGAACATCCGCGGGTTCACGTCCGCTTCCACCGTCTGGATGCGCGCGCTGTAGTCGACGTGCGTGATCGCCGGAACGGAGCTGCGCACGGTGTTGACGATCTCCAGCATGTCCTCCGGATCGGACGGCGCGTCCGGCACCTGCCGATGCTCTTCCCTCACCGGCGCGACGATCAGCATGTACGGGCTGTCGGCGCCGAGCTCGAAATAATCCGCCGCGCGGTCCTTCAATACGATCGGCGCGAACGGCCGGAACGACTCGCGAAACTTGATCTTCAGGTTCATGCGCGATTGCGTTGTCGCCGCGCGCGGATCGCCGAGGATCGAGCGGCCGCCGAGCGCACGCGGTCCGAACTCCATGCGGCCCGCGAACATGCCGACGATCTTTTGCTGCGCGAGCAGGCCCGCGATCTGCGCGGCGCCCGCATCGGCGGCGTCCAGGGCGTGATACTGGGCGCCCGTGTCCGACAGGAACGCGAGAATCTCACCATCGCTGTACTCGGGCCCGACGAAGCTCCCTTGCTGCGAATCCTTGGCGCCGGCAAGCGCGGGGCGGCGGCCGCCCAGCATGTTGAAGTCGGCGAGATAGGCCGCGCCGATCGCGCCGCCCGCGTCGCCGGCGGCCGGCTGGATCCAGATGTCGTCGAAGATGCCCGCGCGCAGAATCTTCCCGTTGGCCACGCAATTCAATGCGACGCCTCCGGCGAGACACAGGTTGGCCGCGCCCGTCATCTGCCGCATCGTGCGGGAGATTTCCAGCATGACCTCTTCCGTCACGGCTTGAATGGACGCGGCCAAATCCATCTCGCGCTGCGTGATTCTCGATTCCGGCACGCGCGGCGGCCCGTCGAAAAGCCGATGGAACCGCTCGTTGGTCAGCGTGAGCCCTTGATGGAAATCGAAGAAGTCGAGGTTCAACCGGAACGACCCGTCCTCCTTGATATCGATGAGGTGCTCTTTGATCTTGCCCGCGTAAATGGGTCGGCCATACGGCGCGAGCCCCATCAGCTTGTATTCTCCGCTATTGACTTTGAATCCGCAGAAGAACGTGAACGCGCTGTAGAGCAGACCGAGCGAATGCGGGTAGCGAATCTCTCGCAGAATTTCCAGGCGACTGCCGCGCCCGACGCCGAGGCTCGTCGTCGACCACTCGCCGACGCCATCGACGCACAGCACCGCGGCCTCTTCATACGGCGACGGAAAGAACGCCGACGCCGCGTGCGAATAGTGATGCCGCGCGTAGTAGATCGGCACATCGCACGCGAGCATCTCTTCGATCAGCTCCTTGAAGTAGGGCTTGACGCCGAAAAACGAGCGCGCGGCCCGCGTAAAAAACGCTTCAGCATCGGGCGCGAACGCGATCGACGAGCGGATGATGCGATCGGCGGTCAGCGCCGGGTCGTCATAGAACGCGATGGCCGCCAGATCGTTGCCGTCGATCTCCGCTTCTTCGAGGCAGTAGTTGATCGCGCCGCGCGGGAAGCGCGGGTCGTGTTTCTTCCGGCTGAAGCGCTCTTCCTGCGCTGCCGCGACGATCTTGCCGTCTTTCAGGATCGCAGCCGCCGAATCGTGATAGAAGGCCGACACGCCTAGCACATACCTGGTCATTGCTTACCCCCGCGACGATGAATAATGGGTCGTCTTGAACTACGCTTGTTCCGGCTCGCGCACGATCGCGCCGTCGAGCACCACCGGTGAACCGTCAATCAACACGTCACGCGGCTTCGTGCTGGCGAGCAGCTTGATGAAGTCGCGGCTGTCGCCGTTTTCAGCGAAATCGCCGGGCCGCTCGAAGAGGCAGAGATCGGCCTTCATATCCGCCGCGATCGCGCCGATGTTCGCGATGCCGAGCGCCAGCGCGGCCGAACGCGTCAAGGCGTCGACGACGACGTCGCACGTGGCGGCAGCGTCCCCCGCTTGGTGGATCAGCGCCATCGACAACAGCACCAGCGATTCGTAGCGCTGCGCTTCCGTCACGGCATGGCCGCTGATCGAAAAGCCCAGTGCGCGGTCCTTCAACGACAAGCGCGCGAAGTGCTGCTCGAGCAGCAACTCGCTGACTGCGCCGGGCGCGCAGACGAGGTTCGCGGCGGAATCGTTGAGCATCCCCACGTCGCTGCGCGTCAATTGCGAGACGTTGAAGATCGTCACCTGCGACAACAGCGACAAGTAGGACAGCAGCCCGACCTCCGTGAAGAAACGCGTTTCCTTGTAGCGCTTGGCGTCGCCATGCGTCGCACTGAGCCGCACGCACAGGCGGCGGCCGAGCGTCTCGGCAATCGACGCCGCGGCGAGCAGCGTCGCCGCCGACCAGATCTCGCTCGGCACTACGGCGGGAAACACCTCGCAGCGGGTGAGCGCGAGCGACGCCGCGACACGCACGAAGCCGTCGGCACACGCGTTCGCGCTGCCGCCTTCGCCAAGCTCGACATACAGGAGGCGGCGCACGCCTTCCGCTGCGGCGAACGCCGAGCAGTCGGCAGTCCCGCTGCAAAAGACACCCGCCGTCGTCACCCCGTGGGCGGCGAGTTCGCGCGAATACAGGCTCCAGTCTTGGTGCCCGGACCCGGCATCGGAATCGATCAATCCGGGAAGACACACCGTCGCCTCGCCCGCGAGTTTGCAGTCGCGCCGTGACGCGCCGGGCGGCAGGATGCGCGCGATGCGCGACCCGTCTATTTCGATGTCGCCGCGTACGAAGCGATGCCGAAGTGAATCGAAGTACAGCGTATCGACGATCGCCCATCGCCCTGTTTCACAAGCATCGATATCGACCATGCCCATATGTCACCGTCCATGCATCGCAATCGCGGTGGCGGCGCGGGGCATCGCGTTTTCTTCGAGCGAGGCGCCGGTGTCCAGCAACGGCGCCACGACCTTCGCGAGCGCCTCCCCAACCAGCTTGTGCGCGAACGGCGTGAAGTGGACGTCCTTCTCGAAGCGAAGCAATCGTCTGACTTTGACCGGGTGCCGCACCAGGTCGTCGACGAGGTGATAGACGGGTACATCGATCGATTGAGCGAGTTCGTCGAAGCGCTTTCTGACGTCCTTGTAGCTCGCCGTTTCCTCGACGTATTGATACACGGGCACGACCGCGATCACCGCCGGCACCTTGAGCTCTGACACCCACTTTCTCAGGATGGCTTGCATGAGCTTCCAGCTCGCGTTATCGGCGGAGTGATACTCCGGCAGCGGCTGGAACTTCGTCAGCTTCTGGCACAAGTCCTTGCATTCCGGCCCGAGGTGGTCGGCCATCTTGTGGATGCCCGAACGAACCAACGCTTTGACGCCCGCTTGCGCCTCGGACGTCAAATCGGCCTTGTAGGGCTGCGGAACCGGCACGCCTTTGAGCGTCAGCTCGTCGCCGCCGGAGAGTTCGAACCATGGCTTCGGCACGCGGATCGCTTCGCCCGCGCGGTCCGCCCAGCCTCGATCCTTCAGAACATTGCGCTGAATGTTCTCGACCAGCACGCTGATCACCACCGCGTCATGGTCGATCTGGTCCGCGTACTGCTGATAAATCAGGTACTGCTGATCCGTGCCGCTGCCGCTGAGCCCGAAATTGAGCACCTCGGTGTCGGGCAGCTTTTGCTCGAGCACGTCCGAGTAGCGTTTGCCGTTGCTGACGCCGTCACCGGCCGTGTAGGAATCGCCGAATACGAGCACGCGATGCTGGCGGTTCTTCCGTGGCGTGACTTCGTGATCACAGCGAAAGCCGTCGCGGTTGCTCTTCACGAGATACCCGCCGCCCTCGTGCGGGATCCGGACTTTGAGCCCGGCCGCAAATCGATAGCCCAGGACCGGGTCGTATTGCATCAACCGCCTGTGCAACGCAGGCGCCTCCGTGCGCGCATCCATGGTCGTCTCGGTCTCCTGGTTCTTGATCGCCGTTCATCGCGCGTTTCGTCTCATCAATGCGTGCGCGCCTTCTATAGTCATCCTAATGAACGATGCGATCCCCTCTCGTTTTAACGGATTGCACCCATCGGCGTGCCCAGCGGCCGGCCCGTTTCCGACGGGTTGCTTACATACGCGACGCTAACCGCCAGAACTACGGCTCATACCGCCAGTGATTGAAAAGGTAGCGCGGCGGCATCGTGATGAGACGCCATCACCTAGTCGAATTCGGCAACTGTGGGTGCGGACGCACACCGAGTTGTGTCGCCGGAGAGGGGCAAGCTTGGCGGATTAATCGGGCTGCGTTTCGGCGTGATACCCGAGCCGCTCGGAGATCGCGAGTCCGGCGCGTTTGAGCAACGAGACGTAGTGGGTTTTCGTATCCGCGCCGCAGCGCATCGTCGGAAACGAAATCGAGAGTCCGGCGGCAACGCGGCCAAAGCGGTCGAACACCGGTACCGCGATGCACAAGAGACCCTCCTCCTGTTCCTCGTTGTCTTCGCCGTAGCCTTGCTTGCGCACGTTCGGCAGGATGCTGAGCACCGCGTCGGCGGACGCGAGCGTCTTCGAGGTCGATTTCTTGAATTCGATGTGGGCGAGAACCTCGCGCGCCTCGTCCGGTTCCAGCCACGCAAGCAGCACCTTGCCGATCGCGGTGCTATAGAGCGGATTGCGGCGGCCGATGCGCGATTGCATTCGCAAGCCGTAGTCGGCGTCGATCTTGTGGATGTAGATGATGCTGTCTTCGTCAAACGCGCCGAGGTGCACGGCCTCGCGCGTCGACTGCGCGATCAGCCGCATCTCCTTGTCGGCTTCGCGCACGAGATCGACGTTCTCGAGCGCTTTGGCGCCGAGTTCGAAAAGACGGATCGTCAGACGATAGCGCTCTGTGTCACCTTCCTGCTCGACGTAGCCGAGCGCCTTCAAGGTCTGCAGAAAGCGGTGCACGGTGGTCTTCGACATCGTCAGCCGCTGCGACAGCTCGCTGATGCCGATCTGCCCGTGCGAGCCGATCGCATCGAGGATCGCGAACAGCTTGCCGATCGCCGCCACGGATTCGACCTTGTCGCCGCCACTGGCCTGGGTATCGCTCTCGACGATGCCGGCATTTCGTGCGCGGGCGGCGTCGGCTCCCTTCTTCCCCTTGAGCGCTGTACTCATGTTTCTTCTGTCGCTGATCTGATGTTCGATAGAGAGCGGAGCATAGCGCGTTTCGAACCGGCGCCGTCCTAACGGGCTAGCCAGCCGCCATCCACCGCGAGCGTGTGACCGTGCAGATAGTCCGACGCCGCCGACGCCAGAAACACCACGGGCCCTGCGAGATCGTCCGGCTCGCCCCAGCGGCCCGCCGGAATGCGGCCAAGGATCTCTTCGTTGCGCTGCGCGTCGTTGCGCAATGCGGTGGTGTTGTCGGTCGCCATATAGCCCGGTGCAATCGCGTTGACGTTGATGCCGCGCGCCGCCCACTCGTTGGCGAGCATGCGCGTCAAGCCCAGTACGCCGCTTTTCGACGCCGTGTACGACGCCACGCGAATGCCGCCCTGAAACGACAGCATCGACGCGATGTTGATGATCTTTCCGCCGCCGCCCTGCGCCACGAATTGGCGCGCCGCCGCTTGCGCGAGAAAGAAGACGCTCTTGAGATTGACGTTCGTGACCGCGTCCCAATCGTCTTCGGTGAAATCCAACGCGTCGTTGCGCCGAATCATCCCAGCGTTGTTGACGAGCACATCGACACGGCCGAACGCCTCGACCGCCGCCCGCATGACGTCGGCGACCGGTTCTATGGTCGACAGATCCGCGCGCACGTCGGCGAAGCGCCGCCCGGCCGCGCGCACGTTTGCCATGGTGCCGGCCGGGTCCGCGCGGCCGACGCCGACGATGTCACAGCCGGCCTGAGCCAGCGCCTTCGCCATCGCGGCGCCCAGGCCGGTGTTGCAGCCGGTCACGACGGCGACCTTGCCGGCCAAATCGAACATTCCTGCTGACATAAGCATCGCCTCGAAGTAATCGGATAGTGAGTTCGCAAGCGGCGCGCGCTTAACGCAGATCGGCCACCGCGACGTGATCCATATCCTTGAACACGAGGTTCTCGCCGACCATCCCCCAGATGAACGAGTACGCGCGCGTGCCGACGCCTGAGTGAATCGACCAGCTCGGCGAAATCACCGCCTGCTCGTTATGCACGATGATGTGCCGCGTCTCGTGCGGCTCGCCCATCATGTGGAAGACGGCGGCATCGTCGGCGAGATCGAAGTAGAAATAGACCTCCATGCGGCGCTCGTGCGTATGGCACGGCATCGTGTTCCACAGGTTGCCCGGCTCGAGCTTCGTCATGCCCATCGAGAGCTGGCAGGTTGGAAGCACTTCGGGAACGATGAACTTGTAGATCGTGCGCCGGTTGCTCGTGGCCGGATCGCCCAGCGTTTCGGGCGACGCTTGCGCCAGCGTGATCGCGCGCGTCGGGTACGACGTATGCGCGGGCGCGCAATTCAGATAGAACTTCGCGGGCCGCTCACGGCTCACGCTGCCGAACGTGACCGATTTCGCACCTTGCCCGATGTAGAGCGCCTCCTCGTTGCCGATCTCGAAGCGCACGCCGTCGACCTCCACCCACCCCGCTCCGCCGATATTGATCGCGCCCATTTCGCGGCGTTCGAGCAGATGGCTCACGCCGACCTCCTTGCCAAGCGCGGCCGGCAGCTCCACGGCTCGCGACACCGGCCACGCCCCGCCGACGATGATGCGATCGATATGGCTGTAGGTGAAGGTCAGGCCGTCGCGCTCGAAGAGCTGCTCGACGAGGAACTGCTTGCGCAGACCGGCGGTGTCGAGTGTTTTCGCGTGCTCGCTGTGTATGGCTTGCTTGATGTCCATGCGGCTTCTCCGTTTCTGAACGAGCGCGGCGCGGGTGGCGCGGACCGGGCTCCAGGTGTGCGTTGTGCGCCATTAGATCACAAGGCCAAATAATTCGGAACATCGGTCCGATATTTCTGGAAACCCTATCAAGCCACTTCAGAACCCACTAATTAGAACGCATTTTATAGGTGTAAACGATCACACAGGAGTAAGGCAATTTTCCGGAATGCTGTTCCAAATTGATGCTACATTGCGTCGAAACCATCCGAGCAGCAAACCGGACGCACAGACGTCCACGGAGGAGACATGAAGATCAAGCAGACCATCGACCGTATTCCCGGCGGGCTGATGCTGGTCCCGCTCTTGCTGGGCGCATGCGTGCACACCTTTGCGCCGAACGCCGGCAAGTATTTCGGCTCGTTCACCAACGGCTTGATCACCGGTACCGTGCCGATCCTCGCGGCCTGGTTCTTCTGCATGGGCGCAACGATCGATTTGCGCGCGACCGGCCTCGTGCTGCGCAAGTCCGGCACGCTGCTCGCCACGAAGACCTTGGTGGCCTGGGCCGCGACGCTCATCGCCGCCCACTTCATCCCCGACGACGGCATCAAGACCGGCGTTCTCGCCGGGCTTTCCGTGCTGGCGATCACCACCTCGATGGACATGACCAACGGCGGCCTCTACGCCGCCGTCATGCAGCAATACGGGAGCAAGGAGGAGGCCGGGGCATTCGTGTTGATGTCGATCGAATCGGGGCCGCTCGTCAGCATGCTGATCCTCGGGGCGGCAGGCGTCGCGGTCTTCGAAGCGCGCTTGTTTGCCGGCGCACTGCTGCCGTTCCTGATCGGTTTTACGCTCGGCAATCTGGACAAGGATTTGCGTGAGCTGTTCGGACGTTGCGTGCACCCGCTCATTCCGTTCTTCGGTTTCGCGCTCGGCTGCGGCATCGATCTGCATGTCATCGCGACGAGCGGCCTGCCGGGCGTGCTGCTCGGCCTCACCGTGATCGTCATCACCGGCGTGCCGCTCATGCTCGCTGACCGGTTCATCGGCGGCGGCAACGGGGCAGCGGGGCTGGCCGCGTCGTCGACCGCCGGTGCGGCGGTGGCGAATCCCGCGATCATCGGGGAGATGATTCCGCGCTTCAAACCTGTCGTCCCTGCCGCCACGGCGCTGGTGGCGACCGCTTGCCTCGTGACGGCGATCCTGGTTCCGATCCTCACGGCGATGTGGACCAAACGGGCCAGGAAACTTGCGCTGGACGGTCCGCTCACCGCGCCGCCACCGTCTCCCATTACGGGGCAGGAAGCACCTCACCACTGAGCGATTGTGCGGGTATCGCGCGGTGTGCATCGGCGATCGATACGCCGCTAGAGCCCCGCTGCCCGCGCGATGAGGAACACCCCCGCTGCGACAGCGATGACCCCGGTCATTTGCGCCACCCGCTGACCGCCCGGAGCGAGGCGCTCCGCAGTGATGGCCACCGTCACGACAGCCATCGCTCGCAAGTCCATGACGCCGATGACGAGCAAGACCACCGTCAGGCCTGCACAGCAGTAACTGCAATGGAGACCGAGGCGCAGACCGTGCCGCCATGCCGTGGCGGCGTCCGCCGGCAGCGTGCGGCCCCGGCCGTGCCCTGAGGACGCCCGGCAACAATCGAGGTGACGCGCCTTCCACGCCGTGAACTGGAGCGCGCCCGCGACGAGGACCACCACCCCGACCGCGCTCGGCACGGCGCGCGCCAGCGCCGGCAACTGCATCTCGGCGGCGGCCAGCGCGACACCCACCGGAAACGCGGCCATTCCAAACGCGGTCCACACGGCAAAGTATCCGCAGCCCACCAGCGCGGTGAGCCCAACGAGGCGCGCCGCCCGTGCGCCGACTACGGCCCTGCGATAACGCATCAGCATCGGCATCAGCGACGGCAGCATCATCGCCACCATCATCACGACCCACATGCGCAGAAACGACACCGCCGCGCGCGGCCCCGACTGCCCGGGCGTGAGCATCCACGTCATCGACATCGTCCAGCCGCCGGGCATCGACATCCCATGCATCGACGACATCGACGCGCACCAGTAAATCGTCGCCGCCGTGCTCGCGGCGAAGAGCAGCGACATGACGCCGATGAAAGCGCGCTGCGAGGTGGTTCGTTCGGAGATCATGCTGAGGCCCATCCCATGCAATTCAGAAGCGCCTCGCCGCCCGGTGCGTTCGGTACCCGGTGCAACGAAACGGTTGATGTTGTGAGATAGACTAGGTCCGGACCTCGGAACGGCGGGAGTGACAAGTGTGGCGGGATTCGAATGGACTCGCTGATCACGGCCGCGGCGCGCGCGCTCGCGGGCGGTGATCCGCTCGGCGCACTCAAGCGCGTCGCCCTGCGCGACGACGCGCCCGCGCTCGCGCTGCGCGGCATCGCGATGGCGCAGCTCGGCGACTTCGCGCGAGCCAAGGCGCTGCTGCGAAACGCGGCGCGCGCGTTTGGTCCTAAAGAGGCCGTGGCCCGCGCACGGTGCATCGTCGCCGAGGCCGAAATCGCGCTCGCCTCGCGCGACCTCGGCTGGCCCGCCAAGACGCTCGACGCCGCGCGCGCCACGCTCGAAGCGCACGGCGACTTCGTCAACGCCGCGCATGCAAGGTATCTCGAACTCAGGCGCTTTCTCCTCGTCGGCCGCCTCGACGAAACCGAGCGTACGCTCGCCGCCCTCGCCCCCATGCCGCTTCCGCCCGCGTTGCGGGCCGTCCACGAACTGGTCGTCGCGGGCGTCGCGCTGCGGCGCATCCAGACGAAGACCGCGCGCGCCGCGCTTGAGCGCGCCAGTTTCGCCGCGCGCCACGCCGGCATCCCCGCGCTGACGGCCGAGGTCGAAAGCGCATCTCGCGTTTTGGACACGCCCGCGGCACGGCTGATCGTGCGCGGCGAGGAGCGGCTAGTTCTGCTCGAAGAGGTCGAAGCGTTACTGGCGACGGACGCGCTCGTCGTCGACGCGTGCCGCTACGTGGTTCGCGATGCGGGAACGGTCGTCTCGCTCGCCACGCGGCCGATTCTGTTCACGCTGGCGCGCACGCTCGCGGAAGCGTGGCCGCAAGACGTGCCGAGAGACACGCTCGTTGCCCGCGCCTTCCGCTTGAAACTCGCCGACGAGTCGCATCGCGCGCGGTTGCGCGTCGAAGTCGGTCGGTTGCGCAGCGAGATCCAGGCACTGGCCAGCGTAAACGCGACGCAGCGCGGGTTTGCGCTCGCGCCCAGCGGCGCGCGCGAAGTCGTCGTGCTGGCGCGGCCCGTCGAAGAAAAACACGCAGCGGTGCTGGCCTTCCTCAGCGACGGCGAATCATGGACGAGCTCGGCGCTGGCGCTAGCGCTCGGCGCGAGCCAGCGTACCGTGCAGCGCTCGCTCGACTCGCTCGCCGAGGCGGGCAAGGTGCAGTCGTACGGACGCGGACGCGCGCTGCGCTGGATGACCCCGCCCGTGCCGGGATTCGCGACGACCTTGTTACTCCCCGCTCCGCTGCCGGGCGATTAGGATGACACGCACCACTACCGAATGATCAGGACGGAGGAAACATGAAACGATCAGCGGCCGAAATCGTTCGTGAATATGGCCCTTTTCCCGGCGTCGAAAGGGTGAATGGAGTCACCTATGACGGACAGCAAGTCTGGTTCGCCACCGGCGACAAGCTCGAGGCCCTCGACCCCGCGAGCGGAAAGACCGTGCGCTCGATCGACGTCGCCTCGCACGCGGGCACCGCGTTCGACGGCCAGCACCTGTTTCAGATCGCGGAGGATCGCATTCAGAAGATCGATCCGAAAACCGGCCAGGTGCTGGCGACGATCCCGGCGCCCGGTGGCGGCGCCGATTCGGGGATGGCATGGGCCGAAGGGACGCTCTGGGTGGGGGTGTATCGCGAGCGGAAGATCCATCAGGTCGATCCGGAGACCGGGGCGGTGCTGCGAACCATCGAGACCAACCGGTTCGTCACTGGCGTCACGTGGGTCGAGGGAGAGCTTTGGCACGCGACCTGGGAAGATGACGGGAGCGAATTGCGGCACATCGATCCGAGCACGGGGGAAGTGCTGGAGAGTCTCGAGATGCCGGCGGGGATTGGGGTGTCGGGACTTGAGTCGAATGGCTCGGATCAGTTCTTTTGCGGCGGCGGAAGCAGTGGGAAGGTGAGAGCGGTTCGGCGGCCTCGGTGAAGCGGGGCGCGCTGGTGGCGATTTGGGCGTCTGCATGTCGATTTCATCCCGCCGCGTTCGTCGTATAGGATCGGAGGGCCTTTCCTCTGCTCTAGGAGTTGATCTCATGACTACAGGCACTATCCGGCTTCACCGCGTGTTGCGTTGCAAACCTGAGCGTCTCTATCGCGCGTTTCTGGACGCCGACGCGATCGCCAAATGGATGCCGCCGAATGGATTTACTTGCAAGGTTCATAGCCTGGACGCGAAGGTGGGCGGCAGCTATCGGATGTCGTTTACGAACTTCAGCTCGGGCGGCGGGCATTCGTTTGGCGGCGAGTATCTCGAGCTCGTGCCAAATGAGTTGATTCGGCACACGGATCGGTTCGATGATCCGAATTTGCCCGGGGTGATGGTGACGACGATTTCGCTTCGGCCCGTGGTTTGTGGGACTGAATTGACGGTGGTGCAGGAGGGCGTGCCGGAGGCGATTCCTGTCGAGGCTTGTTATCTTGGGTGGCAGGAGTCTTTGGCGTTGCTGGCGTTGTTGGTGGAGGCGGAGATTCCGGGTTGATGAGGGGGCGGGCTTAGGGCCCGCTCACTGGGAGTTCGAGGAGGCGCTGGGACACGCTTAACCAGCGCCAAGTGCGCTAAGCGTCACTGCGGCCGCACAGGAAGCAACGCATGAATCGACACAGGCAACTGATCGGTTGCCGTGCTCTCATCGGGCTGGCCTTTACCCGAAACGTACTGGTATACGAGATACTTCTTGTCGGTTTCATGCCCCTCGTTCGGAATCACGACGAGCATTTCCTGATTGCTGAGATATAGCCATCTGGGCAGCGCCTTCTCTGCAAAATAGATCCGTTCGTCTGCGTGCGTTTTGGGGTTCCGGCGGATGGCAACGCCTTTCAGATAAGGCGGTCCATATTCCAGCGCGAAGACGAGTGCCCCGCCGACGCACCGGGCCAGCGCGACGTTGCCGACGAACTGGGTATCCGGCATGTTGAATCGCCCCGGCCCCAGTAGACACCTGCAAGCCTCAAACTAGAGGTTAGACAG